>CAITZM010000169.1 GCA_903896925.1 uncultured Lentisphaerota bacterium | reverse complement strand
GTGTCATGATCGTCATGCAGCGTCGTTCCCTTGTGTTCATTTCGATCCTCTCCATCGCGTCTGCCCGCCTTTCTGCGGGCGCCGGCTATGGGGACATTCTAAAAGAGTTTCAAGGGGACATTTTCAAAGTGGCGCGACAGGTTGCATGGCCAGTTCCAGTCATTTGAAATTCACTGGTGCGGATACTGAGGCCAGCAGCAGGGTGACAAGAGGGGTGGTTCTCATGGCGATTCAGCGGGCTGAGGTGACGGCAACATCGTCGATTTCGATGCCGGCGTCGCCGCCGTTCTGCATCCAGAGCAGCTTGCGCTTGGTGGCATCGAAATTCGCCCGGGTGAGCCGGCGCGACCAGACACCATCGACCGACATGTCCACGGTGTCACCCTTGAAAATGAGCTTTACGGTGCGCCAGGTGTTGGCGGAGAGATCGGCCTTCTCCGGCGCGAAGAGCTCGTTGGTGCGGTAGACCTTGCTGACCGGGTCGGCCTCGCGGGTCTTCTGGCGGAGCGGATGCTTCGGGTCGGGCGAATGGGCGTCGACCTCGAGCGCGACCGAGTCGCGGAGGAGTTTCACCCGCAGCATGTGGTCGACGGCGCCGTAACCGTCGTCGCCATCGACGAAGAGCCAGAGCATGCCGCCCTGGCCCAGGTGGCGGTAGCGGAACGACAGCGTCAGGTCCTTGCCGTTGAGGGCGAGGTAGACCATCGGCGGGTATTTGCCGCCGCTGGACCCGCGGGTCCACAGCACGCCGTCACGGACGCTCGTGTTCTTGTTCGGAATCGGCGTGAGAAACTTCCGCGCGTCAAAACCCGGGCCAAAGTCCTCATGCACGGAGAACAGCGCCTGGGTCGCCTCGGCAGCGTACAGCACAGCCGGCGACGCCAGCAGCAGGGCGGCGAGGGCAAGAAAAGAAAGTTTGTTCATCATTTTGGAAACTCCTTCGTGGGTCTATGTGCTCATTTCGCCATAAAGGCAGGCAGAATTTTATTCGGCGCGGTGGCGAGCATCGTGCCCATGCCTTTGTGATGGGCGGTAATGACCGCTATCAAGTCCAGTTCCGGGTACATGAAAATAAACTGGCCGCCGGCACCGCGCCCTTCCATGCAGTGCCAGGCCTTCCCCGCGACCTGGGGATCCTCCACCCACCAGAAAAAGCCATAGAACGACTTGCCGTAGCTGAGCGAGAGCGGGCTGGTCGCCCGTTCCACAAAGGCCGCAGGGATGAGCTGCTCTCCCTGCCACTTCCCCTTTTGGAGCACCAGCAGACCCCACTTGAGCATGTCGCGGGAGGTCAGACCGCTGCCGGCGGCCGCCTTGGGCAGGCCGCTGACATCCGTCTCCCACACGAAGTTGGTGATCCCCATTTTGCCGAACACTTCCTTGGCGATGAACTCTTTCGCCCCGCCGGGGACAACGGTTTCGAGCACTTGCATGGTGATGGACGGGTCGGCTTCCTGGTACTTGAAGGCTCTCGGTGGCGCGGGGATGGGGCTGCTGTTCTCCAGATAGGCCCGGACCTGCCCCTGCCCTTTGAGCGCAGCGGGTTGCTGCAAGAGCTCCTTGGCTTTGCCTTCCGCCAGGCGGATGCCCGACCGCATGTTCATCGCCTCGGCCAGCGTGATGGACGCGGCGCCGGGAACCAGTTTGCCCTGATCAACCTCCTTCAAGAAGCTGATCGCCGGTTTGTCGAGGTCGGCCATCGTCAGGTAGCCCAGTTGGACCGCGCGGCCGATCGCCATCGCCGTGTAGGACTTGGTGATGGACATCTGGTAGTGCGGATAGTTGATGCGCCCGCGCCGATAGTAGGATTCGAACAGCAACTTGCCGTGGTGCGCAAGCAACAGGCTGTCAATTTCGCCGTGTTGTCCCGCAGCGATCTCGTTGGCGAAAACGAGCAGCGCCGCGCTGTTTTCCAGTTTGCCGGCCGGGATACCGTCGTTCCGATTCGCGGGAGCGGTGCTGATGAAGGCCTTCTCGAGGTCGGGCAGTTTGGCCTCCGCCGCCCAGGAAACGCTCTTCGGGCTAAGGTCCGTCGCTTCAGGCGCGAGCCCGTTGCTGACCTCGGCAAAAGCGATCCGGCCAATTGCCAGCAGAACGATGATGAGTGTGTTGGTGTATTTCATTGGTCTTCCCCATCGTTTTACTGTGTCATTCTCGGACGTGCCCAATCTTTGCTGTCCCTCTTGGCGTCTCTGTTTTCGTCGGTCTTTTCAGGTTTCTCCACCCGGACAGCATCGTCTTTAGGGTTGAAGAGAGGCCAGTCATCGGTTCGGAATGGCGAAGCCGGCAGGCCCTCTTTGTTGTAGAGCAGATTGCGCTGCGAGGGGTTCATGGCCCAGGCATAGCGGACAGCAACTGGTTTGCTCACCTTCGACGAGGAGACCACCACCGTATTGTCCTGAATCGTGGCATCGGCCCACTGCCAGACTTTGTCCACTCCGGCGATGGCAAAGCTATCAAGCGCGCCGGGCTTCGCAGCCATCAGGCCGCTGCCAATGCCATCGAATTGGAGCACGATTTTGTCTCCTTCGATCTTCTGGCTTTTGTGTCGAGGGCCGTTGCCGACGATTATCTTTCCGTAGGTCTGCTCAAGCGCAAGGTAGGCGTGGCGGATGCCGATCGGTTTCTTGTTTTTCGGATGCAGGGCAACCGGATCGCCGCAGTCGATGCCCACCGCCATGCCGACATTGGTCACCGCCATGCTGACGAGTCGCATCGCTTCGCGGTTGACCGGCCAGGTGGCCTCCAACCCTTCCACCGGCTTGGTCTGCGGCGGCTCCCAACTGGGTAGTTGGGTGAACTGAAACGGGAAATCTTTTGCCACATTGCCGCCCGAGAGTTCGTGCCATGATGAGCGGTAATAGTTAATCAAACGCTCCAATTGTTCGCGGTAGGCAACAGCTTGGGGTGCGGTCTTGGAATTGCACTCGCCCTGATACCAGATGGCGCCCTTGATGCCATAGGGCCGGATGGGATAGATCATGGCATTGAAGATGTTGGCCGGATACTGGTGCCCCAAGTCTGCAGGCCTGGTGATGGAGGGAGGCTGCAGCGCTCGGTTCTTGGTTTTCATGGTCTCCCCCGCAGCCACCTTGGCGTTGTAATCCGCCAGCTCTTGATTGAATCTCTGGAGAGATTTTTCATGGCTTTCACCCTTCCCATCCATCTGGCGCTGCGCGCTTCGATCCATGTCTGCCTTTTGCTCCTTCGACTGGGCAATGTCCTTCTGAACATCCCACGGCATCCAGCCCTCAATCGGTGTGCCGGCATAGGCTTCCTGGATGATCCCGACGGGAACGCCGAGGGCCTGATGTAATTTCTTGCCGAAATTATAGGCGACGACCGAGGTCTCGGCGGCGGATTCCGGATTGCAGGGCTTCCATTTACCAAGCAGATCGCGTCTCTCCTCCAGCGGCACATGCCAGTGTTCGCGGACGGATTTGAAGATGCGGTAGTTGGGCAGATTGACATTGGCTTCCAGTTCCGCCTCGTAGGATTGGCCCGTCGACCAGCCCATGTTGGATTGGCCGGCGCAGAGCCAGACTTCCCCGATCGCGACATCTTTGATTTCGATGGTGTTCTTGCCGTTGATCGTGAGCGAGTGACCGGTTCCGTAGGCGGGCGTTTCCAGCAGCAGCTTCCATCGGCCTCCGGCATCGGCCGTGGCCGATGCCGAGGTGCCCCAGGAGGCCGCGACGGTCACGTTCTCGCCCGGACTGGCCCAGCCCCAGATCGTATTTTTCAGCTGCTGCTGCAAAACCATGTGGTCGCAAAACAAACGCGGCATACGAACATCCGCCGACGCCGCCAGCGGCGCGAGCAGCAGCGCGGTGAGGAGCGGGAGGGAGAGCTTCATGGTGGTACTTCTCACTGGCATTTGGTCGTCAGTTCCAATCATTGGAAAACATCGCATGCAGTTTTCCACTGGTTGGAAAGCCACGGCGCATGTTGCGGGTCCGTTGGCTTGGCGCCCGCCTGGGTGCAGTACGCATTACTCGTAAATGCCTTTCATTTTCCAGGCGTCGAGCGCTTTCAGTTTCGCGCCACTGCCCTGCGCGCGCAGGGAAACGCCCAGGCTGTCTTCACGGCCGGGATAGACGCGCACGGCGACGCACTGTTTGCCGTTCACAAAAACCTCGACGACGCTTTTATCGATAAAGACATGCAGCTTGAGCGTCTCCTGCTTGTCCATGTAGAACTGGGCGGTTTCGGGTGCGCGCGACCGCGCATCAGGCAGGATGGATGAACAGGAGGTGTCGATCGAGAGCACGCTGCTGCCCATGGTGGCCCGCTGGTCCGCGAACTCGCGGTGCCGGTAACCCCGCTCCGGGAAAAACATGATCCGGGTGGTCTCCTCCTTCTTCGGTGAACGCAGCACATTCAGCTCCAGCATCTGGGCCGATGGGCATTCGATTTCCGCCAGCAGTTCCATGGCGTTGCCCTTGATGTTATCGAGCACGATCTCCTCATTCGCCGGCAGGGCCATGGCCTCGACATGCTGGTGAGCGTAGCGCAGGGAGGCGGTGTCGCCGACCGGTTCAATTTTGAGGGCATCGATGCCGTCGTCCTTGTTTAGCGTCAGGCGCCTGGGCAACGACATGATCTGGTTCCAGCCGTCGTGGCTCTTGCCGGGGTTCATATTGAAGATGACAATGACACCACCCTTGCCATCGGGAACCGCTGACGGCGCGTGAACGCCGCTGGGGGCAGCGGGGCCGTAATTAAAGTCGCCACCATCGGTGACCACGAACTTGTCGCGTTCCGTGTCGTAGTCGCCAAGCATATATTTCCCGCCGCTGATGTGGCTGAAATGAATCAGGATATGCTTGTCGCCAAGCGGCCAGAAATATGGGCAGGCTCCGTCGTCACCGATCCTTCCGTAGCGATCCTTTTCAAGGAACGGGTGCAGGTATTCCCAGCGCGCCAGATCTTTCGAGCGGTGCAGAAACTCCGCCCGCACACGCTTCCCGCCGGGGCCATCGGGCAACTGCCCTGCCGTCAGTGCGTAATAATAGTCGCCCTTCTTCCAGATGCAGGGATCGAAAATATTGTAGGGCAGCTCGGGTTCGCCCGGCTTGCTGTGGGGAATCACGGCCTTGCCGCTGACCTTTTTCCAATTCAGCAGCAGCGGATCATCCGACACGGCCACCATGCTGCCGACTGTGGTGCCGTGGTACATCGCAATAACCCGGTCGTTTTCCGCAAGGGCTGACCCCGAAAAGCAGGCGCGCTCCGGGTCGGGATAGATCGCGTAGGGAAGATCGCGCCAATGGATCAGGTCACTGCTGATCGCATGACCCCAGTGCTGGCGCGGATCTTCCGGCGGATAGCCCTGATAAAACAGGTGCCAGTTCCCCTTCCAAAAGCAGAGCCCATTCGGGTCGTTAAGCCGATTTTCCGGGCTCGTAAAATGATAGAGCGGATGGTGCGGGTCTTTCAGTATTTTTGCCCGCGACGCCCGGAACCGTTCCAACAGCGGATTCACCGCCAACTGCTGCTGCTGCTCTTCGAGGGTGTTGGCAAACGTGTACTTCGGAACCTTCGAGACATAATCCTTCGGTTCCGGGGTTGCGCCCTTGAAGGAGGCCTTGCGCGGCGTGTCCGACTGCACGATCTGGTCGATATCGATATGGCCCCAGCCGCCGGTGTGATTATCGACAATCTGAAGCGTCGCTTGCTTGCCCATGAACTCCGCGACATCCCATGCTTTCCAGTCGAGCACTTCATGGCCCGCATCCTTGATGGCGAACCCAACAGCAGAACGAACCACCTTGCCGGCCACCAGCAGGTTTATGCAGGTTTTCCCCTCATAATTTCCGGCGCCGATCAAGAAGTTGATATGTTTCCGTTCGATGGCAAAGTCCGGCGAAGTAAGCACGCCGATGGACTTGTCGCCGTTGGCATAGCTGTTCACCAAACCCTGTCCCTGATGCCCCGACACCTTGTTCTTCGGCGAGATGTTGGCTGTTGCCGGACGCGTGCCAAAAGCTTCGCCTTCCACCTTCCACGCCCCGTAATCCTTGCCCTCGAAGTCGGCGATCAGGATGTCCGGCGCGGCGGCGCGCGCGACGGTGACGAGGCCGAGCGCGAGGATCAGCGGTAGTGTTTTCATAGGGTTACTTTTTTAAAAATACTCGTCAGGTTTTGCGGCGGTGGCGGCGTGGCGCCGGGCTGGTTATAGACGGATGCGGCAAGCGACATTAGCTGCGGGGTGGTGAGGAGGCTCAGTTGTTTCACGGTTTGGCTCCGGTGTCGTGCTCCCATGCCGAATTCAGGGTGTGCACCGTCAGCGCTGTGAGCCGTACATCGTCGCCTTTGGCGAACACAGCCACCGCACGCTCCTCGTCCTTGGGCAGCATGGCCATGGGCATATAGACGCGCCCTTCGTTGGCAAAGATTTCGAGAGAGACGCGGTCGAGCAGGAGCCGGAACTTGATCGTGCCGTTGACCGGTTTGAGCGGCGCGGTGCGATCGGCGCATTTCAACAGTCCGCTCTTGGCGTCGAACGTGACGGCGACGCCGCGCAAGTTCAGCCCCACTTCCTCCGTCGCCGCGCCGACGGAAAACTCCGCGGAAATATCGAGGAGGCCGGCCTCCACGCCCGGCAGGACGGTGCCCGCGGGCGAGAGGGAGATTTTGGAGAACTCACGGGTGGCGGCGTAGAGCGACGAGATCTCCCGGATCGGCCAGGCGAACAGCCGCGGTCCGTCCTCTGTGGATCGCAAGGTCAACTCCGTAGGGAAATTCATCATCTGGCTGAAGGGCATCCCGGGCATGCGCGTGTTGAAGGCACAGCCGACATTGATCCGTCGCCCATCCTCCGCCGGAATATTGTTATAGGACTGCGCCGCACCGTAAGTATTGCCGAAGTTGAATTGGAGTATTTTAGTGTCAGGCGTGAACTGCTTGCCGTCGAAAGTCCCGACGAGATAACGGCCGCCGGCATACTTGCCGCCAACGCACAACGATGGGACATGATTGGGCATCAGAACCCATTTCTTGTTCTTCTGATTCCCTCCGATTGGCAGTTCGAAAAGATCGGGACATTCCCAGCAGTCCGCGATTCCGCTATTCCGTTCCCAATGTTTGAGGTCCGTCGAGCTGAAGAATTCGAAACCGCATTGCGCCTTCTCCAGCCAGCCCGGCTTCCCGGGAGGAACCTCAGGCGACGATTTCAGGATCCGGCAAGTGATCATGATCCAGCGGCGGGTGGTCTCGTGCCAAAAAACTCGCGGGTCGCCGCCGAGTTTTCCAGGGAGCGGGTTGCCAGAGTATTCAGTGAAAGTCCGGCCGCCATCCATGCTGTAGACGAGGCATATCCCACGTCGGGTGCTGGGATAGACTACGACGATGGTGTCTTCCGTCCCCTGCTTGAACCCCGCCGTGTTCTCCTTGTCCACGACGGCACTTCCGGAATAGGGATGATCGCCAAACTTGGGTGGGTAAAGGGCGATGGGTAGTTCCTGCCAATGCACCAAGTCTTTGCTCACCGCGTGGCCCCAGTGCATGTTGCCCCATTTGATGCCGTATGGATTGTATTGAAAGAAGAGGTGGTAGTCGCCTTTGTAAAACACCAGCCCATTGGGGTCGCCCACCCAACCGCGGCGTGGCGAGAAATGAAATTGCGGACGCAACGGTTCGCGGTAGAGCTGCTCGGCATCCAGCAGAACGTCGGACTGGCGGAGTGACGCGAGCGCCTGCGATCCTGCGGGCAAGGTGCCCGTGCTCACGCTCAAGGTCTTGCCTGCCCACGCGCCCACATCGAGCGGCGCCCACCAGTCGGCAGCGCCATCGGCCAACTCGATGTCGAAGCGGCGCACCTCCTTGCCATCCACGCTCACCACTACCGTGCTTTTCGCCGCGCCGTTCTTCACTGGGAAATGGAGCAACTTCTTTTCAACGACAAGCTCGCGCGCAACGGGTGTCTGCGGCGCGTCAGCGGCGTGCAGCGCGGCCAGCGGCGCGAGCAGCAGGGCGGTAAAGAGTGCGAGGAATGTTGGTTTCATGGCATGGTTCATTTCCAGATGTTCGCCATGGGATAGACCGTGAGTTCTTCGACCACGGCATCGCCTTCGATGGCGAAAGCGGGGCCGGCGTCGGTGTGCAGGGATGCGATCGAGTAGGCGGCTTCACCGCCGTTCCAGAAGCTTTCGACAACGCCACGATCAATGAGGAAGCGGGCATCGAGGGATTCGCCGGGATGGAGCGGGCTGTTGACCTGCCCGCGCTTGAGGACCCTGGTCGTGGCGTCATAGCCGAAGGCGATGTTACGCAGGGCGACGCTCACCTGGCCCGATGCCGCAGGTCGGAAGCGCACGACGACATCCAGCGCGGCATCTTTGGCGAGCGTGGCGAGTTTGGTCTGCGCTTCGGCGATGGTGGAGTTGCTGATCTTCAGCAGCGGTTCTCCACGCAGGGCATTGACTTCCGCAACGGGTTCAAAGCAGAGCGTGTCTTCGCCGTTGATGGCTTTCAGCTGCAGCAGCAAGGGGAGGCTCGCGCATTGATTGAAGGGCTCGCCGGGAAACTTGGTGCCAGAGGCCCAGCCCATCATCACAGGGCGGCCTTGGGGCTCGTTCATGAAGATGAGCGCGGCGTAGAAGCTGGGGCCGAGGTGCGCCTGGCGCGGCCTGGTGGTGGGCGTGAAGGTTTTGCCGTCGAACCGTCCGAGCTGATAGCAGGACTTCGTGATGCCCTTCCCCGACGCGTCGTTGGGCGTGCGATAGCAACCGTAGAGCATCATGAGCTTTTCGCCGTTGAGGGCCGACTTCACCGGGATGAACTCGGGGCACTCGAACCAGTTCGGCAGCACGCTGGTTTGCTCCCACTTGACGAGATCCTTCGAGCGCAGGAAGTGGTAGCCCGCTTCTTTGCCGTGCATGTAGAGCACCATGACGTAGTGCTGCGAAGCCTCATGCCAGATGACCTTGGGGTCGCGGTCGCCTTCGCCCATGTGCGGCACCACGGGATTGCCGGCGTAGCGCTTCCAGGTGCGACCGCCATCCGGCGTGGTGGCGAGGTGTTGCGAGAACGGCCGCGTGGCGGCAAAGAATAGCGCTGGTGCCGGGAGTTTGACGCCTTCATTCACGCCGGAAACGGGCTGCTGCTGCATCACGGTCGTGCCGGAAAAACACTGACCGACATCGTTGGGAAAAAGCGCGACCGGCCATTCCTTCCAATGCACGAGGTCTTTGCTCACCGCATGCCCCCAGTGCATGTCGAAGCCCGGGCCCGTGCCGGTGGCCGCTGGATTGAACTGGTAGAAGATATGATAAAGGCCATCCTGGTAGTAGCTGCCGTTGATGTCGTTCATCCAGCCCAGGCGCGGACTGAAGTGGAAGCGCGGGCGATACGGGCCGTCGTAAGCATGAGGGTCCATGATTTCTTTGTCGCTGAACTCCAGGCACTCCAGTGCGGCGGCGTCGTGCGACCTGATGCGCAGGGTAACCGTGCGGCCCTTGAATTCGCGCAGGTCGGCGGAATACCAGAAATCAGGCTGCTTGCCGTCCTTCGGCAGCTCGATATTCATAAAGCGCAGCAGCTTCCCGTCCGCCTCAATGCACAACTTCTCGAAACCCAACCTGGCGCTTTTCGGGTCGCCGTTCGCATGCTGCATCAACGGCAATTGCAGGAAATCGCCCGTGATGCGCACCGTGCGAGTGCGCTCCGGCGCTGGCGTCGCTGGTGAGGCCGTATCAGCGGCGTGGAGCGCGGCCAGCGGCGCCAGCAGCAGGGCGATGAGGAGCAGCAGCGTTGTTTTCATGTGTGACATTCCTGGCTACCAGTTTGTGATGGAACCGTCAGGTCGGAAGTACGTCTTGGCGCGGTCAGTCAAGGGCTGCGTGATCTCGGCGATCTGCTTCAACTGCGAGAAGTCGAGTTCCACGCCCAGGCCCGGCCGGTCGTTCGGAAACAGCCTGCCGTTCTTGAAGTCGAGGCACACCGGCACATGGGGCAGCGTGCGTCCCTGGAAGTTGTACTCCAGCAGCAGCGGGCCGGAGAAGGTCCCGAGGGCATTCACCAGCGCCGCCGTGGCAATGGGGCCCGTGAAGTGCGGCACCATGCCGACGAAGTGCGTCTCGCAGAGCGCCGCGATCTTCATCATCTCGGTGATGCCGCCCACGTTGGGCAGCGTCGCGCGCAGGAAGTCGATGTCGTGGCTCTCCACCAGCTTGTTGAAGTCCCAGCGGTAGCCCCACTCCTCGCCCGCGGCCAGCGGGACCTTCACCGCGCGGCGCAGGATCGGCAAATCCTCGCGGAACGCCTCTTCGCGCACGGGATCCTCAACGAACAACGGCGCAAGATCCTTGATCAGGTCGCAGCCGCGCACGGCATCGGCCAGGTCGAAGCGCTGGTGGAAGTCGATGCACCAGTCGCCGTTTTTGCCCACGCCCTCGCGCGCCTGCACGCAGTCCTCGTACATCTTGGTGACGCGCTCGCGCGGGTTGTACACGGTGTTGGGCGGCGCGCTGGCCGCGTCCAGCCGGAAGGCGCGGTAACCGGCCTCGAGGGTGGCCTGGGCCCGCTCCTTGACGCTCATGCCCGGTTTGACGCCGGGAATGATGCCGCCGGTGTTGTAGCACTCGCAGTGCTCGCGCGCCATGCCGTTCAGGAGCGCATGCACGGGCAGCTGCTGCGCCTTGCCTTTGAGGTCCCAGAGCGCCAGATCGAGCGCGCCTATCGCGTGCAATTTCTCGCGGCCGGGCGGATAGAAAAAAGCGCGCGTCATGTCCTGCCACAGGCGCTCGATATACTGCGGGTCCTTGCCGATCAGGCGGCCTGCGCATTGCTCGAGCAGCTCTTTGGAGCCGCCCTCGCCGACGCCGGTGAGGCCGGCATCCGTTTCGATCGTCACCACGTGGTCGCTCTGGTTGAACAGCGGGTTCGGATGCGGCGGCGTGTAGACACGCACACGCGTGATCTTCATGTTCCGTTTCGGCTCTGCGGCCCGCGCCAACGGGGCGGCCAGCAAAGCGGCGCTGCTTGCGGACAGGGTCTTGAGCCAGGTCCGTCGGTTCAGGCGGGCTGAGTGCTGGTCACGTTGCGGTAGGTTCATGGTCCCTCTCCCTGATGGTCAAACCCGGCAACTCCGGGGTCTCAAGCATGCTTGTTGTTGGTAATCAGGCAAGGCTGGGAACGGCGCCGGGTTGCGCACAGACGGCGGAGGCTATTTCGCAGGCGCGCCGCAGCAGGGCCTGATGGGTCTCGCCTTTCAGCAGGCCGATGACAAGCGCCGCAGTGAACGAGTCGCCCGCGCCGACCGTGTCGACCACGGTCGTCGGGATGCCCGGCTGACGGATGACAGCCTCTGCCGAGACGAGCAGCGCGCCTTCAGCTCCGCGCGTCATGGCGACGAGCGTCAGGCCGCAACGCACCAGCAAGGCGCGCAGCGTGTTTTCAGGCTGCGCATCCAAAGCGAGGCCGCAAGCTGCGGCGACCTCGGGCAGTTCGTCATCGCTGAGCTTGAGCACGCTCGCCAGCGCGATGGAGTCGCGGATGAGCGCCGCATCATGGAACGGCTTGCGCAGGTTGATATCGAGCACGCGGAGGATGCCGCGCGCCTGCGCGAGGCGCAGCGCCTGCCGGATCGTCGCGCGGGATGGTTCGCTCCGCTGACCGAGCGTGCCGAAGTAGATCGCGTCCACTTTCGCGACGCGCGCCTCCAGCGCTGCATTCCAAGCTACGCGATCCCACGCCGAACCGGCGTGGATCTCAAAGCTCGGCTTGCCAGCAGCGTCCACGCTCACGCCGACGCTGCCGGTGGAGGCAGCGCCGCTGCGCTGGATCAGGGCTGTGTCGACGCCGAAACCTTGGAGGATCGCGAGGGCCTGGTCGCCACGCGCATCCGTGCCCACGGCGCTGAGCAGCGTCACCTCGCCGCCGAGCAGCGCGGCATGGCAGGCGAAGTTGGCCGCCGCACCGCCGAAGCGCGGGCCTTCGGGGAAGAGATCCCACAGCACTTCGCCGCAGGACAATACGCTGGGCCTGTTCATGAGATGCCCAGGTCGCGCTGAAGCTCCTCAAGGCTCCGGCCCTTCGTCTCCGGCACCATGAGCTTCACCCAGACGAGTTGCAGCACCATCATGAAACAGAAGAACAGAAAGACGTAGCCCGGGGCAAACGCCTTGACCATCGTCGGAAAGAAGGTCGTGAGCAGCGCCGCAAAGATCCAGTGGGTGAAGCTGCCCAGCGCCTGGCCTTCGGCGCGATGGCGATTGGGGAAGATCTCGGAGATGAGCACCCAGATGACCGCGCCCTGCCCCACCGCGTGCGCCGCGATGAAGGCGAAGATGCACGCGGGCACAATCGCATAGTGCTGCGTGAAGAAGGCCCACGCCGTCAGTCCCAGCGACGCAATGTAGCCGAAGGAGCCGATGTAGAGCAGCGTGCGCCGGCCGAGCTTGTCGATGAGCCACAGCCCGACGAAGGTGAAAATCAGGTTGGTGATGCCGATGCCGACGGATTGCAGCAGCGCAGCCTTCGCGCCCAGCCCCGTCATTTCGAAGATGCGCGGCGCGAAATACAGCACCGCGTTGATACCGGACAGCTGGTTGAAGAAGGCGACCAGGATCGCGAGGAAGATCGGCACGCGCAGCCGCCAGGTCCAGAACCCGGAGGCGACGGTTTTCTCGGTGCGCGCCGCCGCCATCAATTCATCCGCATGGGCGTCGAGCTGCGCCGGCGACGAATCGGGCTCGATCAGCTGCAACACCTTGAGGCCCGCCGCCCGGTCGCCCTTGCGCCCGATCAGCCAGCGCGGGCTTTCGGGCAGGGCGAGGCACATGACCGCGTAGATGACGGACGGCACCGCCGCGATGCCCAGCATCCAGCGCCAGGCGTCCTCGCCGCCGATGCGCGCGATCACGGCATTGGAGGCAAAGGCGATGACGATGCCGAACACGATGTTGAACTGAAACATGCCCGCGAGCCGCCCGCGGTAAGCCGGCGGGGCGATCTCCGAGATGTACAACGGCGCGACCACGGTCGAGATGCCAATGCCGATGCCGCCGATCAGGCGGGCGGCGATGAACATACCGACGCCGTTCGCAAACGCGCAGCCGATGGCCGAGAGGACATAGAGCACGCCGATGAACAGCAGCGTTTTCTTCCGGCCAAACTTGTCCGTCGGCCAGCCACCGAGCAGCGAGCCCAGCACCGTGCCGTAGAGCGCGGAGCCCATCGCCAGCCCGTGCAGGGCCGCGCTCAAGCCCCAGAGCGCCTGGATTTTCTGCTCCGCGCCGGAGATGACGACCGTGTCGAAGCCGAAGAGAAACCCGGCGAGCGCCGAGGTGATGGACCAGAAGAAGATGCGATATTTCATGACCGTGCTCCCGTGGGGTTTGTTTCCTGCCAGCCCAGCAACTTGTTCATCTCGTGTACTCCTCAACCCTTCAAGGCCCTGGAAATTCAGCCCGCGCAAACTTCCCAGCCTTGGACAACCGTCTCTTCACCATATGCCGCGCGCACCGTACGGCCCCTATATAGCAGGCGGGACCGGAAACCTGTAAGCATAAGTTTGACATTCAAAACGATTCCTGTAATAGCAGATCATCAAGTTGTCATAACCATGAAACCAGCACCCCAGCCGCTGCCGAAGCACCGCGCCATCTACCGGGCGCTCAAAGCCGACCTCCTCGCGGGCAAATATCCGCCGGGGTCGCGGCTGCCGAGCGAGACCCAGCTGGTCACTCGCTTCGGCGTCTCGCGCCCGACCGCCGCCCGCGCGTTGCTCGACCTGCAACACGATGGACTGCTCCAGCGTCGCGCGGGCTCGGGCAGCTACGCCCGCGAGGCGGGAGCTGCGGCCGAGGCCGGCCTGCGCCTGCTCGGGGTGCTCATCCCGGGGCTGGGCGCGACCGAGATCTTCGAGCCGATCTGTGGCGAAATCGCCAGCCTGGCGCGGACGCATGAGTCCAGCCTGCTGTGGGGCGGCTCCACACATCCGCTCCACGACACCGACGCGAGCCGCGAACACGCGGAACAGCTCTGCCAGCAGTTCATTGAGCGCAAGGTCGCCGGCGTGTTCTTCGCGCCCTTCGAGCTGACGCCGGCCCCGGAACAGGCAAGCCGCCGCATTGCGGATCTGCTGCGCCAGGCCGGCATTCCGGTGGTGCTGCTCGACCGCGATTTCACCCCATTCCCGCAACGCAGCGACTTCGACCTGGTCGGGTTGGACAATTTTGCGGGCGGCTATCTGCTCGCCGAGCACCTGCTCAAGCTCGGCTGCCGGCGGCTCGCCTTCGTCGCGCGCCCGCTGTCGGCCGCGACCGTGGACACCCGTATCGCCGGAGCGCGCGAGGCGATGGCCCGGCGCGGACTGGAACCGGACACCACGTGGGTGCAGCGCGGCGATCCGGCGGACCTGAAGTTTGTGCGCCAGCTGGTGGCCAAGGGCCGGACGGACGCGATCATCTGCGCCAACGACAACACCGCGGCCGTCTTGATGCAGTCGCTGGAACGCGCGGGGCTGCATGTGCCCCGCGATCTGCGGGTGGTCGGGTTTGACGACGTGAAGTACGCGACGCTGCTGAGCGTGCCGCTGACGACGATCCATCAGCCGTGCCGCGACCTGGGCGCGCTGGCGTTTCGCGCCATGCTGGAGCGGATCGCAGAGCCGACCTTGCCGGCGCGGACGCTGCTGCTGTCGCCGCGGCTCATCGTGCGCGAATCCTGCGGCGCCTACCTCCCCCGCGGGGGCACATCCATCGGGCCGGAGAAATCCGGGCCACCGGCGGCGACGTAGCCGAAGCTCGCGCCTTTGGGGTCGGGCGTGACCCAGAAGGCGTAGAGCTGACCGCGGGTGAGATGAAAGCGCAATTTCACAGGTTTGCCGCTCAACGCGGCCAGATCATCCGCGCCTTTCCACGTCACGCGCTGCCGGGTCGAGTCACCGGTCCCGGAAGCCTGGGCAGCACCCGGTTGTTTCCTTTTTCAAGATCGGTTTCGGGCCGCGTCCAATGCAAGCCGTCCTTGCTCAGGGCGAGCATCGTGCCATCGCGCCAGCCGGCCTGATACCAGAGCTTGAAAGTCTGCTCCTGCGCGTCGTAACAAAAGCCGTCGCTGATCATCGCCGCCACCGGCTTGGCGTTGCCATCGCGATCCTTCTCGGCAAAGGCGCCAAGCTCGGTGGGCGTTTCCGGCTTGAGGATGGGATTGCCCTCGTAGCGTTGCGGATGGTGAAACTGGCGCTTGAGGTCGGTGTTTTCGACGAGGAAATCGTCCACGAAAAGCTGCCGGCCCACATCGATCGGGACCACGGCCGGCCGCTCCGCCAGATAGGGCACGGGCATGACTTTGCTACCGGAGGCTTGCAGGCGCGGCGGCCACGCCGCCGGCAGGCGGATGCCGTTGTAGAGCAGTTCGCCGTCCGCCGCGGTGAGCGCCGCCAGACAAACCCAACCCAACCGGGCGACAGCTACCACACAACCATCGTTCAAAAGCGTCCAGCCTGCTGCGCTTCCTTTTCAACGTCGGGACCCTGCCCTATCTCAAGACGGAAAGCACCGTGCCATCAGTCGAATTTATCCACGGCGGCCCATTCCGTTCGTTCTTCCACCGCCTTGATTTGCAGCTTGAGTTTCGGGGGCTGTGTTCGGTCCGGGAGTCGATAGAGGACATAGGCTCCGATAATATTCGCCAAAGCCCATAGGGTATAAGTCCCATCATAGCCTTTGGCTTTGGCCCAGTGATAACAAACTTTGAACCCGAGAAACATCGCCACGGGCTGAAGGAAGAAATACATCCGGCCTAAAGCCTCAAAGGAAACCAAACCTCCCACGGACCAGAACCAAAGCTGACCCAACAGAAAGGCCAGAATCATAAGCAGGCCAGAGAGCAATATCGCAAAATTTCTTTTCCGGCGATGCGCCTCAATCATGGACGGTTCCCTCCTTGTTTAATCTACGACGTGGCGGGTGATCAAACAAGTTGATGGAGACCCGGGAGCCCCCTTTCCGCTTTATCCGCGCTGCGCACGATACGTCCCCGCGAACCGGCGGCGTGACACGCCGCCCTCCACGCATCAGCCTGGAGGCGGTACACGCCGCAACTCCTGCCAAGCCCGCAGGAAAACGAGCCGCGGATGCACGCAGTTTGACGCGAAAGAATTTTAACCGCCAAGACGCCAAGCGCGCCAAGAAGAGTGGAACAGAAATAACGAAGGAACGAAGACGGAAGGGCGGGCGCGCCTGCGGTGAGCATGCCTGCCCTGAGCTTGTCGAAGGGTCGAACCGGCGCGCCCACCGCCAGAAAAACCCACCCGAACCGAGCGGCGGCGGCCACAGCAAACTCAACCTTCAAAAGCAGACAGACTGCCGCGGTTCACTTTTCAAGATCGGGCTCGTGTTGCCGATTTCTGAGTTCCTCTACGAACCGCGCCATGTGCGGTTTCGCGTTCTCCGCCAAGAACGCGCCCAAGCTTAATCCTTCCACATCTTTCAAGTCAGCATCAGCCCCGTTGGCAAGCAACCAGCGGAATAACTTCTTATGTTCGAGCAAGGCCACCTCGAAAAGCATGGGTGTCCCGAATTTGTTCCGTGTATTCGCGTCTGCACCGTGTTGCAGCAACCAGTGTACCGCCTCGACATCATCTTCCACTGCAAGCCAGTGGAGCGCCGTTTCACCGAGCGCGTTCGTCTGGCGGATAAGGTCGGGATTCTTCGAGAACAGTTGCCCGGCCAAGACAAAATCATGTTCGGCCAAGGCATCGCGGAAAACTTTCCATTCTGATCTCGTATCCGTCATCTTCCCCAACCCTGTCGCGGTCTTTCCGGCAACCCGCTCCACCCTGCTTGGCTTCCGTGCAAATCCGTGTTCATCCGTGGCTTCTTCTCCGCCTCTGCGTCTTCTGCTTTTCTTCGCGACTCTGCGTTACCGCAGCGCCTCGATCGCCTGCGCGACGCGCTCCTTGAGGCGCAGGACGGCGTCGGGATCGGGCAGGATGCGCGTGGAGTAGCGGCCGCCGGCGTTCGGGATGCTGACCAATTCCTGCGCCTCGGCGAGGGTGCGCGCGGCAGCGGCGGTGTCGCGGCCGGCCTTCTGCGCGGCGGCGATGCGATCGCGGAGCAGCCAGAGATATTCGTAGTCCTCGCTGCCTTCGCCGGCCTGTTCGGCGCGGACCGACGAAACGGGCGCGCGTTGCCCGAACGGCGCGCCGGGATAAACCAGGAAGCCGTCGCCGTTCGGAAAGCGGACCCACTCGGTCCTGCCGGGCTCGCCGCTCTGGAAATTATAACCGTGCCAGCCGAACTCGTAGGGGTCATAGGTCAGCCAGTCGAAGCCCCAGAACTCGTAGGCCTCGGCGCCGAACTTGAAGCAGTAGTGCGGCAGCAGGCGCTCGACGGCACAGTACGGCGTGTCGAGGCACATCTGGCCGTCGGTGGTCCACCAGAGCTTCGCGCCGCCGTTGCGGAGCATGGCGAGCTTCTCCGGCGTGACGATGCCGTAGTGGCCGAAGCCCCAGACCGTGAGGCTGCCATCCCACGCGGGCTGGTGATGCCACGTGCTGGAATAAATCGGGATCGCGGGGTCCACCTCGCGGATCATGGCGCACAGCGCAATCATCTGGTCCCGGATCGGCGGCTTGGTGTCATAGGGCTCGTCGGAGAGGTAGAGCGTGCATTTTTTATCCCAGCCTTTTTCCTTCAGGTGCGCCCAGTAAACCTTCAGGCAGGCCTGGTAGGCGCGCTTGTACTCGGGCCGCAGGACGCGGTGATCGGCGTCGGTGAACGGCCACTCACCGGGGAACGGCTGCTCCCCGCATAACTTGCGCGGCGGATGGCCCCAGCCGAAGCCGTAAAAGAAGTTCGGCGTATAGAAGTGCGGCAACTTGAGTTCCTCGAGGTAATAGGCGGCGGCCTTGTCGAATTCGGCGAAGTCGGCCTCGACCTGGCCGTTGCGGAAATTCAGCTTCGGTTCCGGGCGGATCATGTCGGGACAGAGCCGCCGTTCGGCCATGAACTGCCACATCGCGTGCAGCGCCTCGCCCGGCTTCAAACCCGGCTGCTGCCAGCGCTGGCCGGAGGCGTGCGCGTCGTAGATCGCCTTGAGATGCCGCTCGGTGGGCAGCGCGAAACCCCAGACGTGGAACGTGTAGGGGATTTCCGCGATCATCTTTCCACCCGCCTCGAAGCGGACCGTGCCGCGATAGTCGCCGCTCCTGGCGTCCGCCGGCACGCGAAACGTCAGCCACGCCGGCTGCGTCTGGTTCGCGGCGAGATCGAAACTGTTTTTCGGCAAGATCGGATCGGGCCACAGATCGCACCAGCCGTCGCAGGCGCCGGCGCGGGTCGGGAATTTGCGGTACCACGCCGGGCACTCGGTCTGGAAATAATTCGAAGGATGATCCACCGGCACGTAGCCGACGACGCCGATCTCCGGCGCGGGCAACTGCCTGCCCCACGAGCCGCGCGGCGCGTCGGCGAGCACCGTGACGCCGGCGATGGCGCGCGGGCTGCGCAGCGCAATCTGCAGCGGCTCGGGCTCGCCGCGCGCAGCGGTGATGTGCGCGGACGGCGGCTGCGCGCCAGGCACATCGTCGCGGAAGACTTTGACGATCGCGTTGACCGGCCACGCGACCGGCTGCACGGCCGCGGCGCTCCGGCTTTCGAGCGCGGCGGGCTGCGCGGGCGTGACCTCGGTGATGACGACGCCATCGTGCCACGCCGCGCCGGTCGCCTGCGTCGTCAGATGGATTTCGAGCTGCGCCGCGTCGTGCGGCAGCGTCAGCAAGCCTTGCAGCAGCGTCCAGTCCTGCGTGCCGTTCAGCCCGGGCCCGATGCTGCGGAAACCATCTTCGCGGCAGATTTTTCCCTGCGCATCGCGGACGTGCGCGTGGATTTGCAGCGTATCACTGGCGAGGTCGCGGCACTTGAGCCACGCCGCGACGAGATAGGTGTGGCCCGGTTTCACCGCGACCGTCTGCCGCCAGCCGCGCCACGCTAGGCCCGCGTTCGTGCTCACCAGCATCTGCGCGCAACGCTTGCCGAACAGGCCCGGCATCGCGCCGCTCATCTGCACACGGTCGTCGCGCAGTTTTTCCGCGCCATGCCAGTCGGAGGGAACACCAGCGCCGTTTTCGAAATCGGGATTGCGCACGAGGTTCGCGCTGCTGGCGAGCAGCCGCGCATATTCCGCGCGGCTGACCCCGCCCACCGACTCGCGCGTCTCGCCGCCGGGCAGCGCGGGATTCGCCGCATAGTTGCGCACGGCGTTTTCCTGCACGGCGCCACCACCGTTGCCGGGCGCAAAATAGATGGCGATGGTTTTGCGCGAGCGCGGCGCGATGCTGCCGGAAATCAACAGCGTCTGCCCGATGCGATGGAAGGGCGCCGGCTGTCCGCCCGCCAGCACGCACACGTTCGCCGGGTCGATGCGCCCGTTGAGCCGCGCCAGCGCCGCGCCGAGGTCCGCGGAGATGAAGCCGCCCTCGACCGGCTGCGCACCGAGATTGAGCACGCGGAACGGAAAGCGATAGGAAGCCTGCGCGAAGTCGCCCGCAGTCGGCCAGGCGGCGTCGACGCCGTCCTCGGCGATGGCGGGCAGGCGCTCCGGCGGCAGCGCCGTGGCGCGCAGTGTGGCGGGATCCTGGCGCTCGAGCGTCGCATCGTCAAACCACGCGGTGCCGGTGCCGCGCAGGACCGTGCCGATGTCCGCACGATCGGCCGCAGCCGGCGCGGTGAAGGCTGTCCGCACTTCCTTCCAGCCGAACGTGCCGCCCCCGGCCGTGATGATCGGGCTGACCATCTGCGTATTCGTCGCGCAACCGATGTGGAGATACCAACCGGCGCGGCCTTCGATGTTTTCGCCGCGGACCCATGCGTGGAAACTATAGCGCGCGCCGCCGACGATGCGGATGTGCTGCTGTCGCGTCGCGATCCAGGTGTGCTCCGCGCCGGCGGCGACGCTGGTCTTCAGGCACTTCGCGCCGCTGTGCGGATTTTCCGTGACCCACGCGGTGTGATGCGTCGCATCGTTCTCATCGTGATGCCAGCCCGCTGGCGCATCGCCCGTGCCCGCTTCCAACCCGCCGTTGCGCAAGCCGGCGGCCGCGCCGAGAAAATCCGACACGCGCCACGCCGAGACATTGTCGAAATAGGCGTAGAGCTGCGCGCTCGTACCTGCGGCGCAATCGGCCGGCACCGTGAGCGTCGCGCCCGCCGGAATCGCTCCGAAGCGCAATGGCTCGCCTTGCGCATCGCGCAGTGCCCAAAGCAATTCGCTGCCGGCCGCATCGCAGAGGCGCAGCGCGTCGGCGCTCGCACCCGCGAGCGCGGCCTGGCCCGCACCGGTGCCGACCGGCACATCCACCGGCGCGCCCGCGGCGTCGCTGCTGCCGGCGTTGGTGACGACGATGGGAATCCGTTGCCGCCAGTAATCGCCGCGGCCCAGGTATAGGTTCTGTTTCCACTCCGCCGCCTGCACCGCACCCAGCAGCACGCACAGCGCCAACAAAACCGGCTTGGCCCATTTCATGTACATTCGAGATTCCTCGTGATTCGACTTGCACGCTGTTCTCAGCTGCAGCGGCGCTTCCGCCGCAGCGGAATCGCCGACGGCAGGTTCGCCCGCGGCGGCGTGACACGTCGCCCTCCAGAGCACCGATTCGAGGGCGCGACGGCGCCGGGCCGCTCTTCGGCGGCCACAGGCCGCCGCTACAGAGGTCCAGTGCACGAGAACCCAACCGATCACAAAAACCCATGATCCGTGCCTATTCTGGCACTAACCTACCCCTCGCTAGGAGGAGAACGCAGCCTCTTGATCCCCTCCTCGGGAGGGGTGCGCGAAGCGCAGGGTGGGTTCCCGTAACGACGCCATCCAACGCATCGCCATCAACACCAAGTCCAGGTTCACCCCTCGCACGCAATGCCCTCAGCTCTTGGAACCACATCCCTCACGGCGCGAGCGGTTCGAGGGTGACGCGGCGCACCTCGAGCTGGGCGCCCTCGCTCTGGAGTCCGATCTTGCCGGCCGCCGGATGGCAGCCGGTGGCGCGGTTCATTTCCTGGCCATTGACCAAAATCGTGACCGTATCCTGGGCGCAGACGACCTGGTAGAGGTTCCACTCGCCCACCGGCTTCTCGGCGTCCGCGCCCTTGCGCGGCACCTTGACGCCCTTGGTCAGTTCTTGTGCCTTCGCGCCGCTCCAAAAATACATGTCGCCCTGCGCCTTGTGCATCCCCTGGCATTCGACGCACAGCGGCCAGATTTTTTCCGGGCCGTTCATGTGCACCAGCACGCCCGTATTACCCGCCTTGGCGAAACGCCATTCCACGGTCACCTTGTAGTTCGCATAGGCCTTTTCGGTGCGCAGATAGCCGCTGGGCTTGCCCACGCACTTCAGGAGGCCGTCCTGTACCGACCAGACCGCCGCCGGCACGTTTGACTTCGAGTGCGTCACCCAGCCGCTCAAATCTTTTCCGTTGAACAATTCCGTCTTCGCCTGCGGCGTGACCGGCTGTTCCTCCGCCCCACCCCGCGCCGACAGCACCATCGCCACACACACCGCGAGCAACATCACCTTCTTCATCCGGCCTTCCTTTCGGTTGTTCCCATCCTTTGAAAACACGGGCACAGCTTTTTCCAATCCTTGGGAAAACACAAGCTTCGCTTTTCCAAGCCTTGGGAAAGTGCGCGCGGCAGAAGGGACAAAAGGGACGGCAGGGACGAAAGAAACCGTCAACAGGGTCCATACGGACCATGGTGCCCATATTCTGCTGGCGTGCCGGAACGCACAGGCATACTGTTGCGGCAGTTTCACATGCTGGGGCACACGATGAAGAACACCAAGGTCCTGCTCGCGGTGATTCTGACGGTATTGATCGTCATCGCCGTCGCCATGTTGGTGCATAACGAGCGGCAGAAGCGCGCCAAGATGAACGCGCCGAAACCGCCGATGGTCAAGCTCGCTCAAGCTATGAAACCGGTGCGCGTCGTCCCCAAGCCGGCAACCGTGCGACCCGTGCCGCCAGAGCGCCGCGCACCGCGCGACGAAGCGCGACCGGAAAAACACGCAAAAAAGGGCGCGCGAAAAGAGCCTGCGACAGCGCCTGTCACCTTTATGGTCCTGCCCGCCGAACCTGCGGACAAGAACGTGCCGGCCCACGTTGCGCGCGAGGCGCTGAAGTTGGTGGGCACCGATCCTGTTGCCGAGACCATCTGGAGTGACGCCATCAATAACCCGGCGCTGCCTGCGGCGGACCGGAAGAATTTGATCGAGGATTTGAACGAAGCCGGTTTCGCCGATCCGAAAAATCCCACCGAGGCCGAACTGCCGCTGGTCCAATATCGCATCGCACTGATCGAAAAACTCGCGCAGACGCCGCTGGACGCCGTCAACGCCGCCGCCTTCAACGAAGCCTTCAAGGACCTCAAGGCCATGGCCGCCCGCCTCACGCAGCCGCCGCAGCCCCAGCCGGAGCAGCCCGCAATGCAGTCGCAGCCGGAACAACCAGAGGCGCAACCTCAGCCGGACCAGCCGCAGCCGCAACCCGAGCAGCCCGTGCCGCAACCGCAACAGTAAGGGGCGAGGGGTGAGAGAACCTCGAACACCGAACATCCAACATCGAAATACGGGAGGGTTTTGTAGCCGCACTCGTGAGAGTGCGGTGGCGTGGGTGGCGGGCGGGCCGCATGCTCACGAATGCGGCTACGAGGACAGAGCGCTTCTTTTCGTCCGAGCGGTGCAGTTCCGTGTGTAGCCGCCGACGTGAGTCGGCGGACGCCGGGCGTTGAACCGCACACGCCTGCCGCGTTCTCACGAACGCGGCTACCACCGGGAAGACGAACCTCGAACACCGAACATCCAACATTGAACAGCGAAGTGCGACAAGGGGTTTGTAGCCGCACCCGTGAGAGTGCGGTGCGTGGGTGGCGGGCGGGCCGCATTCTCACGAATGCGGCTACGAGGGCAGAGCGCTCCCTTTTGTCCGAGCAGTGCTGTTCCGCATGTAGCCGCCGACGTGAGTCGGCGGACGCCAAGCGGTAAACCGCTCACACCCGCCGCGTTCGCACGAACGCGGCTACCACCGGGAAGACGAATCTCGAACACCGAACATCCGACATCGAACAGCGAAGTGTGACAAGGGGTTTGTAGTCGCACCCGTGAGAGTGCGGTGGGGTTGGTGGCGGGTGGGCCGCATTCTGACGAATGCGGCTACGAGCGCAGCGCGATGCTTTTCGTCCGAGCGGTGCAGTTCCGCTTGTAGCCGCCGACGTGAGGCGGCGGACGCCGTGCGTTGAACCGCACACACACACCGCGTTCTCGCGAACACGGCTACCACCGAGAAGACGAACCTCGAACATCCAACATCGAACATCGGAGTGCGGGAGGGGGGGAGCCGCACTCGTGAGGGTGCGGTGGCGTTGGTGGCGGAGCGGGCCGCATTCTGACGAATGCGGCTACAGCAGAGGAGGCCGATGCGGTGACGTAACCAGCTCGCATCCAGCATCTCGTATCCCGCATCGCGTGGCATCCACTACGCGGGAGTTTCCCATTACTTGCTTGGTTTGGAGCTCAGCACCTGCCACGCGAGTTCGGCGAAGGGGCCGTTGGGACTGGCGGCGATTTTCTCCAGCGTCTGCTTGGCGAGGCCGTCCTGATCGCCGCAACGGTAGAGGGCAACGGCGAGCATCAGCAGGTTGATGCTGGGCTCCGGCTTGGCGAGCGCAGGCTGCATCAGCTTGGCGAGGGTCGGCGCTGCGGCGGGATCGCCGAGGGCGCCGAGGCCGATGACGCACGGGCGGAAACGGTTGAACTGCGTAGGTCCCGCGCTTTCGGCCAGCTGGCAGAGCACCCCGACGGTGCGCGGGTCGTGCGTCTGCGCGAGCGCCCAGAGCAATTTCACGACGTCGTCGGGCATGATGACCTTGCCCGCCTTGTCGTGCTGCACGGGAAAGTCTTTTTGCGTCGCGCGCCGCTCGGCCTCGGTCAGCAGGAGCGGCAGGCCGGTGCCGTCGCCCAGCAAGCCGAGCGCCTCGGCGTAGGTGAGCTTGGCCGCGCCGATCGTCCCGGCATAGGCCTGGCGCAGCAGCGGGATGGCCATGTCGGGCCGCGCCATGACCACCTCAATCCCGAGAAAATCGTTGGTCAGGCCGCGGACCGCCGCCTGGATTTTCTCGCTCGCCAGGGGATAGGAGTCCTCCTGCGTGAGCACCTCGTCCTTGAGGTTGCCGATGGCGACGAGGTGTTTTTGCAGCGCGCGCACATCAATCTGCCGCGCCGTGCAGCCGGCCTTGACCGCCATCGCGGCGGCCACGCCGGCGGCATAGCCGCTGTTCTGCAGGTCGGGCTGCATCCGCAGGATCGGCAGCGCGTCGCGATGCAGGCTCATGCCGAGGCCGATGACCAGCAGGTCCTCCAGCCCGGCCGGCAGCAGGCAGCGGTAGGGCAGATAGCCCCAGTACTGGTGGCGCGAATTCTCCGGCGGGCGCGGCGGCCGCACCATGAAGTAAGGGTGCACCTGGTGGCCGTGGCTGTCGTAATCACTGGTGCCCAGCGCAATCGAGTCGGGGAAGGTGCGGCGGTTGATCACGTCGAGCCAGTCGAGCGTGAACTCGCCGACGATGTGCCGGCGCTCGCGCGTATCCAGCAGGGTGGCGAGGTCAAAGGGCTGCGACGCGGGCCCGCTCTTGAAGTTGTCGCCTTTGTTACCGGTATCGAACTCCGGCGGATCGCGCAGGGCCTTGGTGACCTGGATGGGATCGGCGTCGCGCGCCGCGCCGCGGTTGCCGTTCATGTAGGAGGCGCCCAGCGAACGCGCCGGCCGGTGCGCCATTTGCACGGCGAAATCATCCGCGACAAACGCGCACTTCGCGCCTGCGGCGTCGGCGATGTCGGCGTTGCCGGTGCCGTCGATCACCTGCTTCGCCAGCACGAGGCCGCGACCGAACGGCGTCGCCACCACCACGCCCGTGACATGACCGTTTGCGACCACCGCGCCGCAGCCGAGCGCGTCGAACCAGACCTGCGCGCCCGCCTTGACCAGTTCCTGGCGATACCATTCCATCCGTTTTTCCAACGGAGATTCAGGCATCGTCGTCGTAAAGCCGACGCGATTGCCGTACCAATATTTATCGATCATGCCGAGCGTGCCGACGCCGCCGAGGCCGTGCTGATATTCGATCACCAACGTCCTGGCGCCCTGCCGCGCGGCGCCGATGCCGGCGGGCGCGCCCGCCGTGCCGCCGCCGACCACGACCACGTCGAACCGGCCGAGCACCGGCAACGCCTGTCCGGCGCAGGCGAGCAGCGGTTGCATCGGAACCGGCCGCAACCCCTTGAGCGGCTCGCGCACGTCGGCCGGCTGCGCGGCGGCGTTCGCCTGCAGTGCGACGTGTGCGCCGACCGCTGCGGAAAGTTTCTGCGCCTGCGCCGCCGCGGCCGCGCCGAGCTGTGCCCCCAGTTGCATGAAGGCGACCGGCGCGAGCAACTGCTCCGCGTCGGCGCGCGCCACATCGGCGCGCGCGCTCAAAATCCAGAGACGCTCGACGCCGACCGGCTGGAAAGTTTCCAGCGCGCGCTTGGTCGTGCCTTCAGCCGCCGGTTGCCGGCAGACCACGGCCGCCGGCGGAATCACGAAGGGCGCGTCGGCCGACTGCATGGGGTTGGCCGGTCCGGTGAGGCTGCGCGCCTGCTGCTCCAGCGCGTTCCAGGAGGCGAAGTCGTCGGCGGGCAGGTCGAGTTTCGTCACGTACTGGCGCCAGAACGCCTTCAGCGGGGCCGGCTTCCGGCCGAAAATATCCATGACCTTCGCCGGCACCGCGAGCGTGAGCGTGGCCTTGAGCATCGCGCCCTTGTCGGCTTCGTCATTGAGCGCCACCCAGCGGACCGTGACCGGGCCGGGCGTGAACGGGCGGAATTGCGCACCTGCCAGCCGCGCCACGACCGCATGCTCGCTCGCGTCGATGACGACCTTCGCGAGAAGGACCTGACGGCCCGCCCGGTTCGCCATCACCACGCCGGCGAGCTGGCCGTCGCTGCCGGTGACGATATCGGAAGGATAACAACCAAAGAGCACCTGCACCTTGTGCCTGGACAGCAGCGCGGAGAGCGCGGTCTTGATCTGGGCCGGCGTCGCAAAGTTGGACGCGCCCCAGATGCACTCGGCGGGCGTGTCCTTGGCCGCGCCCGGGGCTTCGAGCCAGAGGCGCAGCCGGCCCGCCAGGTCGCCGCCGAGGTAGGGCCGCGGCGCGATAAGGAAAACCTTGGCGCCGGCCTTGGCGGCCTCGGCCGCCGCCGCGCACGCCGCGCTGCTGCCGCCGACGACCACCACGTCCACCTGCGCCGCAACGGGAATTTCCCGCGCCGTTTCCTTCAGCGCCGCCGGCTCCGCCGCCAGCGCCACACCCGCGAACAACACGCCGCCCCACCACAAAAACATTTTCGTCATGGTTGAATCCTCACGCCGTCACCCTGACAGAACGCGCCCGCTGCGACGATATTTTCCGCACGCAGGAAAGAACGGGACGGGAATGCGCGCTGAGTGAGGAATGCGGAAGGGCAGACTTCACGAAAAACCGCCCGTGGCGGAGGCCATCCGGCTGCGGCCCTGCGCTTCGTCGAAACCAACTGATCGCCGACGGCGGCCACAAGCCTGCCGCAAGCATCGGCTAGCGAGGACGATCGCCCTCCTGATTACTAAATAACCACTTTGTTTTAAATGTGATACAAACCATGAAAAGCTGGCTGCGGGGATGGTGTTGCGCTCACCTGCGCTGTGGCAAAACGAGACCGGATAAGGGCGAAAATGACATTGACAAAGCGGGTCGCCGGCGCTTCAATATCTCGCGGTATCTTTTGCGGAATAATTCAGGGTGGAGTCGTATGAAAAGAAACATGGTTTGTAGGCTTCGCAGGCTGCACAGACAGGTCCTGCCGGCGCTGATGCTGGGCGCCGCGCTGGTAGCGCACGGTGCCACGACCAACGTCTTCGAGTCCGCCACCAATAACCCCGCCGGCGAGACGATCCTCGCCTCCGGCGGCGACCTGCTGGTCTTTCTCGGCGCGGTGACCAACGACGGCACCCTGCGCGCGACCCAGGGCGGCGTGCTCAGCTTCTTCGGCCCGGTGGTCAACCACGGCACCGTCGAGGGCGTGGACGGCACGGTGCGTTTCCAGCGTTCCTTCACCAATTCCGGCACGCTGGTGGGCAGCAACATCCTGAGCGTGGTGCTGGTGCCCCAGCTCTATTTCCAGAACAACGCCGGCACGGTGGCGCGCTGGACGTTGGACCGGTTCGGCGCCTTCCAATATGCGCAAATGATCGGCAACACGCGCGAATGGAAACTCAAGGCCGCGGGCGATATCGATGGCGACGGCATTGACGACCTCGTCTGGCAGACCGCGGGCGGCGCCGCGGCCGTCTGGTTCATCGACGAGAACTTTGCCGCCCGCTTCACGCGCTTCCTGAGCAACACCGGCCGGTGGGAAGTGCGGGCCTGCGCGGATTCCGACGGCGATGGCCGGGCCGAGATCTTTTTCCAGGAACCGGGCGGCACCGTGGCCAAGTGGTTCCTCGCCGCCGATGGCAGCTTCCAGCGCGCGGAAGTGGTCGGCAACACCGGCCCCTGGCGTTTGCAGGCCGCTGTCCCGCGCATGGTGGGCCAGGGCGCCGACCTCTTCTGGCAGCGGCTGGGCGGCGATGTCTATACGTGGCAGTGGCACACCAACGCCCACTGGTCCGTGCAGCGCGTCGGCGCGGCCGGCAACTGGAACCTGTGCGGCAGCGTGGATATGGATTTTGACGGCACGGGCGACCTCGTCTGGCAGACGCCCGACGGCGCCGTGGCCGCCTGGGAGATGCAGACCAACAGCGCGCCCCGGCGCGTCCATGCTTGGAACCGGACCGCGGGCTGGAAATTGCGGGCCGCCGGCCATGGTCGTCTGGCGGTTTCGCTCAACCCCGCCGTCAGCCCGGCCACGAACGACATGGTCGGGCTGGCCAACAACTGGCTGGCCGCGGGAACCCTTAGCCTGAGTTCAGGAAGCGGCAGTACTTACATCGGCGGCGCGACCATGACCGTGACCGGCGGCGGAGCTGGCACGATGCTCCAAGGCGGCTTGCTACAGATCCTCGGCAGCAACACCCTCGGGAGACTGGTCGTCACGCCGCCTACCAACGGCGTTACAGGTGTGCTGACCAATGTCTTGCAGGTGGGTGGCGGCACCCTAGGGCAAACCAATAACTTCGGCACCCTCACGGTGTTGGGCGGCGGTGTGTTCACCAACGGCTTGACGCTCGGCACCAATAGCCTGGTGATCACCCCGGGCCCGATCACCGGCGGCGTCCTGACCGGCGGCGTTTTCACCGTCGCCGGCGGGGCGACGTTCAGCAACCTCGTCGGCTCCGTCTATGCCGGCAGTGACGGCACGCTGGATATCAGTTGCACGAACGACGTCGCGTCGGGCACGCTGATATTGGGCAGCAACACCAACCTGTTCACAGGGCTGACCCTCATCCCGCCGGGCGAGGTCTACACCAACCTCACCTTGCAGCTGTTGCACGGCGATCTCATCGGCACCATGAGCAACGGCGTCCTCCGCATCCACGGACATTAGTCCTGCCGGTAGGTTGCCGAACAGAAAGCTTCTCGCGGAGCGAGAAGGCTACTTTGACCGGAACCTCACGCTCCGCGTGAGGTTCCGGTCGTTTTCCTACCACAAATCGGCCATCATAAATCGGCAATCGTCCATGCCGCCGGCCGCTGTTTCGGCTTGTGCGGCGCGCGGGCGGCGGCTATGAAGCGCCGCATCCGCCCGCCTGCCGGACTTCCTGGGCGGGAAATGATCGCGATCGGCAGCGGCGTCAAGTGATCCGGCTGTACACCGCGATCCCGCCCAACCTGCGCAAAGGACGGGCTTTTCATTGAGAAAAATCCATGTAAACTGAACTCCGTTTTCAGCCGGAAACCAATATGGCGCGCATCAAACTCGATCTGCCGGAGCGGTTCGCCTTCGCCACCGACCTACCGGTGCGGATCACCGACATCAACTACGGCCAGCATCTGGGCAACGATGCCGTGCTGGCGTTTCTGCACGAGACGCGCGTCCGTTTTCTCCTGAGCCACGGCTTGAGCGAGGTGGAGGTCGGCGGCTGCGGGCTGATCATGACCGACGCAGTCATCGTCTTCAAGGCGCAGGCCCGACAGGGCGACCTGCTGCGCTGCGAAATCGCCGCGCAGGATCCCGGCCCGCTCGGCTGCGACTTCGTCTATCGCCTGACGCGGCCGGCCGATGGCGTCGAGATCGCGCGGGCCAAGACGGGGATCGTCTGCTTCGACTACGCGCGCGGCCGGCCGGTGCGCGCACCGGAGCCTTTTTTGCGTGCCTGCACACCGGCCGCCACCCGGGAGGCCTGCGCATGTGGCTGATGCTACCCTCGCTGCTGCTGTTGGTGTTGGTGGCGTGGTGCCTCTGGCGCATCGTGGAAAAGCTGGGCGTGCCGGGCATCTTCAGCTTGCTGTTCTTCATACCCATCGCCAATGCGGTCTTCCTCGCCTATCTGGCCTTCGCTGACCGGCCGGTCAATGCCCCGCCACCGTCCGGCCCGCCGCCCGACCTGCCCCCGCCCGATGACACACGCGAGTCCAGCATCTGCGTGCCGTGCGGCGCCGCCATCCCTGCCGGAAGCACCCACTGCCCTGCCTGCGGCTGGACCTATCGCGTGCCCACCCCCCTGCCCGACCCGCAACCGCCCGCAACGCCGCTGGAGCCGCCGTCGGTCGAGAAAACCTACCGAGACTACCGCGGCTTCTGAGTGTGCCGCAGCGCCGTGTTGTCGCCGCGGGTTGCAGGCACTTTGAGGGCCGCGCTATCGCAGGCCGGGATGCCCCGCTACAAAAGCCGGGTTTGATCCGCGTTGATTCTCGCTTGGCGACCCGAGTCCCGTTTTTCCCATGTTTGGAATGACGGGAGGTAGTTCTTCCTAAGTTTGATATTGCGCTAAGAATGCGGGGCGGGGCGGAGTGCCGGACAAGAAGCTATACGCACGCTCCAAGGTGGTTAAGCGAAAAGGACGATGTGCTCCGCGCAGACACTAGCTGGGAGCGGCGGTCCCGCCGCGGCGAGACCGCTGCAGCCGAGGCATCGTGCGTGGGCACTGCACACGGGTCTGCGGCCACGGACCGGCGCTTACACTATGCGGGGCGGTGAGGCCACCGCCCCTCCCAGCTAGCCAGACAACCTGGCGGCAACCTCCTCGTTTGGCGATGAGCAGGTGGTGAGTAGAGGCGTCGCTCACGGGTGGGCTTCGGCGGCGGAGCGGCGGTACTCGCAGACGGACATGCCGGTGAGCAGCTTGAACGTGGTCATGAAATGGAAAATATTCCCGAACCCGCAGCGGCTGGCGACATCCTTCATCGACATCGGCGTCGTCACCAGCACCTGCTTGGCGCGCTCGATGCGCAGGCGCCGGAGTTCGGCGGCGGGCGTGGTGCGCAGTTGATCGCGGAAATGGGCAAGCAGATGGGGCGTGGTGACGCCCAGATAGTCGCGCAGATGACCGATGGTGATGCGTTGGCCGAGGTGCTCGTTGATGTAATTAACCGCCTTGGCCACCAGCGGGTCGCTCGGCCGCAGCACCTCGGTGGACCGGCGCAACGTGACACCGAGGGGCGGCAGCTTGAGGCGATAGTCTTCCTGCGCCAGCGCCGGCCGCCACGCCAGCAGCAGGCCGGCGGCGCGCCGGCCGAGTTCGCGGTAGGGCAGCCGGATGCTCGACAACGGAGGGCTGGCCAGATGGCAGACCAGGCTGTCGTCGCCGACGCCGAGCACCGCCAGATGCTGCGGCACAGCCAGCTTGAGCTGCTGGCAGAGCTCCAGGATGACGGCGGCGAGATCGTCGTCGCCGGCAAACACAGCGCACGAGCGCGGCAGCGAGCGCAGGAAATCGAGCATGACCTGCGGGTGCTGGTCGGTATTCGGCCGCAGGGGCGGCTGGTCCAGCCGGAGCTGATGCAACTGGCATTGAGCCCGCTCCAAGCGCTCCTGAAAGCCGGCTTCGCGCTGCGGATAGAGCTCCGGCGCCACATACCCGATGTAGGCGAAGGCGTGAAAACGGCGTTCCAGGAAATGCGCCGCCGCCATCTGGCCGATGGCTGCATTATCCAGCAACAGCCACGGCAGGGAGTGCTCGACCTGACCGATGACGGAGATCAGCGGCAGGCCGCGTTTCTGCAGTTCCGGCACGGCACCCTGCACCGGCGGTTCGCAGGTCAGCACCGCATCCGGCTGCACATCGCGCAGCAAAGCACGCCAGCCGGCAAGCGTGGCGGGGTTGGGTTGCGGATGTACAATCCACCCTTGGAGCAGGCGCGGTTCGTCCGCAAGTCCGCGCAGCACTTCGCGCCAGCAATACCGGTCCACGGCTCCGATGAACAACAATCTTTTCATATCCCCCTCTGATCGGCCTTTTTCGCTCTGTCCCGGGTCAGACATCCTTGGCAGGCACAGCCCACCACCCTCAGGAGACCGGCGCCGGGACATGCTCCTTGCAATAGGAAGTCACGGTCTCGCCCGCCAACTGCTTGAAGGTGGCCAGAAAATGCTCGGTGCGCCGGAAACCGCATTCGCGGGCCACCTGGCGCAGTTCCTTGTGCGGGTCCAGCAGCAGCCGCTTGGCGCGCTGGATGCGCAGCTGGCGCAGCTGCGCGATGGGGGTCATCTGCAGGTGCGTGCGGAAGCGCTTCATCAGCGTCGGCGTCGAGACCCCCGTGTAACGGCGCAGCTTCTGCATCGGAAAGGGCTCGTCGAGATGCGTCACCATGTAGTCCACCGCGCGCAGCACCACCGGGTCGTTGATGCGCTGCAGGCTCGTGGACTGGCGCTCGACCACCTCGCACGGCGGCAAGGTGAGCACATGGTCCTCGCGCGCGAAATCCGGCCGCCAGCGCAGGAGCCGTTCCGCGGCCAGCCGGCCCAGTTCGCGGTAAGGCAGACGGATGCTGGAGAGCGGCGGATAACAGAGGCAGCAGAACAGGCTGTCGTTGTTCACGCCCAGGACGGCCAGCTCATGCGGGACGCGGATGTTTTCGCGCTGGCAGATCTCAAGCAGCAGCGCGGCGATCTCGTCGTTCCCGCAGAACACCGCGCAGGGCGCGGCCGGCAACCGGTGCAAGTCCGCCGCCAGTCGCTGGAGCCGGCCGGCCGCCAGCGGCGGCGACGCATCCTGCGCCGGGTCGAGCTGGATGATCCGCACCGGAAACCCCGCCTGCTCCAGCCGCTGCCGGAACGCTTCGCCGCGCTGCTCAAAGGCCGGCCGCCCCGCGTAGCCGGCGTAGGCGAACTGGTGAAATTGGTGTTCCAGAAAATAGTCGGCGGCCTGCCGGCCGATCGCCTCGCCGTCCACCGCCAGCCGCAAGGCCTCGACCGGCTGCGTCGTTTCGAGCAGGACCAGCGGCCGGCCCCGGCGTTGGAGCACCAGACGCTCATCTGCGTTCAGATGGGCATGTGCCACGATGGCGTCGGGCTGCACCTGCTTGAGCAGAAGCTTCCAAGCCTCGGCCGACTCCGGAACCGCATGGGTACGGACCGTCCAAGCCTGCATGAAACGCCCCTCCAGAGCCAAGCCACGCAGCATCTCCCTGACGAAATATTTCTCCACAGGCCCGACGAACAGCAGCCTTTTCATAACCACCCCTCCCTGAGGGAAAACATTAAAGCCGCAGGACGTTACCATCGGCAAGTCTTTTTTTTCGTAACCTTGATTTTTTGATAACAGGCCCGATAAAAACGGATTATAAAACGCCGCAGGGCCTTCCGCTTAACAGGAGCGTCTTAAGGCCGCTTTGCTGCCGGCCGCTCATCCGCCGTAGCTGCGCCCGCACGGCTTGTGATGGGTGCTTCCGGGGCCGGGTCTACAAACCAATCGGGACTTTGCGCACCTGGCGCTTTCGCCTATAGTTCGCCCGTTCCCTATGAACTTGCTCCGCGGATATGACCGGTTGAAGGCGCTGCTGCTCGGCCGCGAGCGCAACCCGCTTGATCAAGGCGTCTATCACCAGCTCTCGCTCGTCGCCTTCCTCGCCTGGGTAGGTCTGGGCGCGGACGGCCTCTCGTCGGTGTGCTACGGCCCGGAGGAAGCCTTCAAGGCGCTCGGCCAGCACGGCTATCTCGGCGTATTCGTGGGCCTGGCAACGGCGCTCACCGTGTTCATCATCGGCCTGAGCTACTCACAGATCGTCGAGGTGTTCCCGTCCGGCGGCGGCGGCTACGTGGTCTCCACCAAGCTGCTGACGCCCACGCTCGGCGTGATCTCCGGCTGCGCGCTGCTGATCGACTATGTGCTGACGATCGCGGTTTCGATCGCCAGCGGCGCCGATGCGTTGTTCAGTTTCCTGCCCGTGAGCTGGCTCCACGCGCGGTTTATCGCCATCGTGTTCTCCGTGGGGCTGCTGACGGTGCTCAACCTGCGCGGCATCCGCGAGAGCGTGCAGCCGATGGTGCCGATCTTTCTGGTGTTCGTCCTGACGCATGTGTTCGCCATCGGGTGGGCGTTCTTCGCCGACGCCGGCCGCGTGGGCACGCTGGTGCAGCAGGCCACCACGCAGGCCGGCGCGCTCCATGGACAGGTCGGCCTGTTCGGCATGCTGGCACTGCTGGTGCGCGCCTACGGCATGGGCGCCGGCACCTACACCGGCATCGAGGCCGTCAGCAACGCGCTGCCGATCCTGCGCGAGCCGCGCATCCAGACCGCGCGCGTCACGATGCGCTACATGATGGTCTCGCTGGCGCTCATGGCGCTGGGCCTGCTGACCGCCTACTGGCTCTGCGACGTGCATCCCGTCGAAGGCAAGACGCTCAACGCGGTCCTGATCGAGCGGCTGACCGCCCACTGGAACGGCGGCGTGGCCAAGACCTTCCTCTATGTGACCCTGGTCTCCGAGGCGGCCATCCTCTTCATCGCCGCCCAGACCGGCTTCCTCGGCGGGCCGCGTGTGCTGGCGAGCATGGCGCTGGACCGCTGGGTGCCCAGCTTCTTCGCCACGCTCTCCGACCATCTGGTGACGCGCAACGGCGTGCTGCTGATGAGCGGGGCGGCGCTGCTCGTGCTCTGGGCCACCGGCGGCTCGGTGACCATGCTGGTGGTGCTTTACAGCATCAACGTCTTCATCACCTTCGTGCTCTCGCAGGCGGGCATGATCCGGCACTGGTGGCAGCAGCGCGCCACGGAACCGCTCTGGCGCCGCAAGCTGTTCATCAACGGGCTCGGCTGCCTCGTCGCCGTCGGCATCCTGCTCTCGATGACGGTCACCAAGTTCTTCGAGGGCGGCTGGATCACCCTGGTGCTCACGGGTGTGCTCGTCGGCATCGCGCACCTCATCCGCCACTACTACAACACCACTTTCCGCCACCTGCAGCGGCTCAACAACCTCGTCGAGGTCGCCGATGCCGCCTTGGCGTTGCCGTCTGTCGCGGCACCCGAGGCGCCGCCCGAGGCGAAGACTGCGGTCATCCTCGTCGGCGGTTACAACGGACTTGGGCTGCACACCTTTTTCGCCGTCACCCGCATCTTCAAGCTGTATTTCCAGCGCTTCGTCTTCGTGCAGATCGGCGTGGTGGACGTGGGCAACTTCAAGGGCATCGCCGAGACCGAGCGCCTGCAGCAGAAGGTGGCGGAGGACCTCGACCGCTACATCCGCTTTGCCCGTTCGCAGGGCCTCGCCGCCGACTCCTTCAGCGCGGTCAGCCAGGACGTCGCCGACGCCATTGAGCAGCTCGCCCCGCAGATCACCGCGCGCTACCGCAACGCCGTCTTTTTCGGCGGCCAGATCGTCTTCCCGGAGGAGAACCTGCTCGCGCGCTGGTTCTACAACTTCATCATCTTCTCCATCCAGCGCCGCCTGCACCTGCTCGGCATCCCGTTCCTCGTCCTCCCCATCCGCATCGACAAATGAGCACCCTCCTCCACGCCTTGCAGGGGCGGCATCTTCCGGCCTGCGACACGGTGACGAAACGGCGCCGGGCCAAGGCCGGGCGGCCTGTTCCGGCAGGGAAACCGGGCCGGAGGATATGCCCGGACTTGACGCCTGCAGCACTCGGAGCTTTGCGCACGCGCCGCTTTCGCCTATAGTCCGCCCCTCTTTCCCATGAACCTGCTCCGCGGATATGAATGGTTGAAGACGCTGCTCCTCGGCCGCGAGCGCAACCCGCTTGACCAGCGCGTCTATCACCAGCTCTCGCTCGTCGCCTTCCTGGCCTGGGTCGGCCTGGGCGCGGACGGCCTTTCGTCGGTGTGCTACGGCCCGGAGGAGGCCTTCAAGGCGCTCGGCCAGCACGGCTACCTCGGCGTGCTGGTGGGCCTGGCGACCGCCCTGACGGTCTTCATCATCGGCATCAGTTACACGAAACTCATCGAGGTCTTCCCCATGGGCGGGGGCGGTTATGTGGTGGCCAACAAGCTGCTCTCCCCCACGCTGGGCATGGTCTCCGGCAGCGCGCTCCTGATCGACTACGTGCTGACGATCGCCATCTCCATCGCCAGCGGCGCCGATGCGCTCTACAGCTTTCTGCCCGTGAGCTGGCTCCACACGCGCTTTCTTGCCATCGTGCTGTGCATGGGGTTTTTGACGGTGCTCAACCTGCGCGGCGTGCGCGAAAGCGTGCGGATGATGGTGCCGATCTTCCTGTTGTTCGTCCTGACGCATGTGTTCGCCATCGTCTGGGCGCTCTTTGCCGACGCCGGCCACATGGGCGCGCTGGTGCAGCAGGCCACCACGCAGGCCGGCGCGCTCCACGGAGAGATCGGCCTGATCGGCATGCTGGCGCTGCTGGTGCGCGCCTATGGCATGGGCGCCGGCACCTATACCGGCATCGAGGCCGTCAGCGACGCGCTGCCGATCCTGCGCGAGCCGCGGGTGCAGACGGCGCGCGTCACCATGCGCTACATGATGATCTCGCTGGCCTTCATGGCGCTGGGCCTGCTGACCGCCTACTGGCTGTGCGATGTCCACCCCGTCCACGGCAAAACGCTCAACGCCGTCCTGCTGGAAAAACTGACGGCGGCCTGGCCGGCGGGCGTGGGCACGACCTTCATCTTCGTCACGCTGGGGACCGAGACGGTCATCCTGATCATCGCGGCCCAGACCGGCTTTCTCGGCGGCCCGCGGGTGCTGGCCTACATGGCGCTGGACCGCTGCGCGCCCTCCTTCTTCGCCACGCTTTCCGACCATCTCGTCACGCGCAACGGCGTGCTGCTGATGAGCGGTGCGGCCCTGCTCGTGCTCTGGGCCACCGGCGGCTCGGTGACCATGCTGGTGGTGCTCTACAGCATCAACGTCTTCATCACCTTTGTGCTCGCCCAGCTGGGCATGGTGCGCCACTGGTGGCAGGTCCGGGGCACGGAACCGCGCTGGCGCAGGAACCTGTTCATCAACGGGCTGGGGTTGCTGGTGACCAGCGCCATCCTGCTGATGATGACGATCACCAAATTCCACGACGGCGGCTGGATCACGCTGGTGCTCACCGGGCTGCTCGTCGGCGTGACGCAACTCATCCGGCGCTACTACCGCGTGACCGCCCAGCACCTGACCCGGCTCAACGAGCTCGTCGCGGCGGCCGATACCGCGCTGACGCAGGCGCCCGCGGCGCCCATACCGGCCTGCGAGGCCAATGCCAAGACGGCCGTGATCCTCGTCAGCGGCTTCAACGGCCTCGGGCTGCACACCTTCTTCACGGTCGTACGGCTCTTCAGCAACACCTTCCACCGCTTCGTGTTCGTGCAGGTGGGCGTGATCGATGTCGGCAACTTCAAGGGGGTCAACGAAGCCGAGCGCCTGCGGGAGACCGTGCAGGTCGAGCTCGACCGCTACGTGCGCTTCGCCCGCAGCCAGGGGTTCGCCGCCGAATCCTTTGGCGCGGTCAGCCAGGACGTCGCCGACGAGATCGAGCGCCTCGCGCCGCGCGTGACCGCGCGCTACCCCAACGCCGTGTTCTTCGGCGGCCAGCTCGTGTTCCCCGAGGAGAACCTGCTCGCGCGCTGGTTCTACAACTTCATCGTCTTCTCGATCCAGCGCCGCCTGCACCTGCTGGGCATCCCGTTCCTCGTCCTCCCCATCCGCATCGAGAAATGAGCGTCCGAAACCCGTTGTCAGCGCCGCGACGATGCGCTAGGATGCGCCCGCTTTTAACCAAAGGAACCGCCATGAAAATTTCTGCCAAACTGTTGTTGACCGTCGCCAGCCTCGCGCTCGTCGCAGCGCCATCGGCGCCCGCCGCCGGGAATAACCAGGAAGTCTCCGTCGGCGGGCTGGTCTTCATGCCGCAAGACGGCCTCTTCGACACCGGCCTGGGCGGCGTCATCAACTACCGCTACTGGTTCTCGCCCGACTGGGGCGTCACGGCCACCTTCGGTGCCACCCACGTCGGCGTGAAGGATAACCGCACCCAGATCGCCCCCGGCACCTCCGGCTCGTTCGATATGCTGCCGCTCGGCGCCGACCTGACCTGCAACATCGTGGACCTCGCCCCGTTCCGCCTCAACGCGAACCTGGGCCTGCGCTACGCCTTCGTCAGCTCCAGCGCCACCTGCCTGGACGCGGTCAACCAGACGAAGACGCTCGACATGACCTTGGACGATGTCTTCCTGGCCCAGATCGGGCTCGACGCCGACTTCGCCCTGGCCAAGCACTGCGCCATCTTCGCCGCCGCGAACTTCCAGCAGGACCTGAGCAAGAACCGGCTCCAGACCCCCGACGGCCCGCTCCGTCCTACCGATGTCAGCGGCTTCAACCTCGAGCTCGGCCTCCGCTATAACTTCTGACCCGGCCCCGCGCCGTTGACCGCGCCGGCTTTTCCAGACCATGGAAACGCCGGCGCTCGTTTTTTCCAACGCTTGGAAACGTTGAACCGCCAAGACGCCGGTTCGACAGGCTCACCGCAGGCAAGTTCGCCAAGACCTGAGTTGAATCCACAGATTTCACAGATTACACGGATTGAAAAACAGCAAAAGAATGGGCGAAAAAGATCTTCCGCGACGCGAGCGGCATTAGCAGCCGCGTCAGACGCTTTGTCAGCTGTAATTCTTCCGGCTCCTATCTGCCTGCCTCCTCACTCAACTTTCCGATAATCTGCGTAATCTGTGGATGATTCATCTGCAGCCTCCGATTCTGCTGCTCTGCCTTCCTTCTTGACCCTTGGCGAACTTGGCGTCTTGGCGGTTAAAATTCTTTCCGCGACTTTGGCGGTGACGGAGCACGGCCCACCACCTATGCTCCGCGCCACGAGGCACACATGAGACTGAAAACCATCGGGACGTTGGTGGCGGCGCTGGCCCTGCTGGGCGGCGGACGCGCGGCGGAGGCGGAGCGGATCAGCGTCCGGCCGGCGGACACGGGCGCGGCGCTGGTCAACCCGGGCATGGGCTGGACGCTGCACTTTTATTCAAACATCATCGCCAACTATGGCTCGAAGCTCGCGCCCTCCGACACGCTCGACGACTGGCCGGGCCTCTCCACCATCTACCTGCGCGTGCCGTGGTCCTTCCTCGAACCGCGCGAGGGCGAGTTCAACTGGGCGCTGTTCGACACGCCCGCACAGCGCTGGGCCGCGCAGGGCAAGCCGGTCACCATCCGCGTGAGCTGCTGCGAAAGCTGGCTGCGCTACGCGACGCCCAAGTGGGTGCAGGACGCCGGCGCCAAGGGCCTGGACTTCGAGTTCGGCAAGGGCCCGCGCCCCGGCGGGCCGCTCTGGGAGCCGGACTACCTCGACCCCGTGTTCCTCCAGAAGCTGGAACATTTTCTCGCCGCGCTCGCGCGCCGCTACGACGGCAACCCGAACGTCGCCTTCATCGACATCGGCTCGTTCGGCATGTGGGGCGAAGGCCACACCGGCTTCGGCAGCCAGCTCAACGCCACGCAGACGCTTGCCGTCGTGAAGCGGCACATCGACCTGCACACCAAACTGTTCAAACGCACCCAGCTCTGCATCAGCGACGATGTCGCCGGACACAACACGCCCGGCCGCCATTTCCCGACGATGGACTACGCCATCTCGAACAACGTCACGCTGCGCGACGACTCCATCCTCGTCCAGCCCCCGCCCCATTCGTGGTATCACGCCGAGATGGCGCAGGAGTTCTGGCCGCGCTGGCCGGTGATCATCGAGCACGAGCACTACGGCAGCTCCAAGCTGCGGCACGCGTGGAGCGGCGACCTGCTGCTGAAATCCGTCGAGGACTATCACGCCAGCTACATGAGCATCCATTGGTGGCCGCGCGAGGAGTTGAGCGAGAACCGCGAGACCGTCGCACGGATCAACCAGCGCCTCGGCTACCGCCTCCAGTTGCGTGCCATCAGCTGGCCCGCGCAGGTCAAACTCGGCGCGCCCTTCACCGTCGAAACCACGTGGGCGAACGCCGGCGTCGCGCCGTGCTACGGCGGCGGCTTCTTCGCCCTGACGCTCAAGGACGGCAAGGGCGGCATCGTCTCCGTCCACGCCGATGAAAGCTTTGACCTGCGCAATCTCGCCGTCGGCCCGCCGGGGCAGGCGCCGGAGCAGAAGCTCTCCTCGAAAAGCACCATCGCGTTCCGGCACACCGACCCGTGCGGCACCTTCGCGCCGCCGACCCGGCCGGGCACCTACGACGTGTTCGTCTCCGTCGGCCAGCGCGACGGCTGCCCGCGCCTCGCCCTGCCCCTCCCCGGCGACGACGGCCAGCGCCGCTACAAAGTCGGCCAGCTCCGCGTGGAAGGCCCCTGACGAGGAACATCGAACACCGAACCTCCAACATCGAACATCGAAGGCAGAAAAGGCCGGATCTTCCGCCTGAGGCGAATAAGCTCATCTGGCACAACCAACCCTACACGACCGTCGCCTCAGCCCAACCAATCATGCCTCTTTGAGGGAGGGGATTTCCAACCCGCGAGCCGAACCACACCCCACCGGATCCGCGGAGCCGGTGCGCACCGACGCAGCGTTGCACGCAGCCCGTGCAAGCCCCAACCACAAGAAGCTGCGGGCATCGCGCAGCGTGTTTTCAATCGAGCGGAAACGACAGAACCATTGAGGGCAGAATCATTTCAAGACAGGGAGCTTCAGTCTTCACTACCGAATGGCTTGCCCTCATGGTTACACCATGGATTCCGAAATCTTATGGTTCTGCCGTCAATGATTCTGTCGAAAAGCCCCCCCCCCCGTCCTCGACTCTCATCCCTTCCTCGGCCCCTACCCAGACCCTTGGTAGACCGTTGGGGTCACATCCGAACTTGCAACATTTCAACAGGCAGTGACGTCGGACACTAAAGTCGATGCAGTCTTAGTGGCACGGAAGCGGCGCGATTCCACGTAAGACGGCCTCTGGGGCGCGACAACGGGAATGCACACCTGACTCTCCCAGCCAGTCGATCCACATATACTTGCGAACCGCCTTGGCTCGGCCGAGCGCTCGCCCAGATCTGCTGCTGTAGCCGGAGCCGCCGAGCCCGGTTCTTTTGGGGCTGGGTTGGCCGGGATCACCGATCCCGGCTACAGGCCGGCTTGCCTGCGCGCAACCTGCTCTGTCTTTGCGCCTTTTGCTTGCCTTGGCACCTTTGCGTTGAAATCTTTTATGCTCCTGCCGGACAAGCCGGCAAGGGACGGATCACAACGGCGCACCGACGCGTCCTTGACATCCGCGCGTCTCCTCTGGCATAGCCCGCTCAGATCTTTTGCGGCGCGACGTGTGAACGGGCGCGAAAAGAACGCAACGCGCGATGGAGTGAAAAATGAACAATGCAGGCCTGCATGCGGTCACCGGAGCGTTCGGTTACTCCGGCAAGTACATCGCCCAGCGGCTGCTGGCCGAAGGCCAAAGCGTCATCACGCTCACCAACTCCCTCCACCGGAAAAATCCGTTTGGCGACCAGGTGCGGGCGGTGCCCTTCAATTTCGACAACCCCGCGAAACTCGCCGAGTCACTGCGCGGCGTTTCGGTCCTCTACAACACGTACTGGGTGCGCTTCAACCATCGCACCTTCACCCACGCGGACGCGGTGCGTAATACGGAAACCCTGTTCCAGGCGGCGCAAGCGGCCGGCGTCAGCCGGATTGTGCACGTCAGCATTACCAACCCTTCGGAGGACTCGCCGCTCGAGTATTTCAGCGGGAAGGCGCGGCTGGAGCGGGTGCTGCGCGAGAGCGGCGTGTCGCACGCGATCCTCCGGCCCACGGTGCTGTTCGGCAAGGAGGATATCCTGGTCAACAACATCGCCTGGGCCTTGCGGCATTTGCCGGTCTTCGGGGTCTTTGGCGATGGCCAGTACAAGCTCCAGCCCATCTACGTGGACGACCTGGCGCAACTGGCCATTGAGCAGGGCCGGCAAACCAACAACGTGACGATCGAAGCCATCGGCCCCGAGACCTTCACCTACCGCGGCCTGGCCGAAACCATCGGAGCGATCATCGACAAGCGGCGACCCATCGTGTCTGTGCCGCCGGGCTTGGGCTATGCCGTCGGCTGGGTTATTGGCAAACTCGTGCGCGATGTGATGATCACCCGCGAGGAAATCCGCGGCCTGATGGGCAACCTCCTGTGCGTGGATGCGCCTCCGGCCGGCGCCACCAAATTAACGGATTGGGCGCGGGAGCGCGCCGCCAGCCTCGGCCTGCACTACGCCAGCGAACTGGCCCGCCGGCAGGACCGCGCCGCGGAATACAAAAGCAATTGAGATGTTCGATGACCGTTGCCGGCGACCTCAGGTCGCCGCTACAGAGGAAAAAGCGCCGCCGTTAATGGACGCCCCTCGGCGGCCTGTGCCTTGAGCCACGCGGGCATTCCGCTCAGATCCTGCCCGAGGTCCGCATGAGCAGGAGCGAGAGGTGCGCGGCGTGGGAGAGCACGGCGGCGTTGCCCTTCACCCTGAACGAGCGCAGGGTGCGCGGCGTGCCCCACACGGTATATTGGCCGAATTCCTGCACCCGCCGCTGCCCACCCGCCTTGGCAGGCCCGCCGGGCGCCTCCGCCTCAGCCGGGGTGCCGTCCCAACCCGACTTCTTCAGGATCTGGCCGTAGATGTTGCTCGACACCTTGACCCGGGCGGGCGCGGGCTGGTCGCCGGTGGCGACCGCCGGCATCGGCCAGTTGAAGGTATCTACCGGTGCAAAGCCCAGAGCCGACACGGAACGCCGCCGGCAGCCGAGCAGGCAGAAGAGCAACAGTCCGCCACCCAAGGTCGCCTGCGAAGCCGCAGGCTGCGCCAGCACACCCGTCGGCACCGGCTGCGGGACCACGGCGGCGACCGCATGAATCAACGCCTCGCCCGTTTCAATATCGTACAGCAGCGAGGCCGGTGTGCTGCGCATGTGCTGGCACCGGAACGTCACCATCAGGCCCTGATAGTTGGACCCGTCGAATGTCTCCAGCTTGGGATGCAGACCATCATAAGCCACGAGGAAGGTGCCCGCGCGGAGCGCCAGGCCCTCTTTCGCCGGTTCGTCGGGTTGTTGCTGCAACTGGCCGTCATAATAGTAGGACTGCGCCCCGACCGGCTGCTCCAGCCCGTCTACCAAGCCGTGCTGGCTGGACCTGGCCGGCTGCCCAGCAAGCCGCAACAGGGTGCCGTCAGGCCGCGGCAAGGATGCCGGGGAAAGACACACCTCATCCGGCACCGCAGGTCTTTCGGGAAGCTCGCGCGCCACCGGCTGCTCGCAGAGCGCCAGCGCTGCAGCCGGACGGAAGGTGGAGGGCTGCCCGGTCATGCCGGGCGTATAACCGCGCGACTGGGCCACGCCGGTGGGAATGACATCGGCCGCCGCCGGCAGCAGCACCGCCGTCGCGACACAGCACCAGCCCCCGAGCCGCGCCAAGACCGGCACGGCCAAGGTGCGAATACGTTTCCTGCTACGAACTGTTGGCTGAATGTTCATCCTCTCCCACGGCGGCCTGCAACCGGCGGGAAATTGCCCGACACGCCTCAGAGGATCAAGGGCGCGGCTACCAAACGCAGGTCTGGGTCTACGAAGCAGGGTTGCAGCGCGCCGAACGGGCGAGCATCAAAACGTGGGACAGCAGGCGCGCAGGCGGACGCTGGCGGCGCGACCCAGCAGCAGCGGTTCGGGGTGGGCCTTCACAAAGAGCGACATCTCCTGCGATGTGCGCTGCACGACATGGTCAATCATGGAAAAGTTGATCACGGTGGAGCGGTCCAGCTGGACGAACTGCCCGGCCGGCAGGCGCTCGGCCCAATAGCGAAGCGGTCGCTTTTCCACGAAGGTGCGCCCATGCAGGTCCCGCAGGGTGGTGTATTCCCGGCTGGCCTGGATGGACACCAAATCCGCCACGGAAACGAAATAGGTTTTCGCACCCTGCCGCAGCAGCAATAAGTTCCCGGCATCCACCACCGGCGAGATAGCCTTGTTCCGGCTCTCGCGGAAACGCTCCAGCGCTTCGGCGAGCCGCGCAGCAGGGAACGGTTTCACCAGGTAGTCAAAGGCCCGGAAGCCAAACGCCTCCACGGCATATTCCCGGTGGCCGCTGGTAAAAATGACGGGCGGCGGATCGCTCAACGTCTCGAGCAGTTTGAAGGCGTTGCCATCGGCGAGCTGGACGTCCACCAGGAGCAGATCCGGCTTCTGCGCCGCAATCAGCGCCGCGGCCTCCTTGAGGGTGGCCGCTTCGCCGGTCACGTCCACATCCCCCGCCTCGGCCAGCATGCGGCGCAGGAGACGCCGCTGGCTGCCATGATCCTCCAAAATGACTACACGTATGCTCATAACAGAACCTGATCTCCTCCGCCCCCGGGCCGATAGATATGAAATCACCGGCCCGCCGCCAAGCACTTTTCGAGTCACGCCTGTTAAGATTGCGTTATGGTGCTATGCCTTGGATACAAGCCAGCCGATCCACACGTGCCTGACCAGACCCGATCAATCGACCCCACCCCTCGTTATTGTAGCCGGGGTCGCCGGCCCGGTTTTGCCGGGGCCGGGTTGGCCGGGATCACCGCTCCCGGCTACAGGGCCGGCTTGCGTTAAATTCTGCTCCGCCTTCTTGGCCTGCTCCGCTTTACGCCTTCCTTTGCGCCTTACGATTTCCTTGACGCCCGCCTGAGGCGGGCAAGCCTCTGCGTTAAAATTCTTTTGCTGCCTGGCTGCTCGCTGCGCTTGGAAACCGCGCCGGTTTCGGCTACGTTGCGCGCACATTTTTGGCGAGGCAACTTATGGCAAAACGAAACGGCAGTGGGCCGGCGACGGCCGAGAGCATGGCGAGCAAACAGCGCGACATTTCGGTGTCGGAATTCTTCCTCAAGAACCGGCACCTGCTGGGCTTCGACAGCCCGCGGCGCGCGCTGCTGACCGCGGTCAAGGAGGCGGTGGACAACTCGCTCGACGCTTGCGAGGAGGGCGGCATCCTGCCGGAGATCGCCGTCGAGCTGGAACAGACCGCCGAGACGCGGTTCCGGGTCACCATCACCGACAACGGGCCGGGCATCGTCAAGAACCAGATCCCGAAGATCTTCGCGAAGCTGCTCTACGGGTCGAAGTTCCACCGGCTGCGGATGAGCCGCGGCCAGCAAGGCATCGGCATCAGCGCGGCCGGGATGTACGGCCAGCTGACCACGGGCGCGGCGACGCGCATCCTCTCGCGCATCAAGGGCGCGCACACGGCACACTCCATGGCGGTGCAGATCGATACGCGCCAGAACAAGCCGGCGATCCTAAGCGACACCGAGCAGGATTGGCTGCCGATGTTCCAGCCGGTCAACGCCGAGGGCCAGCCGGAGGGCGAGCCGGTCGTCTCCCGCCACGGCACCAGCGTCAGCATCGAGATGGAGGCCGCCTACCAGCGCGGCAGGCAGTCGGTGGACGAGTTCGTGAAACAGTGCGCCATCGTCAACCCGCACCTGTCGCTGCACTACCGGATGACGCTGCTGACCAAAGCGGAAAGCGGAAAGCAGAAAGCGGAAAAGGGCGCGGCCGAGGTTTCCACTTCCGCCATCACCCCTCCCCCATCCACCATCTCCGTCTCCTATATCCGCGCCATCAAGCTGATGCCGAAGATCCCGGACGAGATCCTGCCCCACCCCCACGGTGTGGAGCTGGGCATGCTGATGCAGATGCTCAAGGACACGGAAAGCCGGACGGTGCGCTCGGCGTTGTCCAGCGACTTCTCGCGCGTCAGCGCCCAGACCGCGCTGGACATCTGCGAGCGCGCCGGCATCGAGCCGAAGACCAACCCGACACGCATCGCGCACCAGCAGAGCGAGGCGCTCTACAAGGCGATCCAGGGCACGAAGCTGATGCGGCCGCCGACCGACTGCCTTTCCCCGATCGGCGAAGCGCAAATCCTCGCGGGCCTGCAAAAGGAATTGAAGGCCGACTTCTTCACCGCCGTGACGCGCGAGCCGGCGGTCTACCGCGGCAACCCGTTCCAGATCGAGATCGGCCTCGCCTACGCGCGGCCGCAGGAGAACGAGGGGCTGGGCAACGAGGAGCCGGTGCGCGTGATGCGCTTCGCCAACCGCGTGCCGCTGCTCTACCAGGGCGGCGCGTGCGCGATGACCAAGGCCGTCGTCGGCGTCAACTGGAAGAGCTACGGCCTCGCCCAGCCGAAGGACGCGCTGCCGCTCGGGCCGGTGGTGATGCTGGTGCACATGGCCAGCGTCTGGGTGCCGTTCACCAGCGAAAGCAAGGACGCCATCGCCGGCTACGGCGAAATCATCGACGAGTTGACGCTCGGCCTGCAGGAGTGCGGCCGGCGGCTTTCGGTCTTCCTGCACAAGCGCCACCACGAACTCGAGGCCGCCCGCAAGCGCAGCTACATCGAGATGTACATCCCCCACCTCGCCCTCGGCCTGAAGGACATCCTCAAGCTCAGCGACAAGGAAGAGGACAAGGTCGTCACGGACTTGAAGAGGATGCTGGAGAAGACGCACCTGGATGTATGAGCACGTCACTTGTCATGGGTCACTGGTCCTTTGTTCGGCCAGCGGCACCAGTGACAAATGACCAATGACTAAGGACTTAATTATGAGCAAAGCCAACAAGGTTCCCAGCGCGCCGGAGATCATCTCGAAGAAGGCCGCCGCGCAGAAGATCATGGCGGTCGCCGGCGAGATCCACGAGGACATCGTCAAGAAGCACCGCAAGCCGGAGATGGTCTTCCCGATCCGCTCGCTGCAGAACGTCAAATATGACGTGAAGCGCGGGCATTTCGAAATCCTCGGCAAGACCGCGACGCGCACGCTCTCCTACAACACGGTCAAAACCTTCGCGCAGTCGATGCGGCTGCTGGCAACCACCAAGAACGACCTGCTCGACAAGGACGACATCGCGGGCAAGCGCGAGGTCTACTACAACAGCAAGAGCTGGGGCGAGTGCCGTTTCGACGAGCAGCCGGAATCCGACACCCTGCTCGACGACATCGAGGCGATGCTCGCCATCAACCGCGAGCAGCTCGGCTACATCCCGGAGGAACGCGGCGGCGACGTCACCGGCCCGCTGGTCGTGATCGACCAGGACCCCGGCAACGGCAAGGACATCCGCATCGACTGCACGAAGCTCGGCACCGGCGCGTGGAGCATCCCCTCGCGCGTGGAGCACCTGCGCTTCGAGGCGGGCAAGGCCAGGTTCATCCTCGCCATCGAGACCGCCTCGCTCTTCCAGCGTCTCGTGCACCACCGCTACTACGAGAAGGCGCACTGCATCCTGATCTCGATGAGCGGCGTGCCCACGCGCGCGTGCCGGCGCTTTATCCGCCGGCTCGCCGACGACCAGAAGCTGCCCGTGCTCGCCTTCACCGACGGCGACCCCTACGGCTACTGCAACATCTACCGCACGCTCAAGGTCGGCTCCGGCCAGGCGGCGCACATCAACCGGTTCTTCTGCGTGCCACAGGCACACTACCTCGGCGTCACGCCACAGGACATCGCCGACTACGAGCTGGAGGACGCAACGCACCCGCTGGAGGAGGCCGACGTCAAGCGCGCGAAGGATGCGCTCAAGAACGACCCGTTCATCCAGCATCACAAGGAATGGCAGGACGCGCTCAACCACATGCTCAAGCTCGGCGTCCGCGTGGAACAGCAGGCCTTCGCCAAGCACGGCCTGAACTTCGTCCTCGACACCTATCTGCCGGACAAGCTGAAGAAGAACAAATTCCTGCCGTGAGTGACGGGTTCACACCCAGCCGCGCAGGCGGGCCGCCTCGGCGACGCGCGTGACCGCGATCAGCAGGGCGGCGAAACGCAGGCGGATGTTCCGGCTCTTCTGGAGTTCTGCCGCCGCGCCATAGGCCGCGGTGATCTTGGCGTCGAGCAGGCGGTGAACTTCGTCGCGCGGCCAATAATAATTATTCGTGCTTTGGACCTGTTCGAAGTAGCTCGCAATCACGCCGCCGGCGTTGGCGAGCAGGTCCGGGATCATGTAGACGCCTTTGAGGTCCAGAATCGTGTTGGCTTCCGGCGTGGTCGCCCCCGGCGCCAGTTCGCAGACGACCTTGGCATTGATCTGGTCGGCGTTGTTGCCGGTGATGACCTCTGCCGCAGCGGCCGGGTAAAGGACGTCCACATTGAGTTCGAGCAAGTCCGCGCCAAGGATGGGTTCGGCGCCCGGAAAACCCAGTATTTTCCCGTGCCGGCGCTTGTAGTCCACAAGCTCCTTGGGGTCGATGCCCGTGCGGCTGACCACGGCGCCGCTGGAGTCGGACACCGCCACCAGCTTGCCGCCGCCCAGGATTTCGGGGTGCAGCAGGGCCACGCATTGGCCGACATTGCCAAAGCCTTGAATGGCATAGGAACCGGCCGGATTCATCGGGATAAGTTTGCAGGCTTCCCGGACGGCCACGACACCGCTGCGCGCAAGGGCTTCGGTGTGGCCTTGCGACCCGCCCAGGACGATGGGCTTGCCGGTGACGACGGCGGGGTGCGCACGGCCGCTCAACGCTTCGAATTCGTCCATCATCCACGCCATCATCTGGGGCGTCGCCCCGCTGCCGGGGGTGATCACGTCGCGGTGCCCGCCCAGCTCCGGCGCAATGGCGCGAATCCAGCCGCGTACGGCACGCTCCGTCTCGGCCTTGGACAGTTTCTTCAAGTCACAGACCAGGCCGCCGCTGGCTCCGCCCAGCGGGAGGTCCATGAGTGCATTGCGCCAGGTGGTCCAGGCGGCCAGGGCGCGCCCGACCTGCAAATTTTCCTCCTGGTGGAAGTACAGCCCGCCGCTGCACGGGCCGCGGGCGTCGTTGTGCTGGATGCGGTAGCCCTGGAGGATCTGCGTCCGACCATTGTCCAGGCGGACGGGCACCGTGAAGAGAAATTCACGGACGGGATGGCGCAGAAATTCCACCAGGTCGGGATCGAGACCGAGAAAGGCCACAGCCTCTTCAAACTGCGAACGGACCGCGTCAAACGGATTACTGTTGCTCATCTGTGTTCTCCTGCATCATCCAACCCTAAGCGGCACATCCGCCGCGCCAGCCTGCGTGCACACACCCCAGCGGCAACCCCAGCACCTGCGGTTCCCGGGCCAGCGCCGGCACTCGCGCACCGCCCGACCACCGCATCAACCGACAAGCCGCCGGAACCACCCACAGCCATCAAGCCCCGACCGTCTTACGGCCCCATGCGCGCCTCAAATATGCACATGCTTGTTACCTGTAATCGTGTTATCCGGATTTGTCAAAGCCGACTAAAGAGAAGTCTGCCCATGCCTGGCCATTTTTCATGGCGGGCAGGCTCAAGGCGTGGACACCCCGGGGATCGCGCCCAGCCAACCGCTGGCACGCGGGCCACCGTGCGCGTGTGTTCATGGCGCCTGGCGATTTGAGGATTGCATCCGGGGGCCTGACGATTAGAGTTGCGTGCTGCGACGAGGGCCCAAGTATGAAAGAACAGATCTTCAAACCGGAACCAGTGATCACCAGCGGGTTGGAGTCGCTCGACGAGGTGGTCCAGGGCCTGCGGCTGGGCGACAACGTGGTCTGGCAGGTCGACCAGTTGCAGGACTACATCAACCTCGTCAGGCCGTTCGCGGAGCACGCGCTGCAGGCGGGCCGGAAACTGGTCTACCTGCGCTTTGCCTTGCATCCGCCCGTGTTGCCGCCCGATCCGCGCATTCGCATGATCGAGGTGGACCCCAGCCCGGGCTTCGACACCTTCAGCGGCGAGGTCCACCGGATCATCGGGGAACAGGGGCCGGAGGTGTTCTACGTCTTCGACAATCTCTCGGCGCTGGTGGTGGAGTGGGCCACGGACGAGCTGCTGGCGAATTTTTTCCAGGTGACCTGTCCGTTCCTGTTCGAGCTGGACACGGTGACCTATTTCGCGCTGACGCGCGGGCAGCACGCGCCGGGCGCGGTGGCGCGCATCCGCGATACGACCCAGCTGCTCCTGGACGTCTTTCACGCCCAGGGCCGGCTCTACCTGCATCCGCTCAAGGTCTGGGGCCGGTTCTCGAACCAGATGTTTCTGCCGCATGTGCAAGAGGGGGAGCGGTTCCTGCCGGTCTTCCAAAGCGGCGAGGCCGCGGCGGTGTCGACAGCGGCCCGGCAGCAGCCGCTGAGCCAGCCGGCCGGCTCGATCGCCCCATGGGAGAGCGTGTACCGCCGGCTGATGCTCTACCGCGAGGCGGGTGGCAACGGCCAGCAGCTGCCGCCGGACGTGGCGGCGCTGAAGGCGGAGATGACACACATGCTGGTGGGGCATCATCCGCAGTTCTTCGACCTCGCCAACCGCTTCTTCACGGTGCAAGACCTGCTGGGCATCCGCGACCGGATGATCGGGTCGGGCCGCATCGGCGGCAAGGCGGCGGGGATGCTCGTCGCGCGGCGCGTGCTGCAGGCGCACCACGACGGCACGGGCGACCTGGGCAAGGTGCTGGAGGCGCACGACTCGTTCTACATCGGCTCGGACGTGTTCTTCACGTTCCTGGTCAACAACGATCTGTTCCGGCTGCGCCTGCAGCTGTCGCGCAGCGAGCGCATCTCGGAGGAGGAGTACGCCGACGTCGAACAGCGGTTCCTGGCCGGGAAGTTTTCGCCGGAGATCGTCGAGCTGTTCCGCAGCATGCTCGATTACTTCGGGCAGGCGCCGATCATCGTCCGCTCCAGCAGCCTGCTGGAGGACAGCTACGGCTTCGCGTTCGCCGGCAAGTACCGCAGCGAGTTCTGCGCGAACCAGGGTGCGCCAGAGGAACGGCTGGAGGCGTTCATGCGCGCCGTCAAGCTGGTCTACGCCAGCGCGCTCAACCCGGACGCCCTCTCCTACCGGGCCAGCCGCGGCCTGACGGACCAGGACGAGCAGATGGCGATCCTGGTGATGCGCGTGGCCGGCCGGCCGCACCAGCACTATTTCTTCCCGTGCCTCGCCGGCGTCGCCTTCTCGCGCAACCTCTATGTCTGGAACGACCGTATTGACCCGAAGCAGGGCGTGATCCGGCTGGTCTTCGGCCTCGGCACGCGCGCGGTCAACCGGGTCGGGGGTGACTATCCGCGCATGATCGCCATCAGCCACCCCGAACTGCGCCCGGAGGTCGGCCCGGAGGTGATCAAATATTCGCAGCGCGAAATGGATCTGCTGGATTTGCGCGCCAACACCCTGGAGAGCGTCGCCGTCAGCGAGGTCCTGCCGGACTATCAGGCGATGCCGCTTTCGCTGCTGGTTTCCCTGCAGCAGGACGAGCACCTGACCGAGCCGTTCAGCAGCCACTTTGATCTGGCCGCGCAGCCGGTCGTGCTGACTTTCAACAACCTGATCCGGCGCACGCCGTTTGTGAAGACGATGGGCCGGATGCTCGCGGCGCTGGAGCAGGCCTACGGCCAGCCGGTGGATACGGAGTTTACCGCGCGGGTGGATGCGCAGGGGGTGGTCTGGTTCAACCTGTTGCAGTGCCGGCCCCTGTGGGTGCCCGGCCGCCATGGCGTGGCCAAGCTGCCCGCGCACCTGCCGGCCGACCGCGTCCTGTTCCGCGCAAGCCGCTTCATCAGCGGCGGCGAGGTCCACGATATCCGGCACATCATCCACATCGATCCCGCGGCTTACGCCGCCTTGCAGAATCCTGAGCAGAAAAAATCGCTCGGCCGCGTCGTCGGACGCCTCAACCTGCACCCCACGATCCGCGCGCACGGCCTGATGCTGGTGGGGCCGGGCCGCTGGGGCAGCAGCAACCTGGAACTGGGTGTGAACGTCGGCTATGCCGACATCGATCATGCCGGCGTGCTGGTGGAGCTCGCCCGTGAGGAAGCCGGACACGCCCCGGAAGTGTCCTACGGCACGCATTTCTTCCAGGACCTGGTCGAGCAGCAGATCATCTACCTGCCGATCTTTCCGCACGACAAAAACGCCAGCTTCAACGCCGCCTTCTTCGAACACTCGCAGAACCAGCTCGTCAAGCTGCTCCCCGACTACGCGGCCTTCGCCCCGCTGATCAAGGTGATTGACGTGCTGGAAGCGCGCGGCTGCAGCGCGCACGTGGCCGCCGTCCCCGAGGCGCACCTCGCCGTCTGCTACCTGGAATAGGCCGCCCAGCCGCGGAACAGGTCAGGGCGCCGGTTTACAAGGCCCGGAGACTTCAGACCCAGCCGCGCAGGCGGACGGCCTCGGCCACACGCGAGACGGCGAGCAGCAGCGCGGCAAAGCGCATGCTGATATTCCGGCTTTGCTGCAGCGCGTGCACATCCTGCAAGGCGGTGCTGATCTTGGCGTCGAGCCGCCGGTTGACCTCGTCGCGCGTCCAGTAGTAGTTGCTGATGCCCTGCACCTGCTCGAAGTAGTTCACCATGATGCCTCCGGCGCTGGCCAGGAAGTCCGGGATCATGTAGATGCCCTTGACGTGCAGGACGGTGTCGGCTTCCGGCGTGGTCGCGCCGGTGGCCAGTTCGCAGATGATGCGCGCGTTGATCTGATCGGCATTGATGCTGGTGATGACCCCCTCGAGCGCGGCGGGATAGAGGACATCCACATTGAGCTCCAGCAGGTCTTCCGGGCTGATCGGCGTGGCGCCGGGGAAACCGGTCACCTTGCCATGCCGGCGCTTGTAGTCCACCAGCAGCTTGGGATCGAGCCCGTCGCTGCTGACGACGCCGCCGCTGGAATCGGCGACGGCGATCAGCTTGCCGCCGCCGAGGATTTCCTGGTGCAACCGCGCCGTATGCTGCCCGGCCTGCCCGAACCCCTGGATGGCATAAGTGCTCGCGGCCGCGTCGAGCTTGAGGGCCTTGCAGGCCTCGCGCACTTCCAGCACGCCGCCGCGCGCCAGCGCATCGGTGTGGCCCTGGGTGCCGCCCAGCACCAGCGGCTTGCCGGTGATGACCGCCGGGTGCGCACGGCCGGTGAGCGTCTCGAATTCGTCCATCATCCACGCCATGATTTGCGGCGTGGTGTAAAGGTCCGGTGCGACCACATCGCGATGGCCGCCGAGCTCCGGCGCGATCGCGCGCACCCAGCCGCGGACCGCGCGCTCCTTCTCCGGCTCGGACAGTTTCTTTGAGTCGGAAATCAGGCCGCCGCTGGCGCCGCCGAGCGGGAGATCCATCAGCGCGGCGCGCCAGGTGTTCCCCATCGCCAGGGCGCGGCCGCCCTGCAGGCTTTCATCGCGATGCCAGCGGAAGCCGCCGATGCACGGGCCGCGGGCGTCATTGTGCTGGATGCGATAGCCCTGCATCACCTGCGTCCGGCCATCGTCCATGCGGACGGGAACGGTGAAGACGAACTCGCGCACCGGATGGCGCAGGAATTCCGCAAGGTCGGGATCCAGGCCCAGGAAGGCGGCGGCCTCATCCAGCTGCGTGCGGGCTGCATCGAACGGATTGCTGTTGCTCATGGTTTTTGGCTCCTCTGCGGTCATCCGCTGCGTTGGTTTCCGGCCACATAGGCGATCGCCCGCTGCCGGCGGCTGTCGGCGTGCAGCTCGATCGTCGCCCCGCCCAGCTCACGCGCCCCCAGCACCCGGACGACGTCCGCCCAGCGCGCCGCTTCCGGCACCCAGTCCGTCAGCCGGTTGGCCGCGCCCGTGAGCCGCTCCCGTGCCAGCGAATTATGCGGATGGCCCGGGAAAATCGCGAGATAAAGCATGCCGGTGGCTACCAGTTCGTTGAAGATATGGATGCCCCGCGAGACATCCGGCACCAGGCCGGCATGCATCTCCACCAGTTCCACAAGCGCTGCGGCATGGTTAAGTTCGGTGAACCGGGTCGGGAGGCCCAGCTCGGGGCTGCTCGTGCACCAGCGCCCCGGACCGAACAGCGCCCAGCGGCCGGCCGGCAGGTTGCGGTTGAGCCGGCCCAGCAGCCGGGCGACCTCATAGCGGGAGCTGGGCGGGAGCTGCGCGTATTTTTCCGGCACCACGTAGACCAGGTGGTCCAGCGTCTGCCGGCGGTTGCGACCCAGCACGGCGCCGGCGGCCTCAAACAGGATGTCCGCCCCGACGGTCGTGGCGCGCGCCACGGCCGGCGGCGGCCGGCCCGCCGCCTGCCGGGCCGGGTTCAGGATGCCACCCACCGTGACCTGCTCGCGCAAATCGCCGAGCAAGGGGCAGTCGGCCATCGGCTGCGCATGGTGCAGGTGGATGCGATAGGCGCCCGCCGGATCCACCTGGCAGGTGAACACGATTTCGGCCGGTGCATTGAAGCCGGCGCTCAGGAGCTGGAGCAAGCGTTGCAGGTCACCGACGAACCCGGTGCGGGTCAGCAACCGGTCAAAGGTCAAGGCGCGCACGCCGCCGTGCAGCGGCGCCAACACCGAAGGACCGCTGGAGGTCAGCCAGTCCAACGGCAGCGCTGGAGTCTTTTCCAGCATCTCCGTCGCCTCAGCGCTCTCGCAGGCGCCGGTTTTCAGGTTGAGGGCAAAGCAGAAGCGCTGCGCGTGCTGGGCCATGTCGTCGAAGTCGGCCTCCGGCCGGCGCTGCGGCGCACCGAGCCCGGCCACGCGGACAAAGCTGTCGCCCGAGCTGTCGCGCAGCGGAAGATCGAGGCCCAGCGCCAGGCGCACAACGCCCGCCTGCGGATCGATGTACTCGCTCCAGACATAGGGATTGGAGGCACACGCGGCGCCGGAAACCATCGGAAAGAAAAGATCGTCTTGCCGGACGCCCGTCAGCGCCGTGACGATCAGCGCCCCCGGCGCCTCCGGGCGCTGGACGAGCGCACGGACGCAGGCCGCAAAACCCTGCGCGCGTTCCCGGGGCGTGCCCTGATTGGGGAAATAGGCGGCGGGCGGCAAGGGTTCCGGGAGGTCGCCCTCCTCGCCCCCGCCCGGCGTGGGCTGCAACCGGAGCGGTTGCGTGCCGAGCGGCGCCAGCCAGGCCACCAGCTGTTCCTCGTCGGGTCCGTCCGCATCGGCGGCGAGCAGGCCGGCCAGGGCCGCGGGCGCAAGCCACCCGGTGGCCGGACACACGACGCTGGCCGGGGCCTTTTTATCCGCCTGCAACCAGCGGCAGGCATGCTGGAAATAGTCCGCCACCCGGCCCAGCGGGCCGGTTCCCAGTACGTTCGTTGTCATGGCGTTACGGGGCATACAGGGTGCACATTCCCCGCGCACTATGCCACAGGCGCGCGGCGTGGTGAAATAAAAATGGCGGCCCCGCTCCCGGCGCGGGGCCGCCCGGCCATCGGACGGCTTAGACGAGGCCCTGGTCGAGCATCGCGTCGGCCACCTTGACGAAGCCGGCGATGTTCGCGCCCATGACGTAGTTGCCCGGCTGGCCGTATTCCTTGGCGGCTTCCGAAGCGGCCTTGTGAATCGCGACCATGATGCCGTTCAACCGGCCATCGACTTCCGCACGGGTCCAGGACAGGCGCATCGAGTTCTGACACATCTCGAGGCCGGAGGTGGCCACGCCGCCGGCGTTGGCCGCCTTGCCCGGGCCGTAGAGGATCTTTTTCGCGACGAACAGATCCACCGCGGCGGGCGTGCTCGGCATGTTCGCGCCTTCGGCGACCACGTAGCAGCCGTTCTTCAACAGCGCCTTCGCGTCATCGCCGCTGACCTCGTTCTGCGTCGCGCTCGGGAACGCACACTGGCAGGCGATGTCCCACGGCCGCTGGCCGTCGAGGTACTTCGCGCCCTTGAACTTGCCGACATATTCCTTGATGCGGCCGCGCTTGACGTTCTTGAGGTTGAGCACCCACGCGAGCTTGTCGGCGTTGATGCCGTCCTTGTCGTAGATCGTGCCGGCGGAGTCGGAGAGCGAGACCACCTTGGCGCCGAGTTGATTGAGCTTCTCGACGGTGTACTGCGCCACATTGCCGGAGCCCGACACCGTGCAGATCTTGCCCTCGAAGGTCTCGCCGCGGGTCTTGAGCATTTCCTCGGCAAAGTAAACCGTGCCGTAGCCGGTCGCTTCCGGACGGATCAGGGAGCCGCCCCAGTTCAGGCTCTTGCCGGTCAGCACGCCGACAAACTCGTTCTTCAGGCGCTTGTACTGGCCGAACATGAACCCGATCTCGCGGCCGCCCACGCCGATGTCGCCGGCCGGGACGTCCGTGTCCGCGCCGATGTGGCGCTGCAGCTCGGTCATGAAGCTCTGGCAGAAGCGCATCACTTCGTGGTCGCTCTTCCCCTTCGGGTCGAAGTCGGAGCCGCCCTTGCCGCCGCCCATCGGGAGCGTCGTCAGCGAGTTTTTGAACACCTGCTCGAAGCCGAGAAACTTCAGGATGCTCTGGTTGACGCTGGGATGGAAGCGCAGGCCGCCCTTGTAGGGGCCGATCGCGCTGTTGAATTCGAAACGGAAGCCGCGGTTGACCTGGACCTGCCCCTGGTCGTCCATCCACGGCACGCGGAACATGAGCTGCCGCTCCGGCTCCACGAGGCGCTCGAGGATGCGCGCTTCCTGGTACTTCTTCTGCCGCTTGATGACCGGCTCCAGGGACTCGAGCACCTCGCGCACGGCCTGCAGAAACTCCGGCTCGCCCGCATTCCGCTTTTCAACCACCGCCAACACGTCTTGGATGTAACCCATAACTGGCTCCCTTCCTGTTTTGTTGTTGCACCACCAAAAGGGTAATGCATGGCCGTATGATGCCGACGTCCCTGGCACTATCAAAGGGTATTCAACGGAGATGGCCATTTCACATATGGCTTCATGGCCGTATTATTTTAGAACTCGGAACCGTTGTTTGTTGCGCTTTCCGCAGGATTGGCTAGCATCGGCGGCGGCCAAACGGCAACCGCAAACGGCAGGCGGCGGGCGCCGGCCGGCCATGCGCATGAAACCAAACCCGTCGGTCAAACAGGCGATCCTCCGGGCGCTGCACGAACTGGGCGGACCGGCCGGCGCGGCGCGCCTGCTGCAGCGCATCAGCGCCGACGACGCCCAGCTCCAGCCGCGCACGATCCGCCACTACCTGCTGCAACTGGACCGCGAAGGCCTCACGCGGTTCGTCAACCGGCGCCGCGGCCGCGAGCTGACCGCGCGCGGCCGTGAAGAGCTCAGCCAGGCCAACGTCATCGAACGCGTCGGCTTTGTCGCCTCCAAGATCGACGCGCTCGGCTACCGCATGACCTACCGCCTGGACGCGGACGCGGGCACGCTCATCACCAACAGCGCGCTCATCGCCGAAAGCTATCTCGCCCGCGCCCTGGAGTATATGAAGCCGGTGTTCGCGCGCCACCTGTGCATGGGGAGCAAGCTGGCCGTGGTCCACGCCGGCCGGTCGCTCGGCGGCCTGACCGTGCCGGCCGGCAAGGTGGCCCTGGGCACCGTCTGCAGCATGACGGTCAACGGCATCCTCCTGGCCGAGCGCATCCCGGTGACCTCCCGTTTCGGCGGCTTGCTCGAACTGTGCGACGGCAAGCCGGTGCGCTTCCTGGAACTGCTCGAATACCGCGGCACCACGATCGACCCGCTGGAATTCTTCATCAACGCCAACATGACCAGCGTGCGCGACTGCGCCCGGACCGGGAGCGGCATCATCGGCGCCAGCTTCCGCGAAATCCCCACCGTCGCGCTCGATGAGGTGCAGCGCATCGTGCGGCAGCTGGAGAGTCAGGGTCTCGCCAGCGTCCTCGCCATCGGGCGCCCCAACCAGCCGCTCCTGCACATTCCCGTCGCCGAGGGCCGGACCGGCATGATCGTCGTCGGCGGGATGAACCCGTTCGCCGCCTTGCGCGAGGCCGGGGCGCAGCTCCAGATCCAGTCGCTCGCCGGCCTGGAAGAGTTCAGTTCGTTCCTGCCGTTCTATGTCGTGCGCGACCGCTTCCCCGCCTGAACCATTATCTCCACCCCATTGTGTTATCGGCACCAACATCGCCTGAATGGCGCCATCACTACCGGGCCTCGCCTGGAGGGACGCGGCCGGCTATCATGACGCCACCATGTTCGGCACGTTGAATAATCCGCGCTTCCGGCCGCCGGCGGAGGCCGAAAGCCTCATCCTGCAGGTGGACCAGGGCTGTCCCTACAACCACTGCACGTTCTGCGGCATGTACCGGGGCGTGAAATATCAGCGCCGCAGTCCCGCAGAGATCCTGAAGATGATCGCCTCGGAAGCCCGGCGCGCGCCCGACGCACGCCGCGTCTTCCTCGCCGATGGCGACGTCCTGCGCCGCCCGTTCGAGGAGCTGCAATCGATCCTGACGGCACTGGCGGCGCACTTCCCGGCTCTGGCGCGGGTCAACGTCTACGCCACCGGCAGCGCGATCGCCTCCAAGACTGACGCCCAGTTGCAGGCGCTGCGTGCGCTCAGGTTCCAAACGCTCTACCTGGGCCTGGAGAGCGGCGACGAGGAGATTTTGCGGCGCGTCAAAAAGGGCGAGACGGCCGAGGCGATGGTGGCCGCCGGCCTGCGGGCGCAGCAGGCGGGCCTCCGGCTGTCCGTCATGATCCTGCCGGGTCTCGGCGGCGTTGAACGCAGCCCTGCACATGCCGCGGCCACGGCAGCGGCGCTGAACCGCATGCAGCCGCGCCTGCTGTCGGCCTTGCGGGTGGTCCCGGTGCCCGGCACGGAACTGTATACCGACGCCCAGACCGGGCGTTTCCAGCAGCTTCCCGAATACCAGGCCGTGCAGGAGCTCCGGGAAATCATTGCGCGGCTGGAACTGACCCAGACGATTTTCCGGGCCAACCATTCCTCGAATGTCGTGCCGCTCGAGGGCCGGCTGCCGCAGGACCAGGCGCGCCTCGTGGCAGAACTCGACGGGCTGCTGGCCTCAGGCCGGCTGGATGAGGAATCGCCGGGCGCCATGCCCTTGTGGCTCTGACTCCAGACGGCCGCCGCTACAGCAGAGCAACATGCGGGCTCGCTTGAGGTGCGGGTGCATCGGCGTAGTCTCCCTTTTCCTTGGCCCGGCGCCGTGGCGCGCCTATACTGGCGCCACGTTATGCGCCTTGGATGAAACCCATGTTGAGCAAAAACATTTTTTACACGACGGTCGTGATGCTATGGATCGCCCACGCGGGCAGCGCGGCCGGCCCCGTTGCCGCGGCGACCAACGACATCACGCTCCGCTGGCGCGCCGAACAGGGCGAGGCCGTGGCGCAGAACAATCTCGGCGTGTGCTACCTGTCCGGAACCGGCGTGCTGGAGGACAAGGCGGAAGCCATTCGCTGGTTCCGCAAGGCCGCCGACCAAGGCGACGCCAAGGCGCAGCTCAATCTGGGGGCATGTTATCTCACGGGCGCAGGGGTGGCGAAAGACGCGAAGGAAGCCGCCCAATGGTTCCGCAAAGCGGCCGAACAGGGCGACGCCAAGGCGCAGTTCAATCTGGGTGTGTGCTATCGCAAGGGCGACGGGATGCCCGCCGACCCGACGAAAGCCGCCCTCTGGTTCCGCAAAGCCGCCGAGCAGGGGGTGACGCCGGCCCAGTTCAATCTGGGCATGTGTTATCTCGCGGGTTCAGGCGTGCCCGAAGATTTCACCGAGGCCTATACTTGGTTTCATCTGGCCGGCCTGGCCGGAAATGAGCAAGCCGCGGCCGCGCGTGCCGAACTGGCCAAGACGATGACGCCCGCCCAGATCGCCGAAGCGCAAGAACGAGCACAGAAACGACTGCAGGACCAGGCACGGTCCCGCCCTGCGGCGAAGTGACCGCCGGAACCCGCGATCATCTCCGGGCCCGCGCCGTCGATCCCGCTCCGATCACTTGATCTGGAGCGTTTCGCCTTCGAGCAGTTCGATCACCAAGGTGTCGCCTTCCCCCGTGAGCGCACCGTGGCGGCCGGTCACCGCCTTCCCGTACGGGCCGAAGCCGGCGGGCTTGATGCGCACCAGCGTATCGGCGCTGGCCATCACGCGCAGCCCCCGCCCATCCCAGCAGAGCATCACATTCGCCGGCTGTTGGGCGGTGAAGGCGAGGCGCTCCGAGGTGTAATGCTTGTTGCCGATGAACAACGCCTGCGTGTCCTGGAAGACGTAGGCCGCGCCGATGGAGAGCGGGCCCGCCGTGATGTCGAGTTTGCCGCAAGGAGCGCGGCCGGCGATGTAGTCGCCGAAGAAACGCAGTGCGGGGACGATCGGCTTGGGCCGGCCCGCGGACGTGCCGTCGTAGTAATACATGCCGAAGCGTTCCTCATAGATCCGCGTGCGGTCGCCTTTGTTCCAGTCCCCGTAGTGGGTCATGATCTTGTACGGCCAGTCGGTGAGCATCCACTTCTTCACGCCGTCATAATTTTTCGAGAAGGCGTAGAGGTAGTGCATCATCTCGCCCACACTGGCGGTGTAGCGGTCGAGATAGTCGTGTTCCATCGGGATGCCCGTCGAATAGCCGAACTCGCCGAAGGTGATCGGCTTGCCGGGCCACAGCGCGGCAAGGCGGTCGAGCGTGGTGACGTTCTCCAGCACCGCCTCCAGGGTGTAGGGCCGCGCATAGACGTGCTGCGAGATGAAGTCGAGCGGGCGGTTGGCGGGGAGGCAGGAGAAGGTCTGGTGATGGCCCACCGTGATCAGGTGGTTGGTGTCCACTGAGCGGATGGCCTCGAGCTGTAAACGGATCCAGAGCGCAAAGCTCTTGTCCACCGCCTCGACCACGTCGCGAAACTCTTCATCCACGGGCAGCCGGTCCACGATGCCCGGCGTGGTGGAGGAAGCGATGTTGTGTTTTTTCGCGTACTGGCCCCAGAGGTAGATGGCGGCGATGGCGTTCTCGGCCTCGACGCCGCGCACCGACCGCGGGAGTTTGAGCCACTCGGGCCGCTCGGTTTCCATCTCGCGGAGCAGCTTGTCGGAGAGGAGGCCGGGATGCTGCGCGCGGAGATTCTGGGCCAGGATCGGCGGCTTCAGCCCCTCGGGATACTTGATCCCCGCCACGGTGCCCACGTACGGCTCGTTGCGGAGGTCGTAGCCCAACACCATGGGCTCATCCCGGAAGGCACGGGCGAGCGCCTGGTGCGAGGCTTGCATCTCCTCGACGGTGGCGCAGCTCGTGCCCGGCAGGTCGATGAGGAGGTAGACGCCATACTTCCGGGCGCATTCCTTGATCGCATCCACTTTTCTGAAATCGCCCCGCGCGATGTCCTTGTCGATGCCGGACAGCCAGTACCGCATGCTGTTGAGCCCCGCCTGCCGCGCTTTCCGGAAATCCTCCTCCACCGCCGCGGCGCTGAAGAAGTCGTCCCGCCACATCCGTCCGCCGCACCGCTCAAAGGAGCCAAGGTAATTGCAGCCGCTCATGAAGAAGCGCTGGCCGTCAGGAGTGACGAGATGCCGGCCATCGGGACTGAGCCGGATGAAGCCCTGGGGCGCCGGCGTGACGAGCTTGATGTCCATGGCCTTGGCCTGAGCATTTTCCAGCTCGGCCCGTTGGGCGAGTCCGCCCTTCGCCGCCTTCATCGCGCCGCAGAGGGTGTCGAGCACGGCGGGCGCGGTATAGAAGGACTGGTTCGTGATGCCGCAGAAGATCCAGGATGAGCCGCGATAGGCGCCACCGTAATTGACCAGCATGCCGCCCGCCCAGCCCCGGTCGCGCCCGTATTTGTCGAAGGCGGACAGGAGCGGAATGAATTTCGATTCGTTGGGAAAAGCGAAGCCCACAGCGGCGAGCCCGCCAAACGCACCCCGGACCTCCGGCATGGCGGCAGTGAGGTTGTTGCTGGCCGCCTGGCCGACCGCGACAACCTCCGTCAGCCGGTAAGGCTCGTAGTCGTAGAAGAAGTTCAACTCCACTTTCTGCGAGAGATCGATCCGGCCGACCCGGTTCGAGGCCGAGCCCACCGCCGCCAGCCAGAACGTGTGGTCGCCCTTGGCCGAGCGCGGGGTGAAATTCGCCGCCAATCCGAACGACAGCTTCGCGGCCTGGCCCGGCGTGAACGCCCGTTTCTTGATAGCCTTGGCCTCCCACGGAGCGAAACGCTCCGACGGGAGCGCATAGGTCTTCCATTCCGGAGTGATATCGACGGTGGTCACCCATCGCGAGCCATCCTTTTCGCCCAGCTCAACCATCAGTTGCGGGGTTGCGACATCGCCCTTGGCCTGGAAACAGAGCAGCGTCTGCCCTGCCGGGAACGGGGGGATGTTGGCGCGGAAATTATCCCAACCCTTGAGACCCTTGATGTCGCATCGCACGCCCGGCCCCTGGGGCCCGGCCTCGGCCATGATCGCCGACGGCGCTTGCGCCAGGTCCGAATTCCGAGCCCAGGTACGGCCCACGCCCGCGGCGAGATCGACCAGCGGTGTTTCGGGTTTGATCGCCGCCAGCGCCCGCTCAACATCCTCAGCAGAACACCAGCGGCCGTTGAGCAGCGCCACCGGTGCTTCGAACACATTGCCGCCCAAGACGACCGTATGCCCGCCGCTGCGGAGAAATCGCAGGAAATTGTCCTTGGCGCTCGACGGGAAAAACCGGGTACCCGGCAGCACCGCATAGTCAAAGCTCATGACGGAGAAGCTGGCGGGCGCGGCCAGCTCTGCCCCGGTCAGCAAGGTGACCCCGAAGCCCGCTTTCCGGAATGCGGTCGCCAGTGGTTCGACCAGCGCGGGCTCCATGCCGGGCAGATCCTTGAGCAGGGCGACCCGCCCCTCCCTGCCACTTTCCACCGCCAACCCGGCGCCGGAACTCGCCGGCGGCTCTGCCGTGAGGGCGACCGAGGCGCAGGTCAGGGCGAGCCCATGGGTGCTCAAGCCCGGCCGACCGAACTTCACACCTGCGGCATCGTCCCAGAAATATCGGTACCGGGCGATGGTCCGCTGGCTGACTGCTTCGACGATCTCGCCGTAAATATCCTTGGCGGAAAGCTTGATGCGCAGGAGATATTCCGTGGCGTATTGCCATTCGCCTTGCTTGAATTCGCTGTTGCTCTTGCGCAGCTTCGTCGAGTCCGCGTTCTGGGCCTGCCACGTCCCCCGGAAGGTCTCGCCGAATTCGGTGTAGCGCCTCCCGTCCGGCCCGGCCACCAGGTTGAGCCGCCAATGGTTCTGGGCGTCGAGGAAAACGGTGCTGCCGGCGGTCACCCAGTCGCCCGCCGCAGTCCGCTTGTTGACGACCAGCCGGACGGTGTAGTCAAACGCATCGAGTTCCGGCACCTTGCGCGTGTGGCAAAAGCCCGCGTCAGCGCCGGAGATGAGCTGCTTGTTCAACACCGACCATGGACCGGACGTGATGTCCCAAGCTGCAGCCGGCGGCAGGCCGTCGGGATAGCCGGAGAAGTCATCCTTGAATGCCAGACCTTGACCGCAGGCCGATGTAACCCACAGACCCACGACCACGGAAAGAAGCTTTGTTTTCATGATGTGCTCGCTTGTTGCGCAACCGCATCGGCCGTGTGCCCATAGGCTGGGCCAAGCTGTCGAGCGGGTGGATGCTAGCGATAGCGGAAGACCTTGTCCATGCCCCGCGTCGCGCCATACTGAAGACGGAGAGCATGTCAGGGCTGGCTCGCCGACGGCGACCACAGGCCGCCGCTAAAGGCATGGCTCACGGGACGAATTGCTTGCAGCGCGCCTTGTCCAGCGGCACGCCGAGCACCTCGATCTGAGAGAGGTCGGCCGTGCCCAGCCCGGCGCGTTCCGCCAGCACGAGGTGATTATCGCCCGGCCCGAACGGCGCCGTGCCGCGCGGCGCGCGCGGATTAGCAAAGCCCATCACCGCCGTGCCCACCGCATCGGTGGCCACAGGATTCAACCCGCAGATCAACACACCCGGCGTCACGATGCTCTGCGGCCGGCTGTTGTTCCAGATGCCTTCACCGTGGTTCAACGTCGAGATGCCATCGATGATGCCCAGATGGATCGGGCGCGCGCCACACAGGTCGGTGACGATGCGCGGAATGCGGTTGCCGCCGTCGCGCTTTTCGTTGAACGCCTCCTTGGCGCCGGGCGGATCGAAAGGGGCCGTCGTCTCGTGCATGCGATTACGCCCCTGGGTCGCGCCCTCGGACGGCGCCTCGTCGCCATAGAGCGAGTTCGGCGTCGCGCCGAACACATTCTTCATCGTCAGCGTCACGCCGGTGGTCTCGTGCAGCTTGAGCTTGCAGAGTGAGACGAAGACATCCGTATCCGCATAAACCTGGTTCAGCTCGAAGTTCTCGAACAGCTGGCCCCCGCCGGGCACCTTCAGCGTCGCATACTCCTTGCCCCGCCCGAGGTTCCGCGTGTCCTCCAACTCAACGCGGCCGAGCGCCTGCAAGGCCCGCACGTCCCAGCCCGCGGCGACCAGCGTCTGCTCCAGCGGTTGGCGGAGGTTGGTGGACTCGACGAAGCGCACCCGCTGCGCGCCGGCGGCGAACAGCGCACCGGCCAGGGCGGAAGCCGTCGCGGGGTGCGTCATATAGCTCTCGCCTGCGGGCCGCCCGAAGGCCGCGTGGAAATCCGAGCCGGTCAGGTTGATCTTCACCGTGACCGTCCGGCCCTTGACCAGCGCGCCGAGTCCGCCAAGCAGGTCAAAGCTCTGCGCCAGCGCCCGCGCCACCTCCGGGCCATAGCCGGCACAAGCGGTGATGGCGACCTTGGCCCCGGCCGCATGCGCCGCCCGCGCCGGGGGGCACGCCAGGCCAGCCACCATCGCCGCACTCGCGCGCAGAAAACCGCGCCGGCTCCAGTCGTGTCCTGCTGCTTGCATGGCCGCGAGTATAAGCCTTCATGGCGAGGTTTTCCAAGGATGGGCAGACTTTGAACATGAAGCCAACGAATGGAGCAAAGCACTTCGTTCCCTTCGTTAGCTTCTGTGGAAATCTGCCGAAGCGTAGTCCTCACGCCCCGCGTGAGGTTCTGTTCGATGCCTTTCCGCTCACGTCTTCGCATCACTGAACTGGTTGTAATCTGTGGATTATTAACTTCTACCGCTGCCCATGCGGTGGCGAGTCCTCGCCAAAGCCTCACGCTTCGCGTGAGGCCTACTTTTGCGGATCTACCGCTTCCTCTTCCTGCCCTCCGGCTTTCCACATTCAACCTCTTTGAGGCTGGATTCGCGGGGGCTGGAAAGCCCCGCCCACAACAGCGACTTGGTCAGCCGTAGCCGCGTTTGTCGGAACGCGTCCCACGAAAAAGCCGCCGTGAACGAGGAACCTTGCGGCGTGTGCGCGAGCAACCCCCGCATTCTCACGAATGCGGCTACACGGAACTGTTTTCCTTCGATGTTCGATGCTTGCCCCGGCGGAGCCTTTGGGCGAAGACGGGTGGATGTTCGTTATTCGATGTTCGAACTCCGCCTGCTCTTCGTAGCCGCGTTCGTGAGAACGCGGCCGCCGCTCCCAGCCAGACCTGATGCCGCGCGAGCGCACGCTTACCTGTAAAACGACAGGCGTCCCGTTGTAGGCCGGGTCCCCGACCCGGCGCCCCCAAACCGCACCCCTCCCTGCCCCTCAAAACAACGAACCGATCCTGCAGGCCCCGCCTTGACGCCCTGATGGTCTTCATGTACGTTACGGACGTAAGGAACACCACCATGACAACCATGACTTTTGTGCAGGCGCGGGGCGGTTTGGCCGAGGCGCTCAACCGCGTCTGCTACGGCGGCGAGCGCATCATGATCCAGCGGCGCGGCAAGCCTGTCGCGGGGTTGGTTTCGGCGGACGATCTCGAAACGCTGCAACGCATCGAAGATGCCGAGGACCTGCGCGACGCGCGCAAGGCGCTCGCGGCCTACAAGCGCAACCCGAAAAGCGCGAAACCCTATGCTGAATTTCGTCGCGAACTGGGTCTGGAAAAATGAGCTATCGCCTCGTCATCCTGCCCGCTGCCCAACGACAGATGGCTGCATTGGATCGGGATGTGCAACGACGGCTCGACATCAAAATCAACTCACTCACCGACAACCCGCGGCCCGCTAATGTCATCAAGATGCAGGGCTCGGACGATCTTTGGCGCGTCCGCGTGGGCGACTGGCGCATCATCTATTCCATCCTCGACCGCGAGTTGGTCGTGCTCGTCGTCAAACTCGGCCACCGCCGCGAAATCTACCGCTGAGCGCACGCGGTCGACCTTCTGTGAGAATCTTCCGGACCGTAGTCCTCACGCTCCGCGTGGGTTCCGTTCGGCACCCTTCCACTCCCGTCTTCGCATCCGTGAAATCGGTGAAATCTGCGGATTAACGTCTGCCGCTGCCGCTGTCCCGTGCGGTAGAGAGCCCTTGCCAGAGCCTCACGCGGAGCGTGAGGCCTACCTTTGGGGGTGAACCGCCTCCTCTTCCTGCCTTCCTGCTTTCCTCATTCGAACTCTTGGCTGCTGGCTTCGCGGGGCTGGAAAGCCCCGTCCACAACAGCGGCTGGGCCGGTTGTAGCCGCGTTCGTGAGAACGCGGCCCGCGCAACCCTGCTGAGCAACAAATGAGGAACTCAAGAAAGCGTGATCGGCAGACCCTGCACACGAAGAGAACGAAGTGAACAAAGCACTTCGTTCCCCTTGTTGTCTTCTGTGAAAAACCTCCGGAGCGTGCGGACTACTGCGGCGCGCCGAGGGCCTCGGCGTCGCGGCGGATCCGGGCGATATCGGCGGTTTCGAGCTTGAGGTCGCCAGCGCCCGCATTCTCGACGGCGTCGGCCGCCTTGCGCGCGCCGCACAGGGCGCAGGTCACGCCCGGCTGCGCCACGGTCCACGCGATGACGAGCTGGCCCACGGTGCAGCGATACTTGTCCGTCAGTTCCTTCCAGCCCGCGAGCACCGCCAGGACGCGCTGGCGGTTGGCCGGCTTGAACCAGGCGATGCGGTTGCGAAATTCCTCGGGGGTGAAATGCTTGTCCAGCCCGATCTTGCCGGTCAGCAGCCCCTGTTCCAGCGGCGAGTAGACCAGCGTGGCCACGTTGTTTTTCTGGCAATAGGGCAGGACATCGGCCTCGATGCGGCGGTCGAGCAGGCTGTAGCGTGGCTGGCAGACGTCGAGCGCGCCGCAGGTGCGATATTCGTCCATTTCGGCCGGCGTGATGTTCGAGGCGCCGATCGCGCGGATCTTGCCCTGCTGCTTGAGATCCAACAGGCAGGCCATCGTGTCGGCGATCGGTGTCTTGAAGGCTTCAGGTGCTTGCCAGTGTGTTTGCAGAACATCAATGCGGTCCGTGCGCAGCCGTTTCAGGCTGGCTTCGACCTCGGCGCGGATAGTGCGCGGGTCCAGGGTGCGCCGCACCTTGTAGCCGAGCTGCTCGAAGTGCAGCACGCCCGTTTCATCGTCCCACCACAGCCCGCACTTCGTCGCCAGCACGGCGCGGTCCCGGCGTCCCAGGAGCGCACGGCCGATGACGTCCTCGCTGCGGCCGAAGCCGTAGACGGGCGCGGTGTCGATCAGGTTGATGCCGGCGTCGAGCGCGGCGTGGATGGCGCGGATGCTTTCCGCGTCGTCGGTCGGTCCCCACCACGGCCCACCGCCGATCGCCCACGCGCCAAAGGCCACGACCGAGGCCTGTATGCCCGAGGAACCCAATTCGCGCTGTTGCATGACCTGCTCCTGGTTGGAAGTTGCGGGCGGCATCTTGCCACGCCCCGCGCCGTTTTCCAAGGGGCCAATGGCGGGGGGCAGCGCCCAAGCGTAAAGGCATACCACTGAAGCGTGGACTCCCACCGTAAAACTTTGATCCTGAAACTTGTTTGCGTGAACTATTGGCGACCTGTTATGCTGACAACAGATGTTTTTCTGAGCCAGAGAAACACTGCATTACCAAAAGCGGGGACTATGTTTTGCCCAAAATGTCGGCGGGAGATTCTGCGAGACAGCAAGTTCTGCCCGGAATGCGGCAGTAGCATCTCGGGAGACTCCGCCGCCGAGGGCGCGCCATCGCTGGGCGGTTTGCACACCATGCAGGGAGCGGGGGCTGCCGCGCCGCCAGAGCCATCGCTGGGTGCCATACCGAACATGGGCGGCCCGGCACCGGATATTTCCGTGGGCGACTTGAAAACGGGCATCGTACCGGGCGCAAGCCACGGCGCTCAGGAACAAGGCCGTTTGCTCGCTGAACGTTACGAGGTGTTGGAGGAGATCGGGCGCGGCGGATTCGCCGCGGTCTTCAAGGGCCGCGACCGCAAGCTGGGCCGCATGGTAGCCATCAAACGTTTGCTCCCCGAGAAACTCGAAGGCACCATGGGCCAACAGACCCTGGAACGCTTCCGGCGGGAAGCCGAGGTCATCGCCCAGCTCAACCACCGTAACATCGTAGGGGTCTATGACCACGATACCGATGCCGAGGGGCATTACATCATCATGGAATATGTGGAGGGCGGCGCGCTCCACAGCTACCTCAAGGCTCAAGGCGGCAAGCTGCCCGTGCCCTTGGCCGTGGAACTCATCAAAGGCATCGCTCGCGGCTTGGGCTATGCCCACCGGAAAAATCTGATCCATCGCGACATCAAGCCCGCCAACGTGCTCCTGCAAAGAGAGGGCGAAGAGCTCATCCCCAAGATCGTGGACTTTGGGTTGGCGCGGATGGGTGCAGAATCCGAGCTGTCCCACTCGGGCTACGGGATGGGAACGCCTTGGTACATGCCCCCGGAGCAACGCCGCAACGCCAAGGGCGTGAATCATACCGCCGACATCTATGCCTTGGGCAAAACCCTGTACGAACTGGTGACAGGGCAACTGCCGGACAATGTGGATCCGGAGGCCGTGCCCACGCCATGGCTGGCCAAGGTGATCCTCAAGTGCATCAAGACCAATCCCGAGGACCGTTACTTCAGCGCCGAAGATTTCACCAAGGATTTGGATCAATCCACCAGCCGTTCCGGGCCGTTGCAGGTGCAGGCTGCACCCGCAACGATCATGGGCAACCCATGTCCGGCGTGTGGGACCGATAATCCACCGGGTGCCAAGTATTGCGGCCAATGCAACGCGGGACTGGAGTGGAAATGCCCCGAATGTGAACGCGTCAATTCGGTCCGTCAGCGGTTTTGCATAGGTTGTGGCACGGATGCAGAGAGTTTTGGCAAAGTCCAAGAGACGACGGCGCGCATGGAGCGTTATCTCCAGGAGAAAAAGACCTCCCGTGTACTCAAGGAAGCAGAACTGGTTGAAGAGCTCAGATTCAAGCCGCGTGGCAAGAAAGGCCAAGCCTTGATTAATCAGATCAACGCGACCATTAACTCTGCCAAAGGCAAGGAAGCAGAAAAAGAACGATTGACCGCGACGATCCAAGCGGGCTGGAATGATAAGCAATATGGGAAACTCGGCTCACTGCTCGCCACGTATGAACAAGTGGCCGACGAATTGCCTGCAGACTGGAAGATGATGCAGCGCCGACTTCCGGCACTACTGGCGATCCAGCGCGAAACAGGACGATTAAGCAAAACGGAAGAGCACATTCGGCAGCGCAATTGGGATGCCGCCATGGCTCTGTTGGGGGCCGAGAGTGAAATTCCTGATTCCCCTGACCTAGAGGATGGGCACAAAAGCGCTGAGCTCATGCAAAGGCTGTCTGTCTTGCGCGCCCGTCTGCCGGTATTGAAGGCCATGGATGCCGAGGAACAACGCCTGCGTGACGCCGAGGCGTTGCGGGCCAATGGGGGGTGGGCTGAGTCCTTGAACATGTTAGCCCCACCGATGGTGAGCGCCGGCTCAGCGATCCCTGAGGATCAACTCCGGCACGAGCAACTGTGCAAGCGGATGGGAGATTTACGCGCTGATTCTGAAGCAAAAGCTGTGGCTGCGATCATGGCCAAAGCGCATTCAACCGCCAAAGCGCAGTTGGACGCCAACCTACTGCTTGACATCGTAAACGAACTTGATGGTTTGGTGTTGCCCATGGCTGTCAGGCTACAATACAAAGGCCAGCTTCTACAGGCGCTTAATAAGACCGCCTGCACTCAAGATGAATGGGAGGCGGCTAAGATCTTTGCTCAAACATGGCTCAAGCTCGCGCCGTCCGATATCGAAGCGGAGCGCGCGCTGCAAAGTGCCAAATCTCGCCTGCAGACATATGCGGGCGTAGAACGGTTGCTGCAACTTTTTCGTGCGGGAGAATTCAAGGATTGTGCCGTGCTGTGCCAGAAATTGATGGCGCAGCTGGGCGGCGACTTTAACATAGCCGCGCCAGAATTCTCGGGACCATGTTCGGAATTAAATGCGCAGATATTGCAGAAGCAAGTCGAGTTGGATAAGCGGCTGGCGGCTGCCGATCAGGCCTTGAAGGAACGGCGATGGAAAGACGCCGTGCGGCTGACTGCCGAGGTGCTGGCGCACGCCCCAAAAAACTTCCAAGCGCAAACTCGTTGGAATGATGCCATGAGACCGATACGCCGGCGCAAGGTGATCACGGGCGTGTAAACGGCGGCCGAATAGTGCAGCGGGTGGCGGTCCAATAGTGTAGCACCCGTGGCGGATTGATACTGCAAACAGCTGAGGGCGTCAAGGGCTAG
>CAITZM010000168.1 GCA_903896925.1 uncultured Lentisphaerota bacterium | reverse complement strand
GCCCCGGCAGGGGCGGCGGAGGTCCGGCGCCCCTGCCGGGGCGCAAACCAGTGGTAAGGCGGTGGTCATACCGGTGGCTGGCGCCACCGGCTACCGTGCATCGGCCCTACCGGGCCTCTTGATGCGCAGAACGCTTCGCAATGTGCAGGTGACAAACGTCTCCCATGTTACCAAGCATGATTGGTGCGACAAAAGTGCGGGCTTGGCGGCTGCTCGCGAAAATAGCCCAGCGCTTCAGCGCTGGGAAAGAGGGAACGCTGCGAACCAAGTCCTGTCAGGGACGACAGAAGCGCGGCCGTTTCTTTCGTCCCTACGGGACTCCTGTGTAGGTCGTAACGTTTTCCCGGCACTAAAGTGCCGGGCTACGTTCAGCAGAAAGGCACCGACCCAAGCAGGGCCAGCAGCGCGCACACGCGGGCAAGGCCCGAGCCCGGTATTTCTCCTGCAGCGGCTTGACGCCGCCGCTCCCAGCTAACAGCCGATCAAGACCGCACTGCGGGCGATTTTGCACTTGCACCCGTCGCCACGGCGGCGACAATGCCAGCACGTTGGATGCGGCAAACATAGTTCGGTGGGCAGCGAGGGAATCCGTGATGAGCAAGCTTGCGGTTTTCATGCTGGTGGCGTGGGTGGGTCTGCCGCTCCTGCGGGCAGCCGCGCTGCCGGCAGAAAAGCTGATAACAGTGTGTCCCGAGGAAACCGCTGAGCTCCTCGCCAATCCCGGCATGGGCTGGGAAACCTTTCATCATCCCCGCCAACAGGACAAGAGCCTGCCCGCCTGGCTGCCGTCCACCATCCACTACGCGCGCTGGGGCTGGAAGGAGTTGGAGTCCGCACCGGGCCAGCTCAACACCAACTTCCTGGACGGCGTGCTGAAGGAAACGCACGACTCCGGGCAGAGGCTGGCGTTCCGGGTGATGTGCTGCTCGACCAGCAAGGGCGCTCCTTATCATCCGGCATGGCTCAAAGAAATCGGGGGCAAGGAGCTGCTGGCCGACTATGCGGGACACGGCCCCTTCCCCATCCCCGACATGGATGACCCCGTGGTGTTGAAGGCGCATCTGGACTTCATCCAGCGACTGGGCGCGCGCTACGACGGCCATCCGGATCTCGATCATGTGGATCTCGGTTCCATCGGCTGGTGGGGCGAATGGCATCTGAGCAATTCCAAAAACTGTAAACTGCCGACGCTCGAAAACCGGATGAAGGTCGTGGACGCCTATCTGCGGGCTTTCAAGAAGACGCCGTTGCTGATGTTGATCGGCGACAAGGACTGTTTGACTTACGCGGCCCAATGCGGCGCCGGCTGGCGGGCCGACTGCCTGGGCGACATGGGCGGGTTTTCACGCAAATGGTCGCATATGCTCAAGGGCTATCCGGTCTGGATTGAAGCGGCGGGCATTCAGGACATCTGGCAGAAAGCGCCTGTGGCCTGGGAAACCTGCTGGGACATGCGCAAGTGGGTCAGCGAGGGCTGGTCGCTGCGCTTCATCTTCAACTACGCGCTCGCCTGCCACGCTTCCTACATCAACAACAAATCGGCGCCCGTGGCGGAAGGTGAAAACGTCCGGCCGGAGTTGGAGCGATTTCTGCGCCGGCTCGGCTATCGGCTGGTCCTGAAAGAACTGAAGCACCCTGCCCTGGCCAAGCCGGACACCAAGCTGGAGCTCTCCATGAAGTGGCAGAACATCGGCTCGGCGCCCTGCTACAAACCATACCGCGTGGCCATCCGGCTGACCGACAGCAGCAGTCACCCGACGATCATGATCAGCGATATCGCCGTCAACCGCTGGCTGCCCGGTTCCATTCCACTCTTCACCAAAGATTTCTTTCGCGAACCACAGGACCTGCCACCCGGCGAGATTGCCAACGTCACCGCCACCCTCGCCCTGCCCCACGATCTGCCGGCGGGCGTCTATTCATTCTCCCTCGCCGTCGTGGATGCCGAGAGCGGTCAACCCGTTGTACGACTGGGCATCAAAGGTCGGGACAAGGATGGCTGGTATCCACTCAGCAAGGTTGAGATTCTCCGGTAACGTCAGAGACCATGGGCCGCAAACTGGCAAACAAATTTCTCTAAAGAAAGGCACACTATGAAGGGACCGTCAGATATTGAGCGTCGGAGAATAGCGCAAAGGGCCGTGGTCTCGGTCATCTTGGGCATCGGCTCCTGGCTGTTGATGGCGGTCACTGCAAACGGGGCCGCGCCCGGTCCGGATCGGACGACGCTGGCCTCGGTGGAGCAGGCGCACGCCACGCTCTGGAGCAAGTTCATCGACCAGCACGGCCTCATCCACGACTTTGTCGGCGTCATCCCGACGCCCGAGGATTGCGCCCTGGGAAAACCGAATGCCATCGGCTGGCGCACCCCGCTGGCGAACGGCGCGATGTTCACGGGCCTGTATCTGCCGGCGGTCTGCGAGCGCGCCCGCGGGACCGGCGCGCCGGCCGACAAGGACCAGGCGCGGCGCCTGGTGCAGGGGCTCTTGAAATGCGCCGCCGTCTCCGAGGTGCCCGGTTTCATCGCCCGAGGTATCGGGACGGATGGCCGGTGCCATTACCCCACCGGCTCCGACGACCAGACGCATCCTTGGTTCTACGGGCTCCACGCGTATGTCATGAGCGGCCTCCCCTCGGCCGAGGAGCGCCAGCAGATCGTGGACAAGATGAAACAGGTGGCCGCTGTCCTCGAAGGCACGAACTGGAAATGCCCCTGCGACGGAATCTACAAAGGCCAGTTCCGGGGCGGTTTCCAAGGCCACCTGTTCCGCGACGCCGCCCGCTATCTCTTCATGCTCCGGGCGATGTACGACGTGACGCATGACCGCGTCTGGCTGGAACGCTATCGGAAAGCCCGTGCCGAGTGCCCTGCGAAGAGCGACAAGACGCGCGCGGAAATCTGTGCGGCAGGCTACGGACCCGACCGCGAAGCGATCAAGGGCATCGATGAGCATTCGCTATGGATCTATGTGGGGTGCCAAGGAGCCCTGGCCAAACTCGCCGCCATGGAGACCGAGGCTGCGCTCCGGGCGCAATACCGGACCGGCCTCGCCATCAACGCCACAAACGCCCTCGCCGCCATCGGTGGACACACGGGCTTCGACAACCACGACACGAAGGTGTTCGGGCACGCCAACTGGCGGGCGGTCTACACCAACTGGTATTCCCAGCCCAAGCAGGCGGATGCCGAGAAGCTCACCGAGTCCGAGGACAAGGCGATCGGCGGCAAGAGAAAGAGCTACGAGGCCCGCTACATGCGCCATCCGCTCGCGGCTGCGGCCATCAGCGCGCTGGCCGGGGACGGCACAGGCCGCGAGGCCATCGAGCAGGCGATCCGTCACTACGACTATGCAAAGCTAAACATGTCGGAATTTTTCTTTGCGGAATGCGCTTACTATGCATTACCACATGCACCTGAGGCCACGGGGAAGCAGTAGTATTTGCAAGCTCTCCCGACTTCCCTCTTGCTGCGGAGCTGCCGCCGCGTAGATGCGGCCTCCGGCCGCATCATATGCAAGAAAAGCGGCCGGAGACCGCTTCCACTGGGCGCCCCAGATAGGCTGCATGCGAACTGGACAGCCCGATCAGACGAGCTTTTCCTTCAGCGCCTTGGCAACGGCCGCGCCGCGCGTGCCGACGTGGAGCTTGGTGTAGATGTTCCGCAGATGCGCGTTGACGGTGTGGAAGCTCAGGCCGAGGCGGTCGGCGATCTCTTTCTTGATCAGGCCCTGGGTCATCAATTCCAGCACCTCGCGCTCGCGGTCGCTCAGTGCGTAGTCACTGCTCCGGCCGGGCGCGGCAAGTTCGACGAAACGGCCGAGCACGGCGCGCGCGACGCCCGGGCTCATCGGCGCGCCCCCGGCGACGGCTTCGCGGATGGCCTCGACGATGCGTTCCGCCGGCAACGTCTTGAGCAGGTAGCCCGAAGCGCCCGCACAGAGCGCGCGGAACACCTTGTCCGGATCCTCGAACACCGTCAGCATGACGATGCACACCGCGGGCGCGGCGGCCTTGAAGTGGGCGATCGCGCTGATGCCGTCCATGCCAGGCAACTGCACGTCGAGCAGGATCGCGTCCGGTGCAGGTGGATTGCGCAGCGCAGCGAGGGCGTCCTCGGCGTTGGAGAACGTCTCCAGTTCCAGGCCCTCGGCTTTCTTGAAGATGAAAGCGAGCGCCTGGCGATAGGCGGTGTTGTCCTCAACAGCCCAGATGCGCAGCGCGGAGGAAGTTTCTTTTTTCACGCGAGCGGAGCCTCCAGATGGATGACGGTGCCGGCACCGGGCCGGCTTTCGATCGTGAGCTGACCGCCGATGTCCTCGGCGCGGCGCTGCATATTGCGCAGGCCATGCCCGCCGGGTGCGGCGGCCGGATCCATCCCCACCCCGTCGTCGCGGACCGTCAGCGTCAGCCGGCGCTCGCCCAGGACAATCCCGATCGTCACGTGCTGCGCCCGGGCGTGCTTGATGATGTTGTGCAGCGCTTCCTTGAAGATCGGCAGGACGTTGCGCCGGACCTCGAGCGGCGCGCGCCGGCCGGCGGGGTCGCCGGTGACCGTGAACGCGCGCAACTTGCCGGGCAGGAGATCCTCGGCCACGCCGCGCATTCGCTGGAGCATGTCGGGCAGCGCGTCGTGCCCGGGGTCGATCATCCAGACCAGGTCCTTGAGCGCCTCGATGCTTTGCAGCGTGATGGCGCGGATGCGCTGGAAGGCATCGGGATCATGCTCCGCGACCCCGATGAGCAGCGCGATGCCGCCGAGGTTCGAGCCGATCTCGTCGTGCAGGTCGCGCGCGATGCGCAGGCGCAGCCGGTCGAGCTGCTGCTCCCGGCGCACGCGCCAGCGGTAGAGGGCGAGCGCGACCAACACCGCCGCCGCCGCGCCAACCGCATAGACAAGCGCCAGCCACCACCACGTCTGCCAGAACAGGGGCAGGACTTCCACCGGTATCGTCGCGGGCAGGCTCCACGCACCATTCAACGACGCGCGCACCTGGAACAAATACTTACCGGGTGGCAGCTGGGGATAGAACACGTGCCGCTCGGCGCTGGGCTCCGTCCAGTCCCGCTCCAAACCGTCCAGCCGCCACGAGAAGCGGACGGCCTCCGGCTCGGTGAAACACGGGGCCGTGAACAGGAATTCGACAGCCCGGGCGCCCGGGTGCACGGCCTCGACATAGATGCGCAAACTTTCCGCCGGCGGCTCCATCACGCGCCACGGGTCCACCATCGCCAACCCATCCTGCGTCGCAAACCACAGCTTGCCGTCGGCCGATTTCACCGCGAGGTGTCCGGAACCGCTGGCGCAGGGCGCGTCGGGAAAGCCGGCGCTGATGCCGAAGAAGCGCAGGTTCAGCCGCGCCTTGGGATGCTCCGCGGCGTCGCGCAAGTCCGCCTTGCCGATGCGCGCGAGGCCGCGCCGCAGGCCGAGCCAAAGGTTGCCGCGGTTGTCGTCGAGAATCTGCGCCACGTACTCGTCCTGCAACACGGTCACATGCTGCGCGCCTTGCCAACGCTCCAACCCGGAGGGCGTCCCCGCCCAGACAAGGCCTTCGCTGTCCTCGTAGAGGGCGAGGATGGTGGTGGCCGAGCCGCAGCGGGCGAGCGCGCCGTTGCCCGCCAGCTGCAGGAGCCCGTCGAACTGCGTGCCGACCCAGATGCGGCCGGCGCGATCTTCAAGCAACGCGTTGACCCGGCCATGAACGCGCCCGAGCGTATTGGTGAAGTCCACCAGTTCATCACGATGGGCATCGAAGTATTTCAGGCCCTCGTCCATGCCCACCAGCAACCGGCCGGAGTGGTCGACGAGCAGCGCGTTAATGTTGGCGCCAAGAAACGGATCGGCCACCTCGTCGTGCCAGTGCCAGAGATAGTCGCCCTGGTTGCCGACCCAGAGGGAGCCGTCGCGATCGGCCGCCAGCGCCGTGATCGGCAGCCGTTCCGGCAAGCCTTGCAGCGGACACAGCGCGAGGTCACCCACCGGCCGGGTCTGGAGCAGGCCGATGTTGGCGACGCCCGCGAGCAGCCGCCCCTGCGCATCCGCGGCCAGGGCGGTGATCGGCAGCTTGTGCAGCGGCTCCTCGGTGCGGAAGGTGCGGATGCTGCGCCGGCTCAGCTGGCGCAGGCCATCGCCGCCGGCCAGCCAGAGGCTGCCATCCGGCGCCGTGGTGAGACACTGTACCCGCCGGATGGGTGTCTGAGCATCCTGCAAGGCCTCCGGCCAGAGGCCAAAGCGCACCTGGTAGAGCGTGCTTTCGGTGCCGACCCAGAGTGCGCCATCGGGCGCGGCGTAGAGGCTGGTGATGCCGAGCCGCCGGCCACGAGCGACCTCGGGCACCGGCACCGCCTCCCACTGCCCCTGCCGCTTGCAGAAAAGCGACTCACCCGAGGCCGCCCAGACCGTGCCATCGTGCGCCACAGCCAGATGCCGGAAACCGACAGACCATTCGGCAGGCAACACCTCCTCAGCGAAGGCCTCTTTATCAAAACGTAATATCCGACTACCGGCGACCACCCAGAACCCGCCCGCGGGAGCAGCCGACACCGCGGCAATGCCAGCATCATCCTTGCTGGAACGCGGCAGCGGGAAAGCCTGCAAACCGCGGGCATCCTTTTTCCAAAGCGCGGCGGGCGTGGCCGCCCAGAGCGCATGGTTCGCCGCACCCTGCATCCAGAGGATGGCGGCGGCGGTTTGCGACGGCGTCCAGAACGGCTCGCACGGGGCGCCTTCCAGACAAAAGGCGCCAGCCGTGCCATAGACCCACAACCGGCCCGCCGCATCCTCGGTCGCGCCCAGCCAGCCGCCGTCCTGAGGCATGCCCGGCGGTGCGACGAAGCGGAGGCCATCGAACCGGACGAGGCGGTGCGCGCCCACGCACCAGAGGAAACCGTCCTTGGAAAAATGCAGCGAGCGGAGGCTGTTTTCCGGCAGTCCATCCTCCATGCTCCAACGGCAGACGGTGTATTGCTCCGCGAGACCGGAGGCGATGGTCAGCGGAGCGAACTCCTTCGCCATAGCCGGCGCGAGCGCCGCGAGCAGTACGGCCAAAATGGAAAAGCGCTTATGCATGCAACGTCTGCGGCCATTGTGACGAAAACGCCGCGCTGCGCAACAACGTTTTCCTACACCCGGTCCCAGGGCCCCAAGAACTGCAGTTCCGCCCATCGCGCGTGCAGGCGACGCGCATCCGAGAATTAAACCGGATCGGGCTTGACAGCAAGGCGCCCCGCGTAGGAAAGTCGCGCTAGGGAAAAACGTGGTAGCGCAGTTTGGCGCCGGGGGAAACACGTCATGGCTTTGCGAATTTTACAGGTGGAGGACGAACCGGCGCTGGCCCGGCTGCTCAAGGAATACCTCAAGATGGCGCTACGGGAGCCCTACGAGCTGACCTGGGTGCAGCGGCTGGCCGAGGCCTCCGCGGCGCTGTCCGCCCAAACCTACGACCTCGTCCTGCTGGACCTCGGCCTGCCCGACAGCCGCGGCATCGAAACCTTCCTCACCCTCCACAAACAGGTGCCGCAAATCCCGATCATCGTCTTGAGCGGCCTGGACGACGAGCCGACCGCGCTGCGCACGCTGCAAAGCGGCGCCCAGGATTATCTGGTGAAGAGCAATGTGGACAGCCACCTGCTGGTGCGCGCGGTGCGCTATGCCATCGAGCGCAAGAAGGTGGAATCGGCGCTGGGCGAGGAGCGCGACCTGCTCCAGGCTCTCATCGAAAGCCTGCCGGACCAGATCTACGTGAAGGACGGCGCCGGCCGCTTCATCCGCACGAACGCGGCCGTGGCGCGGCTGTTCGGACTGCCCACCCCGGAGGCCGTGCAGGGCAAAACGGATTTTGATTTCTTTCCGGCGGAGCTGGCGCAACAGTTCACCGACGAGGAACAACAGATCATCCGGACCGGCCAGTCGCTGGTCAACCGCGAGGCCCGGCTGGTCAACCACGACAGCCAGGCGCACTGGATCATCACCACCAAAGTCCCGTGGCGCGACCACAACGGCAACATCGTCGGCACCGTGGGCATCAACCGCGATGTGACCTCGATCAAAAATGCCGAAGAAGGCCTGCGCCGCGCCAATACCGAACTGGAAAACAGCCAGCGGGAACTGCGCGACTCGGTCGCCGAACTGCAGAAGATGCACACCGACCTGCGCACCATGCAGATGCAACTGGTGGAAGCCGAGAAAATGCGGACGATCGGCCGGCTGGCCGCCGGTGTCGCGCACGAGGTCAAAAACCCGCTGGCCATCCTGATGCGCGGCCTGGATTTCCTGGCGCAATCGATGCCGCAGCCGGACGAAACCTACACCTCCGTACTCAAGGACATGCAGGATGCAATCCTGCGGGCGAACACGGTGATTCACGGCCTATTGGACTTCTCCGCGCCCAGCCAGCTGGAGGCGCAGCCGGAGGACCTGAATGTGATCGTCCGGCAGTCGCTGTTCTTCGTGAAACACCTGCTGACCGAACATCACATCCACACGGAACTGGCCACGGCACCGGATCTGCCGACCAGCCGGCTGGACCGCCAGAAGATCACCGAGGTGCTCGTCAATCTGTTCGAGAATGCCATCCACGCCATGCCCAACGGCGGCACGCTGACGGTGCGCACGACGAGCAAGACCCTGACGGGCGTCGGCTCCAATATCGGCGGCAATATGATCGACCGGTTCCAGATCGGCGATGGCGTGGTGGTGGTGGAAATCGAGGATACCGGCCAAGGGATTGCGGCGGACAAACTGGATAAGATTTTCGACCCCTTCTTCACGACCAAGCCCGCGGGCCAAGGCACCGGCCTGGGCCTTTCGGTTTGCAAGACCATCATTGAACTGCACCGCGGCACGATCGAGGTCCATAACCGTGACGAAGGCGGTGTCCGGGTCACCCTCATGTTCAAGGCCCAGGAAGCCCCGGCTCACGCCTGAAGGTTTTCCCCGATGCACTGGAGCAATTCGGTGTCGCTCGCCAGCTTGCCCAGGAACCGGTAGCCCCCACCCGTCAGCGGCCCGGCCAGCGCCTCCTGGCTGCCGACCAGCGCGGTCAGGAAAACAATCGGCACGTTTTTCAGCCGTGGCTCAGCCTGCAACAGCGAAGCCACGGCGCCGCCATCCAGCTCCGGCATGACCACATCGAGCAGGATAAGGTCGGGCAGGCACGCATTTGCGGCGGCGACCGCACGGCTGGCGTTGTTTTCGCAGAACACTTCATAGGTCCCGCTCTGCTCCAAGACCAACTTCATCATCCGGGTGAAGGCGCACTCGTCATCCACCACCAAGATTTTTTTCTTTGCCATACTTCTCTCCCTCCGCAACGCTTCATAATTAGGACTTTTCGCCAGCACTGTCAACAACCTCCCGGCCGGCGGCCGGCCGACCGCTGCCGCCCCAATACAGGTGCGCTCAGCGCCCGGCGGCCTTGAGCTTCCAGGCACCGGTCCCCCACCAGAAACTGGCGGCGCGCGCGGTGCCGTTGCTGTTCATGAACCAGCCACCCGTGAGGCCCGCGGAGTTCTGCCAGACCAGGTCGCAGATGCTGTCACCATCGATATCCGCCACGCCGCACAAGGCCCAGTTGCCGGTGTTGAATGGCGTGCCACCGCGAATGCTGCCCTCGGGGTTGTGACACCAGATCACCACCGTGCCGGCGGCGTTCTGCCAGAATAGTTCGGCCTTGCCATCACCATCGAGATCCCCTATGCCGCGCAGCTTCCAACTGCCCATGTTGCCGAGGACGATGGACGCCAAAGGATTGCCGTTGGTATCAAGCCGCCAGTAGGCCGCCACACCCGCCGCGTGCTGGAAGAACACCTGACCATGACCAAGACCTTCATAGTCACCGCAGGCCTTGATCTCCCAGGCCCCGAGGTTGGGCCAAAGCAGGGCGCCGCGGATGGAGCCATCCGCATTTATAAACCAACCCGCGGTGGCACCGCCCGTGGTTTCGAAGAGCAGGTCGCTGACGCCATCGCCATCGACATCGCCGGCGGCCTTTAGCGCCCAGCCGCCGGTGTTGGCGAGGATGCGTGCGAATTGGAAGCTGGCGTTGGTGCCGATCACCCAACTCGCCAGCATGCCTGACGGATCCTGGTAAAAAATCAACGGCACATGCTCCGCGTAGGGACACGGCATCCAGTTGATCTGGTCGACCCAGCCGGCATCGCTGCTGGCGCCGGCGGCGCCGTTCTTCGTGTAGACCCACTTGAGCGTCACCTGGTTCGACGTGCCGATAAAGCCGACATACTGGTTCCAGCCCGCGTTGCCGGAGATCTGGCTGACAAGCTGGGTATTGATATAGAACTGGAGATAGTTGGTCGGAGCCGAGGAAGCCCGCCACCAGAACAGCAGCGAGCCGGGACCGTTGGTCGTGGTTTGGAACCACGACTGCTGGCCCGCGCCGAGCGCGCCGCTCTTGAGGGCGGCCACGCCATCGTGGGTCGTCGTGCTCTGCACGGTCCAGGTGGCCTGACCTCCGGTGGTCCAATCCAGACTGGGCGCATCCACGGCCGCCCCGATGCCCCGGACGAAGTAGGCCGTGTAGGTAATCTGTTCCAAGGGCACGTTGATCAGGCGGCTCGCGTTTGTGTTGCCGTCGTTCCAAGCCGCAAACAGCCAGCCCGCCGCCGCCGTCGCGGAGATGGCGACGTTGCTGCCGGCTTGGAAGGTCCCACCGCCGCCCACGCTGCCGCCTGCCAGCGGGTTGGCTGTAACCGTCAGCGTTTGGGGCGCTGCGGAAAATAGTGCAGTCGGGCGTCCGCCAAAGGTCGAACTCCAACCGGTGGAGGCCGCCAGATAGTAGACGGTCGAATGGTCAGATTCGAGGAACACATCCGTGCCCACGCCGGGAGCGTTACCCAAGAAGAAAATTCCGAACAGGCCGGTACAGCCTGCAAAAGCGCCATCCCCTATGCTGGTGACGCCGTTGGCCACCATGGCACTGAGCAGGCCACTGCAGTATGAAAAAGCATAAGCCCCGATACTGCTGACACTGGTGGGGATCGTGACGCCAGTCAAGCCGGTGCAGCCACTGAAAGCCAGGTCCGCGATGCTGGTGACGCTGCCGGGTATTGTATAGCCGCCTATCCTACCCGCGGGGTATTGGACAAGCCGGGTACGGTTCTTGTTGAAGACGACACCGGCCACACTGCAATAGGCGGGATTGGAGGACGCCACCGTGATCGCGCCCAGACTGGTGCAGATAGCGAACGGAGCGTATCCGATATCGGTGACACTGCCGGGAACCGTGACACTGGCCAAGCTGACGCAGGCACAGAACGCAGCATCCCCGATCCTGGTGACACTGCCGGGGATGGTGACACCGGTCAGCCTGTAACATTCATAGAACGCTTCAGTCCCGATGTTCGTGACGCTGTTGGGGATCGTATAGCTGCCGGCTTTACCGGCCGCGTATTGGATGAGGGTTGTCTTGTTCTTGTTGAACACAACCCCGGCCACGCTGCTGTAGGCGGGATTGGAGGCAGCCACCGTGATCGTGGTCAGGCTGCTACAGGCAGAGAACGCCGCCTCCCCAAGATGGGTGACGCTGCCAGGAATGGTGACGCTGGTCAGGCTGCTGCAGGAGTTGAAGGCAAAATGGCCGATGCTGGTGACGTTGGTGCCGATCAGGACACTGACCAAGTGGGTGCAGGCTTCAAACGCCGAGATGCCGATGTTGGTAACGCTGTTGGGGATTGTGACGCTGGTCAGGCCCGTACAATTAGAGAATGCAGCGTCCCCGAGGATGGTGACGGGCAAGCCATCAATCGCGCCGGGGATGGTCACCGTACCGTTGGTGCCGGTGTACCCCGTGATGGTGAGCGCTCCGTTATTGGTCGTGTACGTGTAAGGGGGAGTGAAAAGGCCCGTATAAGTGAAGCTGGCCGTATAGGTGATGTTCGAGGCGGGCACGATGATCGAGCGCGCAGCGTTGGTATTCCCATCGTTCCACTCCGTGAAGCGCCAACCGTTCGAGGCCGTCGCCGTAATCCCATTCGTGCTCCCCTCCACGAAGGTTCCGCCGCCGGTCACGGAGCCGCCGCCATTCGTGCTGCTGTTGACCGTGATCGTCACCCAGACCGGGCCGAAAAGTGGCGGCAGGACAGCGCCCTGCACATTGACGTCGCTATTGGTAAATGATCCATCACCGTTTAACTTGAAACCATCACCCCAGGCGACCACATAGCTGCCGCCGCCGAAGCATAGGGGGCTGAACATCTGCACACCGGCAGCCGACGTGAGGTTAAAGGGTGCAAGAAAAGTCCCCGTAGTGCTGACGAAACGACCCCTGATGTCCATGTTGGTCAAGCTATTGATGCTGGTCCAAGACACCAAATAGCCCGTCTCATCAAAGGCAATAAACGGATAGACCGGATACGGAACGGTGGCGCCATCCGGCGGAGCGGCCAACGTGAGTTCTGCGCTGCCGAAGGCGCCGGTCGGCGTTACGATGCGGCCATGGATTTCCCAGCACCCCCTCAGGTCATTACGGTGGTTCCATGCAACCAGAAAATTGTTCCCATCAGAGGCCACCGACAGGCTGGCCAGCGCATTCGAGGAAACGCCTTCAGAGATCTGCAAGATCGTCGTGTGAGCTCCCGCCTTGGAGACAAAGCCGCCGGTTACGTGCCACGCATCCGCATAAAACGTGGCTTTTTGTTGCCAGACCACGAGATACTCTGAGCCGTTAAACGCAACCGCCTGGATACTCGACTTGTACTGGACTCCACCATTAACGCTGATCCCCAACTCATCACCTATGATCGGGGACACGACACCAGCGCTCACAAACCGCGCGAAATAACCCGAAAGCGCAGCACTTCTACTGTACACGACCAGATACCGTGCGCCGTCAAATGCGAGACCTTCGCTGGCGTCCTCCGTCCCGGAATGACTGATAATAAAATTCCCACCCACCAGACTTCCTGACGGGCTGATAAACTGGCCCTTGATGTAGGAGTCAGAAGCGCCATAGCTCACGCTCCATATCATCAGATAGTTGGTGCCATCGAACGCGACGTAGGGCAGTGTTCCGCTGGCCCCCACAGGAATTCTTGACCCCACCAGGCCGCCAGACAGCGACACGAGTTGCGCCGAGAGAGGGCCGGCGTCGGCCAGGCCCTCTTGAATGCCCACCAGACAATTGGTCCCGTCGAACGCCAGGGTTCCGCACAACTCGGCGTTGGTTGTATTCGCGATGGCGAAGGCGGAGGGCTCCGCCCTCACAACACCGGCCAGGCACCCCCAGCCCAGGCAGAGGAGCACGAGCACGGACAATTGCTGTCGATAGGTCTTCATAGGATCCTCCCCTCCAACTCACTCGCTTTCTGAACCGCCACGAGAACCTCCGCGCTATCCGACCGCCCCAGGCGAGCCCCAGCAGTCGGGGCGCAAGGGCGAGATGAAGGCGGCCAACCACCAAGCGCTCCTGTACCACCGACCTCTGCGGTCCCTTGCGTAGGCATTAAACACCATGGTCTGCACTCCAGCCTTCGCATCGTTGTACAAATATCAGGACTGGTGGGTTGCAAAGTAATCGGGCCTGGGACTTAATTTGCACTAGGCAAAAGTCCTAGGACCGGGGAATTTCAGCACCCTGAAACAACGGCGCCCGGAGAATTACCGGCGCCTGCCATGCACGAACCGTGCCTCCAGCGGAGCGAGGTCTACCCCGCCCGCCCCGTAGACACCCGTGCGCGCAGCAGCTAGCCGGGTTGGCGCATTGAAGAGGGCTTGGTGACTTCGTCAAACCAGCGGCGCACGGGCCAGTCGAGACCGATGCCGTGCATGTAGTTGTAGGTCGCCTTCCGCAGGGCTGCACCGATCGGCAACCAGTCCGGCGCGCAGTCCTCGGCAAACGGGATTTCGTTCAGGGCAAAAGTCGTGTGGTACGGCAACAGGCGGAGGCCAAAGCGCTCCGGCTCGCGCGCGATGGCGCTATGGGCCGTCAAGGCGAAGCGGTGCCAGTAGGCGGACTGAATCCAGCCGGCGGCGAACCAGCGGCGGACCACCTCCAGCCCGGCGCGGGTCTCGGCCAGGGTCTGCGTCGGAAAGCCGTACATCAGATAGACGTGGACCAGCAGGCCGGCCTCGGCACAGGCGCGGGCGACGCGCGCGGCCTGCGCCACGGTGACCCCCTTCTGCATCAGGCGCAGGGTGCGGTCGTGCGCGGTCTCCAGCCCGGCCGTCACCGCGAGGCACCCGGAGCGCGCGAGCAGCTGGCACAGCTCCGGCGTGAACACGCTTTCGAAGCGGATGTTCGCCCACCAGCGGATGCGGACGCCTCGCGCCAGCAGACGGTCAGCGAGCGCGCCCAGCAGCGCCGGCGGCGCGGCCTCGTCCACAAAGTGGAAATCGCTGACGCCGGTTTCGGCCCGCATGGCTTCGATATGATCCACCAGCCGGTCGGCTGTGTCCGGCGCAAACTCGCGGATATAACCGAGGCTCGTATCGCAAAACGCGCAACGCCGCCAGTAACAGCCGTGTGCGAGCGTCAGCTTGTTCCAAAATCCGTCCGACCACAGGCGCAACATCGGGTTCGGCTGCTCCAGCATCGCGAGGTAGCGGTTGGGCGGCAAACCCGCACAGCTCGGCGCAGGCAGGTCTCGAAAGCGCGGCGCGGCACAGCCGGCCGCATCGTGAAAGACCACGCGTCCCTGCTCGCGGACAAACGTGCGGCAGAGCCGGGCCGCGCGGCGGCGCCCGCGCAGATGCTCCTCCAGGCAGACCAGCGGCTGTTCGCCATCGTCGAGCGTGACGAAATCCACCAGATCAAACAAGCGCGGCTCGGCGAGCTGACGCAGTTCCGTGTTCACATAGCCGCCACCGAGCGCGATGCGCGTGCGCGGAGCGATCCGCCGGATGGTCTGCGCGATGCGCAGCGCTCCATAGAGGTTGCCGGGGAACGGCACGGTCAGGCCGACGAGCGTGGGCCGCGTGCGCCGGATGAGTTGGATGGTGAGTCGGGCGAGCAGGCGATCCACCAGTGTCGGTGGCGCGGCCAGCGCGGCCAGCAAGGGGTCGAACGACGTGGCCGCGACCGCGAGGTGCTCGGCATAGCGGGCGAGGCCGAAGCGCTCATCCACGCCATCGCGGACCACATCGGCCAGGTCGTCGAGGAACAGGCTGGCGAGGTGCCGGGCGAACTCCTCCGGCGTGAGGTCGAGCAGTCCGGCGGTGTCCGCCAGTTGCGCAAAGCGCGGGCCTTCCGGCAGCCAGCGGCGCGTGAGGATGCGCGCGGCGAGTTGCGGCGCACGGCCTTGGAGGAAGCGCAGGGCCTCATCCACCGCCGCGGCATAGCGCGCGTGGCGGCGGCGGAAGGCCTGGACCGACGGCACCGCCGAACGCGGCGGCAGTGCCCGGGCCATGGCCGCCACCCCGCGGCGTGAGAACAGCCGCAGCGCCAGTTCCAGGGAGAGGTCCGCCTGCTGCACCGCGACGCCACGCGAGCGCAGCCAGCCCGTCAGCCGCGGCGTGGCGGCGTAGGGCGCGTTCAGCTGCAGCATCGGCGGCGTGATCAGCAGGACACTCATGCGCGCTTGACCTACACCACCGCACGGACGCCGTCGAGCCCGAACGCGCCGTGCCGTCCAAAAACTGTGACGCCCAGAAAAAAATCTTTCAAGGACGGGGGAAATCGTTCAGGATGCCGCGCGTGCACATCACCCTATTAAAATCGAAGATTCACCGGGCCACCTTGACGGGTGTCGAACCTGACTATGAAGGCAGCATCACGCTCGACCGCGCGCTGATGCAGCGCGCCGGCATCCTGCCGTTCGAGCAGGTGCATGTGCTCAACCTCAACAACGCCGCGCGTCTGGTCACCTACGCGATCGAGGCGCCCGCCGGCTCCGGCACGGTGATGTTGAACGGCCCGGCCGCGCGGCTGGGCTTGCCGGGCGACCTTGTGGTGATCCTGACCTACGCCCAAATGACCGACGAGGAAGTGCGCCGCCACAAGCCGACCATCGTGCTGGTGGACGCCAAGAACCGTCCGCGCCGCCCGCGTCAGTCGGTGTAGGGATTGTCCAGTTTGTTGTGCCACTGCTGGGTGGGATCCCAGCCGCTGACCCGCCCGGAACCGATCCGCATATTTTGCATCGCCACCCAGCCGGCGAGGACCGCCGCCACCAGCAGCAAGCCGCCCCAATAGAGCAGCGCTTTCTTCCAGCGCTCCCGGCGCAACTCGTCGCGATACGAACGCGGTCTTTGACGACCTTCTTGCATCTTCATTTCCGTTTACTCAGCTTGTCCGCAAGGGCCTGCTCGGCGAGCACACCCGGTTTCCGCATCTTGCCCAGCTGCCGGCCGGCCTCGGCCGCGACAACCAAGCCCAAGCCCAGCCGGTTGGCGCGGGCCGTCGCATCCCGCGAGCACAGCCGGACCTGCGCCTGCGCGCTCGACCGGCGCTGCCAAGCGCTGGAAATTACTACCTTTTCCCCGGCAAAAAAGCCATCCCCATCCCGCCTTTTCGGCTGTTCCGGCGGCGCAGGACGGTGACCGTTGCCGGCAACTTATCGTGCAGAAACGGGTTCAGATAACATGGCCCGCGCGCAAAAACCGGTGCATACGTTCAACGCAGGGAGGCCGGTTGATCGAAATCCTGGCCTAATCCGATGGCGCCCTCGCGAGCACAACTCATAAAGAAGTCATGAGCAGCAGAACCCCTAAAACAGTTCCCCCGGTCTCGGTTGGTCGGCTGCTCTTTTCTGCGGCACAAGACCGAGCAACTTCAAAAAGGCCGCCTCGTCAATGACCGGCACCCCCAGCCTGCCGGCCTCAGCACGCTTCGCGCCCCCGCCTGAACCAGCCACGAGATAATCGGTTTTGGAACTGACCGCTCCGGACGCCTTGCCACCCTTACTGCGGATGACCTCCTCGGCCTCCAGCCTGGACATGGACTCCATGACACCGGTCAGTACAAAATTCTTCCCAGCCAACAGACTGGCCCCGGCAGGCGGGGTCTCCGCCGCGTGGCTCCGCGGGTGCAAGTGGAGACCATCGAATTCCTCCAGCACCTGCCTTCCGGCTTTGGATTCGAAGAATGCCAGAACGCTTTTCGCGATGTCAGCATCGATGCCGCCGGTCACTTCCAGACAGGGCACGTCAGGATAAGCCTTGCGCTGCTTGCGCCGCAACACGACGCCGACCTTAGCGTCTTGCAGAGCCTTCACCAGCAGCTCGATTTCGCTGTTCAAGTGTTGCTGCCGCTGCAAGCGCGCCAGCTTTTCCGGCTCATTGCGCGGCCGGTTCTTTGTCGACAACGGATTGACCTCATCCGCCTCGTCCGCGAGCTTCCGCAGCCGCAAGCAATTCTTCAGGATGGCCGACCCCTTCAAGGCCCGGAGTCCCTCATGCAGCTTGGCCAGGTCTCGGGCTGTTTCATCACCGACGGAGGGAATCCCCACCGACATGATCCATTTCTCCAAGGGGGCCAGGCGGGCTTTTTCCACGGCGGCCAGGATGCGTTGCGCGATTTTCTCGCCGAGAATACGGACGTCGTCACCCGCCCCGAGGTTCAAGTTCGCCAGTTGTTCGCCTTTGGACTTGAGTTTGAACAGGTCGAAGGGGGAACGGGCCAGACCGGTGGCCACCAGTTTATCCGCAACAATGCCGCCAAGGCCCTCAATATTCAACGCACCGCGGCTGGCAAAATATTCGATCCAGCGCGCCTGCTGTTCGGGGCAGGCTTCACTTTCACAGCGCAACGCCACTTCATTTCCGCCCCCGCCCAAAGACCGCTTGACGACCGGCCCACCACAGGACGGGCAGCGCGCTGGCATGTGAAAAGGTTGCTCGCCGCCGGTGCGCCGATCATCCAGGACGCGCACCACCGCGGGAATCACACGTCCGGCGCGTTTGATGATGATCGTGTCGCCCAGACGGATATCCTTGCGAGCGATTTCCTCGGCATTGTGCAGCGTGATGCGCGAGATGTTCGTGCCCTCGAGGAACACCGTCTCGACCTCGGCGACCGGCGTGAGGACCCCGGTGCGGCCGACCTGCACGACGATGTTGTTGAGCTTCGTCGTCGCCTCGCTGAACCACTCAGGCCTTTTGTAGGCGATGGCATAGGCCGGCACGTTCGTTTTCAGGCCGAGCTGCCCGCAGACCTTGTTGTCGTTGATCTTGATGACACAGCCGTCGATCTCGTACGGCAGTTCGCCCTCGCGCTCCTTGAGTTCGCGCGCCTTGGCCTCCGCCGCAGCCATCCCCTGCACCTTGAACCAAAGTTCCGGCGTGGCCAGGCCCCATTTCTGGAAACACTCCAACTCTTCTTCATGACTGGCGAAGCTGATGCCGTCCAGCGCGCCCAGCGAATAGAAAACCGCGTGCAGGCGGCGCTGCGCCACGACCTTGGGGTCGAGTTGCTTCAGGGAGCCGGCCGTCGCATTGCGCGTATTCGCAAACGTCTTTTCGTCGCGCGCCCGGAGGCCCTCGTTCAGCGCGATCCGGTCCGCCTCGATCATGTACGCCTCGCCACGCACTTCGAGCAGGTGTGGCGGCGGGCCGTCGAAGTTCAGGCGCAAGGGGATGTCCGGAATGGTCCGGAGATTGGCGGTGATGTCATCGCCCGCCTCGCCGTCGCCGCGGGTGACGCCCAGTTCCAGCAGTCCATCGACGTAGTGCACCGCAATCGAGACCCCGTCAATTTTCGGTTCGACGATGTATTCGGGCTGGAAGCCGGGGATTTTCTTGCGGACCTCCGCCTCGAACAACTCGAGCTCCTTCAAGTCCTCGCGCTTATCGAGGGACAGCATCGGGGCGACATGCCGGACGCGACGGAATTCTTTGAGCGGCGCGCCGCCGACGCGCTGGGTCGGCGAGTCCGGGGTGATCAGTTCAGGGTGCTGCGCCTCCAGGGTCTGGAGTTCCTTATACAGCAGGTCGTAGTCCCGGTCGGAGATCTCCGGGCTGGCCTCCTGGTAGTAGAGGCGGTTGTGCCGCTTGAGCTCCGCACGCAGTTGCGCCATCCGCGCCTGGTCACCGGTCGTCATGCGGCGAGCATAGCGTCTCCGGGCCAAACCTCAACGCCGTTTTCGCAGCCGGTTCCAGCCATCAGGCCGGGCGCTGCGCCTCCAGCTTCGGCAGCAGGTCGGCCGGCACCCGCAACCCGCCAAAGCCGCGCCCCAGCTTGATGTCCGGCATCAGCGCGCCGTGGAAATCCGATCCGCCGGTCAGGGCGAGGCCGAGTTCGGTGGCCAGCCGGTGATAGAGCCGCGTCTGGCTCGGATTGTGTTCGCTGTGATAAACCTCCAGGCCGCCGAGTCCGGCCGCGCACAGCTCCACCAGCAGGGCCCGCAGGGCTTTTTGACCGAGCTTCAAGGAGCACGGGTGCGCCAGCACCGCCACGCCGCCCGCGGCGCGGATCATCTGGATCGAAGCCGCGGGCGAGAGCCGGAAGCGCTCCGCATAGGCCGGACGGCCGCGCGCGAGCAGCTTGCTGAAGGCCTCGGCTTTGTCCTGCACATGCCCGCGGGCAATCAGCGCCCGCGCAAAATGCGGCCGCCCCACCACCTCGCCTCCGGCGAGCGCGTGGACCTCGTCCCACGTCAGCTCCAGGCCGAGCGCCTGCAGTTTTTCCAGGATCTGACGATTGCGCGCGGTGCGCCCGACGCGTAGCTGCGCCAGCTGCTCCTGCAGGCCGGCATGGTCGGGATCGAAGAGATAACCGAGGATGTGCATCGCCCCGGGATGATGCTCCGCGCTGATCTCGACGCCGGTGATGCCACGGAGCCCGCTACAGGCCGCGGAGGCCAGAAACCGCGGCAGGCCCCCGGTCGTGTCATGGTCGGTAAGCGCCACCGCTTCCAGCCGGGCGTTCGCAGCCAAGCCGACGAGTTCCTCCGGCGTCAGGGAACCGTCGGAGAAGGTCGAATGTGTATGCAAATCGATCACGGGACAAGGAGAACACGAAACGGAGGGAATGGCACGCCAGTTTTCAAGCGGATCAAAAAAAAACCGCGCCAGCAGGCTGGCGCGGCGCTTGGCTGACACTTCGTCAACCGCTCACTGGCGGACAAAAATTGGCGGCAGAACCTTGCCGGCCGAATGCACTTTGGCCGATCGCCCATGTTCGAAGTAGGAACTGATCAAGATCCCACCCCACACCACGGCAAGGAACCCCAGCACGACCACCACGGAAACCAGCGGATTGGCATCCCGGTGCTGCAAGGATTGACGATCCGGCTTGACCTGCGCCATTGAGTTCTGTGTTTGCATAGGCACCGCCCTTTCCATAGTTGATCCAAAGTTCATTTTTTCCCGCTTTCGCTGATTAATACTAAGCACTTCGTATGCCAAACGCTTGATCCGTCCCGAAAATCGCCGTTTTTCAGCTTTTTTTATTAACATGCACAATTTAATTGCACGAAATCGGGGCCTCCCGATTCTCATATTTTATATGCTCCAGCATAACTGCGTTATCACATTTGAGAACGATAATTTCACAGGACATTCACGCCACAGGTGCACGGGAAAGACCCGGCCATCAGCTCTTTTCCTGGAAAGAAAGACGGACTTTTTCTGGCCTGTTCCGGCACAGGGGGCGGCCCTTGCCGGTTTTGCTTGTATCCGCAACGCATTCCTCTATCTTTTCCGCATCACTTTGGGAGCTTTATGAAAGAACTGGGCATCGGCTTGTTGGGCTTCGGTACGGTCGGCGCGGGCGTGGTCGAGGGCCTGCAACGCAATGGCGCGCTGCTGGCGGAACGCCTCGGCGTCCGGCTCGTGTTGCGCAAGATTGCCGACCTCGATCTGGACACCGATCGCGGCGTGGCGGTGGACCGCGCGCTGCTGACGCGCGACGCCGGGGCCGTCATCCGCGATCCCGCCGTGGACGTGATCATCGAGCTCATCGGCGGCACCGGGGTCGCGAAAAAATTTGTATTGGAAGCGCTGCAGTTGGGCAAACCTGTCATCACGGCCAACAAGAAATTGCTGGCCGAATATGGGGCGGAACTGTTCGCGGCAGCGGCGGCAGCGGGGACCACGCTCCATTTCGAAGCCAGCGTTGGCGGTGGCATCCCCGTCATCAAGGCCTTGCGCGAAGGTCTCGTCGCCAACCACATCAAGAGCATCTACGGCATTCTCAACGGCACGTGCAACTACATCCTGACCCGCATGGAGCGCGAGAAGCTGCCGTTCGACGCCGTCCTCAAGGCGGCCCAGGCCGCCGGCTACGCCGAGGCCGAACCGAGCCTCGATATTGACGGCCACGACACCGCCCACAAGGCGCTGGTCCTCGCCAGCTTGGCGTATGGCTGCGCCCTGCCGCTGACGGCGGCGCACGTCGAAGGCATCCGCGGGCTCGCGGCCGAGGACATCTCCGACGCGCTCGAGATGGGCTATCGCATCAAGCTGCTCGGCATCGTCAAGCGCGGTCCGGCGGGCATTTCCGTCCGCGTCCACCCCACCCTCGTGCCCCTGAACCACATGCTGGCCGCCGTCGATGGCGTCTTCAACGCGATCCTCGTGGATGGCGATATCGTCGGGCAGACGCTGTACTTCGGCCGCGGGGCCGGCCGCCAGGCCACCGCCAGCGCGGTGCTGAGCGACCTCGCCGATGTCGCGCGCGACCGCGCCGCCGGCTCGCAGCAGCGGATCGCGCTGCCCGGCCCGGCGTGCGCCGCGGCGCAACTCCAGACCACCGGAGCGGAACCGGTGCGCTGCTACCTGCGCCTGGCGCTGCTGGACAAGCCCGGCATGCTCGCGCGCGTCGCCCAGGTGCTCGGTGAGCACCAGATCAGCATCGCCTCGGTGATGCAGAAGGAATCGTCCGTGGGCCACCATGTGCCCGTCGTGATCGTGACCCACCAGGCGCCGGAGAGCGCCTTCCAGCAGGCGTTCGCGCAAATCGACCGGATGGACATCATCGGAGCGCCGACCGTCCGCCTGCGCATCGAAGATTTCGCCTGACCGCGCCGCGGCGCAGCAAAGACTGGCGGGCGCCGCCCCGACCCGCTATAGTTCGCGCCGCTTTCCAAGGCCGGGGAACAGGCGCGGCCTGTGCTTCCAAACCTTGGAACAATGAGCGGTTAGCTTTTCCAAGCCTTGGAAAAAACGCCGGGTGGCCTTTCCAAGCCTTGGAAACGGGAGAGTGGAGCAGGCCATGAAAGTAGCAAAATTCGGCGGGACCTCGGTGGCGGATGCCGGGCAGATCCTCAAAATATTCGACATCGTCAAGGCCGACCCCGACCGGCGCATCATCGTCGTCTCGGCGCCGGGCAAACGCCACAAGGCCGACACGAAGGTGACGGACCTGCTGATCGCCTGCGCCGAGGCCATGCTCCGGCACGGCGCGGCCGACGCCGAGCTCGCCGCCATCGTCGCGCGCTTCGCGGAAATCCAGCGGGAACTCGGCGTGCCGGAAAGCGTCACGCGCGAGATCGAAACCGACCTGCGCCAGCGGCTCGCCCTCGACCGCCAACACCACGGCAAATTCATGGACAGCATGAAGGCCGCCGGCGAGGACAACGCCGCCAGGCTCGTCGCCGCGGCGTTCCAGCAGAAGGGCATGGACGCGCACTACGTCAGCCCGCGCGAGGCCGGCCTGCTGTTGAGCGCCGAGTTCGGCAACGCGCAGGTGCTGGAAAAATCCTACGCCAGGCTCGCCGCGCTCCGCGACCGCCCCGGCGTAACGATCTTCCCCGGCTTCTTCGGTTACACCGAGGCCGGCGAGGTCGCCACCTTCCCGCGCGGCGGCTCCGACATCACCGGCGCGATCCTCGCGGCGGCGGTCAAGGCCGACGTCTATGAAAACTTCACCGACGTGGACTCGGTCTACGCCTGCGACCCGCGCATCGTGCCGGAGGCGCCGGCGATCGCGCTGCTGACCTACCGCGAGATGCGCGAGCTGGCCTACGCGGGCTTCGGCGTCTTCCACGACGAGGCGATCGTGCCCGCCGTGCAGGCGAACGTGCCGATCTGCATCAAGAACACCAACCGGCCGGCCGCGCCCGGCACGCAAATCGTGCCGGAACGGACCTATGCCGCCGGCGGCGTCGTCGGCGTCGCCAGCGCCGACGGGTTCAGCACCATCTACATCAGCAAGTACCTGATGAACCGCGAGGTCGGCTTCGGCCGGAAGCTGCTCCAGATCCTCGAGAACGAAAACATCTCCTACGAGCACGCGCCCTCCGGCATCGACAACACGAGCGTGATCGTGCGGAGCAAGGAGCTGACGGCGACGAAGGAAGCGCACGTCATCGCGCGCATCACGGCGGAGCTGGCGCCGGACGACATCGAGATCGAGCACGGGCTCGCGCTGCTGATGGTCGTGGGCGAAGGCATGCGCTACACCGTCGGCCTCGCCGCAAAGGCCACCCACGCGCTGGCCGAGGCCGGGGTAAACATCGAGATGCTCAACCAGGGCGCCTCCGAGATCAGCATCATGTTCGGCGTGAAGGAGGCCGACCGCAAGAAGGCGGTGCGGGCGCTCTACCATGCCTTTTTCGCTCCGCCGGCGCACGGCGGACAGGAACGGTCATGAACAAGATCTTCATCTATGACACCACGCTGCGCGACGGCGCGCAGGGCGAAGGGGTCTCGTTCTCCAGCGCGGGCAAGCTCCGCATCGCCAAGCAGCTGGACCTGCTCGGCGTGGACTACATCGAGGGCGGGTTCGCCGCCTCGAACCCGCGCGACATGGAGTTCTTCCGCGACATCCACAAGGAAAAGCTGGCGCACGCCAAAATCGCCGCATTCGGCTCGACGCGCCGCGCGCACGTGCCGGTCGGCGAGGACGCCGGCGTCCGCGCCCTGCTCGAGGCCAAGACCCCGGTCTGCACCTTCTTCGGCAAGAGCTGGCGTCTGCACATCACCGACGTGCTGAAGGTCTCCGAGAAGGAAGCGTTCGCGATGATCGCCGACACCGTGCGCGTGCTCAAGGAGCACGGCAAGGAAGTGGTCTTCGACGCCGAGCATTTCTTCGACGGCTACAAGGACAGCCCGGAGTTCGCCCGCGCCGCGCTCACGGCGGCGCTCGGCGCCGGCGCCGACTGCCTGTGCCTCTGCGACACCAACGGCGGCACCCTGCCCCACGAGATCGCAGGCATCACCGCCGCGATCGCCCGCGACTTCCCGGTGCGCATCGGGATCCATGTACATAACGACGGCGACTGCGCCGTGGCCAACTCGCTGGAGGCCGTCCGCGCCGGAGCGACGCAGGTGCAGGGCACGATCAACGGCTACGGCGAGCGCTGCGGCAACGCCAACCTCTGCTCGATCATCCCGGGCCTGGTGCTCAAGCTGGGCCACCCGTGCCTGCACGAAGGCAGCCTCAAGCGCCTGCGCGAGGCCGCGCTGTTCGTGGACGAGATGGCGAACCTGCGGCCGAACCGCAAGGCGCCGTACGTCGGCGAAAGCGCCTTCGCGCATAAGGCGGGCATGCACGTGGACGCCGTCCGCAAAAACCCGATGACCTTCGAGCACGTCCTGCCGGAGAGCGTCGGCAACCAGCGGCGGATTCTCGTCAGCGAACTTTCCGGCGCCAGCAACGTCTTCCTCAAGGTCGTGGAGATGGGCCTCGCGCTCGACAAGAACTCGCCGGAGATCAAGGAAATCTTGCGCGAACTCGAGCGCCTGGAGCAGCACGGCTACGCCTTCGAAGCCGCGGAAGGCTCCTTCAAGCTGCTGATCCAGAAGGTGCTCAAGCGGCACAAGCCGTTCTTCGAACTGCAAGGCTTCCGCGTCATCGTCGAGAAGCGGCACAAGGACGAGCCCTGCATCTCCGAGGCCACCGTCAAGGTCGCCGTCAACGGCGATACCGCGCTGACGGTCGGCGAGGGCAACGGCCCCGTGGACGCGCTCGACCGCGCGCTGCGCAAGGCGCTGATCCACTTCTATCCGCAGATCAAGGATGTCAGCCTGACCGATTACCGTGTCCGCATCCTCGACCCTACCGAGGCAACCGCCGCCAAGACCCGCGTCGTCATCGAATCCAGCGACGGCACCAACACCTGGGGCACCGTCGGCGTCTCGCCGAACATCATCGAGGCCTCCTGGGAAGCACTGGTGGACAGCGTCGAATACAAGCTCCTCGAGAGCGAAAAGCCGGCAAAGAAAAAAGCCTGACGGAAGAAGTTTCGCGCAACAGGGCAACCCATAGCGTATCGAAACGGTGACGTCACCGTGAACATGAACAAGCAAACTCATGGTTCAATAAAGAAAAAGGCGTAAGATTTCTCGCGCAAAGGACGCCAAGCGCGCCAAGGCGGACAGGCTACTGATGTGACTTTAGCAAAAGGAGATGAAGTCATGACAGAAAATGAAATCGCCAAGGTCGTTGTGGACCGCGCCCTGTATATTCACCAAGGCCTCGGCCCGGGGCTGCTGGAATCCGTCTACGAAGCCGTACTAGCGGACGACTTGCAGCGACGCGGACTGCAGGTGGAACGCCAGAAATCCATCCCCATCATTTTCGAGGACCGCCATTTCGACGAGGGATTCCGCGCGGATCTGCTGGTGGAAAACAAGGTTATCATCGAGCTTAAATCCGTCGAACAGCTTGCCCGTGTTCATAAGAAACAAGTGCTCACCTATCTGCGCCTCTCTGGCAATAAGCTGGGTCTGCTCATCAACTTCGGCGGCGAGCTACTGCGAGGGAACATACATCGCCTGGTCAATGGTCTGCCGGAATAAAACCTTTGCGAGCTTGGCGCCCTTTGCGCGAAACAATAAACGTGGTACTCAAATATCGGTAGACATGAAGATGAATATCAAGCCATTGCAGCTGCTGGGCACTGCCTGCACACTGCTTTCTATACTGCTCGCCAGCGGTTGCGCTAACAGGCTGTGCTACCACCCCGATCACACCATCTACACCCAGCCGCAGCAGGCTCAGCCGCCGGCTGAGGTGGTGCAGTTCGCGAGCGCCGACGGCACGCAGCTGACGGGCTGGTTCGTGCCGGCGATCGGCCCGGCGAAGGGCACGGTCGCGCACTTCCACGGCAACGCGCAAAACCTGACCGCGCACTACTCCTTCGTGAGCTGGCTCCCGGCGGCGGGCTACAACATCTTCACGTTCGACTACCGCGGCTACGGCGCATCGGCCGGTTCGGTGGATCGCGACGGAGTTGACGCCGATGGTGTCGCCGCCTTGCGCTATCTCGCCGCGCGCCCAGGCGTGGATACCAACCGCATCGTCGTGCTCGGCCAGAGCCTCGGCGGTGCCGTCGCGCTCGCCGCGCTCGCGGAGCGGCCGTGCCGGGTACGTGCCCTCGCGCTCGATTCCACGTTTTATTCCTACCGCGCCGTCGCACGCGACGCGATGCGCCACATTTTCTTCTACAGCCTGATTCGCTGGCCCCTCTCGCTGGTCCTGGTCGGTGACCGGCGCAGCCCGTGCGACACGCTCAAGCGCCTGCCGCCGATGCCTATCGTCTTCCTCCACGGCACCGCCGACACCGTCATCCCCTATCATCACAGCGAGCGGCTGTTCGCGGAGGCGCAGGAGCCGAAACAGCTGTGGACGATCACCGACGGCGGACACACCGCCGCCTTCGCCCCTCCGACCTCGCCCTGCCGGCAAAAGCTCGTGGATTTCTTCGACACCGCCCTCGCCGACAATCTCGCTTTACCAATAGCAAAGTGATTACCTCGGCCTGAAAGCGTTCGGCTGCAGTGGACCGGTGGACACCGCCTGAATGCTGTCGAATGCTTTTCATGAAAGAAAAGGTGCGCAGCCCGCAGGTCGCTGTGGAGGCACGCGTCTCGCGTGCCGGTGACGGCGGCATCTCGCCGCCGTGAGGCACAGGCAGGCGCACCGCGGAGATAGGGTGTGGGCTGTCGGGGGGGCGCCCGACTCACCGGCAGGTGGGACACCTGCCGCCACAGCCATGCCTGATGCGACGCCCCCTCATACGCTGGAGAATTTCCAGAGAGGATGTATCGGCTTCGACCAGCCTGTAGATGCGGCGTCCCGCCGCATTGCTCAAAGATAAGCGGCCGGAGGCCGCTTCCACGAAACGCGTATCCAGACGCCCTCGTTCGCGACTCAAGCACATGCGATACATGGATATGGAAACGGCTAAGCTTGGCTTGTAAGTTCAAGGCTGAGCTCTCGGCCCAAGAGCGTCAACTGTGGCGGTGGCGGGACGCCGCTGCTCTCCGACAGGCGGAAGCCGCAAAACTACAACTCACGGCTGCTGCGTGGCGAGGGTGACGCCAAAGGAGCGGCGGGCCTCGGGGCCGAACCGCCACTGGCACCAGACCACGCGGTTGCTGTCTTCGCCCTGCTCGATGGTTTCGCTGGCGAGGACCCAGCCCGGGGGCAGGTTGGTGGCGATATTGTTGGTGTCGGCACCCAGCCACAATTCCGCCTGCAACGTGCGCAACGTGGCCTCCGCCGTCGCCTGCCGGTGCGCCGTCGCCTCGGCCCGCAGGGTGGCCACGAGACCGCTGGAGACCGCCGTGACGATCAGGGCCACGATGGCGAAGGCGATCACCACCTCGATCAGCGTGAACCCGGAGGAGTTGCGGCTCATTGCAGGTTTGAGCTGGAGATGTCGGCGGCATCGCCGGCGCCGCCGGGCTCGCCATCGGCGCCATAGCTGATGATCTCGAACGGCTCGTTGTTGTGGCCCGGAGCGAGGTAGATGTAGTCGTGCTTCCACGGATCGCGCGGCACGCGCGGGCTGTCCAGGTAACCGCCCTCGGGGAACTTTTCCGGGACCGGCGGAACGCTGGTCTTGTGCACCAGCGCATCCAGGCCCTGCTCCTGCTTGGGGATGTTGCCTTGCTCGGCAGCGTAGCCGACAATGGCGCTCTTCAGGATTTGGATCTGCTGTTTCGCCGTCGTGACCCGCGCTTCCTTGATGTAGCGGTAGACGCCGAGCCCGACCACGCCGGACAGGATGGCGATGATCGTGATGGAGACCAGCAATTCCAGAAAGGTGAAGCCGCCCCGGCTCTGTGAGCGTCCGCTGCGATTCCGTATTTTCATCATAACAACATACCTTCTTCCTTGCCGTCGGCGGCGTCATCTTGCCCGCCCTCCGAGAAAAGTGCATCAAATTTATCGATCAGCGTGTCGAGCTTCGCCAGATAATAGGCCACGTTTTCGTCGCGCCGTTCGGGATCGAACTCCGTCGCCAGCCTGGCCGAGCCGTGCACCGCCACGCTCTTGGCGCTGCCGGTGACGTAGTAGGAAATCTGGTCGCCGGCGCGGTAGTCGCGGCCGGATTTTAGTGCGAGTTCAAAGGCGGCGTTGCGCCCGCGGCGGCTGTCCTTGATCTTTGCGGCGTAGGTCGCAGGCGCGTCCTGCAGCGTCTCGGTCTTCGCCAGTTCCGTGATCGGCCATGTCCGTTCGCGGATGGCGCGGCGGAATTCGTCCTGCAGCTTCCGGATGTCGGCGTCGCGCCCCTCGAGCTTGAACTGCAGCCAGGCGCGCAGGTATTTGCGCTGGAATTTTTCCAGCCCGCGCGACTTGAGCGCCGCGCCGCGGATGATGATCTCGCCCTGCGCATCGAGCAGCGCGTAGTTCTTCATCTTGTAGCTGAGCATCGCGCGGTAGCGCCCGTCGAACTCGATCTCGATGCCCTTCGGCAGCGTGGCCTGCACGTCGACGCGGAACCGTTCGATGTTTTTCTCCGGCGGCAGGAAATAGATGCCATCGGTATCGATTTCGATGGGCTTGCCGCCGTGTTCCTGGATCGCGGCGAGCATCGTCTGGAGCACCTTGCGCCCCTCGGCGGCCACCTTCTCCGCGGCGCCGAAGTCGCAAAAACGCGCCGTGCCGAAGCCGAGGTAGCCATAGAACGAGTTGATCAGGATCTTGAACGTACTTTGCAGCGCATCCTGGTGCTGCTCCTCCTCGCGCTGCTTCGCCTGCTGCATCTTGCGCTTCGCGTCGAGCCGCAGTTCGCGCAGATAGGCCAGCAGCGTACGGAAGACGCCGAGCTCGTCGCTGCGCGGCACGATGCCGAACTCGAGCATCAGCGAGGGATACAGCGAGCGCACGTCGGCGTGGTGGACGTTTTCGAACACGCCCGTCAGGAACAGCTCGGTGTAGCCGCCGGCGAACTCGCGCGCGGGCTGCGGCAGGGGCAGCGCGTGGCGGCGGCGCAAATATTCGCGGATCAGCAGCGCATCCACCTTGGTGCCGCTGCCGCGCACGCAGACGTTCTGATAGGTGTAGGGCAGCAGCTGGCACTGCACGAAGAAGCTCGCCGAGAGCAGCGCGCTGACGCCACGCGTCTCGGCCACGTCGTCGCGCGCATAAGCCATCAACTTCGCCGGATCGCGATCAAACGTGGCGGCGATCTCGCGCCCCTCGATGTAGGTGCGGTCAGAAGAGGCCAAGCCGAAATGGATCGCCACGTCCTTGAGCCCGAAGCCCTCCAGCGAGCGGTGGCTCACGTCGTAGAACTGCGCCAGGAAATAGGTGTCCACGATGTGACGGCCGAAGAGTTCCGCCTTCGGATAGACGATCGTGCGCTCGGCAATGCTCAGCCGGCTGGCATGCACCCGCGGCGGCGCGCCGTTGCGGCCGAGCGTGAGCTTGACCCCGTGCCGCTTGGCGCGGGTGATGAGGTACGGCAGATCGAAGGCGAAAAAGTTGTGACCCTCGATCACGTCGGGGTCTTTTTCCTTCACGATCTGAACCCAACGTTCCAGCAGGGCCTTCTCGTCCAGCTTGGAGCCGTCCAACACTTCAGTCCAGCCGGTCTCATCGGCCAGCGCAATGGCGATGATGCGGTCGCCGGCGCGCTCGGCGTTGGGGAACTCGAAGCCCGCCTCGGTGTAGGTCTCGATGTCCACCTGCAGCCGCTTGAGCTCGCCGAAGAGCAACCCCTTGAACAGCGTCCGGCCGGTCAGCAGCAGGTGCTGGTGGATCGGGTCGTTGAGCAGGAAGAACGGCGCGCCCGGATCGGAGGGCGTATAGCTGGTGGCCCTCTTGAACGCGTCCACCGCCTTCTGAAATTCCTTCCACGAGCGGAACACCGCCAGCGACTTGAGCGGCGCGGCGCCCGCCAGCTTTTCCACGCGCAGCGGCGCCGGGCAATCTGCTGGCAATTCCGCGGCGGCGAACCAGAGGAACGGCGTGAACGGCTCCCGCTGCTGCACGGTCTTGCCGCCGCGCCGGAAGAACAGCAACATCTCGTCGCTTTCCTTGCCGGGCACATGTTCGATCGCGACCAGCCCCTGCTCGTCGTTCGCGCCGAAAATCACCGCCTGCTCTTCTGCTGGCATAGCCATGCGGGATTTATAGTCCATGCCCGCCCCGAAGCCAAGCCGCGCGACAGCACGGGCGCAGCAAGCTGCGCCCCTACAAGAGCTGCCCGACTTTGTGGGCGGAGCTTCCAGCCCCGCGAACCGCACCCCCACACGAACACAGAGCTGGCTTGCATCGGCGTAGTGCAGCACGTAGCCGTGAAGCCCCGACCACAAAACCGGAAACCGGCGGAGCAGTGGGACAGCCGTGGCCATTACGCGCTCGCCACCTTGGTAGGAAATGGGGCAGCATCACAGGGGGTATGGTCCCGCAGTTTGGACCGGTTCGGATACGACAGAATCATTTTCGGCAGTATCATTAATTAAGGGACAGGGCGATAATGAAGTGCAGGAGGGCCTACCGGTACACATTCAAATCCAGAAAGACGCCCCAATCGGAAAGTAATGCATAACGGGTTTTCCGTAGCCGCCAGCTCGTTTCATCGGCACCCTGCCAAACACCGTCAGCCAGTTGACTGGCTATAGGGAATTTTCAATTCGACCGGACTGCGTTGCTCCAATCCTAATGATTCTGCCGTAGCTTTTAGGGCTTTCAATATCAGAGGCTGAGCCGTGAGCGGCTTGGCGGTCACTACTGCGGCTGGCCCTCATCATTCGGAGATCCGACCTCCGTGAACCTCTCCAAACCACCGTGCCCTCTGTGGTGCTGGTTCCAGCCTCGCGCGGGCGCAGCAAGCACCGCTATCCACGTCATAGGAGCGCTCCAATCCTAATGATTCTGACGTCAATGATTCTGTCGTAGCTTTCAGGGCTTTCAGTATCAGAGGCTGAGCCGTGAGCGGCTTGGCGGTCATTGGTCGCGCTGGTCTTTATCCTTCAGGTCCGACCTCCGTGAACCTCCCAGACCTCCGTGTCCTCTGTGGTGACTGCTGCGTTTTCGCTCGGGCGCAGCAAGCTGCGCCCCTACATGAGCTGCCTGTCCTTGTGGGCGGGGTTTCCAACCCCGCGAACCCAACCCCACCACGCGCTGGAAGCCCCTGCAAGAGCCGCCTTGGCAATCGGGGCGGTTGGTGTAAAGTGCCCGCCATGAAACGCCGGCTACTGTTGCTGCTGGGTTGCGCGCTGCTCGCGCTGGCGCTGCCGGATGCTTCGCGCGCCGCCGAGCCCAAGTCGCCGAACGTCCAGAAACTCTGCCCGGTGATGAACGAGCCGATCAATACCAACCTCTTCTTCGATTTTGAGGGCAAGCGCATCTACGTCAGTTGCACGCACAGCCTCGCGGTGGTCAAAGCGAACCCCAAGAAATTCGTCCGCCAGCTCGAATCCGAAGGCATCACGCTGGAGGCGGTGCCGAAGGAAGAGAAGAAGTGAATCCGCGCCTTATATCCCGGCTGTTGGTGGCGGCGCAGCTGGCGCTGCTGACCGCCATCGCCATTCCTGACCGGCAGTTGCACGCGAGCCCCACAGGCACAGTGCTCGTCGCGCTCGGAGTGGGCCTGGGACTGTGGGCCATGGTAGTGATGGGCCGACACCTGCGCATCATGCCGGAGCCGGCGGCCGACGCCAAGCTGCTGCGGCGCGGCCCCTATCGATGGGTCCGGCATCCGATGTATTCCGCCGTGGTGCTCGCCGCGGCGGGCTGGCTGCTCTGCGATTTCTCCTGGGCGCGGCTGGCCTGCCTCGCGGCATTGCTGCCGGTGCTCGTGTTCAAGTCGGCCCGGGAAGAACGCCTGCTGGGCGAGAAATTCCCCGACTATGCCGACTATCGCGCGACGACGCGGCGGTTCGTGCCGTGGGTGTGGTGAACGGCTTTGATCGCCCTCGATCTCGTCGGCGCTTGCCCCGCCATAGCGGCCTCGCGCAGGCGGATCCCCGATCCGCAACCGCCGTCGGCGATCACAGACCTCCGCTACAGAAGCCAGCGTGACAGATGGGAAGCACAGCATGTCGAACACGAAATGCCGGCCTTCTGTAGCCGGGGTCGGTGACCCCGGCGGATGGGCCCCTCGTCAAGCTGCCGTTGAACGACCAACAGCACACCAGCCGGCATCACCGATGCCGGCTACAACTCAGTCACGCGGTCTTCCTGTAGGAGCCGAATCCCTATTCGGCGAGCACCGTACCCATCGCCCAACCTCCACCCGCCTTTCGCCCGGCAGGGCCGGGCTCCTACACATAGAATCAGCTCGCCAAAATTCAACCCATAAAAAGCCGAACCCAATCTTAGTGGGCGGGGCTTCCAGCCCCGCGAAAAAACCACAAGCTGCCGAGCGCGGGAGCGGGAGCTCCCGCCCACGGGAAAACGGGGAGCGAACATCGAACACTGAACATCCAACATCGAAGGAAAGAGTGCAACGGACGTCCGGCTCCGCCCAAGCACTTCGCCGGGACAAGCAGACCGCAGCAACATAAGAAACCTCAGGCTTCCTTGACGTCCACCGAGAAGGGCTTGGGGCAGCGGCCGAACAGGCGGCAAAACCGATAGGTGATGCCTTCGCGGAAGCAGGCGACCATGAGCGCAAAACCGTCGCGGAGCGCGTGGCTCTTCATCTGGCCGCCGGCGCGCTTGTTCTCGTGCGTCGGGATCTCGACGATGCGGTAGCCCTTGCGGATGGCGCGCGCGACCAGCTCAATTTCGATGTCGAAACCCTTGGCCCGCGGGCGGTAGCCGGTGACCACGTCCTTCACGAAACCCTTGTAGCCGTCGAGCGTGTCCATCAGCGACACCCCGAACATGATGGACACCGTCACGGTGAACAGCGCGTTGGCGAAAAGGCGAATGACGTTGTGGTCGCTGCTGCCGCCGAGTACGCGCGAGCCGATGACCATGCCGAAGCCTTGGTCCAAGGCCGCCACGAAATGCGTCAGGTCCTCGCCGTTGTGCGAGCCGTCGGAGTCGATGATGACGATCGCGTCGCCGGTGCAGTTGCGGAAGCCGTGGTAGAGCGCGTTGCCCTTGCCGCGGCCCTGGTCGTTGATCAGGCAGCGCGCGCCCTGCGCCGTGGCGACCGGGATCGTCAGGTCCTCGGGGCTGTCCACGACGACGACAATTTCGAAGGCGTGCTTGCCGCCGTCCAACGCGATGGCGCCGTTGAGCGCCTGGAGCACGGGCACAATCGTGTCCTGCTCGTTCCGCGCCGGAATGACCACGCTGACTTTTTTGACCATAAGGATACCCCTGTCCCCAAAAAACGCGGCGTCATGATAACGGGCCGGCCGGAGCGGCGCAAGTTTTCCAAACCTTGGAAACCCCGGGACCCGTTTTTCCTGAGCCTGGCAACCGCCATCAATCCTGCACTTCGAGCACCGGCTCCGGTTTCTCCGGGCCGTTGTTCAGGCCGATCGGTTCGCGGGTCTTGAGCAGCTGGAGCCAGACACGGATGTTATCGACGATGACCACGCTCACCAAGATCAGGATCGCCACGCTCAAGCCGACGCTGACCCAATTGTGCTGCTTGTAGAAGTAGATCACGTTCAGGTAGCCGGCGCTATACGTGACCACGGTCAGGAACAGGCAGGGGATCAGGGTGATGAGCGCGTAGCGCTTCTTGCGCGCGATACGCAGGATCAGCGTCGTGCCGATCGCCAGCGCCAGCGCCGAGAGGGTCTGGTTCGTCGCGCCGAACATCGGCCAGATACTGGAGATGTCGCCGGTATAGACCAGGTAACCCCACGTGACCGAGACGAGCGCGCTGGTGAACAGCATGCCGGGCTGCCAGCTGACCTCGCGGAACTTCGGCCACGCGTAGCCGAGCGTGTCCTGCAGGATGTAGCGGGCGACGCGCGTGCCGGCGTCGATCGTCGTCAGGATGAAGAGCGCCTCGAACATGATGAAGAATTGGAAGAAATACTTCATCAGGTCGCGCATCCACTCGCCGATGCCGCCGAAGATGTGCGCCATGCCCACGGCCAGCGAGACCGCGCCGTCGGGCCGGTGCGCCACGTCCAGCCCGACCATCTTGCTCAGCTCCGCCAGGTCGCGGATCGGCACGCCGAGCGCCTGGAACACCGCATCCGACTTGGAGTTGATCGCAAAATAATCGCCCGGCGCCAGGCACGTCGCGGCCAGCAGCGCGGTCAGCGCGACGAACGCCTCCGTCAGCATCGCGCCGTAGCCGATCATCGGGATCTGGCTCTCGTGCTCGATCATCTTCGGGGTCGTGCCGGAGCTGATCAGCGCGTGGAAGCCGCTGATCGCGCCGCAGGCGATGGTGATGAAGACGTACGGCCACCAAGGGCCGGCGACGATCGGTCCGCCGCCGGAGCAGAACTTGGTGACGAACCCCATCTCGATCGTCGGGTGCACGATGAACAGGCCGACCACCAGGATGCCGATCACGCCGATCTTCATGTAGGTGCTCAGGTAGTCGCGCGGCGCGAGCAGCAGCCAGACCGGCAGCGTCGCCGCCGTGAACCCGTAGATCGGCAGCAGGATCGCGAGCGTCTTCTTCTCCAGCGCGAACCACGGCCCGAAGCTGGACTGGACGACGAGCGGCCCGGCGATCACCGCCAGGCACACCAGTGTCACGCCCACCAGCGAGCCGGAGAGGATCGCGCCGGGCCGGAGCTTGAACATGTACCAGCCGATGCCCATCGCGATCGGGATCGTCATGCCGATGGAGAACACGCCCCACGAGTTCTTGTAGAGCGCGTTGACCATCGCGATGGCGAGGCCCGCGAGCGCGATGACGATGATGAACAGGATGCCGATCGATGTCATGAAGCCGGTGAGCTTGCTGACATCGCGCTTGGCGATGACCGCGATGGAGTGCCCGTCGTGACGGACCGAGCCGAAGAGGATGACCATGTCGTGCACGCAGCCGGCAAAGACCGAGCCGAACAGGATCCAGAGGAAACCCGGACCCCAGCCATACTGCGCGGCGAACGTCGGGCCGATCAGCGGGCCCGCGCCCGCGATGGCCGCAAAGTGGTGCCCGAAGACGACCCACTTGTTGGTTGGCACGTAGTCGTGACCGTTCTTCAGGCGGTAGGCCGGCGTCACATGCGCATCGTTCAACATCAGCACCTTGGCGGCGATGAACGAGGCGTAGAAACGGTAGGCCAGTGCGAACACGCACATCGCCACGACCAGCAGAACCAGCGAATTCATAGTGTTGTTCTCCACAGACGGCGCCGGCTACAGTCGCAAATTTTCCCCGGAAGTCAAACCGTGGTTGCAAGCCTGGTGACATTGCACTTGTGCCGTCAGCAACTGCCGCTAGACTACCGGGTGCTCAAGGGACGCGTGCCCCAAGCCTTCAGCAGGGGTACACGGCCGGTTACGCAGCATCATGAGAGGCGGGTTTCGATACTTCATGGACGCTCTGCTGTGCAGTTTGACGGCCGGGCTTGTCTGCGCACCGGGGACGGCGGCGGCCGGGCCTGTAGGGGCGCGGATCGGCTATGTGTGGGATGACCGCTTCAAAAAACACGACCCGGGGGAAGGTCATCCCGAAAGCGCGGAACGCTTGGACGCCATCAGCCGCGCTGTCGCCGCCTCCAGCCTGCAGCAACGGCTCACACTGATCCCGCCGCGCAGGTGCGAGGAGCGTTGGCTTATGGCTGCACATGCAGCGGATTATCTCCAACTCGTCAAGGCGACGGCCAGCAGCGGACAAACCGTCCTACCCACCGGCGACACCAAGGTGTCGTCCGCCAGCTTCGACACCGCACGGCTCGCCGCGGGCAGCGTGCTGGCGGCTTGCGACGCGGTGATCTCCGGCCAGGTACGGAGCGCCTTCTGTGCCGTGCGCCCTCCGGGGCATCATGCGACGACCAACCGCGGCATGGGCTTCTGCCTTTTCAACAACGTCGCCATCGCCGCCCGCTACCTGCGGCTGCAGCATGGCATCCAGCGCATCCTGATTGTGGACTGGGATGTGCATCACGGCAATGGCACCTACGACATCCTCAAGCAGGACCCGCACGTTTTTCAATTCCACTTGCATCAGTCGCCGCTGTATCCGGGGACAGGCAGGGTTGAAGAACAGGGCGAGGGTTCTGGGACAGGCTTCACCATCAACAATCCGCTCCCGGCGGGAGCCGGCATAAAAGAGATGCTCCCGCTGTTCCAGAAAAAGCTGTGGCCGGCGATGGAAAGCTTCCGGCCGCAGTTCATTCTGATCTCGGCGGGCTTCGACGCGCACCAGGCTGACCCGGTTGGCGGCTTGAAACTGACCACGGCCGACTACGCCCGTCTGACCGAGCTGGTCTGCGATCTCGCCGAGCGTCACTGTGCCGGCCGCATCGTGTCGGCACTCGAGGGCGGCTATAACCTGACCGCCTTGGGTGACTCCGTCGTCGCCCACCTGCAGGTGCTGGCCGACCGGGCGGAAAAACCGGTCTTGAAATAGCGCGAGGCCATCAACAGCAGCCCCTGCGCCTACTGCAATCCGACTATGCTGTAGGCTGGGTCCCCGACCCGGCGCCCCATCACCAGATCCAACCTCCGCCCCACAAAACACAAACGATGCAACGCCGCCCAAGTTTCCTGCGCGTTCAGTTCGGGCGGGTGTGACGGGCGGCGCTGTTGAGAGCCTTGCACGGTGCGGCGCTCGCGGCGAGAGCGCCCTACCCACGCAGCGTACTTGCGCGAGGTAGGGCTGCCACGCCGTGGCCGCCGCGGAGTCAGGCTGTGTATTGGATGCGTGCCACGGCTCCTGCGGGTTGTGCAGCGAAGTGGTGGAGGCGATCAGTTTGTGCTGTAGGCCGGGTCACCCTCCAGAGGCGGGCAAGCCGACCCGGCGAACCCAACCCCAACCTTCACCCATAACACACACCACATCACACGCCCACTTTTTCCGGCGCGCGGTCAGCCCACTGCGGGTGTGGCCGATGTCGCCGCTGCGAACGTGACGGCGGGCGCGGCGCGGATGGTGCGGTCATCCACTTCGAAAAACTCCGCCGCCGCAAAACCGAACGCGCCGGCCAGCAGATTGGCGGGAAACACCTGCGTGCGCGTGTTGAAGTCGCGGACGTTGGCGTTGTAGAAGCGGCGCGCCGCGGCGATCCGATCCTCGGTGTCCACCAGTTCCTCCTGCAAGGCGAGGAAGTTGCGGTTCGCCTTCAGGTCGGGATAGCGCTCCACCACCCCGAAGAAAGTCCGCATGGCGCCGACGAGTTGCGTCTCGTCCTGCGCCTGGCTGGCCGGCGACCCGGTCGAAGCCACGGCCGCCGCCCGCGCCGCGACGACGCGCTCGAGCACGTCGCGCTCGTACTGCGCATAGCCCTTGACCACCTCGACCAATCGCGGGATCAGGTCGTAGCGGCGCTTGAGCTCCGTGTCGATGCCGGCCCACGACTCGCGACACTGGTTGCGCAGCCGGATCAGCCCGTTGAACGTGCCGATGACCCACAGCACCGGCAGCAACACGACCAAACCCAAGATGATCCATTCCATATTCATTTCCTCATGCAAGCGTTGTAGGGGCGTCGCTTGCGACGCCCGTCCGGCGTCTGCCGGACACCAGTGCAGCCACCACATGAGCCGCCGCGGCGCAGGCGGGTGCGAAGCCCACGCTCGGTCGAGACCCTCGTCAGGTCAGGAGCAGGCGCGCCCACCACCCGCGGGCTGCGCCAGCGCAGCCCCTACAGGGGCGGAACTGCGCCGTGGGCCTGCTCCTTGACCAAATACTCCGGCAGCTGGTCCAACAGGCCGCGCACCAGCGTCAGCGCCTGCGTGAACTCCTCCGGCTTCAATGTGGCGCCGCGCCACGCGATCACCGACCGAGCGTCAAACGAGAGCGAGAAGACCGGCGAGACCAGCAGGAACTCCATCGCCCGCTGGTGCAGCACGGCGTAGGCCCACTTGCGGTCCGGGGACTGGACGAAGAACTTGCGGCTGAATTCCGCCGACTCAAAGTTGATGTCCTCGAACCCGAAAAAACTCTTCACCTTGTCGAAGAAGCCCTCCGGCCGGATCAGCAGCGGCTTGAGCGGCACGGCGCTGCCGACGATGACGGCGGAAAAATACCAATGGGTGGTTTCCGACTCGCCCTTGGAATTGGTCGACTGGGTCTCGTAGTGGTAGTCGAACGCCAGCACCGAACGCTCATGCCAGACCCCCTCGGCCACATTGTAGGCGTAGCGATTGCGGCCCTCGCGCAGGCAGGCGAAGGCGGGGAAGCGCTCGTCCATATCGCGGACGTTGTCCGGCGCAAACGCCAGCCCCTGCTGCCCCGCCCACTCCGCCAGCGCCTGCCGCCGAGCCCGGGCTTGCAGGACGCTGTAGATGACCGCCCCCGCCACCAGCAGGACGACCACCACAATGATGACCGGTAACATGTCCATGATTATGCGGGCGGAGCTTATCCGCGCCAGCGGCATTTTCCAAGTCAGGACGAGCAGCGGGTGGCGGGAGCAAAAAGAGGTCAGAGATCAGAGCTCAGCGGTCAGCCGGAAGACTCAGAAAAAACTTCACCACTGAGGGCACAGAGGTAGGAGGAGATCACAGAGGCGGATAAGCGTTTAACCGCCAAGCACGCCAAGAACGGAGCGGATGGCGGTGCGGATCAGTCCGGGCCTGAGTGGAAGAAATATCACCCACAGATTTCCTTTCCTTCGGAATCTTCTTTCTTGGCGGGCTTGGCGTCTTGGCGGTAAGCATGCTGCTTCGTATGGTCTGGACACCCTCGCGCTCCTCCCTGCCCTGACCTGTGGTGAGCACCGTCGAACCAGCGGAGTCGAAGGGTGCTGACCTCCATGACCTCTGTGGTGAAGTCCGGGGCCTTTGCGCTGCAACAGGCCCCGCTCAGCGCCGCAACTCATAGATCCAGCATTCGCCGCCGAGCGGGAACTTCTCGGCGCGCCAGCCGCCAAACTTGAGGGCGGTTACGACGCCGGCGGCGGGGCCGTGCGTCGCCGTGATGAACACGCGGTTGGTGGCGGCGTTGCACTCCGCGATCAGTTCATCGGCGGACGTCCCCCAGCCCGCCATGCCGAGCGGCTGGAGGAGCCGCAACCGCACGTCGGGCCGCTGACCATAGTGCCGCTGCATAAACTGCGCCTGGTAGTAGATCGCTATGTCGTCCACCACCAGCGCCTGCGGCGGCAGCTTTTCGAACAGGCGGCTGATGAACTTCTCGACCGTGCCCCGGTCGTGGCGCACGGGATCGGCGTAGAGGCCGACGAGATCGTAGCGTCCGGCATACGCGACACTCGCGGCGTGATAGCGCCGGCTCCAATAGCCGGCATCGGCAGCGGCCCAGCGCGGAATCTGCGGATAGATCAACGGCGGCAGCAGCACGCTAAGCGTGAACAACGCGCCACACGCGATCCGGCCAGCGTGATTGCAATGCTGCCAGCACCAGCCCACCCCCAGCGCGCCGAGCACCGCCAGACAGACGAACAATTCGAGATAGAACGCAAACTGGTCCCAGGTCTCGTAGCCAAGAAAGAACGCGAGATTGGTGGCCATCACTGCAAGCATAAATGCGAAGAACGGTCGTAATGGGTAGGGCGACGCCTCCGGCGGAGCCGATTCGACCACGGCTCGGCCAGAGGCCTCCCCCCACCCCGCCTTTCGCCAAGCCAATACGACAGGTACAAAACCGAGCGGTATGAAGAGCAGGAACGGTGACGGGAACTGCTGGAAGATCCAATCGGCCAACCGCGTCAAGGCGCGGGCCCAGTCATAGCTGAACATGATCGTCGTGAAGCCGCCGCCCACCGCCCAGTGCAGCGTATTCTGCACATCGTCGCTGCGCAGCAGATCGCTTGCGAGTACGGCGAAGTACGGTGCGGCGCCGAGCAGGTAGAACGCGACGCCACGCCAGAGGCGGGCCCAGCGGTGACCCGGCCAGCGCGGCGCGGCGGCGAGGTAGAACGCCGCCAGCCCGAGGGCGAGCGCGCCGTTCTGGAGATGGTTGAACATCGCCAGACCGGCGAGGAAACACATCCCGTACCAGCGGCGCGGCGTTTCCGCAGCGCGCACCGCGAGCAGCAGGCAGGCGGCAAGGAACGCATTGCTGAGCGCGTAGTTCTCGACAATCGTGCTGTGCCACCACAGGGAGTGCGAGACCATCAGCACCAGCGCGCCCAGCACGGCGACCAGGCGCGGGAGGCCGAGCGCGCGCAGCAGGGCGTGGAACAGGCCGATCACTGTCGCGCCGCAGCAGACGGAGACGAGGTTGCCCTTCAGCGCGATATTCGCCAGCGGCAACTGCTGGAAGAGCCAGCCGAGCAGGTCCGTCAGGTTGTGCGTGCAGACGTTGCTGCTGAGCTCCGGCCGGCGCATCGCCTCGATCAGGATCGCGGAGTCCGGCAGCAGCAGGTGGTGCGAGACCGTCGCGCCGTAGAAAAGCAGCGCGCCGCCGGCCATGAGCCAGCTTTCGCGTCGCGCCATTAAATTTTCGTCAGCTTTCAATTCAGTGCGTCCCAAACATGGCCTGCGGGTAGCCGCTCCTCTGAACCATGACCACTTCACAGGCAAGTCCGGGTAAAAGCCGCCCCAGGCTACATCATCCGTTCGATCGAGGCCCGCTTGGCCTCGTAGGCCTTGCCCAGACCGAGGGCTCGGGCCCGGTCGCACAGGGACAACGCCGGCTCGAACTCCCCGTCGTCGATGGCCAGTGCGATCCCCCGTTCGAAGAAGCGGATCGACGGGCCGTAGGTGCGAAAGCCCTGGGGCGTTTCCGCCTGCGCGACCGGCAGGTAGCCGGACGCCTGGGCCACGGCGTCCCTACAGGCTTCGAGGTCGCCGCACTGGAAGGCGTCCTCGGCCAGCAGGTCGTAGAGGAAAAACTTCACGGCGTTGGGGATAGAGTTGGCCCGCCCGATGAAATTCAGCAGGTATTTGCAGCCCTTCTCCGCGCCGCCCAGCCGGGCCTCGTCGTGCCCGGCCAAGAGATCGGCGAGGATCTCGGCTGGGGTCTTGCGGAGCGGTGCTATGCGGTCGGCCATGGCCGGATGGTGCCAAAGCCGGTACGGAACCGCAAGCATTCAAGACCTTGGACAACGACCTTGGACCAACTTGACTGCGGACATACAACCTTTGTATACTCGCACTCAGCGGTGAGGCAAAAACATGAGCACTGTGACCGTGAATATTTCGTTTCAGGACGCCCTGCTGCGGGACATCGACCGCGTGGCGCGCGGTGAGGCGCGGAGCCGCTCGGAGTTGCTGCGGGAGGCCGCGCGGGAATACATTCGGCGCCGGGAACGGTGGAGCGGGCTCTTCGCCGCCGGGCAGACGATCGCTCGACAGAAAGGGCTGAAACCGGAAGACGTGGCCCTGGAAATCGCGGCGTTCCGCGCCATGAAGGGCCAACGCCCATGACTCCACCCCGGATTGTGGTTGACTCCAATGTCATCATCTCCGGGTTCCTATTCGGCGGCAACCCAGCCCGTGTATTGGGCTCAGTCGTTGAGGGTTTGGCGGAATGCTTCACATCCTTGGCCATTCTCGACGAGGTTAGGGACGTCCTGCAGCGGGCCAAGTTCGGCCTCTCGCCGGAGCAAGCCCTCGCTTTTGTCGGCGAATTTCAACTCCTGTGCCAAGTGGTAACACCACGCAAGCGCGTGCGGGCCATAGCCAACGACCCCAAAGACGACATGTTTTTGGAGTGCGCCATGGAAGCGAAGGCCGAAATCATTGTCTCCGGCGATGCGCATCTGTTGGAACTGGGCCAATGGGGCAGCATCCGCTTGGTCACCCCTGCCGAGTTCCTCAAAATGATCGGAGGCCAACACGGCGTCGCACGGTACGGCGCGAAACCCCGCCGCTCGTGACTGTTGACGTCAGCCTTCGACCATGCCCATCTCGAAACCTGCCTGCTCAAGCATCTCCAGATCGCGGTTGGTCCCCTGCCCTTTCGTGGTCAGGTAGCCCTGCGTGAAAATCGAGTTCACCGCAAACAGCGCGAGCGGCTGCAGCGTGCCAAGGATAATTTCGCGGCCCCCCGCGGCGCGCAGTTCGGCCTTCGGATTGACCAGCCGGAACATCGCCAGCGTCTTGAGCGCCTCGACCGCGCCCAGCACCGGCCGGTCGGCCAGCGGCGTCCCGGCACGCGGGTTGAACAGGTTCACCGGGATCGCCTCGACCTCCAAGTCGCGCAGCGCCAGCGCCAGGTCGGCGCGGTCCTCCAGCGTCTCGCCCAGACCGATGATGCCGCCGCAGCACGCCTCCAGGCCCGCGGCCCGCGCGCGCCGGACGGTGGCGACGCGCTCGTCCCATGTGTGCGTCGTGCAGATCTGCGGGAAGAACCGCCGCGACGATTCGAGATTGTGGTTGTACCGCGTGACCCCCGCCGCCTTGAGCCGCTGCGCCTGCTCGTCGGTCAGCGTGCCCAGCGAGACGCACAGCCGGATCTTCAGGTGCGAGGCGATCCATGCCCCCGCCTGGCAGACCGCCCCCAGCACCTGCTCCGAGGGACGCCGCCCGCTGGTCACCATGCAATACTTGACCGCGCCGACCTCCGCGGCCTCCCGCGCTCCGGTGACCAGCGCCTCGGCCGATTCCATCGCATGGCGCTCGATCTCCGCCGTCGAGCGGGCCGACTGGCTGCAATACGAGCAGTCCTCGGTGCAGTTCCCGCTCTGGGCATTGCGGATGACATGCAAATTGACCTTGCGCCCGAAGTAGCGCCGCCGCACGCGAAAGGCGGCATCGAGCAACTGGAGCAGCTCATCGTCCGGCGCCTGGAGCATGGCCAGCGCCTCGACGCGCGTCGCCGCGCGCCCCGCGAGAACTTCATCGGCTATCGTGGACCAGTTCATAGATCTCTCTTTCGCCCGCCCGGCTGTACGCCACCGTCCCGTCACTCTGTGGCTTCGCTGTCCTGCTTCGGTTCCTTGTCGAGGGTTTTGTAGTATTTCGCCTCGCGCTCGGAAAGTTTCTTCTTTTGAACCTGCTCACGGATTTTCTCCGTCACCGCCGCCGGCTCGGTGCGCGGCGGCGGGCGCGGCGGCGGTTTTTCCAGACCCGCCCTGCCGGCCGCGTTGGTTGCTCCAACGTTTGGAACCTCGCCCCCATCGGTCTTCCCTTCCTTGGAAACATCCACCGCCGGCGACAGCGCCAGCCGCACGAGCAACCCCAGCGCGACGAGCACCGCCACCAGATAACCGCCCTCGCGCCAGGTGAGGCGCGGCGCCGCCGCTTCCTCCACGGCCAGCGCACCGGCCTTGCGGCAGTTGTCACACTGCAGGCAGTCGAGGTCATCGTAGCGCCGGACGCCGTAGATGCAGCTGGCGGGCTTGATGTAGGGCGCGGCGTGGTAGAGGGGCCGCCACGAGCCGAGCCAGCCGAGGAACGCACCGGTCGGGCACAGGTTCCGGCACCAGAAGCGCCCGCTGAAGACGGAGAGCGCGAGCACGGCGCACGACAGCAGGAACACGCCGCGCTCGGCGAAACCGCTGTAGAAGGTCATCAAGACATCGGCCCGCAGCACGCGTTCGTGCACGCCCAGCACGACGGCGACGAGCACCGCGCCGAGCAGCACCACCTTGAGCCAGCGCGCCCAGCGCCAGACCTGCTTGCGCGGATTCAGCCGCCACCGGCGCGGCCAAACCAAGCCCGCCAGCTCCTGCGCCGCGCCGAACGGGCAGAGCCAGCCGCAGTAATAGTTGCCGACCAGCGCGACCAGTACCGGCACGCCCACGGCGAGCAGGAACGGAATGGTCCACGACGGCGCCGGCAGTTCGCCGCGCACGAGCTCCGAAATTTCCTGCGTCGAGAACTGCGCGTTGAGCCAGTACCCGACCACGCCCACCAGCACCAGCAGCCAGGCCCAGCGCACCGGCCGCAGCGCGCGCGGCGGCAGCCAGCGCAGCCCCAGCGGCAGCAGGAGCAGCGCGGCAAACAGGAGGTCGCGCTTCGCGACGGGACGCGCGCGTCCGGCGGCAGGCTGCGCCATGGCCTGGTGCAGCACCTTTTCGGCAAATACCGGGCCGGCTTCGCGCAGCGTCTGGAGCACGGCATAGGTCGTGTAGGTGGCGCCGCTGACCGCATCCACCTTCGGCAACGGATCGGCGACGGCGAGCGGCTGTTGCTTGAGGCTCCCCAGCCAGCGCTTGAGACGGCTCAGGTAGGACGGAGTCTCGTAGTGCTGGACGATCCGAAAGTCCACCAGCGTCCCGTCGCCGCGCAACAGCAGCGCGATCTTCATCGGCCCGCCGTGTCCGTTGACCGGCGGCGTCAGCGCCTCGGTGTTGATCAGATAGGAGGTGGCCGTCCCGCGCTGCAGCTTCAGGTAGGTCCGCGTCCGCCCGTCGGGCGCGGTGATGAACTCCTTGGCGATCTCCGCGTCCGGCTGCCACTCGCGCGCCAGGTCGACCAGTTCCGGGGCCTCGACGGCGGTCAGCCGCGCGCGCTCCTCCTGCAGCTGGCGCGCGAACCATGTCGCGGCAAACAGCCAGAGCAGCACCCCGACCAGCACGTAGCCCAGCCGCCGCGACCAGCGGTCGGCGGCATCGCCGCGCTCCGCGCGCGTCCAGGCGAGCGGCCACGTCCGGGCCGCGAGGGCGTTGACCGCGACCAAGCCGACCAGGACAACGGTGGCGCCGAACAGGCCGAGCACCGGCAGCAGGAGCACGCCGGCGCACAGGCTGCCGAGCGCGCCGCCCAGGTTGTCGAACGCCTCGACCGCGGCGCCGGTCGCGACGGCGCTCGCGCCTTCGCCCTGCAAGCGGGCGGCCGCCAGCGGGACATAGAGCCCCTGAAAGCAGCCGGCGGCGAGGAACAGCAGCCAGAAAGCGGTCACGCCGAGCCGCTCCGTGGCGAGGCCGATGACGGCCAGCAGCACGAGATGCGCCAGCAGGGTCAGCCCGAGCAGCACGCGCACGCCGCGCGGCCAGCGCGCGACCAGGGCCGCGCCGGTCAGCCCGCCCAGGGTGAGGCCGAGCATGAACAGCGCGCTGATCAGGCCGACATGCAGGAAAAGCGCCCCGAAGCGGAGCTGGTAGAGCGACATCAGCAACAGGCTGGCGGCCATGCCGACGAAGCCGGTCGAGCAGAGCAGCATGAATTGGTCGAGCTTCGACGGCACCACCGCCTCCGGTGCGCCGCCCTGCCGGTTGCGCCGCGTGCGCCGGACGAAAACCAGGCGCAGCAGCGCATAGATCGCCAGCGCGCCGAGCAGCGCCGGTGCGAGCCACTGGCGCGCGCTGCCGATCAAGAACTGCGCCGGCAGCGTCCACCCTTGCGCCTTGCCGAGCAGCAGCAGATTGAACAGCAGCGCCAGCGGCCGCTGGTCGGTGTTGATCAACGGGTGCGGCCGGAAGAAGGACGGCGGCGGCGGACCCCCGGCGCAAAACAGCGGCGTTTTGGCCCGCGGATCGGCGGCCTGTTCGATGGCGCGGCGGTAGGCGCGCCACTGGAACTGGATGCGGTCGGCCGGCATCGCCGCGTAGATGCCCTCCACGGGATACAGCTCTTTCGTGCCGGGGATCGCGTGCCAGCGCCAGCCGAGTTCCAGCGCATCCTCCGTCAGCACCCCCGCGCTGGAGGCGTAGAGCCAGCTCTCGTCGCCCGGCTTGAGCGCCAGCCGAGGGAAGACCACATTGACCGTCGCGAAGGCCGAGGCGCCGAGCGCGATCAGTTCGCTGCCGAGGTAATTGTCGCCACCCGCCAGCCGCACGCCGACGACGCCCTTGGGATCCAGCCGCGTCTTGAGCAGCTGGAAAAATTCGCGCGTCTGGCAGCGGTTGGCGGCGAGCGTGGTCGCGTCGGGCAGGTTCAGGAGCGCGGCGTCGAACGTTTCGGCATGGTCCCTCAGGTAGGCGCGGACATCCTCGGCGGGCGCCACGAACCGCGCCGGATCGGGCACGAGGTTGTCCGGCAGTTTGGCCAGCGCGCGCAGCGGATAGGCCGGGTCGGGATGCAGCCAGACGACCCGCTCGATCTGCGGCACGAGCAGCAGCCGGCGCGCGATCGCCAGGCTGTCGGGCCCGATGAGCAGCACGCGGCGCGCCGCCGATTTCTGCGCCAGCAACAGCGCCACGCGCTGCGCGGCCGGTTCGTCATTGGGGTAGGTTTCCACCACGCCGGCGCCCGCGGTAAAGAGATACTGCCCGTGGGTCTCACCGTGGAGATACCGCGCCTGCGGCGTCGAGAAGGCGCCGCGAAACGCCTCCGCCGGCAGCAGCCGCGACCAGCGCGCGAGATCGTGGGCGCGTTGCCAGTCCGTGCCATAGCCCTGCCCGATCATGGACACCAGCACGACGGACGCGACGGCGAGCACCGAGCGCCAGCCCGGCGCCGCCTGCAGCGCGGCCAACGCCAGCAGCAGGGCGGCACACAGCGCGAACGCGCCCTCCTCGGTGTAGCCGGCCGCCAGCCAGAGCGTCACGCCGATGCCGCCCGCGGCGCTGCCAAGCGCCTCCCAGACGTAGACACGCGCGACCGCCAGCCCCGGGGCCCGGCAGGCGAGCGTGAAGAGGAAGCCGGTGACGGCGCTGACCGGCGCGTTGGCCAGCGCACCGAGGCCGAGCATCGGCAGCCACGGGAAAGCTTCGTAGGCGGCGACGCCGGTCAGGCTGCGCGCATGGAGCAACAGCCAGTACTGGAGCAGAAACGCCGGCAGGTAGAGCAACAGGCCGAACGACAGGCGCGCGGCCAGCGCATCGAGACACGCCGCGCGCCAGCGGCCGAGCAGCGCACCGACCGCAAGCCAGGCCAGCCACGAGCCGAAGAACAGGGCGAGCGCAAACTCGTGCCCCTCGAACTCCGTCAGGAAAGCGCGGATGAGCAGCGTCTGCGCCGCGAGCGCAAAGAAGCCAAGCGCGCACAACGCGCCCCGCTGCGCCCAGCCCTGATAACGTTCGGATGACATCGGCGGGAGTATAGCCGCTGGTGGCGCGCGTTTCCAAGCGCGTTGGGGGAATGATTCAGCGCGCGCACATGCGGCGAGAAAGCTATTGACGCAAAGTCGCGAAGTTAGGCGGAAGGCACAGAGGCAAGCAAGAGCCAACGCAAAGGCAGAGCGGGCTGCCAGCAAAGCTCTGGCACGGCCGCGGCTTGGATGTCGCCAGTCTCAATGCGCTGTGGAGTCCAAAACGTCAATCAGCGTGCGGAGAAAAACCATCGCTTCCAACCGGTCCCACTGCCGCTCAACCCCCAGGCTCTTCCTGTTGCTATCCCTGCCGACGAGCAACCCCGCCACAGCGGCAAAGACGGCCGGCTGCGTAACGCACTGCAGCAGGGGGACCACAGATGAAACGGTCGTATCGTCCATCGCGTGCAGTCGGTCCAGATTTTTTGTGACGGCTTCTTCGAGCAAGTCCAGATCCAGCGGCGGGGGGTAATACTCCGGAGGAAAGAACAAGTACCAGACCGAGGTGACGGATATCAACAGCATCTGAAGTTCTTGTTCATGCCACCCCTCGGCAAAAGCCTCTGCATATTCGATCAAGCCCTCGGAGTCTGCATCGCATCCGTCGATCAAGTCGATCGGATCGGGCAGCATGTCGTGTGTATGCTCCAAACGTGCGTTGACGTCCTCGTCCGTCAACGGCGCGGCCGGCAACGGCGGAGCAGGCGACCGCTGATCTTCTCCCAAATCTGGCGCGAAGTCTTCCTGCGCTTCGTCGAAGGCCTCATCCATCTCCGCGTCCGGCGCCGGCGCGCCGGGCGGCGGCGGAAAATCCAGTTCCGTCAGCCCGAGTTCGCGGAGCAATCCGTTGATGTCCACCTGTTCGCCCAGGCGCCGACAAGCCGTGTCATGGCGGCACACGAAGCGCTTCATGATGGCGACCAGCTTGGGCCGCAGCACCGGATCGCGCGCGGCCTCGCGCGGAGTCCGCCCGTCCAACGCCGGCACCGCCTGGTCGGCATAGGTGCTGACGGTGGTGCGCATCATCTGCAGTTGCAGTTCGCGGGGATCACGGCTCCCCTGCGCAGGCAACTCGACCCGTGACACGTTCATTTTGTATTGAGGAGCATGTTCCAACAGTTCGGGCGGCACCAAGGCGGCATCGAAGTGCGGCGCCTGTTTCTGGGCCAGTTGGCGCGAGACATCGTCCGTGCGTTCGCCCACCAGCTCGACATCCTGTCCGAACGCACTTTCGAACGTGGAGCGCAACCGGGCAAAGCGTTGTCCCATGCCACCCTTCAAGCAGAGGTGTTCCGGTCCCAAGGCCACGTTGCCCAAGGTGGGCGTACCGGGCTGCAACTCCAACTGCGCATCCGTCTTTTCGCCCAACCAGACCCAGCCCTGCGTATAGCCTTCCTTGCGCTCGTCCGCGCTCACGGGCTCCGGCACCAGGGCCGGCAGCGCGGCGAACCGGCACGCCAGTTCCGCCGCCGGTACGCGCAAACGATAAACCGCCGTGTGGTACCTGACCGCCATCTGCGCAAACGTGCGCTGCCGCAACCCGTCCTCGAGCGCGAGCAGCGCGCGGTGCATCCTTGCAAAATTCGTCTGTAACCACTCACGCAACGCCGGCATAGCCACCGGTCCGCCCAGATGGCGCACCACAGCGCGCACCACCTCCTCCGGGGCCAGGCCCTGACAGTCCGGGATCAATGTGGCCATCCCATGCAGGCGGCCGTACTGCGGCTGCGGATAAGTCCACGTCAGCAGGGCGACGAAACGCACCGCCAAACCCGCCAGCGAGCGATCCCTCAGCACCAGCGGCGCCGCCCCCGGTTCGAGCAGGTCTTGTCCCTCGCATTGCTCCGTTTCCACGCGATGCAGTTCAAGCAGCACCACGCGCATTTGCGCCTGACGGGTGAAAAGCACGCGCTCATCATTGGTCAGCCCGGCATAGCCCCCGGCCTGCCACCGCTCGGCAAAGGTTTTCCCCGTAACATCACGGTCGCAGAAACGTGCGTGCACCATCCGCACAAAATAGTCCACATCCTCTTCGATGCGCCCCCTGGGCGACGGACACGCCGCCCCCAGTTCAGCCCCCAGCCGACGCAGGACCTTGGACGACAGCCCGTCCTCGATGACCAGCGCCTGATCATAGTTGTCCGGACTGAACGGATTGTGGGGACACGCCGGCGGGCATGCCATGTGCGTGTTGCGGCCGGCGCCGCACTCGGCCGACGCGATCTCGCGACCGAGCGCCGGACACAGGCGCTTTTTCTTGCTCTGCCCCATAACTGTGACTCCGTGTGGAAGGGTTTCCCGCACACCACAACAAACCCCGCACGCTCTGACAAGTCCAAAGAAATTGAACAATGGACAGAATGGACGGTATGGACAGCAAGCCGCGTCCATCAGGTCCATGCAGTCTATTCAGACCGTTTATCGTGTCTTCACTTATCTTCGTGGAACACGATCGCCTCGAAGACCAGGTAGCTGGCGCCTTCCTTCCAGGCGTCGGGACGCAGGCCGGCTTTCTGCGACAGGTGCGTCAGCGTCGTCGGCAGGTCCCAGCCCTGCTCGGGGGCGACCTGCGGCAGGAAGACCGCCGAGGCGCCCTGCTTGCTCAGCACCATGCCGTGCCTGCCGATGACGATGTCGTGCCAGGAGTCCACCGGCGCGGGCGGCGTGAGCGCGGAGATCTCGACGTGGATCCGCGGCAGTTCCGCGACGACCACCGGCGTGAAGCGCGGGTCGCTGAACGCCGCGTTCAGCGCCTGCTCCATCACGGCCTCGACCAGCGGTCGGCGCGGGAAGATCTCGCCGATGCAGCCGCGCAGGTCGCCGTCCATATGGAGCGTGACGAACGTGCCCATGACCCGCTTCATCGCCGGGGTGACGGTGACGCCGAGGTCCTCCGGCCGCGCGCGCTTGCCGGTCTTGAGCTGCGTCTCGATCATGCCGCGCGCCAGCTTGAGCAAGGCCTTCTTGTCGTCGGCGCTGAGCGGGTCCGCCGCCGCCGCCACCTTCGGCAGTTCGCCGCGCTCCCACGTGCCGGTGAAGGCGGCGCAGAGATAGCTGACGGACATGTTGAAATCGCCGGTGATGCGGCCCGAGGTGTCGTACTTCACCAGATGCGACATAGCACTCTTGGGCAGCATCGCGAGCAAGATGCCGATGGGATCATGCCCGCAGATCGTCGCGCCGGTTTTCTCGCAGTACTCACGGAACGCCGTCAGGTCCTTCGCCGCGATCTTGTCGTACGCGCCGAGGTCGAGCTTCTTCAAGTTGGCCTCGACGTTGGTGCGGAACGGCAGGTAGCCGTAGTTCGCGCCGTAATGCGTGAAGTCCGAGCTGGCGACGACGAGCGTGTCCTTGTCCACCAGGGCCTTGAGCACGTCGGCGATCCGCCGCGTCGCGGGCTCGTCGAGCTGGCCGACGACAATCGGCACGAGCTTGAAGGTGCCCAGGGCCAGCTGCAGCGGCGGCAACTGGATCTCGACGCTGTGCTCACCGTGGCCGAAGGAGGCCGTGTTGACGAACGGCTGCTTGCGCAGGGTCCCCAGCGCCTCGACATCGAGCGGCAGCTCGCCCAGCGGAGTGGCCAAGTGCGTGCCGTCGGGCACAGCCAGCGTATTGGACATGGCAATGCGGTGGCTCGGCCCCAGCACGATGACGCGGCTGAAGGTCCGCCCCTGCACGAGCTTGGCGCCGTGCGCGGCGACGGTGCCGGAATACTGGTAGCCGGCGTGCGGCTGGATGAGCGCGCAGACGTTGGCCAGCGGCTCCGGCCGGGCGGCCGCAAAGTAACCGGTCAGTTCGCTCCGCAGCGCGTTGCTGCCGGCCGCGTACCACTGGCCCGCGATTTCCGACGGCAGCACTTTCCGCGAGGGTTCATTTTTCGTTTTCATATCGCCTCCCTGGCACGAGCACAGCAGGCTCGCTCCCATCAACAACAACCCGACCTTGGTCATCTTCATGTTGCTCAGCTTTCTTCGTCACAACACCTGCCCGCCAAACACCATGCGTATTTGACCAAAAGTTGACGAAGAGAACAAAGCTTTTCGCAGCGGCCAAGGCGCGCCCGTGAGCCGCGCCCGCACGCGGCTGGGGGGCGGAACCTTTACCCCGCGGCATAGCGCCACGGGAATGAACCTCAGCGCAGCGAACTATTCGGTCTTCGGGGCGGCTTTCGCGGCCGGCTTTTTGGCGCCGCCCTTGGCCGCGCCGGGACGCGCAGGGGCAGGCGGAGCGGCCATTTTCTCGCCGGGCTTGGGCAGCGTGGCCTTCACTTTTTCCCAGTCCGGATTGAGCGCTGCCTCGCGGACGGAGAAGTTGCGGAAGTCCACGCTCTGGCCCGCGACCGTGAAGCCGGGCGCCATCCGTTCCTGCTTGAAGAGCTCGTGGCTGCCCCAGACGGCGAGTTCATCCACCTTGCCGAGCAGCGTATCGCCGACCATCTCCAGATGCACCTTGTGCCAGGTGCCGGGCGCGAAATCCACCGCGAACCGCGCGAAAATAACCGCCTTGTCCGGCCCTTCGTGATCCCCATCGTCCTTCTGGATGGTGACGAGTTTGGGTGAAATCGAGATCCGCGCCAAATGCCCCTTCGCCGCATTGATGCTCAAGCTGGTGCCCTTGCCGCCCTCGAATTTGCATTCATAATCAATGACAAAGTCGGCCAGCTTGTTCGGCAGCCGGTTGACCGCCCCATGCTTGTCCTCCGGATTCTCGGAACCGCGCCAGGCGCCGTCCACGAGTTCCCATTTGCCCTTGGCGGCTTTCCACGGTTCGCCGGGGGCGGCGGCGAGCTTGTTTTCATAGATCGCCTTGCCGGGGATGGCGAGGAGGGGTTGTTCCGCGGCGTTGGCCGACAGGAGCGCGCCGAGGGCGCACACGACAAGTTGCACGGGCTTCTTCATAATAATTCCCTTTCTTAACCCATTAACGGTCCAACCGTCCCGATATTTTCCTGCGAAATCTTTTCGACGCACCGTTTTCCCCCGACTTGGACCGCCTTGGGCCCAGTTTCCCAAGCCTTGGACGTAAACCGGGGCCGGGTTCCAAGCCTTGACGCGCTTGAGGAGAAGTTGCGCGCTCGCGCCACAGTTTTTAAGCGAAAAAAAGAAGTGTGCCGCGCAGACTAGCTGGGAGCGGCGGCCCCGCCGCGGCGGGACCGCCGCAGATGAGACATCGGACATGGCCGCTGCACACGGGTCTGCGGCCAAGGCACGGCGGTTACACGATGCGGGGCGGTGAGGCCACCGCCCCTCCCAGCCAGCCAGAGGACTTCGCAGCCAACCCCTCCGCCGGCGCTCACAGAGCGCCGCTACAGCGTCGGCCCTGCCGGGCCTCGCCGCCTGCGGCGGTTGGGTTGTCAGAGGCCTTGGAAACCCAGTGACCGGCTTGCGGTTCGCAGCCCGCCCGGAGGCTCAAAAACCGCCGTGCGCGCCGGCCGCAGCCGTTTCTTGCCGAAACCGGATGCGGTGTGCTATTTTCCGCCGCCACAAGGGAACGCATCATGGCTCATGACTGGATCGCCATATTGGATTTTGGGTCGCAGTACACGCAGCTCATCGCGCGGCGGGTGCGCGAGCTGAACGTCTATTGCGAGATGTTGCGCTGCGACATCTCCGCCGCCGAGCTTAAACAGCGCGGCGCGAAAGGCATTATTCTCTCCGGCGGGCCGGCCAGCGTCTACGAGGCCGGCGCGCCCACCTGCGACCCGGAGATCTTCAACCTGGGCCTGCCCATCCTCGGCATCTGCTACGGGATGCAGCTCATGGCCCAGCGCCTCGGCGGACGGGTCGAGAGCGGCTCCACCCGCGAATTCGGCTATGCCGAGGTCTGCGCGCACGGCCACACCAAGCTGCTCAACGGCCTGCAGGACCACGCGACGCCGGAGGGTCACGGGCTCCTGCGCGTCTGGATGAGCCACGGCGACAAGGTCACCGCCCTGCCGGCGGGGTTCTCCGTCATGGCCTCGACCGGCGCCTGCCCCATCGCCGGCATGGCCGACGAGGTCCGGCGGTTCTACGGCCTGCAATTCCACCCCGAAGTCACGCATACGAAGCAGGGCGCCGAAGTCCTGCGCCGGTTCGTCCTGGAGATCGGCGGCGTCAGGGCCGACTGGCTCATGGGCGACTACGTCGAGGAAGCCGTCGCCAAGATCCGCACGCAGGTCGGCCAGGAGCACGTCCTGCTCGGCCTGTCCGGCGGCGTGGACAGCTCCGTCGCGGCGGCGCTGCTGCACAAGGCGATCGGCGACCAGCTCGTCTGCGTGTTCGTCGACCACGGCCTGCTGCGCCTCAACGAGGCCGAGCAGGTGATGCAGACCTTCGCCAAGAACCTCGGCGTGCGCGTGATCCACGTGGATGCCACCGAGCAGTTCATGGGCAAGCTCGCCGGCGTCGAGGATCCGGAACAGAAGCGCAAGATCATCGGGCGCGAATTCGTCGAGGTCTTCCAGGCCGAGGCCGAGAAGCTCAAGCAGACCGACCAGGCGGTCAAATGGCTGGCGCAGGGCACGATTTATCCCGACGTCATCGAGTCCGCCGGCGTCAAGGGCAAGAAGGCGACGACGATCAAGAGCCACCACAACGTCGGCGGCCTGCCGGAAACCCTGCACCTCAAGCTGCTCGAGCCGCTGCGCGAGCTGTTCAAGGACGAGGTCCGCCTGCTCGGCATCGCCGCAGGCCTGCCGCCGGACATGGTCTTCCGCCATCCGTTCCCCGGCCCCGGCCTCGGCGTCCGCATCCTCGGCGCCGTGAAGATGGAATACGCCGACCTGCTGCGCCGCGCCGACGCGATCTTCATCGAGGAGCTGCGCAACACGGACGCCGACGACGGCCGGAGCTGGTACGATCACGTCGCGCAGGCCTTCGCCGTCTTCCTGCCGGTGCGCAGCGTCGGCGTCATGGGCGACGGCCGCACCTACGAATGGGTCGTCGCGCTGCGCGCGGTCCAGACCACCGATTTTATGACGGCGCACTGGGCGCACCTGCCGCACGATCTGCTGAGCCGCGTGGCCAACCGGATCATCAACGAGGTGCGCGGCATCAACCGCGTCGTTTACGACATCAGCAGCAAACCACCTGCAACCATCGAATGGGAATGAGCCATGCCTAAACGCACAGACATCAAGAAAATCATGATCATCGGCTCGGGGCCGATTGTGATCGGCCAGGCCTGCGAGTTTGACTACTCAGGCACGCAAGCCTGCAAGGCGCTGCGCGAGGAAGGCTACGAGGTCATCCTGATCAACAGCAACCCGGCGACGATCATGACCGACCCGGAGACGGCCGACCGCACCTACGTCGAGCCGATCACGCCGGAGGCGGTCGAGAAGATCATCGCCAAGGAGCGCCCGCAGGCGCTGCTGCCGACGCTGGGCGGCCAGACGGCGCTGAACACCGCGGTCAAGGTCGCGGAGTCGGGCGTGCTGGCGAAATACGGCGTCGAGCTCATCGGCGCGAACGTGCAGGTGATCCGCCGCGCCGAGGAGCGCGAGCTGTTCAAGGAAGCGATGGAAAAGGCCGGCCTCGAGTGCCTCAAGAGCCGGCAGGTCAAGACCCTCGACCAGGCCCGCGCCGTGGGCGAGGAACTCGGCTTCCCCATCATCGTCCGCCCGAGCTTCACGCTCGGCGGCACCGGCGGCGGCGTGGCCCGCAGCATGGAAGAGCTGCTCACGATCTGCGAAGGCGGCCTCAAGGCCAGCATGGTCAGCGAGGTGCTGCTTGAGGAATCCGTCATCGGCTGGAAGGAATTCGAGCTCGAAGTGATGCGCGACCGCAAGGACAACGTCGTCATCATCTGCTCCATCGAAAACCTGGACCCGATGGGCGTGCACACCGGCGACAGCATCACGGTGGCCCCGGCGCAGACCCTGACCGACGTGGAATACCAGCGCATGCGCGACGGCGCCATCGCCGTCATGAAGGCCATCGGCGTCGAGACCGGCGGCTCGAACGTGCAGTTTGCCATCGACCCGAAGAACGGCCGCATGGTCGTCATCGAGATGAACCCGCGCGTCTCGCGCAGCTCCGCGCTGGCGAGCAAGGCCACGGGCTACCCGATCGCCAAGATCGCGGCCAAGCTCGCGGTCGGCTACACGCTCGACGAGCTGCCCAACGACATCACCCGCGAGACCTCCGCCTGCTTCGAGCCGACGCTCGACTACTGCGTGGTCAAGGTGCCGCGGTTCGCGTTCGAGAAGTTCGCCGGCGCCGACCCGCACCTCGGCGTCAGCATGAAGTCCGTCGGCGAGACGATGGCCATCGGCAAGAATTTCAAGGAGGCGCTGCAGAAGGCGCTGCGCGGCCTGGAGATCGGCGTGGACGGCCTCGACCTCAAGTGCGAGAAGCGCGTGGACGCGAGCAAGCTGGAAGACCTGCTCTCCCGCCCCACCCCCGACCGCCTGTTCGCCATCAAGGTGGCGCTCAAGCAGGGCTGGAGCACCCAGAAGATTTTCGAGACCTCCTTCGTCGATCCGTGGTTCGTGGACAACATGCTGCAGATCGTCGAGATGGAGCAGAAGCTGCTCGAGGCGCCCAAGGACCGCGCGCTGAAGAAGGACCTGTTCCGCGAAGCCAAGGAAATGGGCTTCTCCGACAAGCAGATCGCCGCGCTGCGCGGGCCGGACATCTCGCACCTCGACATCCGCAAGGAGCGGCTCGCCGCCGGCATCAAGCCCGTCTACCGCCTCGTGGACACCTGCGCCGGCGAGTTCGAGGCCTACACGCCCTATTTCTACTCGAGCTACGCCCAGGTCGACAACAGCCGGCACAACGACAAGCCGAAGGTCATGATCCTCGGCAGCGGTCCCAACCGCATCGGCCAGGGCATCGAGTTCGACTACTGCTGCGTCCACACCGTCCAGGCCCTGCGCGCGCTCGGCTACGAGACGATCATGGTCAACAGCAACCCGGAGACCGTCTCGACCGACTACGACACCTCCGACAAGCTCTACTTCGAGCCGCTGACGTTCGAAGACGTGATGAACATCTACGAGAACGAGAAGCCGATCGGCGTCGTCGTGCAGATGGGCGGCCAGACGCCGCTCAACCTCGCCGTGCCGCTGCAGGAGGCCGGCGTGCCGATCCTGGGCACCTCGTCCGACAGCATCGACATCGCGGAGGACCGCAAGCGCTGCGCCGCGCTGCTCAACGAGCTCGGCATCCGCCAGCCGGAGTCCGGCACCGCCATCAGCATCGACGAGGCGCTCGAGGTCGCGCGCCGCATCGGCTTCCCGGTGATGATCCGGCCCTCCTACGTCCTCGGCGGCCGCGCGATGATGGTCGCGCAGAACCAGGACGAGCTCGTCCCGTTCACCTACGCCGCCTTCGCCGCCAGCCCCGGCTTCCCGGTGCTGATCGACAGGTATCTCGACCGCGCGATCGAGGTGGATGTGGACGTGGTCTGCGACGCGACCGACGTCTATATCGGCGGCGTCCAGCAGCACGTCGAGCAGGCCGGTGTGCATTCCGGCGACAGCGCCTGCTGCACCCCGCCCCACACGCTCGACAAGCAACTCATCGCCGAGATCGAGGAAGCCTGCCGCAAGATGGCGCTCGCCCTCAAGGTCAAGGGCCTGATGAACGTCCAGCTCGCGGTCAAGGACGGGATCTTCTACGTCCTGGAAATCAACCCGCGCGCGTCGCGCACCGTGCCCTACCTGAGCAAGGCGACCGGCGTACCGCTCGCCAAGTGGGCCGCGCGCATCTCGATCGGCCAGACGCTCAAGCAGATCATGGCCGGGCACACGCCGATCAAGCCCACGTGGATGGCCGTCAAGGAAGTGGTGCTGCCGTTCAACCGGTTCGCCGGCGTGGACCCGATCCTCGGCCCGGAGATGAAATCCACGGGCGAAGTCATGGGCATCGACTCGTGCTTCGAGCTGGCCTATTGGAAGGCCCAGATCGCCGCCGGCCAGAACCTGCCGGACGCCGGCACCGTGTTCCTCTCCGCGCGCGACGCCGACAAGGACTGGATCGGCGACATCGCCGCGGAACTCGCGCGGCTCGGCTTCAAGCTCGTGGCCACCGAGGGCACCGCCAAGGTGCTCGCCGCCCACCACGTCGCCGCGCATGTCGTCAGCAAGGTCTGCGACCAGAAGGGCGAGACCGTGCTCGACATCATGAAGGTCAACGGCATCCAGCTGATCATCAACACGCCCAGCGGTCCGATCTCGCGCGTGGACGAGGTCCGCATTCGCTCCGAGGCCATCCTGCGGAGCCTGCCGATCATCACGACCGAGTCCGGCGCGCGCGCCACCGTCGCCTGCATCAGCTACATGCGGACGCACGACTGGGACGTGAAGGCCCTGCAGGATTATTTCCCGAAGCTGGCCTGAGCCGGCGTTGTCCGGGCGATTAGCTCAATGGTAGAGCACCTCGCTTACACCGAGGGTGTCACAGGTTCAAATCCTGTATCGCCCACCATTTGACAGGGTGTGACAGGCAGTGACAAGCCGTGACAAATCCCTTTGTTTGCAAGGGGTTTAAGCAACGCACCTTGATTCTCAACTTTGACAGGCCGTGACACGTTTTGACCACTTTTGACTAAAACGGGTGACAGCCGGGGTGACAGTCCAACCGCCGAGCCCTCGCTAGTGAAGATCGGCAGCTTGCTCAAAACGTCACGCAGTGGGATTTGGCCGGCGCAATAATAGGTCTTAGTTGTCAGCTTGGGATCACTGTGGCGCATGAATTCCATCACCACTCTGAATGCTACACCGGCATTCAATAAATTTGTCGCCAGCGTGGTTCGAAACGCGTGAAAGTCAGCCCGTTGCCCTTGCTCGTTGACATACGGAATACCCGCAGCCGCCAGATCCTTACTGAAACGTTTCATCTTGGGTATCCAGCCTTTGAACACCTTACCATCCAAAGGCCCATCAGACGGCCGGATTTGCCTCAAGGCCGCCCCGAGATCATCACCCACGGGCAATTCGACAGACCGCTTGTTCTTGGAGATTGAAGCCCGCACCCGCACCAGGCAACGCGCCCCATCAAGTTGCAGGTCGCCCCACTCCAGCGCATTCAGTTCCCCTCTACGCAGTCCCGTTGTAACGGCCATCCAATACACCAGCCAACGCCGGCCGGAGACATCCCGCAGACGCTTCAACTCATCTTCCGTGAATGCACGACGCTGGACTTTTTCTTTGCCGCGCAATTCGATCCGGCTGACCACTTTCAATGGATTTGTCTCCATCCTGCCGTGGCTCTCCATCCAGCGAAAAAACGCGTTGGCATCATTCAGATAATCGTGAAGGGTTTTGGCGGACCTATCCCGCTTCGCCGTGCGCCACCGTTCAAACGCATCCGCCGACACATCTTTGCTGAACGTCCATCCGCACTCCTTGCAGAGGTGTTTGAGGTGCAGTTCAACCAGATACACATAGCCATGGCTGCGCTTTGCTGTCGTCAGGTCATTGATGTAGTCCTCGACATGCTGAAGCAACGGTTTCCTTGCCGCCGCGACCAAGGGAGCAGGAGGGAGAATCCCCATGTGTTCGCGCTGGCGTTGCGCGGCGATATCTTTCATGCGTTTTTCGGCCGACTGCTTGTCGGACAACCCTAGGGGAATGGTCTCGATAGGTTCACCAGGGCTGAACCGGAACCGCATCGAATACAGCCGCCCGCGCTTGATCAATGAACATTTCATGTGTCACTCCTTAGCTCCCGACCTCCAGTAATTTTCCGGTAAAATTCTTGCACAGCAGAAAAAGGCACACGAGCCGAGCAACCGATTTTCGAAACCTTCAGTTCGCCCGTGTCAATCAGCCGGCGGACGGTACGCTCCGAAACCGCGAGAAATTCAGCGACAGCCGATAGCTTCAAAAATCGGTCGCTGAATCCCTCAAACCCGTTGGTGCCTTCCCCGTTCATACGCGCCCGATCTGGTTAAGCATTCTTCTTGGCAGACGGTTTCAGCCGCACCTTGATTTTTGTTTTATCGACCAGATAAGGACGACAGTGCTCCAATATTTCGTCATCGAATTTGAACCAGTATTGCTCCAGCTTTAGCTCCGCCGCCTTCACTTCGCTCCACTCATCTTCAACGGTTACGCCGTTCAACCAGGGCGGCTCCTCGCGCAACTTCTCGAAGTGTTGGCGGCTGAACAGCACATCCTCAAGCTCTGCTTTATGCGCCTCGGCGAAAACCCGCGCTACAGGTTCGATCTCATCAACCATCCCCTTCCAGTACTGCTCCGCGTTCCGCAACGCCTTGGCAATACTGACATCACTAAGCTTGATGGCTTGCGTTTCAGCCAACCAACGGCTGATTGCCCGTGTACTCATACGTTTTGACGCCTGATAAATGTAGGGGAATAACTCCTCGAGTATCCCCTGCTGCGCACTGAAGGATGCGCGAGCCGCGGCCACAAGTTCCTTGCCAACCGACCGTATGTCAGAGTTCATGACGTACTATTCGCACTCTTCGCACTCTTTGTCAATAAAACGTTCGCAATAGGCGAAGTGTATGGGCGTAGCACCAGGGAGACGAACAGTGTTGATCACACAAAACACCGCGATCAGTGAAGATTAAGGCTCACCCCTGCGCGTTAGAAGCTGACCAATTTTGAGAAACTGTTACGCAGGTAGCTGCGCAGAAGGGCCATTATCATTACGAAAAAAGACCATAATCGAAAATATCCAACGAAAATTACCTGAAACATTCAGGCATCCGCATCGAAATCATGAATCCCTAAATCGATTTGCATTTCTGATGAAGTTGACTCTAGGCCACTGCGCACGATCAGCTGGAAGGATAATTTGCCGACCAAGATGCGCTTCGAATTCAGCCAATCCACCACCAAGCCCCGAACGGACAAGGTCCTGTTTCTTACGTTCATTTATGAGCATTCTTCGATCGTCAGTAAGGTAAATCAGACCCCGATCATATGCTCGATGATATGATGGCGACAGACAAATGCCATTTGCCACATCATCCGTACTACCAACAGCCCCAACCGGTAAAATATGTGCCGCATCAATCAGTCGGAGTTGCAACCCTGTAACCGCACACTTGCGATCATAGGCGATCGTCACTTTACGCCGGAAGTCACTGTCACGAACTAGCCGAGAAACTTGAGCAATGACGCGGCGGCGGTCCGGGGGTATAGCCGCCGTTTCAGCAGCTGTCAGTGACTCAAGGCGAGTAACCTTATTTAGTAAATTAGAAATTCGAGCATCAGCGCCGCTCTCGTGAAGGCTCTCCGAGTTCAATGCGTAGGAAAGCATATTATCCGGTCGAAAACCGATGGCAATTTCATCATTATCTTTTCGCACGAAGGCAAACCCATCCCGGTGCGCATCTCGCAGTGTATTGATATTTATTTGAATAGATGGCGAGTGCCGCGAAAACTGCTTATGTTTGCGCAGATCGAATCCAGCAAAGCATTTTAAATTTGGTTCATACCCGAGTAGGATCGTCGGACCGTCTGGATTCACTGCAAGGGGCGCTTTCACACCAGTCAGCTGTATGCGGTATTCATCCTTGTGCCGTGCCGCACCACCACCATGCGTCAGAGTCCAGATGTAGACCCAAAGAGGGATGGTGGATTCACCCGCCACCACGTAGAACCGGCGAGGATGCGCACGCGGTGCCGATATCAACGCGGCTGATGCGGTCGACTCAATAAACGCTTCCTCAATAGCTTCAATCAACTGTGCAGGCGTGAGTGCAGGCATATTTACCCCTTGTTTGATTCAGATTACATCAAGACGTAGCTCCACAGGACTCCAGTTGTGCGCGAATCGCAGTTCCAATCACTTTTGCCAACGGAGGCGGAACGGCATTACCAATCTGGCGCCACTGTTTTTCAATTGTGCCCGTTAGTTTCCAATCATCGGGGAACCCTTGGAGGCGCTTTACTTCCTCAATTCGCAGCATACGATTCCGCCAATGCAGCGGCCCCATATTATTTGATCTTCTCGCTTGAATCGTCCAAGAAGGCATTGTGGGGCTCAACTTCAACAAAAATGACCAGTAGCGAGACCGCCACTTGAATAGCGGCTTAGCGTAACCACGCTCTTTTGTGAAAAACAGGTAGTTGTCACCCGGTGGTATAAGTTTCAGAATGTCGTTATGCTTGCCGCCCGCGAAATGGCCCTTGTCGTCAGCTTTCTCTAGGGTATCCAAGTCGCCAATGGCCTCACCGGCTGTCGTCCATGAGGGAAGCGATACTCCATTCAATTCAGCCTTCCCAGGATCACGGTGCGTGGGTGGTGGAAATTTGAATTTATGACCAAGCATGCCGACCATGAAAAAGCGCTGCCGTATCTGTGGCACCCCGTAATCAGCGGCATTAAGGACAGCGGATGAGCACTGGTAACCGAGAGACTCTGCTGTACTCAGGAGACAATTAAACGCATCCTTGTGAACTCGATATGCGAAGCCAAACACATTTTCAAAGAGAAACGCACGCGGCCTAAGAATGTCTAGAGTATGCAGATACCCACGGAGGGTTTCTTCACCAATAGGATCGGCCAGAGCTCGAGGTTTATTTTTCCTATAGAATCTTGATTTTGAGTATGGGGGACAAGGAGGACCACCTGCGAGTAGATCAATGTGGCGACCTTTCGCCAGTTTTGAGCCTAAACGATCGTTTATCACGCTCTCATCGATTTGCGTCACCGAACCGTGGAGAATCCTGCCGGCACCAAAGTTCAAATCATAGGATGCAACGCAATGCGCATCATTATCATTTGCCAAAAGAACATCAAAACCTGCCTGAGTTAGGCCTAAATCTAATCCTCCACAGCCGGAGAATAGTGACATGCTCGTTAACTTATGCTTACGCGGGCTCACTTTGCCTTCCTAGAAGATAGACTCGTGTCAAAAACCAAGACTTCCTTAAGCATTACCGCTGCTAGAGGCGGTGGCACCGCGTTCCCGATTTGCCGAACTACATCACGACGCTGTCCAGTGAACTTGTAGCTTCGCGGGAACCCTTGTAAAGCGGCCATCTCAACCGTTCGTAATCTTCGATTGTCCCAATGAAACGGTCCCACCCAAGGACCAGGGGAAGCTGCAATGGTCCACGAAGGTTTAGCCGGAGACAACTTAAGCAAAAAGCTCCAAAATCGCGTTTCCGTCACAAACGAAGGATTGGCATGCCCAGCCCAAGCCGTATGCCATTTATAGTTCCATCCCGGCGGAATTTCTTTAAAGAGCTCAGCCCATCGACCGGAAACGATTTCGGCAGGCTCAAAATATTTGGAGTGATTCAAGCCGCGTAATGCTTCGCCTGAAGTCATTGCGGGGCTGCGATCAGCGGCCAAACTTTCATCAACAAAATGGGATGGGATTGGAGTAAGTGGTTGTCCTCGTTTGTGCCCGAGAATGAATACTCTATGTCGAAGCTGAGGGACGCCATACTCTGCGGCGTTCGCCCTGACGAGCGTGACATGATAGCCGAGTTCACGGAAGGAGCTCAGGAGGCCCTCAACCAGATTCTGGTTCCTCGGATGGAGAATGCTCGCCACATTCTCGAAAACGAACCCGGTCGCTTTAGACTCCCGTACAATACGCAAAAATTCTTGTACTAAGTCACGCCGATCGTCCTCTCGGGGGCCAAGCTTGACAGTGGGCGGCTTAATTCTCTTGCCGCTCGCACGTGCACAGCGGTACCTAAATTCCTCCCCGGGATCGGTCCAGTATGCGGCCTTTGAAAACGGCTGGCATGGTGGCCCCCCGACAATTATCAACGGATCGCTCTTACTCAACCCTGCGAGCTTCCTCAACCCCTCGCCTGTTAGCGCAGCTATGTCCGACTCGATTACACCGTCCGGCAAATCTGGACGATTCGCCCGGAGCGTCTCGCAGCAGATATGATCCATCTCAACATCAAGGCGGACGTCACCGCCAGCGAGTTGAGCACCTATGGATAGGCCGCCTGCTCCCGCAAAAAGGTCTATCACCGGAACACTGCCTTTTCGTTTTCCACTCATCAACTTATTCTCGGCCTCTCGTCACTTATTCGTTACCACCCACATAGTTACTACAAAACGCATCGTTCTTTCATCGCATCTCGCCTGTTAAGCGCAGGTCAACTACGCGACAATACCTGATTTTTTGGCTGGCGACAATTCACCGTCCGAGATTCTTTTGTACGGCTCAAGGTCGTTTGCTCTCGTCTCTTGCGCTTCACCTCTCACTCATTCAGCGATGGAACCTTGACCTGCCGCGCGTAAAGCGTATTCAACACCATTCGCCAGTAGTCCCTCGCTTCCTCCTGGTCACCTTTCGCCCACGCTTCCTTTGCCCATAGGCGCATCATCTCACATGGATCAAGTTTCGGCCTTAAGCCTCTTACCTGCGTCGCATCACCCGGCACCCCATCGCAGTCCATGCCGGCCGCATCTGCGTGCGCCAGCGTCGGGAAAACAAAGTCGCGCCCGAACCATAGCGGTGAGTAAATCAGACTTCTGTATCGGTGCGCGACCTTGTTCCAGTAGGTCTTGCCATCCTTGCGTTTGAATCGCTCCTTCAGTTCATCCATGCTGGCACAGCCGATCGACAAGGCCCAGAGCCTTAACTGTTCGCGCCGCGCCCATCCTTTCGGCGTCGCCCTGGTGAATTGCGTCGAGTGATTCGGTTTGCAGCCTAGGTACTCCACACGATGCAACCCCTTGAGCTTATATACGGTCTCGCCGTAGCCTGTGGTCAAGTACTTCGCGAGATAGAACGACGCCGACACCGCGTTCCCCTTGATCGGTTCAATCGAGATACGCCCTATGTTCCGATACTTCTTCCGCCGTGCGCTGAAGTAGGCCCACAGCCCCCGCAGCCTTCCGCTGGCCGAAGCACCATAGATACGCGTAAGTTTGTAATACAAGCCGTGCCGGTTTCCTTGGCGGTCCAATTTTCTAGCCGCATCAAACGCCTTAAAATCAAACCCACTCCGAATGTCTTCCCCTACATTTCCCACAAGATGAATATGCAGTGATCCGTCGGCGTGCTCCTCCATGAACTTCACAGCCTCTTTAATCCCTGCCCCTCGCCACACCCGCCCTCTGAAATTGTTCCACAGCCGATACGCGTCCTTTTTCTCCATCACCTTATTTTTAAAAGTGATCGTGATGAAAGCCGTATTGTTGACGCCCCATTCCTCAATCAACCGTTGCGTATCCACCCGCGCTGCTTCCGCCTTGCGCTTGCGGTAGCTGCTACAGGTCGAGCCCTTACCGTTTGTATTATTAACCAATAGACAAGGAAGCGGCGGTGCGCGGCGCGCTGCGCGCGTCGCGCGCGCCGCGCCCGCCGCCACCAGGGTC
>CAITZM010000167.1 GCA_903896925.1 uncultured Lentisphaerota bacterium | reverse complement strand
GTGTCATGATCGTCATGCAGCGTCGTTCCCTTGTGTTCATTTCGATCCTCTCCATCGCGTCTGCCCGCCTTTCTGCGGGCGCCGGCTATGGGGACATTCTAAAAGAGTTTCAAGGGGACATTTTCAAAGTGGCGCGACATCAGCGGCGCGACGGCAACCCGGATCATGTGACCCCTTGTGCAGGGCTCTGGGCCTGGTGCCATGCTGCTGCATGAGTTGCCCGCGACCACCGGCCAGCGATCCCGCCCCGCCCGTTTTCACTCACGGACAGCTCACGCCTCATAGATGCGCTTCAAAATCTGGGCGTCAGGCTGCAAGGTGGCGGGCGAGCCGGCTATGTCGGCGAGGGCATCCACGATCACGGCGACCCGCCGGCTGCCCTGCAGCGCCAGGTTGAGCATCTCGCGGTGGATGTCGGGCATGGTGCCGATATGGCCGCCGCTCAGCGCCTCGACGACGCCGCTGATGACCGACAGCGGTTGGCGCAGTTCCTGGACAATCTCGGCGAGGATGGCGAAGATTACCTGGCGGGAGAGCGCCTGCTTCTGGGGGTCAGGGGGGGCAGGGGTCTCGGGAGGAGGGAGCTTCGTGATCTTGTCACGGAGTGTGCCTACCTTATGCTCCACGCCTGTCATGGCGCTGGCCATGCCCGCGCCGAGTTGGGCCATCAAGGGCGTGGTCTGTGCCTGCAACCACGGGGTATTGGGCTGCGGTTTCGCCGGGTCCAGCAGTTCTGTCAGGCGCAGGAGCAGCTGGGTCAAGGGGGGCGCGTTGCCGGACGGCCCACCCGGCTGTCCGCCGGCGGCGGTGCTTTTCTGCAACAGGGCCACCCAGTCGCTGGCCGCCAATCCGTTGGCGGTCAGTTTCCGGTGCAAGGAGTCCAAGGCGGCGGTGTGCGCCGGGTGCTTTTGCTTGGATGTGATGAGGCGGACCAGACGTTTTTCGATGGCGTCCGTCTGTTGCCGTTTCTTGGTATAATCCTCGACGAGGTCGGCCATGAGCACTTCTCCGACCAGGTCTTCGACCTCTGCCTCGATCGCCGGCGCCGCTGCTGCGGCGGTCTCCGCGCCGGCCAGATCCCGCAACTTTTCGACCACTTCTTTTTCCAGCAGCACCAAGGCCTGTCGGATAGCCTGCTTGCCCTGCTTGGTTTTGGCCGCGGGTGTTGCGGCAAGATGGTTATGGAGGCGCCGCAGACAGCCGATGACCATATGGCCCAGCTGTTCGCCGCCAGTGACCTGGGCTGTTTCGGGCCGGATATCCGCCGAACGGAGCAACAACTCCGCCAGCCGGGAGGGCTGCGCGGCCAGCGCGGCAGCCTCCGGAGAGGGCGTCAGGCGTCCTCCGGCTGGGCTCTGGAGGTACGCAATGATTTCGGACCCGAGGACGGTGGCTGGGGAAGGGTTCTTCTTGGGTGCGGGTGCGGCCGCCGGTGCCACCGCCTGCTTCTTCACCACGACATCATCCTCGGACACCGCCTGATAGCTCATGCGGCTGAGGTGCAGATGTTCAAAGCCCCCTGCCTCAGGATGACCCGGGAAAGCCTTTTTAGCCGCCGCCTCGTCGGGGGCTGTGCCGAGCAAGACCACCAAGCGCCTGAATTCATCGCGGGTCATGCCCTGGGCCAGCTCCAACGAGCCGAGCGCCAAGGTGTTCCACCGGCGCAGCAGGGTGCGCAACATGGCCGTGGAAGCATCGACAACGTACGTGTCGCAGAGCAGACGGTTCTTGTCGGCGCCTACTGTAACCGCCGGCTGGCGCGCCACCACCTGGCTGAGCACAGCAAAACCTTCGTCCAGCGCCCGCTGGGTGGCCTTATGGTGCTCGCCGAAGATGCTCAGGCTGTTGAGGGTGTAACCGAGGCAGCGCAGCAGATGCTCCGCCTCCTCCCGCGCTAACGACGCTGGCACGGCGGATGGCGGTGCCTGCTCTGAAGTGGTTTGGCTCATATTCACCCGAAAGTATAAGCTACTTGTGTGCCCAGTTTAGTGGCCAGCTACACTTACTGGCGGAACTCCTGCCCTTGGAGCACCCTGGAGCGCCTATATATTTTCAGTTTTCAGCACATGGCAGGGCAGGCTGTGGGCGGCGGCGACGGCCGGGTTGGTGAGGGCGCCGGCGTGGGTGTTGAGACCGGGGCGCAGTTCGGGCACCTGCCGCAGCGCCTCCTCCAGCCCGAGGTTCGCGAGCTTGAGCGCGTAGGGCGTGGTCGCGTTGGTCAGCGCCTGCGTCGCGGTGCGCGCATAGGCGCCGGGCATGTTGGTGACGCAGTAGTGCAGCGTGTCCTCCTCAACATAGATGGGGTTCTCGTGCGTCGTAGGGCGCGAGGTCTCGGCGCAGCCGCCCTGGTCGATGGCGATATCCACGAACACCGCGCCAGGCTTCATCACGCGCAACATCTCGCGGCGGATGAGGCGGGGCGCCTTGGCGCCGGGGACGAGCACCGCGCCGATCAGCAGGTCCACCTGCGGCAGCATCTCCAGCAGGTTCTGCTCGTTGGAATAGAGCGTGTGCGCCTCGTGGTGCAGGCTGATGTCGAGGAAGCGCATCTGCTCGAGGTCCACCTCGAGGATCGTCACCTCCGCGCCGATGCCGGCGGCGACGCGGCCCGCGTTGATGCCGGCGGTGCCGCCGCCGATGATCAGCACATGGCCCGGCAGCACGCCCGGCACGCCGCCGAGCAGCACGCCCGCGCCGCCCTGTGCCTTGCTCAGGTAATAGGCGCCGACCACCACGCTCATGCGTCCGGCGATCTCGCTCATCGGCTCCAGCAGCGGCAGGCGCCGTCCGACCTGCACCGTCTCGTAGGCGAGGCCGGACGTGCCGCTCCTGAGCAGCGCGTCGATCAGCAGGCGGTTGGCGGCGAGGTGCAGGTAGGTGAAGAGCAGCAGGCCCGGCCGCAGAAAGTCGAACTCCTCCGGCACCGGCTCCTTGACCTTCAGCACCATGTCGGCGCTCCACGCCTCGGCCGCGGTCGCGACCAGCCGCGCGCCGCAGCGGGCATAGAGCTCGTCGCTGTAGCCGCTGCCCAGGCCGGCGCCGGCCTGCACCAGCACCTCGTGGCCCGCCTGCACGAGCATCCGCGCCGTCGCCGGCGCGGCCGCCACCCGGTTCTCCTTGATCTTCACTTCCTTCGGGACGCCGATCTTCATCGTCAATCTCCGCGGTTACATTCTATGTCAAGGGCGCGTGAAAACACGACACCGAGCTTATTTGCGCTGCATCCAATACTCCGGTTTTCGATGCAGATGCATCACGGACAGGATAAAAATTCTATCGGGCTCGATGCTGTAGAGGACGCCAAAAGGGAAACGACTGACCAGGCAGCGGCGTACCTCGGGAGCGAGCAGCGGCCAAGCCCTCGGACGGGCGAGAATGCCCTGAATGGTGACATAAATTTCCAGCGCAAACTCGTCACCCACTCCTGTAGCGCAAGACTCGTAGTGCTTGATGGCCCCGTAGAATTCGGCTTCCGGGTGGAAGACGAAGTTCATCAGGCAAGACGCTCCCTGATTTTCGCAAAGACCTGTTCGCCGGGCACAGCGCGCACCCGGCCGGAGCGCAGTTCTGTCAGGCGGCGGCGCGCAACAACGAGCCACTCTCGCTCGGAACCGGTGTCCGGGGGATTCAACGAGCGCAACAGCGCATCCACCACCAAGGTCCGCTCTTCAACAGGGAGGGCGGCAGCTTCGCGAATGATTTCTTTGGTTCCATGCATGGCACAGCTCCATCATACGCGGCACACTACCACCCGACTGCGGCGGTGGCAACTGCAGTTCAGCCTTCCGCCCGCGCACCGTTCGCGCTATCACTTGCGGCACCATCATGGAAACGCTACCGCCAGACACCCAGGCGCCGTTGACCGAGGGCAGCCTGCTGCGCTCGTTGCACCGGCTGGCGATGCCCATGCTGATCGGCGCGGTGCTCAACAACCTCCAGAGCGTCATCAACCTGTTCTGGGTGGGCCATCTCGGCCCGCACGCGATGGCGGCGGTGGCGGTGGGCGGCACGATCCTGATGCTGCTGTTCCCGATGCTGATGGGGCTTTCGACCGGCACGGTGGCGCTGGTGTCGCGCGCCATCGGCAGCGGGCAGCGCGAGGAGGCGACGGCGGCGGCCGGCCAGTCCCTGATGCTGGCGGCCGTGGTCGGCGTCCTCACCGGCATTATCGGCTGGCACTATTCCGCCGCGCTCGTCCGCCTGCTCGGCGTCGAGGTTGCCGTGCTGCCCGATGCCGAGTCCTACCTGCGCATCAACCTGCTGGGCAACATCACGCTCTATCTCCAGGTCATCGGCGCGGCGGCGCTGCAGGGCGCGGGCGACGCCAGGACGCCGATGTGGGCCGGCGTCATCGAAAACATTTTGAACATCGCGCTCGATCCGTTCCTGATCTACGGCCTCGGCCCGTGCCCGAAGCTTGGCGTCGCGGGCGCGGCGATCGCCTCGGTCCTCTCGCAGTCGGTTGCCGCCGTGATCGTCGTCCGCGCCATGTTCCAGGAGCGGGCGCACCTGCGCGTGACCTGGCAGGACTGGCGGCCGAACCTCAAGCTGTCCTGGCGCATCCTGAAAATCGGCCTGCCCGGCTCCGGGCAGCTGCTGACGCGCAGCGTGATGGGCGCGGTGCTGATGCGCGTCGTCGCCAGCTGCGGCACGGCCGCGGTCGCCGCCTACGGCACCGGCCTGCGCTTCCACATGATCGTGCTCATGCCCGCGTTCGCGCTCGGCGGCGCGGCGGCGACGCTCGTCGGACAGAACCTCGGCGCGGGCAAGCCGGAACGCGCCCGCGCCGCCGCGTGGCTGGCCACCGGCCTGGACCTGCTCTTCATGCTCGTCGCGATCTTTGTCATGGTGACCTTTGCGGCCCCGCTGATGCGGCTCTTCAACGGCGATCCTGAGGTGGTCCAGATCGGCGTCAGTTATCTGCGGATTGTCTCGCCCTTCTACGTCTTCGCCGCGCTTGGCATCGTGCTCGGCCGCGGACTCAACGGCGCGGGTGACACCCTCGCGCCGATGGTCTGCACGATCCTCGCGCTCTGGGGCCTGCAGGTGCCGCTGGCGATCTGGTTTGCCAAGTGGTTCACGCCGGCCACGGAAGGCATCTGGTGGGCGATCAGCGCCGCCGGCGTGGCGCACGGCCTGCTCATCACCGGCTGGTTCGAACTCGGCCGTTGGAAAAAGCAGAAGGTCTGACGGCTTTTCCAAGCCGCTGGGAAACCGAAGGTGCAGCGGTCCGGCTGGCCGGGAGTGACGGAACTCCCAGCTTCGCCCAGGCATTACGCCGAGGCAAGCCTGCCGCCGGTAAAGTCTGCTGCTTTCTTGTGGGCGGGGCTTTCCAGCCCCGCGAACTCTAACCCAACACGCGCAAGCGCGGAGCTGGAAAGCCCCGCCCACAGCAGAACCACCCATGGAGGGCGCGGCGTCGCCGCGCCGTTTCCAAACCCCAGGGAATCCTGGCACAAAACCCCCAAGGTTCGGAACCCTTCCCGCGAGCTTTTCCAAGTCTTGGAAAAGGCCGGGTGCCACGGTAGGCTCCCGCGTCGTGTATGAGGGGCAGACATGAATAAAAGCTTCTGTTGGTTGTTGCTGTTGCTGGCCGGGCGCGCCGCGGCGGGCGATCTGCTCGGCGGCGAGTGGAAGTTCTACGCGGAGCAACACAACGCCTCGTTCGCGCAGACCGGCGGCGTGCTGCGCCTCGACATCCGCCGGCCGAGCGAGCCGTTTTATCTGACGCAAATTTCCCAAACGCTGTCCGCGCCGCTGGCGGCCGGGCATAAGATCGATTTCAGTTTCCAGGCGCGCGCGACCGCCGGCAACACGCTCCGCGCGCTGCTGGAGCAGAACGGCCTGCCCTATACGGTGGTGGTGGGCAGCAGCCCGACGCTCGGCCCGGAGTGGAAAACCTATCGCGCGTCCGGCGTGACGGACCGCGACTGGCCGGCGGGCAGCCTCGGCCTGCGCTTCCAGGTCGGGCAGCAGGCGGGCACGATCGAACTGCGCGACATCAAGCTGGAGGATGCCGGCATCGACGCGCGGCTGGCCGCGGCCCAGGCGGCGCTTGTGCCGGAAAAAATCGAGGCGCGCATCCGGCAGCACCGCATGGCGGACCTTCGCGTCGAGGTGCGCGACGCCGCCGGCCGGCCGGTCCCCAACGCCACGGTGCGCATCGAGCAGCAGCGGCACGCTTTTTTGTTCGGGGCGAACATCTTCGAACTGAAGCCCGACGATGCCTCGCCGGCGCAGCGCGCCTACCGGGAGCAGTTCGCTGCGCTGTTGAATTATGCGACGCTGCCGTTCTATTGGGGCGCCTTCGAGCCCCGGCGCGGCCAGCCGCACGACGAGCAGCTGGGGAAAATGGCGCGTTGGTGCCAGGCGCGCGGTCTCGCCTGCAAGGGCCATCCTCTGGTCTGGCATGAGGTGTGGCCCGCCTGGGCGCCGGCGGATGCCGACGCGGCGATCCCCCTGCTGCGCGCCCGTGTCCTCGACCTCATCCCGCGCTACCGCGAGACCATCCGTTACTGGGACGTGCTCAACGAGGCGAACAGCGCGATGCACTATCCCAAAACCGGCGAGGGCCAGTGGATCAAGCGCGACGGCCCCGCGGCGGTCGTCGCCGCCGCGCTCGGCTGGGCGCGCGAGGCCAACCGGCAGAGCGGCGCGACGCTGCTCTACAACGATTTCAACACCGGCGCCGAAAACGAGGTCCTGTTGCGCGGTCTGCGCGACCGTAACGCGCTGCCCGACGTCATCGGCCTCCAGTCGCACATGCATGGCGGGGTGTGGCCGTTGTCGCAGGCGTGGGCCATCGTAGAACGTTTCGCCGCGTTCGGCCGGCCGCTCCACTTCACCGAGATGACGGTCGTCAGCGGCCCGGAGCCGCAGCACGCGCCGGAAAAGGAATGGGTGCCCAACTGGGTCTCGACGCCCGAGGGCGAGGCGGCGCAGGCGCGCTACGTGGCGGAACTCTACACCGTGCTCTTCAGCCATCCCGCGATGCAGGCGATCACCTGGTGGGACTTCAGCGACAGCAACGCCTGGAAGGGCGCGCCGGCGGGTTTGGTGCGCAAGGACATGACGCCGAAGCCGGTCTACGAAGCGTTGCGCAAGCTGCTCCGTGAGACCTGGTGGACGCGGGCCACCGCGACGACGGAAGCCGGCGGCACCGTTCAACTGCGCGTCTTCCGGGGTATGCATACGGTCACCGTCCGCGATGCCGCCGGCCACAGCGTGACGCAAGAGGTCGAACTGCCGATAACCTGTGCGGAAAAGACCGTGACGCTGCGGCTGCCCTGAGCGTTCCTTCCGCCTTGTCAAGACGGCGCCGGGCTTGGCCAACGATCCGGCTGCTGCGCCGTCAGGTCACCAGTTGATGGGCGAGGGCGTATTGGACAAGGTCGGCGGTGGTGACGAAATTCAGCTTGGCCAGGATGCGGCTGCGGTAGGTGCTGACGGTCTTCTGGCTGAGGTTGAGCTGCGCGGCGATCGCCTTGCCGCTCAGCCCGGCGGCGATCAGGCGCAATACGGCAAACTCCCGGGTGGAGAGTTGCTCGTGCGGCTGTTGGGTGGCGAGCCCGTTGGGCGCCTGGCGCACGCATGTGGCCATGGCCGCCGTGATGTAGGTGCCGCCCGTCACCACCGTGCGCACGGCGTTGGCCAGCTCTTCCGGGGCGCGTTCCTTGGCCAGGTAGCCGGCCGCGCCCAGGTGGATCGCGCGCAGCGCAAACTGGTCCTCGGGATGGACGCTGTAGATCAGCACCGGCAGCCGAGGATAGCGGTCCTTGATTTCGCGCAGCGCGTCGAGGCCGTCCCGGTCCGGCAGCGACACATCGAGAATCAGCAGGTCCCAGCTCCCGCTGGCGATTTCCCTCATCGTTCCGGCGACATCGCCGGCCTCGCCGAACTCCCCGCGTGGAAAGGCCTCCTGCAAGAGCTGGCGGATGCCGAGCCGCGTGATGGCGTGGTCGTCGGTGATCAGGATGCGGACCGGCCAAAGCTTGTTGTTTTTGATCATGGCACACCTGAGGGAATACTGATGCGGATGTGGGTCCCCGTGGCAGGCGAGCCGCCGATCTCCACTGTGCCGCCGAATTCCAGCGCGCGCTCGCGGAGGCCGAGCAGGCCGATCGCGTGCGGATCGTCGCGCTCCTGCATGGTGATGCCGCGCCCGTTGTCGGACACCTCCAGCGTCACCTGTCCGGCGGCCGCGGCCAGGCGTACGCGGACGGCGGTGGCGCTGGCATGGCGCGTGACATTGGTCAGGATCTCCTGAAAGGCGCGGAAGAGCGCCGCCGCGCGGTCGGTGGCGAGCGGGGGAAAATGCGCGGGAAGGTCCAGCCTGCAGGGGGTGCGGGTCCGGCGTTCGAACTGTTCCACCGCCCACTCCAGCGTGGCCGCGAGGCCGAGCGTATCGAGCATAGCCGGCCGGAGGTTGGTCGAAAGCGCGCGGGCCGTGTTCAGGTCGGCCTCGACACGCTGGATCATCTCCGTGATCTTCTGGCGCGCCTTGGTCCGGCGCGTCAGCTTGCGTTCCGCCAGCCGGCGGTCGAGCCAGGCCAGGTCGAGCTTGAGGTCGGTGAAGGCGTGGCCCAGCTCGTCGTGGATCTGCCGGGCGATGTGCCGCCGCTCCTCCTCGCGCGCCGTCTGCACGCGCGCCGCGAGTTCGCGCAGCGCCGCTTGCGAGGCGGCCAGCTCGGCCTCGGCCTGCTTGCGCCCGGGGATGTCGGTGATGGTGCCGACCATCCGCAGCGCCGTACCGGCGCCATCGCGTTCCACCACGCGGCCGCGGCTGAGCACCCAGCGGATCGCCCCGGATTTGGTCACCAGGCGGTAATCGAAAATGCTCTGCTCGGTCCGTCCTTGCAGGTGCTCCGTGATCCGCTCCAGCAGCAGCGGGAAATCGTCCGGATGCACAAGTTGCTTGAAGAAGGCGAGGTTGGGCACGACTTCACCGGGCTGATAGCCGGTCAGTTCGTAATAGTGCGGACTCAGGTGCGCGAGATTGGACTGGAGGTTCCAATCCCAGACGCCGTCGTGGGTGGCCTCCATGACCAGGCGCAGGCGCTCCTCGCTCTGCCGCAGGGCGGCGGCGGTTTGCTTGCGCTCGGTGATGTCGGAGAAGAGCACGGCGATCTGCCCCCGGCGGGGCGAGAACACACGGAGCTCATAGTAGCGCTGGAGGGAATCGTTGAAGCGCTCCCAATGCAACGGCTCGCCGCCGAGGGCGATCTGGTAATACCGTTGGGCCACCTCCGCGGGCCACTTGAAACCGAGCGTGGCGGAGGTCCGCCCGATCTCCTCGCTGCGTTTCAGCCCCGTCATCCGGTCGAACTCCGCATTGGCCTGGAGCAGCCGGTGATCCACCGGGTTGCCGGCGTCGTCAAACAGGACTTCCAGCAGGACGAAGCCGCTGAACATGTACTCGAAGAGGTTGCGGTATTGCTCCTCGCTCTCCTGCAGTTCCTCCGCTGTGCGCTTGCGCCCGGTGATGTCGCGGATGATCATGCTGGTCCGGGTCTGCCCGTCGGCATCTGTGAACACGGAGCTGGTCACCTCGCCGAAGAAGCGGCTGCCATCGGCGCGGAGAAACGTCAGTTCCCGGCGGACTTGGCCGGTATGTTCCCGTTCCGTCAAGGCGTCGGCCAGATGGGGGTCGTTGAGATCCAGCAGCCCGTTGCGGCCGAGGCGGCAGAGGTCCGCCTCGGGGCGGCCGAACAGGGTGCAGGCGGCGGGGTTCGCCGCCAAGATGCGGCCGTCCGGCGCGGTCAGCAGGAGGGCATCTAGGCTGTGATCCCAGATGGCTTGCAGCAAAAGTTCATGCTGCGTGCCAGCTGTGGGCGGTTCCGGTAGTTTTTCTTCGGGTTTCATCCTTACGGCGTACAGAATAGCGCGAATCCGGCGGGGAACGAATCCTTTCTTGCTGTTTTGGCGCTTCCCGCGGTGCCGCTGTTCTGGCCGGCTTCTTGTGGAGCCGCTCCCACAGGCCGCAAGTTTCCTTGTAAAGGCCATGGCCGCTGCGGAGCATCAGCTTATCACCGGCGGCGCTCTCCACGGCAAGCTGGCCGGAAGAAAGGTCCAGCGGGTCGGCTGCAGCGCGCGGTTGCCAGGGAGCAGCCTACTTGGCCCGGTCAGCCGCAGGTGGCGGAATTTCATGGCATGCCTGGGCCGGGAGCAGGGCAGGATGCTGCTTGAAAAAATTCCAGATGAAGTCGGTGGCGTTGAGCTTGCTGCTCGTCTTGCCAACCCAGCGTTCCGGCAGCAGGCTCTTGCCGCCGGCCCAGGTGTGGCCCTGATCGGCGACGGTCACAAAAATAATTTCTGCACGCTCCCGGCCGGAGCCAAAGGTCTCGGTGCGGACGCCGTTGGTCTCGTTGGTTTTCGCCGGCGTCACGGGACAGCCGATGGCTTTGGCCCACTTCAGGAGCGAGTCGCGCACGGGCGGCTTGGGCTTGGCGCGGACCTTGTCGCTGGCGCCGAACGCCAGCTTCGGTACGCCACCTTCAAGCAGGTTCAGCGGGTCCGCCGTGCCGGTGAGGTAGCACAGCGGCAGCGGTCGCTCCACCGTCAGCGGTTCCAGCCAGCACGCGCCGGCGACCGGCGCGATGGCGGCGAGGCGCCGCGCCGCCGCTGCGCCGAAGCGGAAGGCCATCGAAGCGCCGTTGGAAAACCCCGCGACGAAAATCCGCTGCCGATCCACGCTGAACTTCGCCAGCAATTCCTCCAGCACCGCGTTGAGGAAGGTGACATCGTCGGGCGTCTGCTGCCCGGGATAAAAACGGTCGGAGCCGTCGTTCCAAAGCTGTGGGTTGCGGCTGAAGCTCCCGGGCTTGGCGGGATCGCGCGCCAGCGCGTCGGGAAAGACGGCGAGGAAGTTTTCCCGGTCGGCTTTTGCGTCCCAGCCGGTTTCCTCCGCCGCACCCCTGCCCGTGCCGCCGCCGCCGTGGAGCATGACGACCACCGGCAGCGGCTTTTTCCCGTCGTAGCCCGGCGGGACATGCACGCTGTAGTGCCGCGTCCAGGCGCCGACCTGGAGCGTGCAGGCCTGCGTGCCGGGCGTACACACCGGGTTGGTAGTGGCCGCCGCCGCCAGCAGGGGTGCCAGCCCAAGCGTCACATAGCCGATCGTTTTCATGGTTGGTTTGTGGTCCTCTGTTCGCCTGCCACTACGCCGCCGGCCGCGCGGAAGTTACACCTTTCCGTGAACGCAGCGCGGGTTTGCGTTGGTGTGCGGCGGGTGGCACTATCGCGCACATGAAAAAACTTTTGCTCGCGGTGGCGGTGCTGGTGTTTGCTCACGAAGGCAGGGCGGCCGAGGTGACGGAGTCTTTCACGGCGACGGATGCGACCGGCTTCGTCCCGGGCTGGGAGGCGCAGTCCATCGATTGGGAGGTGCGGCAAAACGCGGTGCACTTCCGTGGCGGCGCGGAACGCGCGCTGGCCTTTCCCACCCAACTCGCCGCGGGCGCGGATGTCACCGCGGAGGTCACGGTGCAGGTCGAGCGGCGCGTCACGCCGGCCGGCTGGGCGGTGGCCGCGCTGGTCATCCGGCTCGACGACCAAAATTACTGGCACCTCGCGCTCTGCGAGGCGCCGGCCCAAAACGGGAACCGCCATTTCGTCGAGCTGGGCGAATGCCTCGACGGCCACTGGTTGGCGCACGTCGAGGGCGCCAACCGGCTGAAGCAGACCGCCGGCGAGGGCGGCAATTTCGCGTGGGAATTTGGTCGCGCCTATCGGTTGCGTGTCGAACTGAAAGCGGGCGGCATCAGCGGCACGCTCAGCGATGACACCGGGAAGATCTGCTCCCGTCTCGGATACGCCTTCGATCGCCGCGCGGTGACCGCCGGCGCACCGGCGCTGGCGTCGCCGTGTTTCGCGGCGCGCTTCACGGCCTTCCGCGCGAGCAGCGCGCAGCCGCTGCCGCCGGCGGCGGGCACGACGGGCTTCCCGAAGTACGACGCGTCCGGCGCGCCGGGGGTGCACGGCGCGGCGACGGGTTTTTTCCGCACCGAAAAAATCGGCGACCGCTGGTGGCTGGTGGATCCGAACGGCCGCGGATTCTACTGGGTCGGCACCGATCACGTGAGCTATCACGGGCACGGGTGCGAGAAGCTGGGCTACGCGCCCTACGGTCGCGTGGCGCAGCAGAAATACGGCAGCGAGACGAACTGGGCGGGGGAAGCGCTGCGCCGCTTGAAAGCATGGGGTTTCAATACGCTCGCCGCCGGCAACTCGCCCGCGCTGCGGCACCAGGGTCTGCCGCACATCGAGTTCCTCTCGCTCGGCAGCTCGTTCGCCGGGCGCGACGATATCTGTCCGCGCACCACGTGGACCGGTTTCCCGAACGTGTTCAGCCCCGACTGGGCGCGGCACTGCGACCTGGTCGCGCGCCGCCAGTGCGCGCCGAACAAGGGTGACCCGTGGCTGCTGGGCTACTTTTTCGACAACGAGCTCGAGTGGCTCGGCAAAACCTGGAAGCCGGACGGGCTGTTCCCCGAGGCGTGGAAAAAACCGGCGGACCACGCGGGCAAGCAGGCGTGGATCGCCTTGCTGCAGAAGGAACTTGGCGGCATCGACAGGTTCAACGCGGAGTACGGCACGGCGTTCGGCGACTACGCCGCGCTCGCCGCCGATGTGACGCCGCGCCCGGCGCGCGGTGAGCTGGGCGAACGGCTGGCGCAGGCGTGGGCGCGGCTGGTCGCGGAAAAATATTTTGCAACCTGCGCCGCCGCCATCCGCCGCCACGACCCGCACCACCTGCTCTTCGGCTGCCGCTTCGCGGGCAGCGCGCCGGACATCTGGGACATCGCCGGGACATATTGCGACGTGGTCACGGTGAACATCTATCCGTTTCTCGACATCGAGCGCGGCGTGCCGGAGAAGGAATTCGTCAAGGTCCGCGACTGGCAGCAGAAGGCCGGCCGGCCGCTCGCGGTGACGGAGTGGAGCTGCCCGGCGCTCGACGCGGGGCTGCCCTCGCGCCACGGCGCAGGGATGCGCGTGGATACGCAGGAGCAGCGCGCGAAATGTTTCGCGCATTACCAGGACTTCCTGTTCCGCCTGCCGTATGTCGTCGGCTCCAGCTACTTCATGTGGCTCGACGAGCCCGCGCTGGGCATTTCCGCGAGCTTTCCGGAGGACAGCAACTACGGCCTGATCAACGGCAACGATGAGCCCTATCCGCTCATCACCGAGGCGGCGACGCGGGTGAACGCGGAAGTTTATGCGCGGCACAGCGCGGGCGGATTCGTGCCGTTGAAGCTCGCGGAACCTGTCGTGCCGGAAGCCTGGCAGAAAGATCTCGTCGCGCGCCCCGCCACGCCGCTGCACGTCACCAACAGCGCCGGTCGCCTGGCGCTCAGCGGGCCGCAGGGCGGGCATGCATGGCAGCTCGCGCTCGACGGCCGGCCCATCGCCAACCTTTTCCCGACGCTGCATCAACAAGCCGGCGAGAAAAACTCATGGACGCACCCGCAGTCCGCGCGCATCGTTTCCCTGCGCGAAAACGCGCTGATGACGGCGGTCGAGATGGAGTTCGCCTTCGGCGGCGTGCTGCCGGCCCGCGCCACGATGCGCTACTGGATCCCGAAAAACGGCGGGTGGCTGGCGAGCGAGGGTGTGAGCGTGGCGAACACGTCGGCGCAGCCGTGGCGGCTTGGCGCACTGTTCCACTATTGCACGCCGCTGACCACCGGCGACGTCGCGCAGATCGAGCCGCTGTGCGAGGTGCCCCAATATTATCAGGCGCTCGCCGGTTGGGCCGACCGCGCGCAGCACCGCGCCATCGCGTGCTGGCTGCCGGCCGGCAGCCGGTTGCAGGGCTTTTTCTGGAAGGACGGACCGGCCTCGTTCCACTCCGATGTGCGCGAGCCGGCCGATGTGCTCCTCGCACCCGGCGCGACGTGGCAGGCTTCGCCGACGCCGCTGCTGTGGTGCGCCGTGCCGGACGACAGCCGCGCCGCCAGCGCCGCCGCCGCGCGCCGTTGCGCCGCGCAGGCGGGGTTGGAGTAAGAAAACCCGAAACGCGAAGCCCGAAATCCGAAACAAAATCAAAATTCGAATTTTAAGACTGAAACCAGCTGCGCGGCAGTTTCCCGCTTTTCCTGTGTGGAACGTTATTTCGCCGGGTTTCGCGGGGCCGGAAAGCCCGGCCCACGAAGAAGTTTTTGTGGGTGGTGGGTGCACAGTGTCGGAGACCCGGCCTTCTACAGGCAGACAAGCCGGCTGCTGCGATGCACGGAATTAAATTTGAGCGACGGCAAAAATTCTGCTATCTGTCACGAAACGTATGAGCAAAACACGCCGCGCCCTGAAGAATACCGCCATCCAGGCGGCGAGCCAGCTGATCACGTGGACGCTGTCGTGGATCCTCCTCGTCATCCTGCCGCGCAAGCTCGGCGACGCGAATTTCGGCAAGCTTTTCTTCGCGCTGAGCTACGGCATGATCTTCAGCCAGCTCATCAATCTGGGCGTGAACACCTTCCTCGTCCGGGAGGTCGCCGTCCTGCATCCCTCGCCGGACCTGCCCGAGGAGGAGAACGCGCGCCGCCACGGCAAGCTGCGCGAGCTGCTCGGCAACGTGTTCACGCTCAAGGTCGTGCTCGCGGTCGTGGTCTACCTGTTCCAGTCCGCGCTGATCTTCGTCCTGCCCTACGACGGGGTCACGCGCGCGGCCGTCCTCATCATCGGCCTCGGCTCCTGCCTCGGCGCCATCACGCAGACCTTGGGCGGCATCTTCCAGGGGCTGGAAAGCATGCTGGGCCCGAACATCGCGCTGATCGTCGAGAAGACGGCGGTCACCGGCGGCTGCTGGCTGCTCCTGGCGCTGGGCTTCGACCTGCGCGCCGTGTGCTGGGTGCATGCCGGGTCGCAGGTGCTCGCCTTCCTCATCCAGTTCGGCTGGCTGCAGAAGATCGAGCGCTTCACCTTCGGCTGGGACCGCGTGCTCATCCGCCGCGTCTTCCTCGGCGGCCTGCCGTTCCTCGTCTGGGTCATCTTCGGCGAGATCTACGTTCGCATTGACGTGCTCATGCTGTCGCTGATGACCTCCGACGCGGTCGTCGGCTGGTACGGCGCGGCCACGCGCCTCTACGGCACGCTGCTGTTCATCCCCAACATCCTGATGACCTCGGTCTTCCCGGCGATGATGCGCCTCGGCGCCGGCGGGCAGGATGACGCCGCGTTCGGGCGCGCGTCGGAGCGGCTGATGAACCTGCTGCTCTTCGCCGCCGTGCCGGTGGCCGCGGGCACCGTGGCGGTCGCCGGGCCCTTCGTCAAACTGCTCTACGGCGCCACTTCGTTCCAGCAGGCCGCGCCGAATCTGCAGATCCTCGGCGGCTCGATCCTGCTCGTCTGCATCGACGTCGTCCTCGGCACGGCGCTGATCGCGCGCGGCAAGGAGAAGCCGTGGGCCTGCATGGCGGTCGCCGCCGCGTTCTTCAACCCGCTGCTCAACCTCTGGGCGATCCCGTACGCGCAGCTGCACGGCGGCAACGGCGGCGTCGGCGCCGCGTGGGCGACGCTGCTGACCGAGGTGCTGATGATGTTCGGCGCGCTCTGGCTGATGCCCAAGGGGGTCTTCAGCCGCCGCAACCTGCTGTGCGGCGTCAAGGCGATCGCGCTGGGCACGGCCATGGTCCTGTTGCTGCGCTGGTGGGGGACGCAGAACCTCTTCCTGCTGATGGCCGCCGGCGGCGCCTTCTATCTCCCGCTCGCGCTCCTGCTCGGCGTCGTCCCGCGCGAGGACCTGGCCCATATCTTCCACGCGCTGTTCAAGCACCGCGGAGGCGCGGCGTGACCTCACGCGGCGTCAGGTGCGGCCTTGGTCGGTTTCGTCAACCCTTTGAAAAACAGGAGGGGGCACCATGCTCGCCAAACTGATCGCCTACTGGACCAATCATCTCATCAGCCACATCCCGTTTTTCGCGGTGCGGCACTGGTGGTATCGCACCTTCGTCGGCGTGCAGATCGGCAAGGACTGCGCGGTGTTCATGGGCTGTTTCTGGTATTTCTACCGCCCGTTCGGCCGCAACCCGCAGCCGATGGTCATGGGCAACAACTGCATCGTCAACCGGCGCTGCACGCTCGACGGCCGCGGCGGGCTGCGCTTCGGCAACAACGTGAGCATCTCGCCGGAGGTCTCGCTGATCACCTCGAACCACCTCAAGGACGATCCGAATTTCGGCGTCGAGGACAAGCCCATCGTGATCGAGGACTACGCCTGGGTTGGCAGCCGCGCGACGGTGCTGCCGGGCGTGACCATCGGCCGGGGCGCGATCGTCGCCGCCGGCTCGGTGGTGACGAAGGACGTGCCGGCGTACGCCGTGGTCGGCGGCGTGCCGGCCAAGGTCATCGGCGAGCGCGCCCGGGACCTGCGGTACACCCTGAACTTCCAGCCCTGGTTCGAATGATGCCCGACAAAATCAAAGTGCTGCTGCTGGACACCAACGACGCCTTCGGCGGGGTGGTGCGCGCGCACCTGATGTTCCTCCAAAAAACCGACCGCGTGCGCTTCGAGCTGTACGCCGCCGTGCTCGGTCACGGGCCGCTGTTGCCGCGCTTTCGCGCGATCCCGGACGTGACCTTCTGGCCGATCGAAGTGGGTACGAAGTCGGCGAAATGGTGCACCGGCTGGCGCGGGAAGGTGGCGAACGCGTGGGGCGTGGTGCCGCTGGTCTGGACCGCGTTACGCCTCGCCGTGTTGTGCAGGCGCGCGGGCATCCAGGCCATCCACACCTCCGACAAAAAGCGCTCGCTGCTGCTCGTGCTCCTGCTGCACCGGCTGACGGGCATTCCCTACCTCTATCACATCCACAACAACTACATCGAGTACCCGGCCAACCGCGCGGCGTTGGCGAGCGCCAGCATCATCATCGCCAACTCCGGCGAGATGCGGCGCGACTTCATCGAGCACCTCGGGCCGGCGCTGGAGCGCATCCGCGTGGTCTACAACGGCATGGACGTGGAGCGCTTCCGGCCCGGTCTGCCCTCGACCTTGCGGCAGGAGATCGGCGCGGCACCGGACGACGTGCTGATCGGCATCTCCAGCCGGCTCGCGCCGGACAAGGGCCAGGAGACGTTTCTGCGCGCCGCCAAGCTGGTCGTGGCCCAGGCGCCGCAGGCGCGGTTCGTCATCAGCGGCGACGACTCCATCTTCAGTGACAACGTCGATTTTGTGCCCCTGCTCAAGCGGCTGGCCACCGAGAACGAACTGGCCGGCCGGGTCCATTTTCTGGGCTTCCGCAGCGATATGAGCAACATCTATCCCGGGCTGGATATCGTGGTGAACGCCGCGTGGCGCGAGGCCTTCGGGCTGGTGCTGACCGAAGCGATGGCGTGCGGCAAGGTCGCCATCGGCACGCAGTCCGGCGGCATCCCGGAGATCATCACGGACGGGAAAGACGGCTTCCTGTTCCCGGTGCGCGACGAGCAGAAGCTGGCGGAGATTCTCCTCGACGTCGTGCGCGCTCCGGAGTTGCGCGCCCGCCTCGGCGCCGCCGCGCGCCAGACCGTGCTGGACCGCTTCACCATCCAGGAGCAGGTCAACACCCAGGAACAGCTCTACCTCGCCCTTGCCGGCATGAACAACTTGAAATGACCAGGTCATGACCAACCGGATCAAAGTGCTGCTGTTGGACACCAACGACGCGTTCGGCGGCGTGGTCCGCGGACACATGATGTTTCTGCGCATCACCGACCGCGCGCGTTTTGAGATGTATGCCGCGGTGCTCGGCCACGGGGTCGTGCAGTCGCGCTTCATGGAAATCCCGGACGTGACGTTCTGGCCGATCGAGGTCGGCACAAAGTCGGCCAAGTGGTGCGTCGGCTGGCGGTCGCGCCTCGCCGAGGCGTGGAGCGTCGTGCCGCTGACGTGGACGGCGCTGCGGCTCGCTTCACTCTGCCGGCGCAACGGCATCCAGGTGATCCACACCTCCGACAAAAAGCGCTCGCTGCTGCTGATGCTCCTGCTGCACCGGTTGACCGGCCTCCCCTATCTCTATCACATCCACAACAACTACATCGATTATCCGGCCAACCGCGAGGCGCTGGCCCACGCCAGCCTCATCATCGCCAACTCCGGCGAGATGCGGCGCGACTTCATCCAGTGGCTTGGCCCGACGATGGAACGCATCCGTGTGGTCTATAACGGCATGGACGCGGAGCGGTTCCGGCCCGGACTGCCTACGACGCTGCGGCAGGAGATCGGCGCGGCGCCGGACGACGTGCTCATCGGCATTTCCAGCCGGCTTGCGCCGGACAAGGGGCAGGAAACGTTCCTGCGTGCGGCGGCACGGGTCGCGGTCCAGGAGCCGCGCACCCGGTTCGTCATCATTGGCGACGACGCGATCTTCAGCGACAACGCCGACTATGTGCCGCTGCTCAAACGGCTCGCGGCGGTGCCGGAGCTGACCGGACGGGTCCATTTCCTCGGTTTTCGCAGCGACATGCACAACATCTATCCCGGGCTGGATATCCTGGTGAACGCCGCGTGGCGCGAGGCGTTCGGGCTGGTCGTGGTCGAGGCCATGGCGTCCGGCAAGGTGGTCATCGGCACGCAGGCCGGCGGTATCCCGGAGATCATCACGCACGGCCAGGACGGCTTCCTGTTCCCGGTGCGCGACGAGCAGAAGCTGGCGGAGCTTCTCCTCGACGTCGTGCGCGCTCCGGAGCGGCGCGCCCGCATCGGCATCGCCGCGCGCCAGACGGTGTTGGAGCGTTTCACCATCCAGCGGCAGGTCCATGACCACGAAGCGCTCTACGAAGAATTGGCCGGCCATAAATCTTAAATCGGAAATCATAAATTTATGAACATCCTGGTCCTGACCCCCTATATCCCGTTTCCGCCGAACTTCGGCGGCTCGGTGCGCATCTTCCACCTCATCCGCCAGCTGCACCGGCTCGGGCACGCCGTGCACCTGCTGAGCTTCCGCGAGGAGGTTGGCGCTGGCGACCCCAAGGGGCTGGAGCCGTTCTGCAAGACGCTCCAGCTGGTCGGGCGCGACACCGGCCGCAAGCGGTTCCGGCAGCTGGCCTCGCTGCTGTCGCGCCGCTCGTTCCAGTGGAGCTTCCACTACTCCGACGCCATGCAGGTGGCGCTCGACCGGCTGGTCCGCGACCAGCAGATCGACCTGATCCTCGTCGAGTTCTCGCAGATGGCCGGCTACCGGTTCCCCGCCGGCGTGCCGGTGGTGATCGACGAGCACAATGTGGAGTTCGACCTCCTCGACCGCATGGCCACGCGCGAGCAGGGGGCGTTCCGGAAATGGTTCAACCGTGTCGAGGCGCGCAAGTTCCGCCGCGAGGAACTGGGCGCCTGCCGCGCCGCCGCGCTCACGCTCGTCACCAGCGAGCGCGACGGCGACCTGTTGCGCCGGGAGGTGCCGCAGCTGCGCACGGCGACGATCACCAACGGCGTGGACTGCGACCAGTTTGCGCGGCCCGACGGACCGCGCAAGGCGGACACCGCGGTCTTCGTCGGCGCGACCCACTATTTTCCGAACGAGGAGGGCGTCCTGTATTTCCTGCGCGAGGTCTTTCCGCTCATCAAGGAGCAGCACCCGCAGTTCCGCTTCACCGTCGTCGGCGGCAAGCCGCCGATGAGCATCGTGCAACTCCAGTCGGAGGCGGTCCAGGTCACCGGCTACGTGAATGACGTGCGCCCCTTCATGTGGGAGTCGTCCGTGTTCGTCGTGCCGCTGCGCATGGGCGGCGGCACGCGCTTCAAGATTGTCGAGGCCTTCGCCGCCGGCATCCCGGTCGTCTCGACGCGGCTCGGCGCCGAGGGCATCCCCGTGGAGGACGGCCGCGAACTGCTGCTGGCCGACACGCCCGCCGAACTCGCCGCGGCCGTGGTGCGGGTGCTGGAAAACCCCGGCCTGGCCGAGGAGCTGGTGCGCGCCGGCCGGGACTACGTCCGCCGCCACTTCGACTGGGCGGTGATCGGCACGAAGCTCAACGCCACGCTCGCAGGCGTCGTCAAAAAATGATCGCGCGCATTTTCCAGCTGTTACGCGTGCTGGCCACCGGCGGGCGGCAGTATTCGCCCGTCGCCTATGTCTTTGGCGCGCTCCTGCCCGGCCGGCGCGAGGGTGCCGGGCCGGTCGCCTGGCTGCGCGGCTGGCCGCGGCCGGATGTGCGCGCCGGCGCGGGCGCCATAACGCTGGGCCATGTCGGGCTCTACCCCGGCGTCCAGCTCCACTGCCGCGGCGCGGGCCGCATCGCGATCGGCGACGGCACGTTCCTCAACCGCAGCGCGCGCGTGTTCGCCGGGCGCGAGGTCACGCTGGGCAAGAAGTGCATGATCTCCTGGCAGACGACCATCACCGATTTCGCCGGCTTTGACGCCGCCGCGCCTTTTGCGCCGGTCGTGCTCGAGGATGACGTGTGGATCGGCAACCGCGCCATCATCCTCGGCGGCACGCGGCTTGGCCGCGGCTGCATCGTCGCCGCCGGCGCGGTGGTGCAGGGCGACTATCCCGCCGGCTCGATCCTGGCCGGCAAACCCGCGGAGCTCGTGACATGAACCTCAATGAAAGTTTCCCGCTGCTGCCCGACGATCTGTGCCAGCCGACCGGACAGTGCCAGTTCAAGGGCGACCGGGCGGGCGCGGACATCGCGCGCGCCAGGATCGGCGCCGGCCAACCTGCGCCGCAGATCAACAACGAGGCCGGCCGGCTGACGCTCGGCAGCGTCTTCCTCGCCGCCGGCACGCGCCTCTGGGCGCACAAGGGCGGCGCGCTGACCATCGGCGACGGCACCATCCTCGATGCCGGCGTCGAGATCATCGCGTGGGCCGGCGTGACCATCGGGATCAATTGCTACCTCGGCTGGGACGTGCTCGTGATGGACACCGACCTGCACAGCGTCGGCGACCGCCCGCTGGTCAACAAGCCGGTGACGATCGGCCACGGCGTCCGCATCGGCGCGCGCGCGATGATTTTGAAGGGCGTGACGATCGGCGACGGCGCCGTGATCCAGCCCGGCAGCATCGTCACGCGCGACGTCCCCGCCGGCGCCGAGGTCCGCCCGCCCCCCGCCGCCGTGAAAAACCGGCCCGCTCCGGCGTGAGTTTCCAAGGTTTACCCGCCTCAGGCGGGTTTGGAAACAGTCACCTCGGGGTTTTTTAAGCCTCCTGAAAACCGCAGTTGACGTGACGCTGGCCAAAGATTTCCCCCGCTCTCTCAGTATCGAGAGGTGCTTGGATGGGCATTGATCTGTGCGGTGTGTGAGCCCATGAAAACTAGCTGGGAACGGCGGCATTCCTGCCGCCGATGGAACCTGCCGCCCATCCCAAACTGGCAATGCGCCAGACCTGCCACTTCCGCGTTTGGTATTGGTCATGCGGCGGCAACATGCCGCCGCTCACAGTTAGTCGGAACCTCCTGTCCAACATAGTTTTCAGGAGCCTTGGAGACCGTCGGTCATGACGGCGGAAGTTTTTCGAGCGCGCGGGTGAGCTTGAGGCAGTAGAGCAGCGGCAGCGCGCCGAGGACACCGAAGGAACAGTCAATCAGCCGCCAATAGAATGGAATGCCGCGCAGCGGGCCGCACGCGAGCGCGAGCACCGGCACCAGCGCGCACGCGACCAGCCCCGCCCACAGCACCCAGACGTTGCGCACCGGCCGCACGAACGGGCCGATGAAAAAAATCGCGATGGTGATGTGGCCGAACGCGAGCCAGTCGGTGCCGTAGGCGTACCATGGATATTTCGCGCAGGTCTCGTGCAGCCCGTCGCGCACGGTCAGCAGCCAGAACGCGAGGCCGTTCGGCGCGCCCGCCGGCGCGAGTTGCGACCAGCCGCACCAGGAGACGAGCAGGTCGAGTTCGAACTGCAACGGAAACGCCGTCAGACCGCTGGCCAGCAGCGCGACGATGAAGAAACCGAGCACGAGGCGGTAGCGCAGCAGCAGCGAAGCGGAAGAAACTTCATTCACAAGCAGTCCTGCTTTCTGTAGGAGCCTCGCCCCGCGAGGCGAAGGTGGAACTGCGCGCCGTCGCTGCACGGGGCGAGGCTCTTACCTTTGGTGCTGCGGTTGCGCGACCCCTGGCGGCTTGTCCGGCAGGGGTCGAAGTTTTGTGGCTGGCGCGCCGCAGCCACAGAATTTTCACTCCGGCGGGACAAGCCCGCCGGGGGCGATGGAAACCAGCGCTCCGGCTTTCCATCACTCCTCGCCGCGACGCGTCGCGGCGAACAAAGCGCCGTCGTGCCGGCGCACTCCAGCATGTTTTCACGGCGCGGGCCGGATGACTCGGATGCGGTTGGCGTAGCTGTCGCCGAGCAGGAGGGAGCCATCGGCTTCCGCGAAGATGCCGTGTGGCCGGGCCACCTGGCAGGCGGCGGCAGCGCCATCGGGACCGTCGCCTTTTTTGCCGGTGCCGCAGACGACTTCGATGAGGCCGCTCTTCAGGTCCACCATGCGGATGCTGTTGCTCTCGGCGTCGGCGAGGTAGACGCGGCTGCCATCCGGCGAAAGCGCGAGGCCCTTCGGCCCGCTCAAGGTCGCGAGCTTCGCGGGCCCGCCGTTGCCGGTGAAGCCGCTCTTGCCGGTGCCGGCCACGTGCGAGGCGAGTCCTGTTTTCGGGTCTAGTTTGAACAGCTGGTTGCCATCGCGCAGCGCCACCCAGATGTTCCCCGCGCGGTCGCAGTCGATCGAGCGCGGCCCGAGCAACGGCGACTCGCGGTAGGCGGCGCCGTCGGGCGTCGGCCCGTGCTGTCCGGTGCCGGCGAGGGTGCTGATGAGGCCGGTCTGCATCTCCACCTTGCGGACGCGGTGGTTGCCGATGTCGCAGATCAGCAGGTCGCCCCGCGCATCGAACTGGATGCTGATCGGCGCCTTGAACGAAGCGTTGGTCGCCGGTCCGCCGTCGCCGGAGAAACCGCCCTTGCCGCAGCCGGCCACGGTGGTGATGAGGCCGGTCTTGAGATCAATTTTGCGGACGCGCTGGTTGCCCGTATCGGCGACGAACAGATCGCCGTTGCGGTCGAAGCGGATTTCGTGCGGCTGGCTGAGCGACGCCTGCAGCGCCGGTCCGCCATCGCCGAGCGGCAATTTCTTTCCGGTGCCAGCGATGGTGGTGAGGATGCCCTTGGCGTCTATCTTGCGGACAACCCCGCCATCGATTTCGCAGAAATAAAGGCAGCCATCCGGTCCACGGACGAGGCCGAAGGGATGGTTCAACTGCGCCGCCGTCGCCGGCCCGCCGTCGCCCGCGTGCCCCGCCACGCCTGTGCCGGCAATCGTCTCCACGCGCCAGGAGGCAGCCTGTGCTGTCAGCGAACCCGCAAGCAGCGAGACAAGGGCACAACACCAAGCAAGACGGGAGCGGAGGGCTGGAGCAGGGGACCGATTGGGGCTTGAACGAACACGATCATTCATATGGATCTCCTGTTGCAAGCGTGCCACGACCCCTGCCGGCTTGTCCGGCAGGTGAAGAAGTTTTGTGGCCAGCACGCCGCAGCCACAGAACTTCCGCTCCGGCGGGACCCGCCTGCGCTCGGAAGCTCCGGCGTGGCAAGCAAGCCCGCCGGGGGCGAAGGCGACCAGAGACTAACGCTCCGACTCTACACCACCATCAGCTGCCCTACTTCTTCAGCAGCGGCGCGAGCAGCTCCGGCACCTGGCGGATGGCCTCGGCGACCTTCGTGATGTCCTTGCCGCCGGCCTGGGCCTTGTCGGGCTTGCCGCCGCCGCCGCCGCCCGCGACCTTGGCGACCGCGCCGATCAGCTTGCCGCAATGGATGCCCTGCTTGACCAGCGCCTCGCTGGCGGAGGTGATAAAGGAGGCCTTGCCCTCGGTATTGCTGCCCAGGACGATCAGGTCGTCGGGCCGCTTCTCGCGGAGGCCGTCGTGCAGGCCGCGGAGCGTGTCGGCATCCATCTCGCCGACGTCCACGGCGATCAGCGTGACCCCGCCGACCTCCTGCGCCTTGGCGATCAGCTCATCGATCCGGCCGCGCGCGGACTCGGCGGACTTCTGCTTCAAATCTTTTTCGAGCTTCCTGGCGTGCTCCTGGAGCGCCTCGACGCGGGCGGGCACTTCGTCCGGCGCGGCGCTCAGGCGTTGGGCCAGCAGCTGCAGCAGCTCGTGCTTGTGCTGCGACCACTCCCACGCGGCCATGCCGCAGACGGCCTCGATGCGCCGGATGCCGGCGGAGACGGAGCTTTCCGCGACGATCCGGAACTGGCCGATGTCGCCCGTGGCGCGCACGTGCGTGCCGCCGCATAGCTCCATCGAGTAGCCGTCGAGCCCGGCGGGCCGGCCGCCGACCTGCACGACGCGGACGGTCTCGCCGTACTTCTCGCCGAAGAACTGCGTGATTTCCTTGTGCGTCTTGATCTCGGCGTAGGGCTTTTCCTGCCAGCATACCGGCTCGTTTTCGACGATGCGCTCGTTGACCGCGCGTTCGACCTCGACAAGCTGCGCGGGCGTCAGCGCGGCGCTGCTGAAGTCGAAGGTCAGTTTGTCCGGGCCCACGAAGGAGCCTTTCTGCACGGCGTCCGGGCTGACGACCTTGTGCAGCGCCCAGTGCAGCAGATGCGTCGCCGTGTGGTGCCGCTGGATGGCGTTGCGGCGTGCCGCATCCACGGAGAGCCGCAGTTCCATGCCTGCCGCCGGCGCCTCCGCGCCCTCGAGAAAGTGCAGCCAGGCGTTGCCGGCCTTCTGCGTGTCCACAATCCGCCACAGCTGGCCGTGGCCTTCCAACTCGCCCCGGTCGCCCACCTGGCCGCCCATCTCGGCGTAGCAGGCGGTCGCGTCGAGGAGGACCGCGGTACGGCCCTTGATGTTGAGCACGTCCTGCACCTTGACCGCGACGGCGGTCTGGTCGTAGCCGAGGAACTTCGTCGCGACATCGGCTTTGATCTGCGAAACCTCGATGATTTCCTTCTTCTGCGCGGCGCGGGCGCGGGCGCGCTGCTCCGCCATCAGCCGCTCGAAGCCCGCCGTGTCCACCGTCAGCCCGCGCTCGCGCGCCATCAGCTCGGTCAGGTCGAGCGGGAAGCCGTAGGTGTCGTAGAGCTTGAAGGCGAGATCACCGGTGAGCATTTTCTTCGGCCCAGAGCCATCGACATTCATTACTCGGAATATCTCGAGAGTGTCGCCGGGACGATCGATTGGCCCCATATTGCCACCACCGGTGGCAGATGATGGCATGTCAGCAGTTATCGTGAAGTTAATGGCTTCATCCAGCAATGCGATCCCGCGGTCCAGCGTCCGGTTGAACGCTTCTTCCTCGGCGCGGATGGTCTGCTGCACCTGCTCCTTCTTGGCGCGGATTTCGGGGAAGATGTCGCCCATCTTTTCGGCCAGGACGTCCACGAGCTTGTAGAAGAAGGGCTCGCGGAAGCCGAGCGTGCGGCCGTAGCGGACGGCGCGGCGCAAGATGCGGCGCAGCACATAGTTGCGGTCGGTGTTGCCGGGCGCGATGCCGTCGGCGATGGCGAAGGAGAGCGTGCGGATGTGGTCGGCGATGACGCGGAAGGCGACGTCGATCTTCTCCTGCTCGCTCGCGCCGGTGGTGCCGGCGGCGGGCAGCGTGGAGGTGTAGCGCAGGCCGGAGAGGCGCTGGAGCTCGTCGAACAGCGGGCGGAAGACGTCGCTCTCGTAGTTGGAGATGACGTGCGTGAAGTCGGTGAAGCCGCGCGTGCACTGCACGATGCCGCTGACGCGCTCGAAACCCATGCCCGTGTCCACGTTCTGCGCCGGCAGGGGGCTGAACGTGCCGTCGGCGTTGGCGTTGAACTGCATGAACACCAGGTTCCAGATCTCGATGCACTCGGCGCTGCCCTTGTTGACGAGCGAACCCTTGGTATCGCCGGCGGGCGTCAGGTCGATGTGGATTTCCGAGCACGGGCCGCAGGGACCGGTTTCGCCCATCATCCAGAAGTTGTCCTTCTTGTTGCCGTTTACGATGTGGACCGCCGGGTCGAGGCCGGCCTGCCGGAAGATGCCGGCCCAGATGTCCCAGGCCTCCTGGTCGAACGCGGACGGGTCGTTTTTGGTCTTATCGGGCGAGTAGACCGTGGCAAAGAGCCGCGCCGGCGGGAAGTGCCAGACCTGCGTCAGCATTTCCCAAGCCCACTCGATGGCGTCCTTCTTGAAGTAGTTGCCGAAGCTCCAGTTGCCGAGCATTTCGAAGAATGTGTGGTGGTAGGTATCGAGCCCCACGTCCTCAAGGTCGTTGTGCTTGCCGCCGGCGCGGATGCACTTCTGCGTGTCGGCGGCGCGGGCGGACGGATAGGGACAGGCTAGCTGGCCCAGAAAGATCGGCACGAACTGGTTCATGCCGGCGTTCGTGAAGAGCAGGTTCGGCGAGTCCGGCAGCAGGCTCGACGAGGTCACGATGGTGTGTTGCCGGGACTGGAAGAAGTCCAGGAACGACTGCCGGATTTCCGCGGAGGTCAGGATTTTCATGGTCACCTTTCGGGCAAAACGGCCGCTTTCATAGCACAGACGCCCCTCCGGCGCAACGGCACGCGGCGGCCGGGCAGCAAATTCGCAGCAAAGAAGACTTGCAAAATCGCCTTCCACCGACTAGACGTTCTCTTCGGCGAAGCTGTAGGCTTTGATCGGAATAGCTGCGCGAAACGACAGAAGGCGAGGGTAGGCGTGTGAACATGAAAATGCTGACCAAGTGGATGACGATCACGGCGCTGGCGGGTGGGGCGCTGTTGGCGGCGCAGGGCGCGCCGATGCTGACCCCGCTGTATTCTTTTGACGGCACCAGTGGCCACAAAGACCCCGTTGCCGGCCTGATCAAAGGCAGTGACGGGAATTACTACGGCACGACCTGGCAGGGCGGCAATTATCATACCGGGTCTGTGTTCCGTTATTCGCCGACCACCGGAGTGTTGACGAATCTTTACTCCTTTGACAGCACGAATGGAGCCGCTCCCTACGCCGGCCTGACGGATGGGAATGATGGGTTTTTGTATGGCTCGACGACGGCGGGTGGCACCTTCAATAATGGCACTTTGTTCAGGATTAACCGTACCACGGGTGTGTTCACCAACCTGTACTCGTTTGGCAACGGCAACGATGGTTCCGAACCTTATGGCGAGTTGGAACTGGGCGGCGATGGCAAGCTGTATGGCACCACGGCCGGCGGCGGTGCGTCGGATTTTGGCACGGTGTTTGTGTGGGATCCAGCCACTTGGACCTACGCGCAGATTAAAGCTTTTAGCGCGACGGGCACGGATGGCGGCTGGCCCTACGGCGCCCTTTGCCGGGGACCCAGCGACACGACAGGTAACGTCGACACCTACAGCGGCGGAAATCCCAATTACCTCATGAAGCGGACCATCACGACGCATTATTATTTCTATGGCACAACGTGGGGTGGTGGCGGAAGCCTCGAAGGTTCCATCTTTCAATTCGTAGTTACTTATTATACGGAATGGGACTGGTCACCCACCGGGGTGCTGACGGTTTTTATTAATAATCGCTGCACCTACGGCACTCCCACCACCTTGTATTCCTTCACCGGCGGATTGGATGGCGCCAATCCCTATGCCGGCTTGATGCTGGCGCCCGACGGCAATTACTACGGCACCACGGTCCACGGCGGCACCAATGATTGGGGCGGCATTTTCAGGATTGCGGTGGGCGGCGCTTTCACGCGGGTCTTCTCGCTGGGCGGCGGCAGCCAAGGCGCCAATCCCTACAGCCCGCTGGTCGCGGGGCTCGGGGCTGGCAACCTGTTCGGCACAACCCTCGCCGGCGGCATTGGCAACAACGGTACCATTTATAAGCTGACCACCAGCGGCCTCTTCACCAACATGTACAATTTCACCGGCATCGATGATGGCGGCAGTCCGTATGCCGGCCTCATGAGCACCGCGCCGGGCGTGTTCTGTGGTACGGTGGGAGCGGGCGGCGCGCATGGGTTGGGCGAGATTTTCAAATTCATGCCGGACGCCGCCACGGTTGCGGCGACAGCCACTCCGCCCGAGGGGGGCACGGTCACCGGCGCAGGTACCTATCTGGGCGGCGCCTTGGTCTGGCTCTACGCGGTGGCGAGTTCCAACTTTGACTTTATGGGCTGGAGCGATGGTTTGATGGATAACCCCCGTGCCGTCACGGTGCCCTCCACCAATATTTCGTTCACGGCGCTCTTCCAGGCGACATCGGAGATCGCGATGCAGGCCAGCCCCGTTGCGGGCGGCACGGTGTTGGGGTCGGGGCGTTTCCCGACCGGCTTGGTGCATCAAGTCTCGGCCGCGGCGAATCCGGGGTGGGTCTTCGCCGGCTGGAACGATAGCGACATTTCCAACCCGCGCACCATCATCGTTCCCGCCACCAACATCACGTATACGGCTCTCTTCACCCAGCAGTTTGCCCGGTTATCCGTACGGGCCGTGCCGGCTTCGGGTGGCGTGGTCAACGGCGGCGGAAACTTCCCCATCGGATCCACCCAGCAGATTTCTGTCACGCCGACCAACGGTTGGCTGTTCGGCAGCTGGCAGGACGGCGATACCAACAGCCTGCGCCTGATCGTCCTGACCTCCAACGATGTCATTTATACGGCCAGCCTGGTCCAGCCGTCCTCGCTGATCACGCTCAACGTGAACACCAACGCCGGCGGCATGGTGGTCGGCGCCGGCAGCTACGCCGGGGGTACCACGCAATCGGTTTTCGCGGTGGCCAATGCGGGTTGGATGTTCAGCCAATGGCTGGATGGCAGCATCGATAATCCGCGGCTGGTCGTCATGACCGGCGGCGATATCAACCTGACGGCTCTGTTCGTGCCGGCGGCGCGCATCACCATCAACTCCAGTCCTGCGGGTGCCGGCACGTTGAGCGGCGGCGGGTCCTATCGCATCGGCCAAACGGCCACGTTGAGGGCGACGGCCAATGCCGGTTGGCTCTTTACGGGGTGGAGTTCCGGCGGGGTGCCCAAGCTGGACAATCCGCTCTCCGTGCTGGTCGGTGGCAATGAAGATTATGTGGCGAATTTCCTGCCCTCCAGCGTGACCGTGACCGTGCGGGGCAATCCTGACGCCGGCGGCTCAGCCAGCGGCAGCGGTGTCTATGCGGTGGGCTCCACCCAGATGATCACGGCGGCCGCGATCAGCGGTTGGTCGTTCACCAACTGGAGCGACGGCGCCACGGCCAATCCGCGCTATCTGATCGTGCCGCAGAACAACATCACCATCCTGGCTAACTTTATGCAAACCGGTGTGGGTACCGCCACGATCAACGTGCAGTCCACGCCGCCCAACGGCGCTTCCCTCTCGGGCGGTGGCGTGTTCACAGTGGGCTCCTCGGTGCTGATCTCGGCGGCCCCGTCCAACGGCTGGACGTTTATCTCGTGGAGCGATGGCGATGGCAACCTCTGGCGCTATGTCACCGTACCCGCCGCCGGCGCGACCTACACGGCGGTCCTCGCTCCGACGATGCGGTCTGTCAGCGTGACGGCCAGTCCGTCCTTCGGCGGCGTCGTATCCGGGGCCGGTCGCTATCGCCTCGGCACGAATGTCACCCTGACTGCCACGCCAGCCTCCGGCTGGACGTTTACGGGCTGGAGCGATGGGCTGGTGGCCAATCCGCGGTTGGTCACGGTGCTGGAGGGTGGCGGCAGCTATACCGCTGCGTTCCGGCCCACCTTGGGCGCCGCCTTGGGCCTGCCGGCGTTCGGTTGGGCGACGGGTGGGAACGCCGAGTGGTTTGGCGAGTACACCACGGCGCATGATGGCACCACCGCAGCCCAGAGCGGCGCGATCGGCAACGGTCAATCCTCTTGGCTTCAAACCATCACCAATGGACCCGGCTCCCTGCTCTTCTGGTGGAAGGTCTCTTCCGAGGCCAACCACGACTACCTCTCCTTCATTGTGGATGGCGCGACGACGAACCGGATCTCCGGCAACGTGGGCTGGACCCAATACGCCTGCTTCGTCGGTGCCGGCACGCACACGTTCAAATGGGAATACGCCAAGGATGGAGCTGGCGCCGCAGGCGCAGATGCCGGTTATCTGGATGGCACGGCCTGGCTGAGCTGCCCTGCCGCCACCAACACGCCGTTGATGTATTTCCAGGAAAACAACGGATTGCTGGCGAGCTGGGTGCTCAACAGCAATGGCACCCATCGCTTCACGCGCATCCTCGCCAATATCAACGGCTGGCAGCTCAAGACCGCCGGCGATGTGGATGGCGACGGCACCAGCGACCTGCTCCTCCAGACCCCGTTCGGCGATGTCAGAGTCTGGTTCATGACCGCCGACGGCACCGGCCGCAGCACGTTCCTGATCCCCAATAATATCGGTTCGTGGGATATCCGGGCTTGCTCCGATTGGAACGCCGACCTGCGCAGCGAAATCTTCTTCCAGAATGCGGCCGGCGCCGTCGCCTATTGGTTGATCGACACCAACGGGGTGCCCACCAACTCGGCCTTCCTCGGCAACATGGGCGCCTGGCGCCTGCAGGCTGCGGCCGATCTGGACAACGATCAAAAGGCTGAGCTCTTCTGGCAGACACCGGCCGGCAATTCCGCCGTTTGGTTCCACACGAACTCCACGATACGCGCACAGGTCATCGGCAACATGGGCGCGTGGGCCATACGGGGTGCCATGGACAACGGCACGAACGGCCCCGGCTCCATTGCGTGGCAGGCCACTGACAGCACCACCGCCAGCTGGTTCGTGAACACCAATGCCGTGCCGACCGCGGTGGTACCGTACGGCAAGACCGGCACCTGGAAACTCAAAGCCGTCGGCCGCTGACGCACGGCCAGGCGCCAGCCAAACCGGGGAAAGACCGCGAGGTTCTTTCCCCGGTTTTTTTTGGACGGTGCGTGCGCCGCTCCGTCTGTTCGCGGGCCGCGTCTCCGGCGGCTCCGGCGCTCACACAGTTTTAATTTTTTCTTGGGCTGGTTTGTGATACGTTGCGCGTGGTGATGTGACGCAAACACGGGAGCAAAGCATGCGCAAGACAACCTACTGGCTCGGGGTGGATCTCGGCGGGACGAAGATGCTCGCCGCACTGTTCAACGAAAAGTTCAAACTGCTGGCCGAGCGCAAGGAGAAAACCAGCGGCCATGACGGCGCCAAGGCGGTCGTCGGCCGCCTGCAGGAACTGATCACCGGGACCGTGGCCGATGCGGGCTTGACGGCCAGGAAACTCGCCGGCATCGGACTGGGCGTACCCGGCCCCGTGAACGTGCTGACGGGCGCAGTGCTTTCCGCGCCCAACCTCGGCTGGCGCAACCTGCCCCTGCAAAGCATCCTGGAACGCAACTGCCACAGCCCCGTCCGCGTCTTCAACGACGTGGATGCCGGCACCTACGGCGAGTTCCGCTTCGGCGTTGGCGAGCAGGCGCGGTGTGTCGTCGGCCTCTTCCCCGGCACCGGCATCGGTGGCGGCTGCATCTATGACGGCCAGATTTTCCGCGGCCGCGAACACTCCTGCTTCGAGGTCGGCCACATGCAGGCCGTGCCGGACGGCCGCCTGTGCGGCTGCGGCCGCCATGGGTGCCTCGAAGCGCACGCCAGCCGCCTCGCCATCGCCGCCGACTGCGCCGCCGCCGCCTACCGCGGCCAGGCCCCGACCCTGCTCGAGCTGGCCGGCACCGATCTGCGCGAGATCAAGAGCCGCACGTTGGCCAAGTCCATCGCCGCCGGCGACCGCGCCATTGAGGACATTGTCCGCCGCGCCGCGCGCCAGCTGGGCGTTGCCGCCGCCAGCATCGTCAACCTGATCGCGCCGGACATCATCGTGCTCGGCGGCGGGCTGGTGGAGGCGCTCGAAAAACTGTATCTCGAGGAGGTCCGCGCCGCCGTGCTGCAGCACGCCATGCCGCTGCTTGGCGAGCGCGTCAAGGTCCGCGCCGCGCAACTCGGCGACCACGCCACCGTGCTCGGCGCCGCCGCGCTCGTCGCGGAAGCCCGCGGCAAGTCATGAGGCTGACAGGTTTCCAGACGTTGGACGACCAACCACGGATTTATCCAAACCTTGGAAGCAGCGGAGGGGCTGCCCTTCACCCCGGGAAAAGCGCCCTGCGGTGGAAAAAACTGTCAATCGCCAGGGGTTCTTGCTAAATAATTTTCTCCCATGAAACGCCGCCGCGTCAAAAACACAGCAGCTGTTCCTCCGCCGGCCGGTCTGCCCGCGGCCTACGGACAGACCCGCCTGACGCTGCTCGATGTGGACCCGTTCCACATCCACGCCGCCTGGGAACTCACACCCCGCACCCGCGCCGCGGCGGAGAAAAATTTAAGCGTGCGCGCCACGGCGTTCGTCTGGGTTCTGCGGTTCCACGATGAACGGGACGGCCAGACCTTCGATGTCCCCGTCAATCCGGACGCGGGCAGCTGGTACGTCGAGCTGTGGGCCGCGGACAAGACTTATCATGCCGAGCTTGGGCCGTGCTCGGTGTCGGGCGATTTCGTTGCGGTTTGCCGCTCGAACTCCGTCACTACACCACCGGCCGCACCCGTGCCGGCGCAGCAACCCCAGTGGCTCGAAGTCACCGGGGCGCTGGAAAACGCCCGGCGCGTCGCCGCCCCGGAGCGGGAGGAAGAACGGAAGTCAGAGGCCGGAGAGCGGAGGCCAGAGGTCAGAAGTCAGAGGTCGGAAGTCAGAGGTCAGCTGGCGGCAGGCCGTGGCGCGGCGCAGGACTTTCCGCTGGCGGGGGTGCCTTCCACGGAGGGGGTCGCGCCGGAAGCGGTGCCGTTGGAAAACGGCCCTCGGGCAGCAGCCGATGGCGCGCAGGTGGAGCCGGTGCTGGCGGCGCCGCTGGGTGCACCAACGCATGATTTCCCGCTGGCGCCGCCGCCGCATGCCGGGCTGATCACGCCGGTCGAAACGCTGGGCGCGCTCGATATCCCGCAGGAAGTCGCCGCGGCGCTGACGGAAAAAATTGCCGCGACTTCCGCGCCGGCCGTGGCCCGGGCGCTCCCGGCCTCGTCCGACACGGTGAGCAGCTTCAGCATGGGCGGCGCGGTGTCGAAGGCGGCGATCGAGCTGGAGCTGAACGCCGAGGTCATCGTCTATGGCCGCGCCCAGCCGGGCCAGACCCTGCGCGTCAACGGCCAGCCGGTGTCGGTCAACGCCGACGGCACCTTCCACGTCCGCTGGGCTTTGCCGGTTGCCAAACCGTGATTTCGCCCGCCTCCAGCGCGCCCGAGGGGTTCCTCTGCCTCGTCCTGCATGCGCACCTGCCGTTTGTCCGCCACCCGGAGCACGAGGATTTCCTGGAGGAAGCCTGGCTCTTCGAGGCGATCACCGAAACCTATATCCCGCTGCTGCAGACGCTCGAGGGCCTGGAACACGACGGCGTGCCCTGGCGGCTGACCATGTCGCTGACGCCGTCGCTGATCGAGATGCTGAACGACCCCCTGCTGCGCCGCCGCTACGCGAGGCACCTCACGCGGCTCTGCGAGCTGGCGGCAAAGGAAGTCGAGCGCACGCAGCACCTGCCCGCCTTCCACGACACGGCCCAGCTGTATCTGGCGCGGTTCACCCGGGCGCGGACCGACTACACGAAGCGCTGGCAGGGCGACCTGGTCAGCGCGTTCGCGCGCCTGCAAGCGACCGGTCGGCTGGAGATCATCACCTGCGCGGCGACGCACGGCTTCCTGCCGCTGTTGCGCGTGAACCCGGCGGCCGTCCGCGCGCAGATCGCGGTCGCGGTGCAGCACTACACGGAAACCTTCGGCCGCGCGCCGCGCGGGATCTGGCTGCCCGAATGCGGCTTCTATCCGGGGCTGGAGACGGTGCTGCAGGAGTTTGGCCTGCGCTATTTCTTCCTCGACAGCCACGGCATCGAGCGCGCCGCGACGCCGCCGAAATTCGGCGTCTACGCACCGCTGTTCTGCCCGGGCGGTGTCGCGGCGTTCGGCCGCGACCCGGACTCGTCGCAGCAGGTGTGGAGCTCCGAACAGGGCTATCCCGGGGACGTGGACTACCGCGAGTTCTACCGCGACATCGGCTTCGACCTGGAACTCGATTATCTCCGGCCCTACATCCATCGCGACGGCATCCGCGTCAACACGGGCATCAAATACCACCGCATCACCGACCGCACCGAGGCGAAGGAGCCCTATGTGCGCGCCGCCGCGCTGGCGAAGGTCGCGGCGCACGCGGCGCATTTCGTCGCGGCACGGCAGCAGCAGGCGGCCGCGCTGCGCGCCCGGCTCGGCCGCGCGCCGGTGATCGTCGCGCCCTACGACGCGGAGCTGTTCGGCCACTGGTGGTTCGAGGGGCCGGAGTGGCTCGAGGCCGTGCTGCGCGCGCTGGCCGCCCAGTCCCGCGTGCAGCTCACGACGCCCGGGGAGTATCTCGCGGCGCAGCCGGTGCAGCAGCTGGCGCTGCCCGCGGCGTCGAGCTGGGGCCACAAGGGTCACCACGAGATCTGGCTCAACGCGGCGACCGACTGGGTCTACCCGCACCTGCACGTCGCGGCCGACCGCATGGCCGCTCTCGCGCGGCGCTTCCCGAAGGCGCGCGGGCTGCAGCGCCGCGCGCTCAACCAGGCCGCGCGCGAGCTGCTGCTCGCCCAGTCGAGCGACTGGGCGTTCATCATGAGCCGCGGCACGTTCACCCACTACGCGGCGCAGCGGACGCGCGGCCACCTGCTCGCCTTCAACGAGCTGCGCGACGCGCTGCTGCTCGGCGCGGTGCGCGCGGCGCGCCTGGCCGCGCTGGAGCAGCAGGACAATATTTTCCCGAATCTGGATTATCGCGTATACTCGCCGCGCACGAAAACGTAGGGGCGCAGTCTTGCTGCGCCCAATGTGTATCGCAAGCAACACGAACGGGCGCAGCAAGTCTGCGCCCCTACGATGAAGAACTGAAAATGGGTCGCTCCACCGGGGGCGAAAAAAACTGGAGAATAACATGAGCGCCAACATACCCGAAGCGATCGACGGCCTGCCGAACATCTGCGGCTGGGAGGACGAGGTCCACCAGGTCACCAGCCAGACCACGCCCCTTTATCTCGGCCGGACGCCGCTGCGGCTCGACCGGATGCAATCCGCCTTTGCGCTCGCACTGCACATGCACCAGCCGCTGATGATCCAGGACGGCGACCTGGGCACCGCGCCGCTGATCGGCAATTTGCAGTACATGATGGAGCGCCAGCACGTGCACGACATGCACGACGCGCCGGTCTTCGCGCACTGCTACAGCCGCATCGCCGACTTCATCCGCGAGCACGTGGATGGCGGCCGCCACCCGCGCATCATGCTCGACTATTCCGGCGAGCTGCTCTGGGGCCTGCGCCAGATGGGCCGCGGCGACATCCTCGACAACCTGCGCACGCTCGTGGACGGCGACCGCTACTGGCCGTGCGCCGAGTGGCTCGGCACGACGTGGGCCCACGCGGTGGTGCCCTCGACGCCGGTGCCGGACCTCAAGCCGCAGATCCTCGCGTGGCAGCATCATTTCGCGGGGCTCTTCGGCTGGGCCGCGCTCGGCCGCGTCCGCGGCTTCTCGCCGCCGGAGATGCACCTGCCGAACCACCCCGACGTCGCGTTCGAGTACATCAAGGCGCTGCGCGAATGCGGCTACCAGTGGCTGCTCGTGCAGGAGCACACCGTCGAGGAGCTCAACGGGCACGGCCTGGGCGAGCGGCACCTGCCGCGGCGGCTCGTCGCGAAAAATTTGCGCGGCGAGGAAGTCAGCATCATCGCGCTCATCAAGACGCAGGGCTCCGACACCAAGCTCGTCGCCCAGATGCAGCCGCTCTCCGAGGCGCGCGGCCTCCACCCGTGTGCGCTGGGCGGCCGACAGGTCCCGCCGCTCGTCGCGCAGATCGCCGACGGCGAAAACGGCGGCGTGATGATGAACGAGTTCCCGCAGAACTACAACCAGGCGTGGCACAACCTCGGCACCGAGGGCGTCGTCGGCATCGGCGGCACGGAATATCTCGAGCTGCTCGCGCAGGCCGGCCTGACCGAAAAGGATTTCGCGCCGGTCCAGCCGCTGCACCAGGCCGCGCTCTGGAAGCGCCTCGCGGGCGCGCCCACGCCGGAGCAGGTCGCCGCCGCGATCGTGGACGCCAAGCAGGCCGACTACCGTTTTCACATGGACGGCGGCTCCTGGACCAGCAACCTGAGCTGGGTCAGCGGCTACGAGAACGTGCTCGACCCGATGAACAAGCTCTCCGCGCTCTTCCACGCGAAGCTCGACGGACGCAACGTGGACCGCCGCTCCCACGCCTACCGCAATGCGCTTCTGCACAACCTGACCGCGCAGACCAGCTGCTACCGCTACTGGGGCCAGGGCCGCTGGACCGACTACGCCAAGGAAATCTGCCGCCGCGGCGCCGCGGTGCTGCAGAACGATTTCTGACGGCGTGCGGATGGGCAGGCCTCATCCCGCCGCGCACGGAGATCCCCGAGGGCCGGGAAACGACGAAGAGGAATAGCCTCGAAGGGGCGCAAAGATCGCAGAGCGGCAGAAGAGCAGATGATCCACAGATTTCGCAGGTCACACAGATAAGGAAGCAACGACAGAAGCTATCTTCCGTTCCTGCTTTCCTGGTTTCCTCATTAAAACCTTCGGCTCTGTTCCTCCGCTAAAAAATCTGCGAAATCTGTGTAATCTGTGGATGATTCGTTCTGTTGCGCTGCTTGGCGAACTTGGCGTCTTGGCGGTGTGTTCTGCCCGGCTCAGGCAGGCCGGCGATGGCTGTACCCGTTTTTCAGATTTGGAAAAAAAGACGTGCGGGCTTTCCAATCCTTGGAAACCGTGTAGATTGCGGGCCATGAAAACGCTCGCAACGCTGTTCGGCAACAATCGCGCCTGGGCGAAGGACATCACGGCGCGGCACCCCCATTTCTTCCACAAGCTGGCGGCGCAGCAGGCGCCGGAATATCTCTGGATCGGATGCTCCGACAGCCGCGTGCCCGCCAACGAGATTGTCGGCCTGCTGCCGGGCGAGCTCTTCGTCCACCGCAACGTGGCCAACCTCGTGGTGCACTCCGACATGAACTGCCTCTCGGTGCTGCAATATGCGCTCGACGTGCTGCATGTGAAGCACGTCATCGTCTGCGGCCACTACGGTTGCGGCGGCGTCAAGGCGGCGATCGAGGAGCATCCCCACGGGCTGATCGACAACTGGCTGCGGCACATCGGCGATATCCATCGTCGCCACGCCGCGGAACTGGCCGCGCTGCCGGATGACCACGCGCGGGTGGACCGGCTGTGCGAACTCAACATCATCGAGCAGGTCTCGAACGTCGCCGGCACCACGATCGCCCGCGATGCGTGGGCGCGCGGGCAACAGTTTTCGATCCACGGCTGGGTTTATGGCATCGAGAACGGCCTGCTGCGCGATCTGGAGGTCAGCCGCTCGGCGCCCCTGTCGGGGTGAGGTGCCTGCCTTCTAGGATTCTTTTGTGCAGCGTGGCACAGCCCCGGCAAGGAGCCCTATTGTGGTTCCGTGCCGGTGTGTTCACGGGCCATGTAAACACTCCCTGTGCCGTACGCCGAGATGTCGACATCACCAAAGGCCATCGTATCCGTGCCGGGATAGGAACCATCCTGGATATTGACGAGCCCGTGGGGCGCCACCGCACGGACGGCCTCGTTGATGTTGTCGAAGTGATCGTAGCCCCAGCCGGACGTCCTGGGCGTGTAATCGTCATCCACCCAGGCCACCGTCGGCTTGGGCCGCGCTTCCGACGAAGCGACGGCGTCCGTGTTGGTGACCGCCGGGAGCGCCTCCGCCTCGGAGGATGACTTGGAACCGCCGGTCAGGTCGCCCAGATTCTCGCAACCTCCGACCAGCGCCGCCAAGCACCCGCCCAAGCAACACGTCACCAGAAAAACCGAAACTTTAATTTGCATATTTCTCCTTATAATCCGCACGTACTCACCTACAGACCAGGGGCAGCGGCACCGTCGAGCCGCTTGGGGCTGTACCCCGGCGGCGGTGCATCGGTGAAATAGGTGGTTCCGGTGGGGATCACCTTGCAATCCTTGTGGTTTTCGCGCAGCCCCTCGGGATACCATCCCTCCGCAACGTAGACCGTCCCGCCTGAGGCCACGGCGTCAACACCATCGTTTGGAGTGCTGAAGTGATCGTAGCCCCAGCCGTCCGTGTGCGCATTGAAGTCATCATCCACCCAGACCTCTTTCGGCGCGGGACGCGGTTCGGCCGTCGTCGTCGCCTCCGTGTTGGTCGCGGTGGGGAGCGCGACAGCCTCCGTCTCCGACTTCGAGCCGCCGGTCAGGTCGCCCAGATTCTCGCAGCCCCCGGCCAGCGCCATCACGCAGCCGCCCAGACAGCAGCTCACCAAGAAAATGGAATGCTTCCCCTTCATCTTTTCCTCCCCGCCCAGCTCAAGGCCACACGTGTGGCCCAGCGCGAACTGCCGGGCGCAACAGCATCGGCGAGCATCGTGGGCTGATGCCAGACCTGTGTCAACCAGGAATGGCCACGCAGGGACCCAGCGCAGCTGACGCCGCAACTTGAACTCACGCGGACGAGAGGACCACGTTCGAAAGATTTTGCACCGCGGTGCGTACGAAAGAAAGCAACTTCGGCTTGCTGCGGTTCGCGGGTTGGAAAACCCCGCCCACAAAGAGTGCAGCTGCTTCGAAGGGGGCCATTCAGGCGGGCCGTGCGGTCGCTATGCGGAGGCTGAAGTCCTCGACTTTTTCAGTCCGCAAATCGTAAATCTGCAATCTTAAATCATACCTTCTGTTCCGCGCCGGCGGCGCGGAGCCCGTATTCGTTGAGCTTGCGGTGCAGGGTGCGGCGGCTGAGGCCGAGTTGCTTCGCGGCGAGCGTGCGGTTGCCGTCGTGCTGCTTGAGGGCCTGGATGATGAGCTGTTTCTCCGCCGCCTCCATCGTCAGGTTGCCGCCCAGCGCGAGCCCCGCGGGCTTGCCGCCGGAGAGCTCGCGGATGTTCGCGGGCAGGTCGCGCACGGTCAGCTTCTCGCTGCGCGCGAGCACGACCATCCGCTCCATCACGTTGCGCAGCTCGCGGACGTTGCCCGGCCAGCGGTAGGCCGACAGCAGGTCGAGCGTGTCGGGCGTGAGCGTGGTGACGGGCTTGTTGTTTTCCGCGGCGAACTCCTGCAGGAAATGCTGGGCGAGCATGACGATGTCGCTGCCGCGCTCGCGCAGCGGCGGCAGGTGGACGTTGACGACGTAGAGGCGGTAGAAGAGGTCCTCGCGGAACGTGCCGTCGGCGACCATCTGCTTCAGGTCGCGGTTGGTCGCGGCGAGCATGCGGACGTCCACCTCGATCAGTTCGGAGCCGCCGACGCGCTCGAACTTGTGCTCCTCGAGCACGCGCAGGATCTTCACCTGCACCGCAGGATCGATCTCGCCGATTTCGTCGAGGAACAGCGTGCCGCCGTCGGCCATCTCGAAGCGGCCCGACCGGCGCTCCGTCGCGCCGGTGTAGGCGCCTTTCTCGTGGCCGAACAGTTCGCTTTCGAGCAGCGTCTTGGACAGCGCGGCGCAGTGGACCGGCACGAAGGGGCCCTTGGCGCGCGGGCTGAGCTGGTGGATGGCGCGCGCGACGAGTTCCTTGCCGGTGCCGCTCTCGCCCTCGACGAGCACCGTCGTGCGCGTCGGCGCCACCTGCCGGAGCGTGTCGAACACCTCCTGCATCGGCGCCGAGGTGCCGAGGATTTTTTCCAGGCCGAATTTTTCGTCGAGCTGCTCGCGCAGCGCGCGGTTCTCCACCTCCACCTCGCGGCTGCGCAGCGCCTGCTTGAGCTTGAGGTCGAGCTGATCGAGGTTGACCGGCTTCTGCAGGAAATCGTAGGCCCCGTGCTTCATGGCCTCGACGGCGGTTTCGATGGTGCCATACGCGGTCAGCAGGATCACCAGCGGCTGCGGCTGCCGCGCCAGGGCGCGCGGGAGCAGCGTCAGGCCGTCCATGCCTGGCATCCGCACGTCGCTCAAGATCACGTCGACCGGCCGCTGGTCCAGCAGTTCGAGCGCGCGCCGGCCGTCCTCCGCCAACAGCACCTCGTAGTGCCGCTGCAGGGCGCGCGCCAGGCCCTCGCGCGTGTTCTTCTCGTCATCGACAATCAGGATCGTGGGTTTGTTCATTTTATTCACCGCCTAGACGCCAAGTGCGCCAAGGTTGCGGAAGGGAAGAAGTTTTCATGCTGCGTTGCACCCCCGTCCCCGGCCGTCCGGTCCGCCTTGTGGTTTCGCTGCGGTGGAGTTCGCGGGTTTGGAAAACCCCGCCCACAAGGGATGGTCGCGGCTGCCGGATAGCTGGTGCTGCTCCGCTTGTGGGGGCGCAGCTTGCTGCGCCCGCCGTGTGTCAGCAGGCCGGACGCGCGGTCTCCTGTCGGTCACCCTTCCGCAAATCATAAATCTTAAATCGCCAATCATACATTCTTTTCGGCGCGGTGGGCCTTCAGCAGCCGGATGCGCTGCTCCTCGCGCGGCAGCAGGAGGGTGAAGGTGGTGCCGGCGTGCGGCTCGCTGTGGATTTCCATCTGCCCGCCGTGGTCGCGGACGATGCGCTGGACGATCATCAGGCCGAGGCCGGAGCCCTCGGCCTTCGTCGTGTTGAACGGCTCGAACATGTTGGCCAGCCGCTCCGGCGTGATGCCGGGCCCGGTATCCTTGAACGTGATGGCGAGGAACCGCTCGGAGAGGCGGGCGCCGATCTTCAGCAGCCCGCCGTTGGTCATCGCCTGGATCGCGTTGCGGATGATGTTGAAGAACGCCTGCCGGATCTGCTGGCGGTCGAGCGGGATCGCCGGCAGATCTCCGGGCAGTTCGACCTCGACGAGCACATCGCGGTCGCGGACCTCGTGCTGCAGGAAATCGATCGTCTCCTGCAACACTTCGCGGACGCTCGTCGGCTCCAGCTTGAGCGGGGCGGGCCGGATCGCCTGGAGGAACTGCGCGATGATGCCGTCCAGCCGCTTCACTTCCTTCTGCGTCACGTCGAGCAGGTCGCGCAGGTTCTCGCGCTCCGCGTCCGGCAGCGCGCCGACCTCGCGGGCGATGAGTTGCAGGTGGATGTTCAGCGAGTTGAGCGGATTGCCGATCTCGTGCGCCATGCCGGCGGCGAGCAGCATCAGGGCGTTCAGGCGTTCCGACTCGATCGTCTTCGCCTCGTGCTCGCGGTCGTGCGTCACGTCGCGCAGGATCACCACCGCGCCGGTCTCGGCCGCGTTGACCATCGCCAGCGGCACCACGTAGAAGACGACGAAGCGGTGTTCGGGGTAGGTGATCTCGATCTCGCGGCTGACGAGGCGCGACCATTCCTTCACATCCAGCCGCATCACGCCTTCCCAGTCGATGTCGCGGACGTAGCGCTGAATGGGCTGCCCGGTCATGTCCGCGACGCTCATCCCCAGCAGTTTCCCCGCCGCGCGGTTTGCATAGGCCACCCGGCCATCGCCATCGAGCACGACAATGCCTTCCTGGATCGCGTGGAAGATCGTCTCCAGCAAGCCCTTCTCGCGCGACATGCGCAGGAAATAGGTCTGCAGACTTTCCGGATCCAACCGGTCCATCCGTGCAATCAGTTTTTCAACGAATCCAGGTGTCATGGCGCGCCATTATGCCTCATGTTGCAATCCACGGTGCTGTGTCAGAATGGCGTATTGAATAGCATGATTTGCCAGCAAAACAAGACTTTTTACGTTCCACTCCACAGCAACGAAATCTTCGGGTTACATGCCATGGTATCGCCGCCGGCGGCCACAGGCCGCCGCTACAGCCGGCATCCTTCAAATTCCGCTTTCTGCTTTCAACAAAGCTTCCTGTGAGCGGGGCTTTCCAGCCCCGCGAACCCGGCCCCAATCGGGCCGCACAGGCCGCCTCGTAAAAGCCTGCACCGAGGCCAAACCACGTGGCGGCAGGTGTCCCACCTGCCGGTGAGTCGGGCGTCACGCCCGACCACCCGGCACCGGTAGGATCCACGGCGCACCCAGCGAGACGGGGGCGGCCGCCTTCACGTAGCCAGGTTTTATCCTGAAGCAGTGCACAGGCGGCGGGACGCCGCCTGCACCGGCACGCGGGACGCGTGCCGCCACACAGCGCGCACGGACAAAGCCGGAAGCGTTCTCCGCCGCGTGGGATCGTATTCCGTGGGCGCGACTTTCCGGCCCCGCGAGCCCCACCACAAAAAACACGGGAACGGAAAGCTCCGCCGACACACTCTGACTGAGCCGGAACGAAGAAAGTATAACCGGGGAGCGCAACCGTCCCGTGCGCGTCCGGTGGCGCTCCGCCGCGTAACCGTCGATAAGCGGCGGGCCGCCGCTTCCACGAAGGGCACGGTCCTGCGGGTTCGGATGGAAGCAACCTGCGGGAGCTACCGCGGCCGCGCCGCGAGCCAGGCGGTGCAGGCGCGCTCGAAGATGGCCTCGGTTTCCGGGTCGGGCACCTGGCGGGCGGGATCGGCGCGGAACCAGGCGAGGGCTTCGGCGATGCCGGTGCGGAAGCTTGTCCGGCACGCGAACTCGGGCACGAACCGTTTGATCTTTGCGTTGTCGAACACGCCGGGCTCGGCCTTGTCGGCGGGCAGCTTTTCCTGCAAGGACGGGCACACCTGGCAGAGAAACGGCGTCGGTATTTTCAGGATCTCCGCGTGGGGCAGGCCCGCCGCGCGGACGATCTCTGCGTAGATCTGGTTCCACGTCAGGACTTCGTCGCTGGTGATGTGGAAGGCCTCGCCGAGCGTCTCTGCGCGCCCGACCAGGCCGGCCAGGCCCGTCGCGAAGTCGCTCGCGGCGGTCAGCGTCCAGAGGCCCTGTCCATCGTCATGGACGAACACCGGCTGGCCGCGCTCGAGGCGCGCGACCGGCGCATAGCTGCTGCTGCGGACGGGGTTGGGAATCCAGCGCGGGCTGTAGGTGTGCGACGGGCGCACGATGGTCACCGGGAATTTCCCGGCCCGCCATTTTTCGAGCAGCCAGTCCTCGCACACCTGCTTCTGCTGCGCGTAGGGCGAGAACGGATTGCCGCGCGCGCCGTCCTCGGTCAGCGGCAGGTGGCGGCGGGGCACGGCATAGACCATCGTGGTGCTGATGAAGAGGTACTGGCGGATCCGGCCGGCAAAGATCGCGTGGTCGAGCGCGGCCTCCGCGGGCGTGTAGCCGATGAAGTTGATGACCACGTCGGGCCAGTCGCCGCCGATGGCGCGGCGCATCGCGTCGGCGTCGTGGCGGTCGGCCGTCAGCAGGCGCACGCCGTCCGGCGCGGCCTGGTGCCCGCGCGTCAGGACGCTGACGCGGTGCCCGCGGGCGGCGAGCAGTGCCACGGCCGCCGTGGAGATGTTGCCGGTGCCGCCGAGGAACAGAATGTGCAAGGGATTGTTCATGAAGCCTGCCGTTTGGAACTGTGACCAGAAGGACAAAAAAGGACGCCAAGGACAATCAGTGTGGCCCGCCTCCCGCTTCCCCTGTTGTCTTCTGCCATCCACCCTTCACCATCATCCATCTTCCATCCGCTAAAATTGCTTCTCATAGGCGCCGTGGTCCACGCGTTTGAACTGGTGGAAGCCGGCGCGCTTGGCCCGGTCGGTGAACGAGCCTTTGGTGGGCGGCACGCGCGGCGCCGAAATCTTGCGGACGATGGGGGCGCCGCAGCGCGAGCAGGTGAGCAGCGGCGTGGCCCCGGCGTGTTCGAGCGCTTCAAAGCCCTGCCGGCAGTGCGGACAGCTGCGCGCTTCGTCGGCACAGATGTAATCGCGCAGCGGCATGGGCTCCGCCCTTACTTGATGCCGGGCCCGGGCTGCGGGGCGACCGGCTTGGCCACGGTGCCGGGATTGTCGGTGCCGGTGCGGTCGAGCTGCACGGTGCCGCTCGGCTTGATGTAGACCTCGACCCGCCGGTTCTTCTGCATGTTCGCTTCCGTCGTGTTCGGCACGACGGGCTTGCTGAAGCCCCAGCCCTTCTGCGACAGGCGGCCGGACTTGACGCCGCAAACGTTGCTCAGGTAATCCACCACGGCCTTCGCGCGGCGCTCGGACAGCGTCTGGTTGTACTCGGCCGTCGAGCGCTTGCGCTTGTCGGCGTGGCCTTCGATCTTCGCGGTCGCGGCCGGATCGCGCCGGAGGACCTTGTTGATGATCTCGAGCTTGTCGAGGTCGCCGGAGCGGATGAGCGCCTTGTCGTAGTCGAACTCCAGCAGCAGCGTGTACTTCATCAGGTCGTCTTTGGGGTCGAGCGGGTTCGTCCCGTCCTCGATGACCTCGTGCCCGTCGGAAACGCCGCCGCCATCGGTGTCGGCGTTGAGCGGATCGGTGTGATAGACGTGCATTTCGGCGCCGTCCGAGAGCCCGTCGCCGTCGGTGTCGGGGTTGAGCGGATCGGTGTGATAGAGCTTCACTTCTTCGCCGTCGGTCAGGCCGTCGCCGTCGGTGTCGGGATTGAACGGGTCGGTGCCGAGCGCCATTTCCTCGCGGTCGGTCAGGCCGTCGCCATCGCTGTCGATGTCGCCGGGCTGCAGCAACACGATGTGCGCGGGCGCCGCGGCGCCGAAGCGGTACGTCACGCCGACGCTGATGTAGTGGTTGACCTCGGTGTCCTCGCGGTCGGCGACGACTGCGGCGCGGTAGTCGGCGCGCATCGCCCACTCGTCGTTGAAATGGAAGAACAGGCCGCCGCCGAACTGCGCGAACGGCGTCACGTTGCCGTACCCGAGGTCGTCGCTGCTCAGGACGAGGCCGGCGCCCGCCGAGAGGAACGGGTCAAAACGCGCGTCCTTGGTGTTGCGCAGGTGCAGGAGGATGTCGCCCGAGGGCCGCACGGCCCACGCGCTGCCGCTCAATTCCTTCGCCTTGTGCGGGTCGCCCACCTCGAAGCTGCGCGCGCCGAGATAGGGCAGCAGGTCCAGGCCGCCTTCCACGGTCCAGCGCGGCGAGAGGTCGTAGCCGAGCTTGAGCGACAGGAAAAAGCTGTCCTTGATCACCTGGTCGCCTTCGAATTTGACCAGGCCGGCGCCCCCGCTCAAGGTGAACGGTGCTTCCTTGAAGATGTCGCGCGCCGGTGCGGCCGCCGCGTCCGCAGCCTGTGCTGCACCGGCCAGACCCGCCACCGCCACGAACGCCAAAATGATTTTTTTCAACATAGTGATTCTCCATCCAAAAAAACGCGGGGCAACGCTAGCACGATTCCACGGGAAGGCAAACCAAAACCGCCCGCCGGACCCGCCGTGCGCCGGGCCCTTCCCGGCCCGTGGAAAGGCGGCCGGCAGGTTTCCCGCGCTCCGGGAAAAGGCGCCGTGGCTGCGCCTTATTTTTTCCGGTCCACCGCTGGCAGCGCGGTCACGCCGAGCTGCCGGTGCAGGATCGCCAGCGCGTGCGGGGTCTGGCGGATGTCCTGGATGTAATCTTTGCCGGCCTTGCTGCTGGTCTGCAGGGCGCGGCTGAGCGAGTCGAGCAGCAGCGCGCGCAGGGCCGGATCGCGGTCGAGCGTGCAGGCGTAGGCCAGCCCGCTGGACACCAGCAGATCCGTGCCGCCGTTGGAGCCGCCCTTTGCGAAGGTCGGGCAGGTGTCGAGATAGCGGAAGCTGTGCGTCGCGTGGTTCCAGGCATATTTTTCCAGCCAGTGGGCGTTGCGGACGATGCACTGCTTGATCCCGGCCGAGGGCGCGATGGTGTCGAACAGCATCAGCCCGTTGAGCAGCACGCCGGCGGCAAACGCCTTGCCGCCGGGATGCGACGGCTGGTGCAGGCACTCGGGCGGACCGTGCCGCAGGCCCCAGTCGCCGCGTTCGGTCTGCTTGCCGGTGATCTTCGCGGCGTAGAGCTGCGCGGCGTGGAGGAAGAACGGCGCGCCGGTCGCTTCGAAGGCGGCGACGGCGTTCATCAGCGGCCAGCCGGCGGCGCGCTCGATGCCGAAGTCGAAGTCGCGGGTCATGTAGGTGGCCTGTGCGCCGCAGACCAACTCCGCCACCTCGCGGTAGCGGCGCTCGCCGGTGAGGAAGCCGACGCGGAAGTTGCCGGGCTGGAAGATGTGGCCGCCGGGATCGATCGCGCCGGTGATGAACTGGTTCGGGCGCGTCGGGTCGGCGAGGCCGAAGACGTTGCCGATCGCGCGGAAGCGCGGATCGGTCATGTCGAAAAAGCCGCCGACATGCCCGATCGAGTGCGCATACACCCGGCCCGCCATCCGGTCCTGCCAGGGATAGTGGACCGTGTCGATGCTGGTGCTGTGGCGCGCGCAGTCGTCGGCCCATCGGAGCCACTGCGGCTCGCCGGTGCGGATGAACTGCAGCGCCAGCGCGCCCATCATGTCGTACTCGTGGTTGCCCCAGTTGAAGTGCCGCTCGCCGTGCCAGTCGCCGAAATTCATCCAGCCGTATTCGTGCTTGGTGCGCCGGTTTTTCTCCAGTTGCGCGAGGCCGTCGGCGGCCATCTTCTCGTAGGCGTCGAACAGGCCGGCCTGCCGCGGCTCGACGAAGCCGAAGACGCCGCTCGCGCAGTAGTGCTCCGGCGGCGCGACCGCGCAGAGCGGTTGGCCCGCCCAGGCGGCGAAGCGGAGGTCGTTGGTCGGGTTGGAGCGCACATAAACATCCGTGCTGAACTCCAGCCCGCGCTTGATGCGATACTGGCCGCGGTCATAGCCGTAGTAGAGCCGGATGAGGTTCTCGGAATTTTTCGACTCCTTCTCGAACGCGTTGGCGGGCAGCAGCGGCAGGATTTTCACGGTGACGCCCTCGGGCCGCAGCTCGAAACCCTTCGGGTAGAGCTGCCAGAAATTCGGCACGGCGATGGTGAGGCCTTGCTGCCTGCGGTCGCCGACGAAGGCGCAACCGGCGGCCTGTTGCCCGGTGATGGTCTGGCCGGCGAGCGTGGTGACGAAATGATCGTCCTTGTCCTGAAGCAGGGTGGCGGGCGCGGTGAGCGCTACCGCCTCGCCGCCATCGAACGCGCCGCTCACGGCGCCGCGCGCGGCAAAGGGGATGTTGAGGCCCGCCTCACGCAAGTTGGTCAGTACGGCGGTCGTCTCGTTGTTGCCGATTGTCCACTGCACTCTCGTCCAGTCCTGGCCGGCGTAGAAGAAATATCGCGCGCGCCAGCGGAACAGCTTCGCGCCATCCTTGGCGACGAAGTCGCCCTCTGCGCGCACGACGGTGCGGATGCGGCCGTCCTCCTCGATGCGCAAACTGTCGGGCGCGCCAGCCACGAAGACCTTCCCCGCGCCATCGGTGATGTGCGCCGTGCCGCCGGGAAACAGCGTAAATGCTTTCTGGCTGATGGGCACTGTCAATGCTTCGCTGCCCACCGTCAGGCCGTCGGGGGTTTGGCGGATGCCTACCGGTTTGGCCGGCGCCAGCGGCGGGGCGGCCTTGCCGCAGCGCAGCTGTAGTTTCACCGGTGTCGGCGCGGTATCGGCGAGGAAACTCGCCTGCAGCCATTTGACGGAGCCGTCGGGCCAGAACGCCGTGGCCTCGAACTGCGCCGGCAGACTTTTGCCCGCGCCATCGGCCAGGATGACATCGCCGCTCGACGCGAGCGTGCCTGGCGCGAACGGAATGCCGCTCGTCACCGGCCACTGGCGGCGCGGAAATTCTGTCGGCTCGCTGACGGTGAGTTCGATGTCCTGCTGCTGCGAACCCGCGGTGTGCGGCCGCCGGCCTGCGGTGAATTTCACCGATGCGCTGGCGCCGAGGCAATGAATCACCGCTTCGCAAGCGGCATTCGTCGTCAGGCCGGTCAGCGTGACGCGATGGTTGCGCGTGTCGCCAACCGCTTCCTGAAATTTCCGGCCGGCACAGGCCACCGTGGCTGGCGGTGCGGGCACATCGCTGATCCACGAAATTTCCGTCGCGCCGTCGGGCCGCGTGAAGGCGGCTACAGCGGTGCACTGCGGCGGAGTCAGCGGCTCCAGCCGGATGTAATCATAGTAGGCGCAGCCGATGCTGGCGGGGTTGGCGAAGCGGTCATCGACCCACAGGTCGAACGCGCCGTCGTGGATTTCATACGTGCCGAGGTCCGTTTCGCCGCCGGCCGATTTCAGCCAGGTGTGGCCGCCGTCGAGCGAGTAGGCCAGCGGGCGCGACGTGGGGCCGAGCCAGGCGCGGTAGGTGCCGCGCGGCAGGCCGGTGAGGTGCGTATGCAGCGGCGGCGCGCCCTCCTCCGGCGTGGCGCGGTCGCGCGCCACCTTGGGCGTGGTCAGCGCGGCGTCGCGCGAGCGCTTGCCCGCGCCCTCGGTGGTCCACAGCCGCCACTGGTTGGCGGTGACCTGGTTGGTTCGCCAGGCATCGCGCGGCGTGGTCCAGTCCTCGGCCTCGAAGAGCAGCCCTGCGAGCCCGCGAAAGCTGGCGTTCGTCGTCGTATCCGCCGATGCGGACCGGCCGCCGGCGGGCACGGCCAGCAGGAGCAGTCCGCCCAGAAGCGAGGTGGGGAGCATTTTCATGGCGCGAGCCTACGCCTTTTCCAAGGCTTGGAAAAGCCGCCCGTGAGTTTTTCCAGGCCTTGGGAAATCCAGCGTATTTTTTGCCAAGCCGCGGATAATTTTCCGGCCGATGCTGCGTTCTCTGACGGCGCGCCGAGCTTTTTGTTTGACATCTTGCGCGGGTGCGCAAATCCTGCACGCTGTTGCCAGACGGGCCGCCGCGCGGGGCGCGGGCGGCTGTGCGGCAGGCGGAATGACGATTGAAACCAAACCGAGAAGAGGAGACTACATGCAGCGACGGGAATTCATGAAGAACGCGGCGTTGGCCGGCGCGGGCCTGTTTATTGCGCCCAGCGGCACCTTCGGCGCCAACGGATCAAACAACAAGCTGAACATCGCGCTGATCGGTTCGTGGGGCCGCGGCGAGGCGCATTTCAGCTCGATCGCCACCGAGAACGTCGTCGCGCTCTGCGACATCAACGACGATCATCTCGCCTTCGGTGCGAAGCGCTTCCCCCAGGCCAAGACCTACGTCGACTGGCGCAAGCTGCTCGAGGACCACAAGAAGCTCAGCCTCGACGCCGTCGTCATCTGCACGGCTGACCACACCCACGCGTTCATCGCCAACTGGGCGCTCAACCGCAACCTGCATGTCTATTGCGAAAAGCCGCTCGCCGTCAGCGTCGAGGAGGCCCGCACGGTCCGCGCGAACTGGATGTCGAAGAAGTCCAAGCTCGCGACGCAGGTCGGCATGCAGCGGCACGCGATCGCGAACTTCAACCGCCTGCGCGAGCTGATCCTCGACGGCGCGATCGGCGAGCTCAAGAGCGCCTCCGCGTGGGGCAACCGCCAGTGCCGGCCTGATCTCTGCGACTACGACCAGGAGAAGGGCATCGTTTATTTCAAGGACAACAAAGCCGTCGCCGGTTATCTGCCGGATGCCGGTGCACCGCCGAGCAACCTGCACTACGACCTGTGGCTGGGCCCGTCCCCGGCCCACGCCTACAACCCCGGCTACTTTTCGCGGGGCCCGGGCGCGAACTGCCTGTCGTGGAACATGTTCTGGGATTTCGGCGCCGGCCAGATCGGCGACATGGGCAGCCACACGATGGACCTGCTCTGGAATTGCGTGGACGCCACGCTCCCGACGAGCGCGGAGGCCAAGGGCGACCCCTTCAACGCCGCCCTCACCCCCATCAAGTGCGAGTCGCACTTCGAGCATCCGGCCAACTCCTGGCGCGGCCCGATCAGCGTGGCCTGGTACCAGGGCGGCGCGATGCCGACCCCGCCGAAGGACTTCATCGACCTGAAGAAGATCGGCCACGGCGCGATGTTCAAGGGCTCGCAGGGCTTCATTGTCGCCGACTTCGACAACCGGCTCCTGTTCCCCTACGGCAAGGAAGCGGACATGAGCTATTACAAGCCGCGCGCCAAGGACAAGCTGCTGCCGCCGCTGGGCCACTTCCAGCAGCAGTGGATCGACGCGTGCAAGAACCCGAGCCTCAAGACGGCCTGCGACTTCGAGTACAGCGGCAACATGATCGAGCAGCTGCTGCTCGGCCTCGTCGCCTCCCGCACCGGCAAGAAGCTCGCCTATGACGGCGCCACGGGCAAGGTCACCAACTGCCCCGAGGCCAATGCGCTGCTGGGCCGCAAGTATCGCGACGGCTGGGCGCTCAACGGCTGATCAGTAAAAAATCGGTCCGTGTTTTCACCCGCCCGCTGCACCGCAGCGCGGCGGGTGAACCTTTTTGAGCGAACATCGAACACTGAACATCGAACATCCAACAGCGAAGGAAAATCGCGCTTGTGCGGCCCACCCAACCGGCCACACCACGGCTCTCGAGTACGCCCGCCCTGCGGCGTTGAGTTCGGTTCCTTTGCTCCGCTTGCGCCGGCGCGGGTTGGCCGCGTTCCGACGGACGCGGCTGCGGGGAATTTTCCAGAGGCTGAAAATTTTCCCGCAGGGGATGCGTTCTATGGCTGCAACACGAAAAGAGGCAACCATGCAACGACGTGAATTCATGCGGAATGCGGCGCTGGCCGGCGCGGGCCTGCTCATCGCGCCGAGCGGTCTCTTCGGCGCCAACGCGCCGAGCAACAAGCTGAACATCGCGCTCATCGGCGTCGGCGGCCGGGGCCGGGCGCACTACGATTCCATCGCCACCGAAAATGTCGCCGCCCTGTGCGACGTGAACGAAGAGCGCCTCGCGATCGGCGTCAAGCGCTTCCCCCAGGCCAAGACCTACAGCGACTGGCGCAAGCTGCTCGACGACCATAAGACCCTCGGTCTCGACGCCGTCGTCTGCTGCACGCCCGACCACCATCATGCGTTCATCGCCAACTGGTGTCTCAACCGCAACCTGCACTGCTACATGGAAAAGCCCCTCGCCATCTCCGTCGCGGAGGCCCGCACGGTCCGCGCGAACTGGCTGACGAAGAAGGGCAAGCTGGCCACGCAGGTCGGCATGCAGCGGCACGCGCTGTCGAATTTCAACCGCGTCCGCGAACTGATCCTCGATGGTGCGATCGGCGAGCTCAAGAGCGCCTCCGCGTGGGGCAACCGCCAGATCCGCCGCGACGGCTACCTGCCCGCGCAGGGCGAGCCGCCCAAGACGCTGAACTTCGACCTCTGGCTCGGCCCTTCTCCCGTACACGCCTTCAACCCGGAATATGTCGCCGGCGGTTGCCTGAAGTGGAACATGTTCTGGGACTTCGGCGCCGGCCAGATCGGCGACATGGGCAGCCACACGATGGACCTGCTCTGGAACGCCGTGGACGCCACGCTCCCGACGAGCGCGGAGGCGAAGGGGGACAAGTTCAATCCCGACGTCACGCCGGTCGAGTGCGAGAGCCACTTCGAGCATCCCGCCAACAGCTGGCGCGGGCCGCTCAAGACCAGCTGGTATCAGGGCGGCGCGATGCCCAAGTCGCCGAAGGAATTCATCGACCTCAACAAGATCGACCACGGCGTGCTGTTCAAAGGGTCGCAGGGCTTCCTCGTCGCCAGCTTCGACACGCATGTCGTCCTGCCCTACGGCAAGGAAGCGGACATGAGCTATTACAAACCGCGGACGAAGGACAAGCTCCTGCCGCCGCTGGGCCACTTCCAGCAGCAGTGGATCGACGCGTGCAAGAACCCGAGCCTCAAGACGGCCTGCGACTTCGAGTACAGCGGCAACATGATCGAGCAACTGCTGCTCGGCCTCGTCGCCTACCGCGCCGGCAAGAAGCTCGCCTATGACGGCGCCACGGGCCAGGTCACCAACTGCCCCGAGGCCAACGCGTTCCTGGGCCGCAAGTATCGCGACGGCTGGGCGCTCAACGGCTGAGCCGGAACAATCCGGTTCGCGCTCCCACCCGCCCGCTGCACCGCAGCGCGGCGGGTGAACCTTTTGAAGCGAACATCGAACACTGAACATCGAACATCCAACATCGAAGGAAAATCACGCTTGTGCGGCCCGCCCAACCAGGTCACACCTCGGCTCTCAAGTACACCCGCCTTGCGGCGTTTAGCCCGGTTCCTTTTCTCCGTTTGCGCCGGGCATGGGCTGGGCGCGTTCTGGCGGACGCGGCTGCGGGGAATTTTCCAGAGGCTGAAAATTTTCCCGCAGGGGATGCGTTCTATGGCTGCAACACGAAAAGAGGCAACCATGCAACGACGTGAATTCATGCGGAACGCGGCGCTGGCGGGCGCGGGCTTGCTCATCGCTCCGCGCGGACTCTTTGGCGCCGATGCGCCCAGCAACCGGTTGAACATCGCGCTGCTCGGCGTGGGCGGCCGGGGCAAGGCGCATTACGACACCCTCGGCACCCAGAACGTCGTCGCCCTCTGCGACCTCCACGAAGGCAACCTCGCCGGCGGCGCCAAAAAATTCCCGAAGGCCAAGACCTATCTGGACTGGCGCAAGCTGCTCGACGACCACAAGAAGCTCGGCCTCGATGCGGTCGTCTGCTGCACCGCCGACCACCACCACGCGCTCATCGCCAACGGGTGCATCAACCGCGATCTGCACTGCTACATGGAGAAGCCGCTCGCCATCACCGTCGAGGAGGCGCGCTCGGTCCGCGCGAACTGGCTGACGAAGAAAAGCAAGCTCGCCACGCAGGTCGGGATGCAGCGGCACGCGCTGTCGAATTTCAACCGCGTCCGCGAGCTGATCCTCGATGGCGCGATCGGCGAGCTCAAGTCCGCCGCCGCCTGGGGCAACCGCAAGATCCCCCGCGAGGGCTACTGGCCCGCCGCCGGCGCTCCGCCCAAGGGTTTCCACTGGGACCTCTGGCTCGGCCCGGCGCCCGATCATCCGTATAACCCCGGCTATTTCGCCAACACCGGCACGGCCCGCGGGAATTGCACGCAATGGAACATGTTCTGGGACTTCGGCGTCGGCCAGGTCGGCGACATGGGCAGCCACACGATGGACCTGCTCTGGAACGCCGTGGACGCCAAACTACCGACGAGCGCGGAAGCCAAGGGCGAAAAATTCAACCCCGACGTCACGCCGGTCGAATGCGAGAGCCACTTCGAGCATCCCGCCAACGGCTGGCGCGGCCCGCTCAAGACCAGCTGGTACCAGGGCGGCGCGATGCCCAAGTCGCCGAAAGAGTTCATCGACCTCAACAAGATCGATCACGGCGTGCTCTACAAGGGCTCGCAGGGGTTCCTTGTCGCCAGCTTCGACAATCATGTCGTCCTGCCCTACGGCAAGGAAGCGGACATGAGCTATTACAAACCGCGGGCGAAGGACCAGCTCCTGCCGCCGGTCGGCCACTTCCAGGAACAGTGGCTGGCCGCCTGCAAGAACCCAAGCCTCAAGACCGCGTGCGACTTTGAATACAGCGGCGACATGATCGAGCAGATGCTGCTGGGCCTGGTCGCCTACCGCGTCGGCAAGCGGCTTGAATACGACGGTGCCGCGGGCAAGGTGACCAACTGTCCCGAAGCCAATGCACTGCTGGGCCGCAAGTACCGCGCCGGCTGGTCCCTCAACGGCTGAGCGTATAAAGCATCCGTGTTTTCACCCGCCCGCTGCACCGCAGCGTGGCGGGTGCCTTTTGTCGGCCGGCTTGTTCCGGACGGGACCGCTGCGCCAGCCCAGCGGAGCACACCGGCTGCTACCTCCAGGTTGCGAATAAGGTCCGGCTCACTTCCGCAGCATGGCGGGCAGCGGGCAGGTGGCGCAGCGGGAGCGGTCGTTCAGGCAGTAGTCATGGAAGATTTGGAGCAGGCCCTGCCGGCGGAGGCCGTCGCGCAGCAGCGAGTTCGGCGCGTCGCGCCCGAACAGGGCGAACGCCATCTCCCGCAGCACGGCGTTGTCCTGCTCCACCGGCAGCTGCGCCAGCAGCTCCTGCGCAAACGGCGCTGCGCAACCCTGCGCGGCGAGAAACGGCACGAAATCGTTGATCAAAATCGCATCGGCCCGCGCCTCTCCGATCAACGCGACCGGTTTGGCGGTACGCCGGCCGGTCAGCGTCAGCCGGAAGGCCCAGAACGGGTGGCTGACCGCGAGCAACTGCTGGCGCGCCTGCTCCAGGCAAGCGCCGGGCGCTGCTTCCGCCAGTCCCGTCCAGACCGCGGCGGGCGGGCGTTCCGCGGTGAACAATGCCGCCGCCGCGGCGAGCCGGCGCAGCGGGTGGTTCAGCGGGCGCAGGCCCGCGAGCCGCCAGTGGGCGGGGGTGAGGGCGCCTTCCGCGAACCGCTCGCGCCGCTTCCACCACGCGTCCCACCAGCGCCGCGCGGCGGCACGGGCCTCGTCGTCCAGTTTCGCGGATAACTGCTGCGGCAGCAGCCCGGCCATGCCCGCCAGCAGCGCGAAGGCGAGGTCGGCGTCGCCGCCCGCCTCGGCGCGCAGCCGGGCGAGCGGCAGCGCCTCGGCCAGCCGGCGGAACGCGGCCTGGTTGTGTTTGTAGCCGAGCGCGGCCATGACCTCCTCGAAGACGACCTGCTCCGGCCCCCGCTCGGCGCCGGCGCGCGCGAGGCGGGCGGCCCGGCGCCGCAGCCGCTCCTCGCCGGCGGC
>CAITZM010000166.1 GCA_903896925.1 uncultured Lentisphaerota bacterium | reverse complement strand
CCCATCGGCGCTGCCGGAGGCGCCGGCCGAGCCGGCCAGCGTGGTGATGGTATAGGTCTGTCCGCAGGCCAGCGGCAAGCAGCTCCAAGCACCCAACAGCCACAAACCCGTCCACCAGCCCCATCCCCGCTTGCCGTGCCGCCGCGTGTTGCTGTTATCCATCATGTCTGCCGGCCCTTTCAAGGGTTGTGCTGTGGCGCGAACCTAAAGACCGCAGGCCCACTGTGTCAATGCTGCGCTGTTTTTCAGGAAGAAATATTCGTTGGCCCATGGGCCTCTCGGCTGGCCTGCTCCTGAGCGGGTTCCGGCCAACGCCCGGTTCAACGACCGAGCCCGGTCTTGAGGTAGCAGGTGCTGTGCCATGGCTGGGTCTGACCCGGTGGGCCACGCCGTTGGCGCCGCAGCTCCCACGCGGGGAAACCATGGGCGCGTTCGCGGCCGGGGTATTTCCCGTTTGACTCGACGGCGGGCGCGGCCATAATCCATACGCGATGGCCAACAAACCGGAAAGGGACGGATGATGATGATGACACGGCGGATTTTTATACGGCGCGGCGCGACGGCGCTCGCGGGTGCGGCGCTGTTCGGCGAGTTCGCACAACTGATGGCGCGGGCCGCACCGGGCGCGAAGATCCGCCTCGGCTCGCGCACCAATTGTTTCGGCGGCGACTACAAGGTGGCCAAGCAGTGCGGCATCGAGGGCATCGAGGTTGGCGTCGGCGGTGCGGCCGATACACTGAAGATCGCCGAACCGGCCGAGCAGCAGAAGCAGAAGGATCTGTCCCAGGCCGCGGGCGTCGTCATCAGCTCGCTCTCGATGGACTTGATGAACGGCAATCCGGTGGCGACGGAACCGCGCGCGGTCGCCTGGCTCGGCCAGTGCATCGCGGCGGCGAAAACGCTCGGCGCGACCGGCATCCTCGTCCCCTTCTTCGGCAAGGCGCATCTGCTCAACGGCGGCGACTGGAAGAAGGACGATCTCGAGTCCGTGGTCAAACGCCTGAAGGAAGTCGCGCCGCAGGCGGAGGCCGCGGGCGTGACGCTGGGCGTCGAGTGCACGCTGCCCTCGGCGAAGTACATCGAAATCCTCGACAGGATCGGCAGCAAGTTCGTCGGCGCCTATTACGACGTCGGCAACACGACTGGCGCGGGCTATGACGTGCCCGCGGAAATCCGCGCGCTCAAGGGCCGCATCTCGCAGATCCATTTCAAAGACGGCAAAAATTTCCTCGGCGAGGGCAAGGTGAAGTTCGACCCGATCGCCGCCGCGCTGCGCGACATCGATTACCGCGGCTGGATCGTGCTGGAAACTTCCTGCCCGACCAAGAACGGCCCGGCCGACGGCAAGAAAAACGCCGGGTTCGTGCGCCAGCTGATGGGAATCTAACCGCAGAGGTCGCAGAGGCAGCATAGAGGTTCGCGGAGGCAGTTCTCCTTTGTGCCCTCCGCTTGCCTCCGTGTTCTCTGTGGTAAAAAGGTGAGAAATGAACGCTGATATCTCTCGTCGTTCGTTCATGGCCGCAACGGCCGCCGCACTCGCCGCAACGGCGCTGCCGCGCGCGGCCCGTGCCGCGCCGCCGGCGAAGCCGATCTGGGGCAACCTGCTGCACCTCAGCTACAACATGTGGAGCGACCGCCCGGTGGACAAGTGGGGCGCGCTCAAGGGCGAGGAACTGGGCTGGGTTTGTCAGCAGCCCTGCCTGCGCTTCGATGAAAAACTGTGGCGCGACCTGCTGCAGGCGATGCAGCGCGGCGGCCTGAATACGGTGCTGATCGATCTCGGCGACGCGGTGGCCTACCGCTCGCACCCGGAGATTGCGGTGAAGGATGCGTGGAGCCCGCACAAGCTGCGCGAGGAATTGAAACGCTGCCGCGACCTCGGGCTGGAGCCGATCCCGAAGCTGAACTTTTCCACCGCGCACGATGCGTGGCTGGGGAAATATGCCCGCATGGTTTCCACGCCCGAGTATTACCGGGTCTGCCGCGAGCTGATCGCCGAGGTCACCGAACTGTTCGCTGGCCCGCGCTTCTTCCATCTCGGCTACGACGAGGAAACCGCCGAGCACCAGGCCAAGTACGAGTACACCGTGGTGCGGCAATATGAACTCTGGTGGCACGACTTCGAGTTCTTCGCAAAGACCGTGGCGGAGCAGAAGTCGCGGCCGTGGATCTGGGCGGACTTTGCGTGGAAGCACGCCGACGCATTCTTCGCGCGCATGCCGAAGAACGTCGTGCAGAGCAACTGGTACTACGGCTTGAGCTTCAACCCGGAGAAAGACACGGCGGCGAAGACCTATGTGGAACTGGAGCGGCACGGCTATGACCAGATTCCGGCGGCGTCGAACTGGTCCACGCCGGAGAATTTCCGCCGCACGGTGGAGTTCGCGCGCCAGCACATCGCGCCGGAACGGTTGCTCGGCTTCTTACAGACGCCGTGGAAGCCGACGCTCGAAGCCTGCCGCGCCCACCATGAGGCCGCCATCCAACTCGTTGCGGATGCCATCGCGGGCAAACCACCGGCGTAGGGGCGCAGCCGTGCTGCGTTCGGGGTGTTGGGTGGTTGCGGGGTGTGCCGGGTCGGTGACCCGGTCTACAACGTCGAACCCAACTGCTGTACGCCGAGTCTCCGGCTCGGCGCACATAAAACTGCAGCAGCGGCATCGTTAGCTCCCCGGCGGCGTGACACGCCGCCCTCCAAGTGCTTGGCTGATGAGGGTTGGTTGGCGTAGCCGCGTTCGTGAAAACGCGGCCGGCGCGCCCCGCGGGCTGATGAATAGCGGAAGGAACGACAGAATCATTGGGGACAAAACCATTTCAATACAGCGCTGCGCCTCCTGATGATTCTGTCGAAATCTGTTTGCGGTGTAACCGCAGCCTTGCCCGCTACCGTTCCGTTTGTAACATAACTTGGGCGCCCTTCAGCCTAAGGACGCCTCAATCTGATGCAAAAAAAGAGCGGCCCGGATGGGCCGCCCTTCTTATGCGAGTTACCTGACGATCAGAACGAGCGCGGGCCGCGCGGTTCGCGGAAGCCGCCTTCGCTGCGGTTGCCACGATCGTCGCGGTCGCGGAACCCGCCGCCGCCAAAGCCGCCGCCGGAGGGGCGCTCTTCACGCGGCTTGGCTTCGTTGACCGTCAGGGCGCGGCCTTGGAAGTCCGTACCGTTGAGCTGTTCGATGGCCTTGTTGGCCTCGTCCTGCGAACTCATCTCGACGAAGGCGAACCCGCGGGACTTGCCCGTGAATTTGTCCGAGATCAGGTTGCAATTCACCACTTTGCCGATCTGCGAGAACAAGCCTGCGAGATCGGATTCCGAGCTGTTGAACGACAGATTACCGACATATAACCGCGTGCCCATGCTTCTGCTCCTTACTGTTCCTGCTGCCGCAGGACGCGCTGTGAGGGCGCCCGACACAGTCGGGCATCCCAAACGCACCCCCGCAGGGGGCCGTCCGGACCCGAGCCTTCACCGCACTCGACCCGCAGACAAACGGGCGGGAAATTAGCGTTTCCCGCCCGTTTTGCAATATTTTTGTTGGAGGAGGCTCAGTTGTTGATCGTGTTGATGATCAGGCCCGGCTCGCCCTGGAAAATGTTGAGGCGGGCCTTTTCGTAGATCTGCTTGATCTCGCCGGCGCTGAGCTCGGTGCGGATCATCGGCACCTCGATGGCCGTATCCTTCTCGAACAGGATGCGCTTGGAGACATCGCGGTAGCCGGCTTTGCCGATCGTCAGGACATGGTCGCCCCGGAAGATCTCGGCGTTCACCAGCGGCGTCGTACCGATCAGGATGCCATCGATCTCGACCAGCGCGGGGTCGGCGGAGGACTTGACGCTCAGCTTGATCCGCGGCCGCGCCTGCTGTGCGAGTTGGGCCTGCGTCAGCGCGGTCTGCAGCTTCGGCAGCGCGTCCTCAATCGCCTTTTCCACGAGGCCGAGCACGTCGTCCTCGCTCAGCTCGGTGGATTGCGCCGCGGTCTGGCGGACCCGGATCTGGCCCGCGCCGCTGGTCATGGCGAGGACCGCGCCGTCCACCGGGTTGAGGGCCTCGAGGCCGACCCGCACGGTCAGCGTGGTGAACTCGGAACGGTTGCCGCCGAGGTTGATCGTCTCTTTGCCGCTGGACAGGCTCATCAGGCTGCCGCGCAGGACCGCGTCGGCCCGCAACGCCTGGGCCGCGTGGATGAAGGTCGGCCGCGCCGCGGTCTTCTTGCCCTGGTTCGTCGGCTGCTCCTGCTCCATCTGCGCGATGAAGTCGCGCCGGTCGATCAGCGTGAATTCCTTTTGGCCGAGCAGTTTCTGGCCGACGAGGAACGCGCCCTTGGCGGCGAGCGCCGCCGGCGCCACCGAGCCGCCGAGCCGGGCGTCGGCCCGCTGGCCGGTCTGGTCGTCGAAATCCATCACCGCTACGCGCATCGGTTCCGCTGCCAGCGTCACGCCGGTCAGCGCCACACCCGCCAGCAACTTCAGCAAATGTCTTTTCATGGGTTCTCCTGTTGGTTTGCGCCGAAAAGATACACCTTCTCCCGCGCCTTGCGAATCAAAAACAGGTGCCTGCAAGCGGGGGTGGCAGGCGCGGAAGGGAAGCTGGTGGATGCTGAATGGTGCATGGCAGATGGTGAATGGCGGGGGGGGGGCTGTAAGCAGGCAGGGTGGACTGTGCTGTAGGAGCGCCGCCCTGCGGGGGGGGGTAGCGATGCCTGCTTGTGCTGGCGCAGCGCCTGGACGAAGTCGGATGGCCGCTACAGCGCGAGCCGTTACCCGCGCCTTTGAAAAAGCGGTGGTTTCCGTTTCCGCACCCTGGGATCCATCACTCGCCGGCCTGCGTCGGGTCGGCGACGCGGCCGAGGAAGAGGATGCTGCCGGTGCTCTTTTCGCGGATGAGGAACAGGAACGGATGATCGGCGCGGAAGGTTGGCGGCGGCTCCATCATCGCCAGCTCGCGCATCATCACTACGGTCGCGGCCGCGGCCTCGGTGCCCTCCTCGTTCACGTCCACGAAGGCCTTGTGCAGGATGGCGCTGATGAACAGATCGCGCCGGCCATCCATGCCGGAGAAATCGGCCGTACCGCCGAAGGCGTCCCGCATGCCCAGCGCCGTCAGTGCGCGGCTCAGCTCGAACTGCGCCGTCATCTTGAATCTGGGCAGGAACACATGCACCTCGCGCGGGCGGAGCTGGCGCGTCCACTCCCGCACGGTGGCCACGGTCAGCTGCTTTTCGAGTTCAGCCAGCCCCTCGGCCTGCTCCGGCAACAGGATAAGCATCGAGAGCTCATCGCCGGCATAGGGCAGTTCCAGCAGTTGGACGCCGCCGGCCTTGGCGTAGCGGAACTCGCGCGACTGTCCCATCAGCGGCGCCGCTACGGTCTTGTCGCCCGCGAGCTTGAAGGGCGCGGGCTGCGTCGCAGACTTCTCAAACGGATGCGCCCAGTTGCCCTTGAAGTAGATCGCGTTGACCAGCACCAGCTTGGTCAGCGCGTCCAGCGTGCCGGATGGGATGATGTTTTTGATCTTGTCGTGAGTCTGCGCCTCGACCCACCGGTTGATCGTCGCGCCCGCCGCGTCTGCAGCGTGCGCGTAGTCCATGGCGGTGATCTCGACGCCGTAGCAACGCCTGGTCAGGTTGAGATAGTCGGCCAGGAACGGATGCTGCTTGTGCGGCCAGAGCGAGTTCGCCACGTTCAGCTGGACGTGCCCGCTCTTTTGGATTTTGTTCAGCGTGGCCTGCAGTTCGGCGAACGCGGGGTGCAGCCGCGAGCGGTCCAGCGAGAAATGGAGCGCGGCGGCCATCTGCTTTTCCGTCTCGCCGCGCGCGCCGCCGGCGGTCAGCGCCAGCGCGGTGGAGATGGAATAGGGCGAGCAGAAGAGGTTGCCCGGCGCCGCGCGGAGTTGCTGGAACAGATCCAGCGCGAACGCCGTGTTGTCGTCCGCCAGTTTCTGTACATCCTCCCCGGCCCACGCCGGCATGCCGCAGAGCAGAACCATAAGCAGCCTTTTCATGCGCGGCTCCTTTCGCCAGCGTGGAGCTTACACCTTCCAGCCGCTGATGCAGCAGGAATCTGACGCGGCAGCTGCAACAAAACCTCACGCGGAAGGTGAGGACTGCTTTGAAGACTGCAGGCCATGGTAGACCTCTCGCTCCGCGAGAGGCTCCTGTTGGGTGACCTACCAGCCAGAGAAGATGTTCGCAAAATCATGGAGACAGAATCATGTGCGACATGATTCTGAACCCTATGATTTTATGCCCTTCGGATCCGGGCAGCCACACGCGCGCCCGTGCGCGTCGGGTCGGTGTTGTCAGCGGACCCAGTCGAAGAAGCCGAGCTGTTCGAGGTCGTGCCGGAGCTGCTTGACCTGCTCGGGGGTCGGCGTGGTGTTCGGCAGGCGCGCGGGGCCGACGTCCACGCCGAGCATGGTCATCACGGCTTTGGAGGCGCCCATGTAGCCGAGGTTGGCGAGGAGGCGGATGAGCTGCACGGAGCGGAACTGCTCCGCTTGCGCAGCGCCCAGGTCGCCGGCGGCGAGCGCGGCGAGCAGGCGCTGGTAGACCGGCGCGGCGAAGTTGTAGCTGCTGCCGACGGCGCCCTTGGCGCCGAGGACGCACGCGGCCAGCATCCACTCGTCGCAGCCGTAGGGCACGTCGAAACGGCCGTCCGCGGCGCGCAGGCAGAGCTGGTAGTCCATCAGGTTGGAGTTTGTGTACTTCAGCCCGGCGAGCGTCGGGATGCGCGCCGGCGCCTGGGCGAGAAAGTCGGGCATCGAGAAGTTCGTGCCGGTCATCGACGGGATGTCATAGAAATAAAACGGTGTCTCCGGCGCGGCGGCGGCGACGTCGGCGCAGCAGGCGATCAGCGCCCCCAGGTCGCGCGGCTTGAAGTAGCTCGGCGAGAGCATGGCGATGGCCTGCGCGCCGAGCTGCTGGGCCTGCGCGGCCAGCGCACGCGCGTCGGCCAGGCAGTTGGAGCCGATGTGGATGACGAGGCCGAGCGGCGTGCCGCGCGTCACCGCGCTCCAGCGCTCGGCGAGCTGGCGGCGCTCCTCCAGCGTCAGCGAGTGGCTCTCGCCGGTGCTGCCGCCGATGAAGACGGTGGCGACCTTGTTCTTCAGCAGGTGCGCGGCCTGCTGTTCGACGATTGCGAGGTGGAGCGCGCCATCGGCCTTGAACGGCGTGTGCGCCGCGGCCACCAGTCCGAGCAGTTTTTTCGGGTTCATCAGTTTTCCTTGGGTGTGTTGTCGGTATTGCCCTGGTCGCGCACCGTGGGGCGCACCCAGAACATCAAGAGGGCGGCGAGCAGCGCCGGCGCCGCGCAGACCGCAAAGCCGGTGGCCAGCGGGACGCCGTGGTCCTTCAGCCGGCCGAGCAGCGGTGTCAGGAACGCGCCGGCGCCGATGCCGGCGAAGTTCAGCACGCCGTAGCCGGTGGCCCGGAACCGCGGAGGCATGACCTGGCAGAGGATGGGCATGTTGTTCGCGTCGAACATGCCGAAGCCGAGGCCGTAGAGCGCGGTCGCGGCGAGCGCGAGCGGGAAGCTGGGCGCGAGGCCCATGCCGATGAGGGCGGGCACGGTGAGCAGCAGGCCGGTCCCGCTGGCCCACGTGCGGCCACGGACGTGGCGTCGGGTCCACAGGTCGGAGAGGCGTCCGCCGATGAGCACGCCGCAGAAGGCGGCGCCGGCATAGATCATCGTGGCCCACAGGCCGGACGTTTTCTGGTCGAGCAGGAAGCGGTCCTGCAGCAGCGTCGGCAGCCAGTTCTTCACCGCCCAGCCCGGCATGCTCGGCAGCGAGAAGCACAGCAGGAGGATGAGGAAGCCCAGCCACCGCACGCCGCCGCCCGTGGGCGCGCCGGATGCGGTCGTCCCGGTTGGCTCCGCGGCGTCGCGTGGCTTCTCGCGCAGGAAGAGCATCAGCACGAACGCGTAGGCGATGCCGACGGCACCGCAGCCGGCAAACGCCGTGCGCCACGAGATGTCCTGCGCCACCCAGCCGCCGACTCCGCCCAGCGCCTGGCCCATGTAGATGCCGCTCATGTGGACGCCCACCGCGAGCGAGCGCGTCGGGCCGCGGTGATAATCCGCGATGAGCGCGAGGCCCGCCGGGATGTAGAACGCCTCGCTCACGCCCATGATGGCGCGCAGCCAGTAGAGCTGGTGGAAGCCGTGGACCTGGCCCATCAGCAGGGTCACGCCGGACCAGACGCCCAGGCTCGCCACGATCAGCCACTTGCGGTTCAGGCGGTCGGCGATGACGCCGCCGAGCGGGCTGCAAAACGCATAGACCCACATGAAGACCGCCATGAGCTGGCCGTAGCATTCCGCGCTCTGCAGTTCGGCGATGTCTGCCTTGATGGACAGACCCATCGTCGCCAGCATTTGCCGGTCGAGGTAGTTCAGCAGCGCGACCGGCCAGAGCAGCGCCACGGTGGCCCACGCGGTGGTGCTGGTTCTTTTGAGGGTGTCGTTCATGGGGTGCCAGGTATCTCCAGGTGCGATGCCAGGTCGAGCGCAGGGCCCGGTTTGCGGCCGGATGTCTCAGGCGCAGGGCTGTCCTGCCGCGTCAGCGTCCAAGGCCCGGAAAAATGCGCGCCGCTGGCAGCCAAGCCTTGGATCCTGCGCGCGGTCATGGCGTCTCCAGACGATAGGCGGTCACGGCGGGTGAGCGCACGCCGGGCCGGGTCTCGCCGCTGGGGATGACGATCTCATTACCCCATACGACCGCCGGCGTCGTGACGCGCGCCGCCGTCAAGACGCCGCCCGCGCGAAAGAGCGCCCGACCCGGATGCCACAGCAGCAGCCCGGCTAAGAATCCGGGATGTTCTGCCGCAGGCTGGAAGTTGTAGCGCGAGCCATCGTCGCCGCCGAGCAGCACCACCCAACCATTGCCGATTTGCGGCGCAGGGCCGGGGGCTGCGGCGCGCGGGTACGGCAGCGCTTTTTGCCGCTGCCAGGCCAGGCCGTGGCTGGTCAGCAGGTAGACGTCGGTGAGGTAGCGGCGCGTGGGCTTGTCGTCCGGTCCGGCGAACAGCGAAACGCCGCCGAGGATGTACACGCTGCTGCCGTACGTGGCGGCTAGGGCGAGCGAACGCCCCGGCCCGGGGAGGTCAGGCAGACGCTCCCATGCGGCGTCGGTGGCCGCCGGGTTCAGCCGCCACGCTTCGTTGAGTGCGCGGGTCGCGCCGGGCGCGGCCTCGCCGCCGGCGAGAATCACACCGCCGACGCAGATCGTGCCGCAGGCGTTGGCAAGCGGGTGGGGGAGGGGCGGGAAGTTGGTTTCGATGAGCACGCGGCCCGCCCGCCAGCGCAGCAGGAAAACCTCGCGGTAGTGCCGCTCCGCGTCGCTGCCGCCGAGGCAGAGCACGCCCCCGTCATACGGCACAGACACGCCGTAGGCCAGGGGATGCGGCAGTTTGAAGCCCGTCAGCCAGTTTGTGGCGTTGCGCGGCAGCACATAGATTTCGTCGTGCCACTTTTTCTGCCCGCCATCCCAGGGCGGCCGTCCGGGGAAGTTGGCGCCGCCGGCGACGAGCAGCGCGTCGCCGCTGACGCCCGCGAAGGCGCCCGCCACGCCGAGTTCGTCGGGCAGCGGCGGCAGCTCGCGGGTGGAAAGCTTGACCTGCCCCGGCGCCGGCAGAAAGCAAAACCAAAATCCGAAAACCAAAATCCGAAATAAATTCGAACAGCGGAAAGCGGGGGAAAGTTCAAGCGTGGGTAAGCCCGCCGGGTGGCTGAGCGGTGCGGGGTCTTGCCAGACATGCGAAGACTTGTCCGCTCCCTGACGCGGGACGTGCAGGGTTTTCTGTTGATGGTGTAGGTGCATGTTTCTGTTTTGAAATTTGGGCTTTGGATTTGTTTCGGATTTCGCTATTAGGATTTTGGATTTTCTTTTTCTTCGAGCAGCCGCGTGCAGTACCAGAGCATCCGCGGCAAATGGAAGGGGCCTTTCCACATGTTGCCCTTGAGCCGGGTCGAGACGCTGCCGTCGCGGTGCAGGTAGCCGTACCATTCGCCGTGCTTGCGGTCCGGGAAATGCGCGAAGCTCCAGTCGTGGACCAACTGGTGCCAGCGGGCGTATTTCTCCGCGCCGGTCAGCCGCCAGGCGAGCAGCGTGGCGATGATGGCCTCGTTGTGCGGCCACCAGAATTTCATGTCGTGCCAGTATTCCTGCACCGGCAGGCCGCGCACGTCGCGGAAGTAATAGATGCCGCCGTGCTCCTTGTCCCAGCCGCGCGCCCACATCCAGTCGAGGATCGTCAGGCCGATGTTTTGCAGCGCCCCGGGTTGTAGCCGGGATCGTTGATCCCGGCCGCCGGGGCTGGCGGCCCCGGCGGTGGCGCGCACCTTCGCCTCGTGCAGGATGAACCACGCGGCCTCGAGGGCGTGGCCGGGATTGAGCAGGCGGCCGTCGAAATGATCGAGCAGGCTGCCGTCCGGCGCGACGCCTTCCAGCACCGCCTGCAGGTCCGGTTTCATGAAGTCGCGCTCGATGGCGGCGATGCTGAAGTCGATCCACCCGCTGCACGTGCGGCCGGCGACGGCGACATCGCCGAGGTTCGCGCGCAGTTCCTGCGCGGTGGCGATGCCGATCATGTGCGCGCCGAGTCCGAGCGTGGGCCGTGTTTCGGGGTCGGTCTTCGGCGGCATGACGCCGGGCGTGAAGCTGTGATGCAGATAGGCGGCGAAGTTCCGCACCGCGTCCTGCGCCGCGCGCGCGTCGCCGGTGGCCTTGGCGAAGGCGGCGTTGGCGATGGCGGCGAAGCTCTCGCTGAACACGTAGCGCCGCATCCGCAGCGGCCGTCCCTCGCGCGTCACCGTGAAATACATTTTGCCGTCCGGCGCGTAGCAGAAGCTGCGCGTGAACTCGATGCAGCTGCGCGCGGCCTCCAGCCACTCGGGGCGCCGTTCGACCGTGTTGAACAGCGTCGCAAACATCCAGCCGGCGCGGCCTTGGAACCAGACCGACTTGTCGGTGTCGAGCACGCTGCCGTCGCGGTCGAGCGCCGTGAGGATGCCGCCGTGGGCGCGGTCGAGCCCGTGGCGCAGCCAGAACGGCATGACGTCGTCGAGCAGCGTCGCGCGGTAGAAACCGGCTAGTTCAGCGGCGTTCATTTCCGTTTTTCTTCTTAGCCCTGTCCATAACCGGGCCACGCACTTCGATGTTCCGTGTTGAATGTTCGGTGTTCGATGTTCATTTCTTCTCCGTCAGCCAGTCAAGGGTGAAACGGCAGAAGGCGATGCGGCTGCAGTTGTCGCGCTCGAAGACCAGGGCGACGGAGCCGTCAGGCAGCGACGCCATGCAGCTGTAGGCGAAGCTGCCGGGGTAGAGCACGCGGCTGACCGGCCAGGTGCGGCCCTCGTCGCGGCTCAGGCGGACGACGCCGTTGGTCCGGGCGCGTTGCGACGCCGGGTTGCAGAACAGCAACACATCCTTTCCCGCCACGCCGGCGTCCGGGTGCCGCAGCAGGCTGGCCTGGCAGACCGGCTCGGGCAGGTTCGGATCGTCCTGGAGCGGCGACCATGATGCGCCGCCGTCGCGGCTGATCGCGCCCTTGCGCAGCTTCGCGCCGCCCTGGTTGCGCGCGTTGAGCAGGACGGAACCGTCGCTCAATTCGGCCATCTGCACCTCGTTGCCGTGACCCTTGCCGGCCTCCGGGGCGGGCTCACCCGCCTTCCACGACGCGCCGCCGTCGTCGCTATAGGCGGCGAAGACGCGCCACTGTCCCGCCGGCCCCTCGTTGAAGGGCATGACGAGCCGGCCCGCATGCGGTCCGTGGCGCAGCTCAATGCCGATGCCCGGCCCGCTGGCGAGGCTGGTCGCCTTCGCGCGTTTGACTTGCGCGGTGATATCGCGCGGCGCCGACCACGTCGCCCCCTCGTCATCGCTCTGCGTGATCCAACTCGTGCACACGTTGGTGCCGGTCAGGCCGGGTGCGACGTTGCCCTCGCGCCGGCCCGGCGGATAGCGCTGGTACATCAGCAGCACGCGGCCGGTTTTGCCCGCGACCAGGGCCTGGGGGTTGTTGAGGCTGCTCGCGCCGTCGGCGGCGACGATCTGCACCGGCAGCCACGTGGCGCCCCCATCGCGGCTGCGCTTGAGCACAATCTGGTTCTGCGCCTGGTCGCCCATGTTTTTGCGGCCCTCGGCAAACGCGAGCAGCGTGTCGTGCGGTGTGGCGACGAGCGCCGGGATGCGGTAGACCGCGAACCCCTCCTGCTGGCCGATGAAGACATCGCGGAGCGCCGGCGCGCCCGGCTCCGCGGCCCGCGCCGCCGCGAGCAGCAGCGCCGCGCACAGCCAGCCGCCGGCCCGGCGGGCCAGGGAACCCTCTCCGGCCCGGCCGTGGCATCCGCGGACTATGTGCTGTGGCAATTGCATGACGCGGGCCAAGATGCCGGTTCCCGGGGCGGCGGACAAGCGGATTATCTTGGTTCAAGTATTGCTCCAAGACGGATTGCTTTCCGGCGGGACAGCCGCTAGCCTGCTGCCCATGGAACAGGCGCTGCCCACGAAAACATATGCCCAGCAGGCGGCCGAGCTGATCCGCCGGCAGATCCACGCGGGGGCGTGGCGCGGCAAGCTGCCGCCGGAGCGGCAGCTGTGCCAGCGTTTGCAGATCGCGCGCAACACGCTGCGCCGGGCGCTGCGGATGCTGGAACAGGAAGGTGTGGTGGCACCGGGCGCGCGGGCGCTGGGGCGGCAGATCACGGCCCGGCCCCGGCGCGTGCGCAACGCCGGTTCCAACAGGCAGGTGGTCCTGCTCTCGCCGACCGGCCTGCCGGTCTTCCCGGCCAACGCGCTGGAGGAAGTGGACCGGCTGCGCACCCATCTCTTTGAGGTCGGTTTCCGCCTGGAGATCGTCACCAGCCGCGCCTTTCAGGTGGCGCACCCCGACGGCCTGTTGGAGGAACTCGTACGGAAATGGCCGCAGGCGGTCTGGGTGCTCTATCATTCCACGCAGGCCATCCAGCACTGGTTCGCACGGCGGGGCCTGCCGGCGGTCATCCTGGGCCATCCGCATCCCGGCGTGGAGCTGCCCTCGGTGGACAAAGACATCGCGGCCGCGGCGCAGCACGCCGTCGCGACCCTGTGGGCCAAGGGCCATCGCAATATCGTGCTGCTGCGTCCGCGGCAGGAACTGGGCGGTTTTTTGGTGATGGCCAAAGCCATGGAGGAGTTTATGGCGCGCCGCGGACCCGCCGTCCGGCCCCCGGTCACGGTGCAGCACGACGGCACCAAGCGCGGTCTTTGCCGTGTGCTCGACCAGCTGCTGGTGAGCCGGCCGCCGCCGCTGGCGCTCGTGACGTGCCTGACCACGGACGTGGTCACCACGCTGACGTATCTGCTCCACCGCGGCATCCGCGTGCCCGGCGAGGTCTCGCTGCTCTATCTGCTGGACGATCCCGTCATGGAGTGTCTCGTGCCCGCCGTGGATCACTACCGGGCCAATTCCGCCGTGCTGGTCCGGCGCCTTGCCGGACTGCTCCTGCAGATCGCCGCCGGCGCTGTCGTCCGGCAGCCCCGGGTGCGCGTGATGTGCGATTATTGCCGCGGCGAAACCGTTGGCCCCGCCGGGCCGGCTTCCAAGGTCTGAGCAAAGCGCCGGCGAAAGGGACCTGTCCCGGCACGGGCTCAGGGGTCAGTTGGCGAGCATCCGGCGCAGGGTCTGGAGCAGCACGGCGGCGCCGAAGGGTTTGGCGAGGAAGGCGTGCGCCGCGATGTTCAGTTCATTGAGCAGTTCGGGCTGTGCCGCATAGCCGCTCATGGCGATGATTTTGGCGGTGGTGTTTTGACGCTGCAGCTCCCGGATCAGCGCCGGCCCATCCAGGTTCGGCATCATCAAGTCGGTGAGGACGGCGTGGACCTCGGGCTGGTGCTGCGCGTAGAGGGCGAGGGCGGCGGCGCCGTCCGCCGCCGCGACGACGCGGTAGCCGGAGCGCTCGAGGATCTGGCAGGTCATCTGCCGGATGTTGGTCTCGTCGTCCACCACGAGCACCAGTTCGCCCTGGCCCGGCGGCACGACGGGGGTCACTGCCGGCGGAGTCGCCTCGGCGGGCGTGGCTGGGAGCGGGCTGGCCGGAAGATAGATCTGAAACTCGGCGCCCTGGCCCGGCGCGCTCTCGACCAGGATGAAGCCGTGATGGCTGCGCACGATACCGAGGGTGGTGGACAGGCCCAGGCCGGTGCCTTCCCCGACTTTCTTGGTGGTGAAGAAGGGGTCAAACAGCTGATCGAGGTCCTGCGGCGGAATGCCCACGCCGGTGTCGCTTACGCTGAGCCGGACGTACGCGCCGGGCTGGGCGCCGGGATGGAGCTGGACGAAGGCGTCGTCGAGCTGCGCGGGGGCGAGGGTGATGGTCAGCGTACCTCCGGTGGGCATGGCGTCGCGCGCGTTGACGCAGAGGTTCATCAGCACCTGGTGCAGTTGCGTCGTGTTGCCGCTGACCAGCGGCAGGTCCGGCGGGGCCACGAGCTGCGCGGTGATGTTCTTGGGGAAGGTTTCGGCGATGATCTTGCACATCTCGCGCACGAGCAGGGTCAGTTGCAGGGGGACCTGCTGGCCGGGCAGGCCCCGGCTGAAGGTGAGCAGCTGCTTGATGATGTCGGCGCCGCGCTGGGCGCTGGACTCGATGGTGTCCACCAGTTCCAGGTCGTCGGGGCTATGCAGCGACTCGCGCAGCAGGGGCGTGGCGATGAAGATGGAGGCCAGGATGTTGTTGAGGTCGTGCGCGATCCCGCCCGCGAGCCGGCCGACGCTCTCGAGGCGCTGCGTCCGCAGCAGCTGCGCCTCGAGCGACTTGCGCTCGGTGATGTCGCGCGCGACGCCCTGCACGGCGATCAGCCGGTCCTCCGCGTTGTGGACGCCGACGGTGGTCATTTCGACGGCGAGGCGGCGGCCGTCGCGCCGGACGATTTCAACTTCGAAAGTGGATTCGCCGAGGTGGCCGCTGATGCGCTGCTGGAGGCGGCTGTGGAGCCGGGCGTGATCCTCCGGCGCGACCAGGTCCAGCATGTTCATGCGCAGCAGGTCGCCGACCGGATAACCGGTCATCCGCTCCACGGTGGCGTTGCTGAAGATGAAGTTGCCCAGCAGATCGATCTGAAAGATGACCTCGCGCGTGTTGTCCACGAGGTGCTGGAGCTGCCGCTGGGACGCCCGCAACGCGACCTCCGTCTGTTTGCGGCGGGTGATGTCGCGCGCGACACCCTGCACGGCGATGAGCCGGCCGGCGGCGTCCGTGACGCCGGTGGTCGTATGCTCGGCCCAGACGCGCCGGCCGTCCTTGCGCTGGATCTCGGTCTCGAAGCTCTCTTCTTTTATGTTGCCGGCGAGACGCCGCTGCAGCCGTTCCACCAGCATTGCGTGGTAATCCGGGGGTACCACCTGCAGCATGTTCATGCGCAGGAATTCCGCGGCCGTATAGCCGGTGGAGCGCTGCACGGCGGCGTTGACGAACAGATAGCGGCCCTGCAGGTCAATCTGGTAGATCACGTCGTGGGTGTTGTCGATGAGGTATTGCAGCTGCTGCTTGGACTCCTGCAGCGCGGCCCGGTTGTGCTTGCTCTCGGAGGTATCGCGCACGAGGGCCATGACGGCGCCCCGGCCGCGCCAGTGGAAGGGCAGGGCGTGGATCTCGACGGGGATCAGGCGGCCATCCTTGGTGCGCAGGACCTGTTCGAAGGTTGCGCTGTCGCCGGAACGCAGCTGGGTCCTGACCGGGCCCAGGTCCTGCGCCTCGCCTGGGGCCTGCAGATCGCGCGGCGACATGCGCAGAAATTCCTCCCGGGTATAGCCGAGCAACTGCTGGGCCGCCGCGTTGCTCTCGATGAAACGCCACGGCCTGCCGTCGGCTTCCACCTCGTGCAGAAAAAGCGGGTCGGTGATCGCCTCGTAGAGGAGGCGATAGCGGCCTTCGCTTTCACGCAGCGCCTCGTTGGCCTGTTCCAGTTCGAGGATCGGTCCCGCCGCGTGCCCGTCCCGCTGTGGGGTCAGTGTCGTGTTTCCCCGCGCGAGCGCCCGGGTGACGAGGATGAACGGATAGCTCAGGCCCAGGAAAAGAAGAAACCCTATGGCCGTGATCCAGCGCAGCGTGGTCAGTCCGTCCTGGTCCAACCCCTCACCATCCAGGCCGAGATGGAGGAAGCTGGGACCTGGGCCGATGCGCGCGGCGAGATCATAGACGGTGTGGCCCCCGACGGCGGTGCGTTGGTATTTGGTGTCGGCGTCGGTTGCGCCGGCCGTCAGCGCCAGCAATTCGGGGGGGATGCTGTTGGTGAAGGTGTGTGCCAGGGGCTGGCCCTGGGTCCCTATGAAGGCGTAGCGCAGGAGGTCCTGATCTTGCAGGAGGCGGTTGAGCAGGTCCTGCATGGCCGGACGGTCGTCCCGGGTCATCAGGTCGCCCAGCCGTTGGGTAAGGAGGCGCGCCTGCTCGAGCCCGTGTTGGCAGTATTGCCTGCGGTTCAGCGTGAGCATGGTCGCGGCCAGCGCCGCGCAGGTCACGGCCATCAACAGGGCGAGTGTCGCCAGAGTCCATGCCAAGCTTTTCCTGTTCACGGCGACTGCCCGCTGCCTTTCTTGCGGTGCCCTTGCGTTCTGTTTTCGCCCCCGGCCATGTTTTGCGTTCCAAGGTGTCGTGTTGTCAGCGCGTCATAGACGAATGGTTGGCACTCTAGCGCAAAGCGCAGGGGGCGGCAACAGCGCACTCGACGCATGTCCTGCGACGCACCGCCACGGGGAGGGCGGCTGCCATTTGCCTGCCGCCACTTTGCATAACCGCATCGGAGCGGTTATGCTCCCGCCCATACAGGAAAGGATACCTATGAATTTTCAAGAGCTCGCCGCCCAGCGCTGCAGCATCCGCGGTTACCGGTCCGACCCGGTGGACGAGGCGGCCTTGGAGCAGGTGCTCGCCGCCGCGAACCTCGCGCCCACCGCCGCCAACCGCCAGCCGTTTCATTTGGTGGTGGTCCGCGATCCCGCGGTTCGCCACGCCCTCGGCCTGGCCTACAACCGCGACTGGCTCCGGTCCGCGCCGCTCCTGCTCGCCGTTTGCACCGAGCCGGCCAAGGCTTGGGTGCGGGCCGACGGGAAAAATTATGCGGACGTGGATGGCGCCATTCTGATGGACCACATCACGCTCTGCGCCGCCGACCTCGGGCTGGGCACCTGCTGGATCGCCGCGTTCGATCCGGCGCAGGTGAAAAACGTGCTCCAGCTGCCCGAGGGTATCGAGCCGCTCGCCCTGACGCCGCTCGGCCATCCGGCCGACACCGGCCGTCCCAAGCTCCGCAAGCCGCTCACCGCGTTCGTGCATCACGATCGCTGGTGAACACACGCCGCCGGCCGCTGACAGGGTCCGCCCGCAGCCCGGTCTTGTGCCCCGCCTAGATGAACCAAGGTGAGGCGCCGGACGCGCGCGGGCAGGAAACCAACCGCAACCGCCGCTGCGTCTGCGCCATGCCCCGTCTTTGTGGGCGGGGCTTCCAGCCCCGCGAACCCAGCCTCAACTTTCTCCAGCAGGTTGGCAGGACCACACCACCCGCCATTCCGCTCCCGGGCCCGGGCAACCCGCCCGCGCCGCCCCTGTTTTGCGCCCCAAGAAAATAATTTGAAGATTCCCCCAACGGAAAACGTATAATGCACGGAGACCATCAGATCGAGGGCAGGACATGGCCAGTGGCACGGAACAAAAACAAGCCGTGGGCGGCGACGGCGCGGTGGACGTGGCGGCAGTCATGGCGGAATTCGAATCGCCGCTGCTGCGCTACACCGCCCGGCTGCTCAACAACGCCGCGTTGGCGCAGGATGTGGTGCAGGAGACCTTCATCAACCTGCTCCGCGCCACCCGCGCCGGCATGCGGCCCGACGGCTCCCTCTCGGCTTGGCTCCATCGCGTGGCGCACAACCTTGCCGTGGACCAGATCCGCAGCGAGGAGCGCCGGCGCGCGTTGCACGAAAAGCAGGCGCTCGAAGTGGCGCCGGCCGCGCCGCCGAGCCAGCGGGGCGAACTGGAACAGGCGGAGCGGCTCCGCCTCACGCTCCAGTGCGTGCAAAAGCTCGACCCGGCCGAGCGCCAGGTGGCCATCCTGCGCCTGCAGGAAGGCCGTTCCTACAAGGAAATCAGTGCCATCACCGGCCGGAGCGAAGGCAACGTCGGTTGCCTCCTGCACCACGCCGTGCGGCACGTGTCCGAGCAACTGAAACGAATCGGTGCGATCTGAAGGTGACGTCATGAATTGCCAGGAAGTCCAGGAAAAGCTGCTGGCCCACCGGGTGGGCGAGCTCGATGACGCGGCGGCGGCCGCGCTCCACCAACATCTTGAAACTTGCGCGGCGTGCCGGGCCGCGGCGGAGGAAACGGAACGGGTCCTTGATCTGATGCGCTCCGCCCTCGCCGCCGGTCCGGCCGCGCCCGCGCAACTCGACCGCCGTCACCGCAACCGCGTGCTCCGGGCGCAATTTTCGTGGTCCGCCAAGGGGCCGCTGCTGCTCAAGCTGGCGGCCGTGCTGGTGTTTGGCATCGCCCTGACCGGGCTGCTCCTGCCGGCGGTCAACAGTGCGCGCCTCAGCTCCAGGATGGCCGGCACCTTGAGCAACGGCAGGCAAATTCACACGGCGGCGTTCGCGAAGAATCTGGACAGCGTGGTAGGGGTCACATCGGGGGCGAAACTTTCCGACGCGGCGTCGGAGAGGGATGGCGGCGTAGCTGAGCAGGTGACCGCAGCTCCTGCGGCGGCAGCCAAACCCGCATCGCGCTTCAGCACGCTGGCCCGCGCCGGGCGCAGCCCCGAACCCAAGCAGGCGACCGCGCCGGTGGATGCGCTGAAGAGATGGCAGGACGGGCGCGATGGCAGCGACCGTAGCGGTCTCGTCAAGATGGATCTCGTGTCGCAAAAGGGTGTGCCCAACACGCCGGGCGCGACGCTGCCGATGGTGCAGCAGATGCTGGCGGGCACGAGCGGAAACGCCGTCGGCGGCGCCGGAAGCGGTGGCGGCGCGGGGGCCGGGAACGGGGCCAACGTCTATAGCGACAGCATCGGCGTGAACGGAACCATCAGCGGTAATGGCATCATCAACCAGGGCGGTAACAACCAGTTGTTTGCCAACGGCGGCGGCACGCTCGACCTCAACGGAGACATCAGCGCTGCCGGAGGGTTCACGAAGTCGGGTTCCGGTACGCTCGTGCTCAACGGCGCGAACACCTACTCGGGCGGCACGAAGGTCACTGCCGGCGCGGTCGCGCTCAGCGGCAACAACAGTTTCTCCGGCGTCACCACCCTCAACGGCGGCACGCTGGTGGCGAACAACGGCGAAGTTGCGCAAGCTCCCGCGCCCGGCAATAACAGCGCAACACTTGGCAACATCAGCGACGCGCCGGGCTACAACGCGACGCCGGGCTATGTGAACAACGCCATCCCCCAGGATGCGAACGGACCCGGCGCGGCCCGTGGCGGTGTGGTCGTGAACGATGCCACCGGCACTACACGGAACTGGAATACCACGGACGCCAAGAGCGATGTGGCGAAGTCTCGCCTTAACTTCCAAGCCGGTGGCGTCGTTGCGTTCGGCAACGCTACGGCGATCGATGCGCCGGTTGCCGCAAACGCCGGCAACGCGGTTGGTTTCAACTCCTATTACTCCACGGTGGCCGCTGCCGACCAACCCGCCGCGCCCACCGGCGAGGTGGAGAGCCGTCGCGGTGGGACGGTGAAAGGTGCTACGTCCTATCAGGTTGCAACCGAGAACAATTACGCCAACTGGGCGGAGGGCGAAGGTCGGCAGCCGAAGCCAGGGCAGCTGAACAACGCCATCGCCAGCGGTAGTGATCTGGTGCCGCTGCGTACCGAGTTGCCGAAGCCGGTGCTCCTGGGTACGCCGGTGGTGCTGGCATCCAGTGTGGTCAGCGTGCAAACGGAAGCGCAAGCACTGAACAAACGCCTGAGCGAAACGGCCGCAGCGCCGGATTCCGGTCGCGTGGCCGATGCCGAAAAGCATGATTGGTATGCGCTCGGCAATGAAAAGAAATTGGCGCCGGACAAAGGGGCAAAAACGGAAGTGCTGGCGCGCGGTCTGCGCGTGACGGCGGGCACCTCGCTCTCGACGTTGCAGCCCACGGGCGGGCGCGCCGATGAGCAGCGGCAGGACACGTCCCTCTCGCTTGGCGGCGGTGTGCAACTTGTGAACGGCGGCGTGTTGAGTCTGGGCACTGTCGTGGCGAGCGGAGAAAAATCCGAGAGCGCGACAAGCCGCACCGAAGCCTCCGCGTATCGGCGGGAGTTGGCACGCAACAAAGTCGCCGCCGAAGCGTTGGGCCTACAGGGAGCGAGTGATGCCGTGCCGGCCAGTCCGGCCGTCGCCACACCTGCCGTGCCGACCCTCAACGACTGGGCCAGCGATGGAGCGGCGGCGACCGCCGCGCCCGCCAAAGGAACGGCCGGCTGGGCCTTCGCGGCTGGCGATCAGCAACCGGAAACGGGCAAGAAGACCGACAAGAAAGAAGCCGTGAAGGGCCTCGTGCAACTGGGAGCTGGCGCGCTGTTCATGGACGCCGATGACGGCATCGCCACCAAGCGCAAGGAAGCTGTCGGCGGCAAACTCGCCATCGTTGACGGGCGCAACAAAGATCAGGTCACGCTCGGCGATCTCGCCGGCAAGGACAGCGACGGCGACCACCGCACCGCGCACGCCACCGACTTCTCCAAGCTCGGCCGCCTCGTCAAAGGCGAACATGCCTCGGAAGAATCCGAACAAACCCGCCGCCTCACCGCCACGACGACGGAAGGCCTGAAAAAAGCCGCACCTGCCACCCCGTCGGAGCCGATGCCGACCAAGCCGGTCTTCCGCGCGGCGGCGATCAACCCCTGGATGGCGGTCAGCGACCAGTCCTTCTCGACGTTCTCGATCAGCGTGGATTCGGCTTCGTTCACGCTGGCGCGGCGCTACCTCAATGGAGGGCAGCGGCCGCCGCCGGAGTCGGTGCGCACGGAGGAATTCGTCAACTTCTTCGACTACGCCTATGCGCCGCCGGGCCGCGACCTCTTCAGCGTCCACGCGCAGGCCGCGCGCACGCCGTTCTGTCCGCCGGGCGTGCAACTGCTCAAACTCGGCATCAAGGGCAGGCAAATGGGCCGCGAGAACCGCGGCGCGAACCTGACGTTCCTGCTGGATAACTCCGGCTCGATGAATGCGCCCGACCGCCTCGACCTGGCGCGCGCGGCGCTCAAGCTGCTCGTCGCCAAACTCGGGCCGGCCGACCGCGTCGCGCTGATCACCTTCAGCAGCCGCGCGCGGCTCGTGCTGGATTTCACACCCGCCACGGAGCAGAAAAAGATCCTCGCCGCGCTCGATGGCATCCAGGCCGCGGGCTTCACGCACCTGGAGGGCGGCCTCAAGCTGGCCTATCAAACCGCCGCGCGCGGGTTTGTCAGCGGCGCCGCCAACCGCGTCATCCTGATGAGCGACGGCGTCGCGAACGTCGGCGCCGACGCCACCGCCGAACTGCTCGCGCAGGTGGAGCAGTACCGCAAGCAGAACATCTTCTGCAGCGTCTTCGGCCTCGGCACGGGCACCTACGACGACACGATGCTGCAGGCGCTCGCGAGCAAGGGCAACGGCACCTACCTCTTCATGGATTCGCTCGATGAGGCGCGCCGCGTGTTCGTGGACGAGCTCGCCGCGACGCTCAACAAGATCGCCGCCGACGTGAAGATCCAGGTCGAGTTCAATCCGCGGCGCGTGAAGCAATACCGCCAGCTCGGCTACGAGCAGCGCCAGCTCAAGACCGAGGATTTCCGCAACGACGCCGTCGCCGCCGCCGAGGTCGGCTCCGGCCAGAGCGTCACCGCGCTCTACCAGGTCGAACTGCAAGGCGACGCGACAGAGCCGCTCGGCACCGTGCGCGTCCGCGGGCGCAACCTGGAGACCGGCCGCGTCGAGGAACTCGAGCGCGCGATCACCGCGGGCGACCTCGCGCCCTCGTTCGAGCAGGCCGATGTGCGGTTCCGGCTCGCCGCCGCCGCCGCGCAGTTCGCCGAAATCCTGCGCGGCAGCTCCTATGCGGAAGGCTCCGCCTGCGCCGACGTGGCCAAGGTGCTGCGGCTCCTCGCGCTGGAACTGCATCTCGACCAGAAAGTGCAGGAACTGCTGCGCCTCGTGAATGCGGCCCACAGCGCGCCGCAAGCCGCCGAGTGAAGCGAAGAGATGGTTGATGGTGAATGGTGGATGGAAGAAGAGAGAAAATGAACACCGAACATCGAAGGCAGGCTGTAGCCGCGTTTGTGAGAACGCGGCCCGACTGAACCACAGAACAGCGAACAAGGAATATTGAATGTCGAAGGTCAGAGCATCTTTTTGTAGCCGCATTCGTGAGAATGCGGCCAGCCCCAGCAGAGCCCGCACTTCAGCCTTCGGCCTTCCTTGTTCGATTTCATGCGGTTCGCTTTCTTTTGTTGGTCTGTTGCCGGCGGCGGTTACGCCCGGAAGAGGTAGTTCATGAAAGCGGGTTTTTCAGTTTGGGCCGCCGTGCTGGTGGCGGGGCTGCTCGCGGGCTGCGCGAGTGCGCCGGTCGCGCAGCGGCACACCGCTGTCTATGAGTCCAACATCCAGGTGCTGGCCATGCCGTCGTGTACCGCGAAGATGGATGCGTTCTGCACCTGCTATGCGAGTTTCACCGATGCTGAAGGACGGAAGTTTTACATCGGCAGCCCCGGCGCCTCGGACGACGTGGAACATTTCATCGCGTCGTTGAAAGCAGGGCAGATCTATTATCTGCCCGCCGCCTTTGAAGGTTTCCTCCGGTCAAAAGCCGACACGCAGAAGCAACCGAAGTGACATGCGCGAAAAACATTTGAACCCCATGCCACCCAACCTGTCCAACCCTGCACAGATGATGAAGCCAGCCCTACGCTCCCGGCGAACCGCGCAGCCCCTCTTGTGGGCGGGAGCTCCTGCTCCCGCTG
>CAITZM010000165.1 GCA_903896925.1 uncultured Lentisphaerota bacterium | reverse complement strand
CTCCACCAATACCCGTCTGCGAATCTCGCTCCATTGCTCCATATCTGTGTACATCCCTTCATTCTGAATGAAGGTGCCACAGTTTTCGACCGCCCCGTCACATCCATGACCCCGCTACACTTTTCGTGCGCCGTTTACACCTTGTGACGATGCCAAAAACATCCATGTATAAATATGACCGTCATATATTTCCGCAAGACAATGTCAGGCTTACCGGGCAACGACTTTGAACAAAGAGAAAACCAATAGCCGCACCGATGAAGCAACGACCGAACCAATATTTCCGGCTTCGTGTTGCTGCTTCGAACGCGACTCATCAACCAACTCCGCCGCAGCCTTGAGAGGTTGTCGGCCATAAATTACTAGAATAATCATACGCCTGCAGCCGCGAGTCAATACGCGAAGCGGCGGGGATAGCACCTAGCACATCCACTTCGCGACACAAAAAGTCTTGGACACGGTTTACCGTGGCTTTCCTCTCTTGCTATCTGATACGGTTCAGCATAAATATTTGCTCGTGGGTGTTAGATCGATATCAAATGAGCGGACTGAAAAATATATCTGGAGCCCGAATCGCCAGGGTGCGGGCACGGCTCAAATCGCCGATGACACAGCTAGAGCTGTCTCGGCGAACGAAGGCAGCTGGCGCTAGCCTAGACCGAGCGGCGATTGCGAAGATCGAGCGTGGCCTGCGAGGGGTTCTTGACTACGAGCTTGTAGCCATTGCCAAAGCCCTTAGAGTGTCACCGCTCAAACTGCTTGCATGATAATGTTCCTCCTCAATTCTGCTCACTCTTCTTAACGGTATAGCAGTCCGGCGGCGGCGGGTTGGCGCCAATCAGGTAGCTCGACGTGCCGCCGCCCTGCCGCAGGATCATCACAATCACCTTCTGCTTCGGGTCGTAGGTCTCCAGCCAGCCCTGTTCCTTGCCACCGGCCCAGTCGGGCAGGGTGCTGAACTCGGGACTCTTGGCCGGCACGTAGCGGAACCGCAGCAGCGCGTACTGCGGCTGGTCCGCATGGACAAAGTCTTCCTCGGGGACCGCCACCATGCCCAAGCCGTCGGTCAGGTAGTGCTCCCACGAGAATGCCGCCAAGGCCCGCCAATTGGCCTGCAGGAAGTCCTTGTGCTTCGCGATCCGCTGTTCCTTGGTTAGGTTCATCAAGTTCTCCTTTTCATGTTTTCAGGCCGGGCTGCGCGTCAGCCTATTGCGTCATCTCCCGGGCATGATCGCGCCAGTGTCGGCATAACGCGCGGCCAAATCCCTACCGCGGAGCAGCAGGATTCAGCGCTGACGTTTCACCCCATCAGCCTCGAATAGCCGCTGAGCCTGCTGGTACTCCCGGCAGAGGTCGATCCCGGCGTCCGCCGCTGGTGACAGCCGTTTGAAGCCAACGTACATGTAGGAGACCAGCTGTAAACCCGAGAAGGTACCGGGCAGGCTTTTCAGGGTGTACTTGATGTCCGGATTGTTGATGTCGAGACCCTGCCGGCCCAGCATGGCAATCTCGAAGGTGATGGCTTGGCATTTGTCCGGGGACCCTGCAAAAAGTTTGAGCGCCGCGAGGCAGTACATCACGACGTCCATGCGCGGCGTAGCGCCAAAAGCGCCCCGCATGTTCTCATGGGCAATCTTGGTGCGCAGGGTGCGCGCGAGCTCGGCAATCTCGGTCAACGGGTTGAGTGCCGTCGCGCGCTCCAACACCAGGTCCGCAGCAGCGGCATCCCCGGTTTCAAAGAGTGCCCGACCATAGCCATGTTGCACGGCTTGGTCCTCTGGCAGCAACTCGGCGGCTCGTTTAATGAGCGGGAGTGCCTCCTTGGGCGAGCGCCTGGCGATGAGCCCACCCAAGTTCCGCAGGCTGTAGCCGTCATCGGGTGCCAACTCAAAGCTCCTGCGGAAGGCCTGCTCGGCGGCTTGCACATCGTTATTCCGCACATGGGCCATGCCCATGGCGTTCCAGCCTTGGGCTTGGTCAGGCTGGAGGGCCACGAGCCGGTTGAGCAACGTGAGGGCATCGGCCAGCTGCTTCATATCGCTGAGCGCCATGCCGAGATTGAGCAGAATGACCGGGTCGTCAGGCCTGTGCTGCAGGGCCGTGCGGAGCATGGGCACCGCCGTACCGTATTCACCCTGTTGCAGGAGTGCAACGCTATGTTCCACCAGCGCCGGCAAACCAGCCTCCGAAAGCCAGCGCACGCTCACCAGGCCTTGGGTGATGGAAATCTGCGCCTCGCCACCCAGGGCGCGGAACTGCCCGGCGTAGTAATCCGAGACCGCACTCTCCAGCATGGCGCGGTCCGAGCGCAGCAGGGCGGCGTCAATCGGGAGTTTCTTGAGGTCGAAGTCCTCAAGCAGGAACGTAAAGGTGAGGGATTCGGGTTTCATGTCATGTAGGCCTGTAGGTCCATTCGTAAAGGCCGCGCAAGCCCAGCTCGTCAGCCCAGGCATCCACTATGTTTGTGCTGCGTTCGCCCAAGCTGCCCGTGGCGTCGCGGAACTTTTGCAGCAGCCCCTGGGCTGGGGTGTCCACACCGATGGACTTGTAGGGCAGCCACGCCGCTTCCGTCCCCGTGAGGTCGCACCAGAAGCGGGCAAGCGCGGCGCACATGATCTGGTTTTTCTCGTAGACGTCGGACGGCGCAAAAGCTTTGATATCCGGCTTCAGGCTCTGTGTATTGAACCGCAGATTGATGGTCAGGGCGTCCACCTGCAGCTGGCGCAAGGAGGGGCACTCGCGATAGCAGTAGTCGATGCCGATCAGCTCAGCCGGGGTGGATTGCAGCTGATGCAGCAAGCCCCGCACCATTTGCAGGGCCGTTTGCTCACGCAGCGCGGGTGACAAACGCGCCAGCCCGTGACAGTCGGCGGCTTGCCTGACGACATGTGCGACCTTGTCGGCGATCAGGCGGAACTTGGGAATGCCCAAGGGGTGTGACCACATGCTCAGCAGCATGGTGCATTGCAGCGCGACGAGGTAGTCGGCCCCGGCCAGCCGGTTTTGCGCTATTCTGACCAAATGGAAAGGATGGTCAGGGGCCGCCGAGATCATTTCGGCATCCCCCGCGCATTTGTCGATGGTGTCGACCGCCACACGGTAACCGGTCCGCTCTTCGACAAGCGCCATCAAACGTTCGGTATCGGCGTTGGGCATAGGCGGTCATTTTAGTGGCGCAGGCAGGAACAAGAAAGGAATTTCACCGGCGATAATGCACGGGCACGGTGATGGCCGGGGGATGGCCGCCTGCCCCTGCTCGCCTTGAACCAGCGCTGCGTTTCTGCCATCCTCTCGCTGATGAAACAGACCCAGATACCCCTCTCCGCGCCCGGCTGGAAGCCGGAAAACCCGCTGGAATCCTTCAATAACTTTGCGCAGACCATCCACGAGCAGGCGAAGGCCATGCTGTTCAGGGACAAAACCCACGCCGAGATGTTCTTCTTCATGCCACTCGACGGAAACGGGCATATCGTCCTTTGGCAAAAAGCTGGCCGCGATCTGCAGGCAGACTGGCTGCGGCAGCACATCCACGAGCATTACATCTATGGTGTGGTGCATGTCTGCGAAGCGTGGGCGCATTTTGCCAAACGCCCCAACGAGCACACGATGAAGCAATTGCAGGCGGGGGAGATGAAGGTCTCCGAGCTCCGCCCCGAAGATCGCACGGAAGCGCTGACGGTGGCTGCTCAAACGCGGGATGGCTATGCCCAGTTCTGGATCGATGAAATCCTCCGCAACACCGCCAGCGGCAGTCTATGGCTGGGCGAGTGCAAAGAATTCGAGGACTTCACCGGTCGGTTTGGGAAGCTGTTCGGGTAACTTCGGCCTGACTTCACCATGCCCCGCCGCCGGCGAGCCCCAGCTCAGGGTTGACGAGGGCTCTCCGGATGCAGGCGGTGCGGCTCATGTTGCCAGCCACCCTACAGGTGGACCAATTTGTCCGCCTCGCTGCCGCGCAACGCTTCACCCAACAACCGCCGGTGGCAGTGCTCCGCCGTCTTCTCGACGCACAGGAGGCACGGCTGCTGGAATCCGCTGGCGGTCTCCATCCAGACCTTGCGCATGTCCCGCTCGGTGATCAGCGCCCGATACGCCGGCTCGTACACCAGCCAGTCATGATCGGCCTTGTATCGGCGCAGCATCTCCGCGGTCGGCGCGAAGCGGGTGTCGTGCCGATAGGCGATCCCGTGCGCCTCGCACAGGGCTTTGATGTGCTTCCCGGACGCAAACTTGTAGTAACGCCCCTCGTTCCGCAGCCGGATGTCGATGACGGCGTCAATCTGGTTCGCCTTCAGTACGGCAACAAAGTCAGCGTCGTGCCGGCCGGTGGTCCGATGGTGAAGAGCGTGGGCACGGCCTATTCCACGTCCTGCTTTTCTTCGGCTTCAAGCCAGATAATGCCCTTCGGCTGTTCATGCAGCTTGGCCTTGTGCTCTTCCGTCAGGCCGGAGCTATAGAGCAGGATGTGGAGCTTGTCCAAGACCTTCTTCTCGGTGGCTACTTTGATGGCGTTTTGCACGAACTTGAGCGTGTAGGCCGACCAGTTGTCCCGCTTCCGGATCAGCTCGACGGCGTCGGCCTCTTGCGTCAAGCCCGCGCGCCACAGGGCTTGGACCGTGTTCGTGATAGCTTTGCCTCTTGAGTTCACCGGTTCCGTCCAGATGGCATCCACGCCGCAGGCCAACACCTCGTCGAACAGTTCGGTGAGTACGGACTCGCTATCCGCAACTCCCGGCAGGCAGGGACACAGCATGCCGTAGGTGCGGAGTCCCATGTCATGCGCCTTTTTCAGGGCATCCAGACGTTTGCGCGTGGGCGAGGCGTTGGGCTCGATCACCTTGGCCAGGTCGTCCCGGTCAGGCGGTATGCCCGTGCTGAGCCCCACCATGACCCGGCCGGGGTACTTGCTGAACAGTTTGAAGTCTTTGGCGACCTCCGCGCTCTTGGTCAACACGCGGATCTGGGCGGGTGTCTCCTCCAATAAAACCTGCATCACTTTGCGTCCAAGATCATTTTGGCGTGCTTCCGGCGACCAGGCGTCGTCGATGGTCGAGAGCTGGATGACATCTTTGGCGGTCAGGCCCTTGGGCAGGTTCTCCTTGATGCGCTGGGCGCTGTTGGGGTCGATGATCGCGAACCCCCGCTGGAACGCCGACTGCCCGATTTCCTTGAACACGCCGTGGGTGCGCAGAAGTGACGGCGACGAGCAATAGGTGCACTGGTGCCCGCAGATGATGCCCACGCCGACGGAGTAGTTGCAGAGGCCCTTCTTGGCAAACTCGGGATTCCGCTTAACGCCGTCCATCCTGGCACGCTCATATACATTGATGGGCTGCGCAAGGTGCTCCGCAAGGCGATAGCTGGCGCCCGTCGCCTGGCCGAGAATGTCCTGCAGCTGCTCGGCAATGGGGCCGAGCTGCTTGGCCAGCTTCGGCTTTTCCTCCGCTTCGAGGTAATCCCGGGCGTCGTAGGTGAGCTTGAGCATGTCCTGCACAGCCTGGGCCGATTTTGCCATGACAGGGCGGTTGGCCTTGCCGATGTTGCCGGTCCTGATCTGGTAGGCTTTGCCGTTGCGCATGGCCGTGGTCTTGGCGCTATCTTGCGTTTCCGCAAGATGCGGTTTCATCACTGCTCGCGTGTCCTTGACCAGATCCCGGCTGACGCAGCAGCGCCGGGCTATCTCATTATCGGACCACAGCCACCACGTTTTATCCGCCAGAAGGATCTGCACGGCCTTGCGCTTGTCGGCACCGGTGCGGCGCTGGCCATGTTGCGCGTTGGCCCCTACGGCGAAGAGGATCGCGGTGCGTTTATCGCCGTCACGGATCTTGGCCTGGATGGTGGCCTTGCCCTCCTGCCGGGCGGCTTCGACCCGGTGTCGGCCGTCAGCCAGCAGGTACTTTTTGCCCTGACGGAATACGTCGATAGGGGGGAACGCTGCGCCTTCGCGCAGGGCCTCGGCGTACTCCGCGACCAGCTGCTGATCGACCTCGGCGCGAGGATGGTTCTCGTCGTCAATTAGGATGTCAGATACGCGGATGTCTTCCATTTAGCCCCTCATTGCGATGATTTTTCGGACTCTATGGAAGGCCTGATGGGTTGTCGACTGTTATTGGTGGGGCTGCACGCTCCGGCGAGCCCAGAGGTCGCGACCCGTACCGCCGGCTTGATCCAAAAACCGACAGCTGTGCCCGAGCAGCATGCGTCCGACAAGCAAGCCGCCTGTGCCGTTTGCCGCTGGCTTCAGGTGACGGACCGAATCGGCAACCTGTCGCACCACGTTTCATCGAGCCTTCCTGCCCTGGAGTGGGACATCGCCAGCATCGAGGGCTGGATTCTCGGCGTGACATAGAGTTGTATCAAGGGGGGGGCGGGGGGGGGCTACGCCGAGGGGTGAAAAGGGTGTCGCCAGCCACTGCGTCAAGCTGGCACGGCCAGCTTCGAATCGGCCCTGTTTGCATGGCAATCCAAGCGCGAAGCAGCCGTGTCACTGTGAATGGCCAGCCTGTTCCTGACGTATCACGTCACCCAACCCAATGTACCGGTCTCCGGCAATCGATCCCCTATTTCGGGTGTCATGTCCGACAGAGCCCCAACCAGAACCGCAGCGCCGTGTCCATGCCGCCGCCCTCTACGGTCATCAAGGTGCGACGGCCGGCCAGCGCGTTCGCAGGACGATCGAGTGCTCGGGCGTATCCATCACAAGCACCACGGGCCGCAGCTTGTCAGCCAGCAGCCACCGGACGAACACAGACACAGTACCGGCCAACTCTCTCGCCGTGGCGAACATGAACCTGAACTCGCCGCGCCCGCCGACGGCCAGCCAGAGCTGGTGGGCACCGGACTCCTTGACCAACGCTGGTAACGGCAGATATTGCAAGCTCCGCGTCGTCACGAACCACAAGGACGCCTTCAGCCGGTGTGCTTCCTTCCGGATAGACGCGAAGTCAGCCTCGAGTAATCTCCGCCAGGAAGGCTACTCGAGGTCATAGAGTTAAAGATGGTGGCGAGCGGTATGTTCGCTACTCCGACTGCGCGGGTCTGTGCTTTTCGATTGCCTGCCGCTGTCGTCCTCTCTATTCTGACCATCATGAAATCGGCACTCGCGAAGAAACTACTGGCTGGACTGAGCAGTCCGAAGGAATGGGTCCCAGGACGCTACCGCCGTATTGGCCTTGCGCTGCGCAGGTCACTGAAAGCAGAGGGCTACGATGGACGCGGCAAATACGGCAAGGCTGTTCTGAAGAAAGTGGCAAAAAAAGCCCATCAGCTCGCGGGAAATAACAAGCGCCCGTCCACCTACTTTTATCTTTGCCTTCAAATGGCCAGCGACCTCGTCACCAAGGATGACTTTGAGGTCTACGAGCAGCATCAGCTGTCCTGGAACCAGATCCGGAAGATCCTGCGCGCCCAAGGCCACTGCCGCTCACCGGAGGCCATGGCGGCTTTGCGCAAAGGTATCCGCACTCATCTGGCCGAGTACGGGCGTAACGGGTTCACACCCTTTATCGACGAACGGTTGCCGACCCCCAAGAAACGCAAACACCAAGCAACGGCCGCCCGCTGAACCACTCCCCTTCGAGACCGTGCGCAGCTTCTTAGTAATATTCCACAGCTGTGGAATATCATAGCGACACGCCAGGCAGCCATCGGATTGGCCAGCGCTGTGACAACTAAGAAAATGTTTGGCGAGACCCCCCAGGGGGTGGCCGGCCGAGGGGCCGCGCGCAACCGTCTCGACTGCGCCACCCTGACACTCACCCCGCAGCACCACTCCGTGTTCATGCGGGTGAGCTGAACCTGCCGAACATTTTTTGAAAATTCAGCCCGCTACTCGTGGCGTTGCACCTGCGAAATCATCAGACCCCTACCCCTAACTCGAGACTCGTGCTAGCGTTTAACCGGCGTGAAGACATGAATCCGAAAGTTACAAATTACTCGGTGTCGCTCATCGAGCCGGCCGAAGTGCCGGTGGACCTGCCTCACGGCCTCACGGCCGGCGACGACACCAGTCCATGGCTCTGGCTTCCGGAAGACCGGGTCACGCACCCGGGCTCGCGCCTGACCGACGTCGAAGCGCTGAGCGAACTTCAGCCGGAGTATTTCGCCAACTTCTACCGGCTGTTCGCTCCGCCCCGCCAACTCCCGGCTCGGCTCTGGACCGGAGAACAGCTGCCGGGCACCACGCTGGCCTTTTCCGTCGTGCTGGAGGACTCCTTGCTGCCGGCCATCCCGGCCATCAAGTGCGCCGCCGCCTTCGATGGGGATCGGCTCGTGCTCCTGCGCCCCGACCAGTTGTTAGCCTTCGCCCGACTGCACCAGTCGTGCACCTGGCTGTGCCATCGTGCCGGCCTGGTCTACATCGCGCTGGACCGGTACCTGCGCCGGTACGACGAGACTATCAGTGTCATCGCACAGGCAGCGTTGGATCGGCGTCTGCGAGACGTACGCATACTGGACTGGCTCTGCCGGCAACCACTGCCGGACGGTCACTTCGGGTTGCTCCGATCGTTGCCGGTGCTGGCACGGGAGGCGTTGCTTCGGGCTGAGCCGAGTTCAACTGCGGCCTGCCAGTTGGGTGCACTTTTTCAGGTCAACCGTCGAGAAGCGCAGGCCGTACCGTGGGGTTTCGTCGCTGCCGAGGCCGTAGCCGTGTTCCATGTCCACCACGGCTTGCAGGAGGAACTCGCACGCAAAGGTCTACCCTTCGGGCTACGAGACCAGCTCAAGGATGGCACAGCATGGGAGGCCATTTTGACGGCCGCCTGCATAGGGCAATATGAAAGCTTCCTGCACGGTGTCCCGCTCCGTCAGGATGCATGGCAGGAATATGCCCGGGACTTGAATTATCGAATCGATGCCAGCCTGTCGGCGGTATGGAAAGGCAGCCTGGATTTGCACCTGCTGCGCTGTGTCCGGCACAAAGCTGGCACTGACTCGATCTACCCGGATGACCTCGCCATTCGTCGTTACCTTGGCGAGGATGAGCGGCCCCAGCAACACCTGCTGTACAGGCGTAGCGAGATCGGCTGGGTCAACAGCAGCCTGCTGGCGGCCACAGACTTCAAGCCGGTGGAACCGCTAGGCTCGCTGGTAGAACTGCTCCGGCTGATAGTGCGCCGCGATAATCTGCGCTCCTTGGCACCGGACACAATCAATGCCCGGGCACCCATGCTCAGCACCTTCGACTCGTTGGACGTGCTCCACCGTGAACAGCTGGCCCGGCTGGGACTGCCGCACTCGGGTCAGCTGCTGGTAGTCCGGGCACACTGGGGAGCTTTGGCTTCCTCAACGCACCTGACAAACTGGCTATTGCGCTTGGCTGCGGCGCGTCTCCCGCCGCTGGGTTTCCCGTGCTACGGAGTCATTCAAGACCGGATCGTCATCCCGCGTCGTCAAGGTGGAACACTGGAAGCTTACCGCCCCTGGCTGAATGACTCAATCCGCGTGCTGGGTGGGCTGCTGAAAAATCCCCCGCCCATAGAATTGAAGCTGACGGCCTGCACCGCTTGGGACCGCGTTGTCCCGACTGTGGACACTGAGCAACGTGCAACAGAGGAGGATCATCATGCAAACTGAAACCGTCGTCAAACTGCCACCACCGCTGTGGAATCCGGGTCCGGGTGAATTGGAGCGAAAACTATCCAGTGTGTCTGCCGCCGCACCGCAACAGAAGTCGGCACCTAAACCAGTACAGAAGCCAGGGAAGCCGGCTAAGCAGCCGGAACCGAAGCCGGAGTCAGATCTGCTCACGAAGCTGGCTACGATGGAGATCGACAAGTACAACTGCGCTGAAGTCCGGGGCCTGTGTAACCATGTAGATGCCTATATCCAAGCGCAGGGCTTAGATAAATTCTCCGCGTTTGTCATCGCGACAGTGCAAGGAGCCATCGGAAAACTGTTAATCCAAGTGAGCTACTCAATCGATGTAGCGCAGAACCATGAGTTCGATATCCAATCCGATCCGCTGAACTGGGAAGTCCGGCAGAAGCTCCTGCCGACCTTGGAGCAACTGACTGGGCTATTCATGAAGGTTGAAAAAGACCGGTCCAGCGCACTGCATGCCCGCAAACTCGGCGGACACGGCAAAACTGTGAGCGGCGAAATGGAATTTGTATAAAAGTGGCGGTGGAAAATGGGATGTCTGGGCAGCCGCTCTTCTTCCGCATATTCCCCTTTAAAATATCTTCTTCCGTTTTCTTCCCCCGCCTAATTCAGGTGGGGCCTGTTGCG
>CAITZM010000164.1 GCA_903896925.1 uncultured Lentisphaerota bacterium | reverse complement strand
CGTAGTCGCCGCAGGCCTTGATGTCCCAGCCGCTGAGGTTGAACCAGTACCGGGCGCTGCGCGTGGAGCCGTCCGCGTTCATGAACCAGCCCGCGGCGTCGCCGGCCGCGTTCTGGAAGAGCAGGTCGCCGACGGTGTCGCCATCGACGTCACCGACGCACTTGAGTACCCAGCCGCCGGTGTTGGCGAGGATGCGCGCGAACTGGAAGCTGGCGTTGGTGCCGATCACCCAGCTCGCCAGCAGGCCCGTCGGATCCTGGTAGAAGATCAGCGGCACATGCTCCGCGTAGGGGCACGGCATCCAGTTGATCTGGTCGACCCAGCCGGCGTCGCTGCTGGAACGGCTGAAGGTATTCTTCGCAAAGGTCCAACGCAGGGTATAGGTGTTGGTTGAACCGAGGAAGATTACATTCTGTTGCCAGGCGGCGCTGGTGGTCAACTGGGACTGCGGCTGGCCATTGATGGAGAATTGCAGGCTGTCACTGGCCTCTGCGGATAGCTTCCACCAGAACATCAGCGATCCCGGACCGTTGACGATGGTCTGAATCCAGGTTTGCTGTCCACCGGCGATGGCGCCGCTTTGGGCGGAGCTGCCGTCGCGCGACATGGCCGACGTCGCCGACCAATTGGCATCACCGCCAGACTGCCAGGCCAGATTGGTGGCATTCAAAGCATTTCCCAACGTTGCATTCAATGGGTAGTAGAGGAAGGTCGCCGTGTAAGTCACGTTGCTGGGGGGCACGGCGAAGGAGCGGGGATTCTGGGTGTTGCCATCGTTCCACGTGCTGAACAGCCAGCCGGGCGTGGCCATGGCCCTGAACTGGCAGGGCGTATTCACCAGATAAACACCACTGCCGCTGACCGAGCCGCCTTGGGTGGGGCTGGCGGCCGTGCCGATCGTGTAGCTGCGCGAGGCCAGCGGCGGCAGGGGCGTCCAGGTGGGCTGGACAGCAGGTTCGAAAGTTTCCGGCAAACCGGTGTCGAAACTGGTGATGACGCATACGGGTGAATCGCCATAGTAGGTGTAGTTGGTGGGCACGGAACCGTTGCCGTTGCACGCGGCGCCCTCCCAGGCGCGGATGAAGTAGGCTGCACCATTGCTCAGTGTGTTGTTGTAGCCATTGAGCCCGGAGTTGTTCCACCGGCCTGGGGCAAACGCAGTGGGCACGCCGAAGCCGATCCAGCTATAGGCCACCACGACATCGTCGCCGGTGGTGCCACCGGCCACTTGCGTGGCGGCATCCTGCTGCCCGTTGGGACCGGCCCAGATCAGTTGCACGAGCCACGAAGATCCGTCCGCAGCCGGCGTGGCCGCCGTGAGAGGGGCGGTGGCGGTGTGGTTCGACCACGCGCTGCCGGTGACGCCCCAGTCCAGCGTGTTGGCCAGGCCGAAGCCGGCGCAGCACCACCACACGGCGGCTGCACAAAGTATGCTCATCTTCTTCATAATCTTTTTCCCATGGGGCGCGGGCATCAGGGCGCGGCATACGGCTTGGCCGCCTGCCAGTTGAAGCCTGGTCCTTGCGCTTTATAGAAATAGCCCATGCCCGGCGGCACGATGGTGTTGGTGGCCGGGTACGGATGGCCGTCATGCCCCATGCTGCACCAGCGCCAGTTGATGTTGGTATCGCCCCAGCTGGCATCCGCCAGAAAGAATTCGTCAAAACGATTGCTGGCGCTGTTCCAGAGCCAGAGCTGGTCGGCCTGCAGCGCGGACCAGTGCGCGCGCGCGCCATCGTTGGTGGACAGGAGCGCGGCCACCGTCTGCCGGACAGGATAGGGCTGGCCCCGCAACTGGACGCCTGTCAGGGAAACCGATGTTGTGGCGGCGGCGGGAATATCGCCGGTGAAAAACAGGCTGCGCGCGTCCGCTTTGTTACACACAAAAAAGCCCACGGTCGGCAGCAGGTCGAACGTATTGGTCTGCGTACAGGGCTGCGGCAGGCTGTCGGTCCCGACGAAGCTCCAGTGCCAGCCCAGGCTGCCATCGCCCAGGAAGGCCATGTTGTATTTGTGTTGGGTCCCATCCCAGACCCAGACCTGGTCGGCCACGCTGGCGGAAGCGCCCGCGTGCAGGTTGGTGCCGAGCACTTCGTCGAGCGTGTAGGCGCGGTTGGTGTTTACTGGCGTGAAGGGCACGGCCAGCAGGGTGAGCTGGTTGGAGCCGGGGATGTCCACCTTGACGAGGCCCACGGCGTTGCGGGCGCGGACCGGCCCCGGAGTTTGCGCGGAGGCCGTGAGGATGAGCAACGCGGCGAGGGCTGCTCCAGTCACCAGGTGCTGTTTACGGTTCGTTGTCATGGTTGCGGTTCCAAGGTTTGGAAAGCGGGGAAGCGGGAACTGGCGACCAGCCGGAACCGACCACCGTCTTCGCGGAGGATGAACAGCGCGGCGGTGTCCGGGCGCGCCTCGATCCAGCGCAGGCCGCGCTCAAGACCCATGATGTACAGCGGCTTGGTGAGGCTGTCGGCCGTCAACCCGTTGCTGGCGATCACCGTCACGCTGGCGATTTTGTTGCTGACCGGCCGACCGGTCGCGGGATCGAGGATGTGGGCGAACACCTTGCCCTGCTCGTCGCGGAAGAAATTGTGTGCGTCGCCGCTCGTCGAAAGCGCCCGGCCGGAGAGCGGCACAATGGCGCTCAGCGCCGCGCCGTGCGGCGTGTCGTAGAGGGGCCGCTCGATGCCCACCTGCCAGGGCCGGCCCTCGGGGTTGAGGCCGTGCGTGACGATCTCGCCGCAGACGGCGACAAATACGTTGGTGTAGCCGCGCTCGCGCAGGAGGCGGGCCGCCTCGTCGGCGCCGTAGCCCTTGGCTACGCCGCCGAGATTGAGCTGCAAGCCGGGCACATCCTTCTGCAGCTCGTCGCTGTCCGTGATGCGCAGGTGCCGGCCGCCGCAGGCGCGCTGCGCGGCGGCGATCCCGTCCCCGGCCGGGACGCGGAGCGTGGCGCCGGCCGGCCCGAAGCCCCAGAGGTTGATCAGCGCACCGAGCGTCGGGTCGAACGCGCCGCCCGACTCGCGGCACACGGCCAGCGCCTGCCGCACCACGTGCGCGAACGGTGCGGAGACCTTGCAGGGTGCGGTGGAGGTGCTGCTGTTGAAACGCGACAGCTCGCTTTCCGGCAGATAGTGCGACATCTCGCGGTTGAGTTCCTCGAGGCGTTGCTCCACCGCGCCGCGCAATTCGGCCGCCAGTTTCCCGTCCTGCGCCACGCCGGCGAGCTTGACGATGTAGAAGGTGCCCATGGTGCGGCCTTCCCACGTCAGCAGCTGCGGCGCGGGCGCCGCGGCCAGCAGCGCCGGCAGCAGACAAGTCCAAAGCATGGCGGATCGGATCATCACTTCACATCAATCATGTAATAGGATTGCGCCGTGCCCACCGTGTCCGTGTAGCTGGTGAGGGCGGCGGCGGCGACGATGTTGGATTGCAGGACGCTGAAGCCGGCCATCAGGTCGGTGGCCTTGTTGACGGTATAGGTCTTGCCCGGCACGCTGGTCCAGCTGACGATGAATTGCGCGCCGCCGGTGCCGGGCGCCGGATTGATGGCCGTGATGACGAAGGCCGCATTGACGTCCATCGGATCGAGCCCGGCGATGTAGCTCTGGTAGAAGGTGAACCCGTTGGCGCCGATGCCGTCCGCCTTGATGTCCCAGATCGAACGCAGATTATCGTTCGTGTTCGCAGCCACCAACTGCTGGTCCCAGGTATCCGGGATGCCATTGAGGTTCACGTCGTTGGTGCTGACGTTGAAGATGCCCAGGCCCGCTTCATCCTCCGCCGTCAACAGCAGGCCGCCCATCGCCCGCACGCGCAGCGCGCGGGCCAGTGCCGTGAAGGTCTGCGTGGAGACCGGCGTGGCCGGCGTGCTGACGTTGAAGACCTGACCCGTACGGGCGCCATCCACCACGAAGGTCAATAATCCCGGCATGGTGATATCGAATGCCTGACCGGGCGTGGACTGCACCGGCGTCGGCGCGCCGGGCGTGGCGATGTTGAGCGACTGCCAGCCCTTGGGCCCCAGGGCCACCTGCGCCGTGTTGCCGTGGAGCGAGATGCCGAGAGCCGGTCCCGGCGTGGCGTAGCTGCCCAGTGCCGTCAGGCCGCTGGCGGTGAACATGCGCAGGCCCGCGTTGCCACACGCGGCAAAGATGGTGTTGCTGTCCACCGCCAGGTCGAAGATGAAACTTCCCGGCACGTTGGTCGCCACCAAGGAGGGTGCGCCGGGACTGGTTATATCGATCAACTGGATCTGGCTGCCATCGGTCAACACCGCGCGGTTTCCCGCCACCGCCAACCGGCGGATCAGGCCCAGCCCGGTGTTCGTATAGCTGCCCACCAGAACGGGCGCGGCAGCATTGGTGACGTTGAATATTTTCAGACCGCTATAACCGTCGCCCACGAACGCCAGCGGCGCGGCTACCGCCACGCAGCGCGCGTTGTTGGCTGCGGCCACCACCGCGATCCGCACCGGCCGCGCCAGGTTCGTCAGGCTGTGCACCTGCAGGCCACCCTCGTCGGCGGCGACGAACAGGTTCGCGCCCAGCGCCGCGGCATCCACCGGTCGCGCGCTCGTCGGGATCGCACCGAGCAAGGTTGGCGAGGCGCCCCCGGCGCTGAAGATCTGGCAACCCGCAAAGCCGGCAGCCACATAGAGCATGCCCCCGGAGGAGGCCACATCGGCGGCTTCGCCGCCCGCCAGACTGTTCGTCGCCTGGATCGCCAGCGTTGCGGCATCCACGGTCAACAAGCCGACCGCGCCGGCGGCCACATAGGCGGTGGAACCGACCAGCGCCAGCGCGCGGCCGGCCGCCGGCAACTGCGCCGAGGCGGCGAGCACGGGCGCGGCCACCACCGAGGTGTTGATCCGGTAGAGGCCGCCATTGGCATCGCTCGCCAGCGCAAAACCGGAACCGGCGGCGAGCCCGAGCGCCGTCGTTACGCCGTGACAGGCACCGGTCAGCGCCGGCGCGGCGGCATTGGTCGTCAGCACCTGCAGGCCATCGGAGCCATCCATGACCAGCAGGTTCTGCCCGTTGAGCGCGAGCGCCTGCGCGGGGCCCGCGGTCTGGTAGGCGCCGGCCAGCGCCGGCGCGTTGGGATTTGAGACATCCAGCATGCGCACACCGGCGGCACCATCGGCCAGATAGACTGTGGAACCGGCCGCGGCCAGGGAGCCGGCGAACCCGGAGCTGTCGTAGGTCCCCTTATACAACGGGCTGTCCGGCGTGCTGACATCCACGGCATGTACGCCTGAAGCTCCGGCGGCAGCGAGGACCAGCGACCCGGTGACCAGCAGATGCTCAATGTTGCCGGGCAGGCGCAGCATGCCGCGCCGTGCGGGGTTTGTCGGCGTGCTGGTGTCCCAGATTTCCAGCGTGGCGCCACAACCCAGATAAACCGTGCCGCCCGACACCGCGACGGCGTTGCAACGTCCGCCGATGGACGCGGTGGCGTTCACCGGTTGGGTTGCGAAATTGGCCGCGCTTACGCTCTGTGTTGCCGAGGCGGCTCCCGCCACGTTGGTCGTGCCGTTGACCACGGTCATGGCCTGCAGCGCGTGGTCGGTCGCCAGCGCACCGAAGGTGGACCAGGCGAGGTTGATGGTCGTGTACTCGTCCACCGCGAGGCTGGGCATGGCCTGCGAGGCGAGGATCGCACCGGTGGTGAGGTCTTTCAGCAGCACTGTATAGGCCGTGCTCACGTCACCCTTGTTGGTGAGCGTCACGGTGAAGCCGGCGCGATCGCCGAGCTGCACGGCGCCGTCGGGCTGCAGCGCGCTGACGGCCACGTTTGTCGTATGCGGCAAGATCGGGTTCTGCGTGGTGAGCTGCACATCGAAGCCCATGGCCGAGCTGGTGGCGGAGGCGAGATGGACTTCGGCGGCGAGCAGGTTGCGACCCGTCACCAGCAGGTTGGTGGGGACCGTAAAGCCAAAGTAGTTGGTGGCGCCGGCGCCCGTGTTGAGCGTGGTGGCGAGCGTGGCCGCGCTGACCACGCCGCTGGCCATGTTCTGTCGCGCCAGTTCCGCGCCATTCACATAGAGCACCACGCCATCGGTGCGCAACACGCGCCCGGTGACCGCCAGGTTCATGCTGTCGGCGAAAAATTCGCGACGAAAATAGGTGGTGATGTTCCGGTTCGCGGGGTTTCCGCCGTAGCCCACGGTGGTGACGAGGTTGGGCAGGCCGTAGCCCAGCGGCGCGACGCCGTTGCTCCAGGTGCCGTCGTAGAAGTCCGCCTTCGTCCACGGCGCGCCCGAGAGGTCGCGCCCGGCGTCGAGATATTTCCATGCGGAGCCGCGCGCCAGCAGCGTGTTGGTCTCTATGCCGGCGGTCACGAGCACGCTCGCGGTGTTGGTGTTGTTGAGCGTCGTCAGTTCGCCGGCCAGCGGGCCCGCCACGGCCTGCAGGGTGTGGGTGGTCAGCGCCGCATTCGTGGTGTTCCAGGCGAAGGACACGTTCGTCATGGCGGCGGCGGCCAGGTTGGTGATGCCGCGCGTGCCGATCGTCTGGACGGCGGTGAGGTCCGTCAGGGTGAACGCGAACGTCTCGGTAAAGTCGCCGAGGTTGGTCACCGCCACGACGACGTTGGTCAGCCGCGCGGGCGGTACCATCGGTGCCAGTGTGAACGCGCCGACCGCCAGGTCGTGGAAGGCGGCGCGCAGCGTCACGGCATTGGTCATGAGGTTGTTGTTGATGACCACCTCGCCGACGGCGGGATTGACCTTGGCCTGCAGCTGGTACACGCCGGCGGTCAGGGCGGCCGTGCTCCAGGTCAGCGTCACGTTCGTGCCGGTCCGGCCGACGAGCGTGGCGAGTTGCTGCGTCGCGATGAACGTGGCCGCGGACGTGACGTTGCTGAGCGAAAGCATGACCGCGCTGGCCGTGTTCGTCGTCAGGTTGGTCACGGTCACCTGCACCGCCACGTTGGAGCTGATAAAGCCGGTGGCAGGCGCCATGGCCGTGATGGCGAGATCGTTCACGGTGGTGGAGGTCAGCGTGATGGTATTGGTCCGCACATTGTCGGTCAGGTTGGTTTCCGTGGCCAGCGGCCCGGCCGCGGCCCGGAGCCGGTAGGCCGCCGCCGCCAGCCCCGTCGTGTTCCAGTTGAGCGTCACGTTGGTGCTGCTGTTGGCCGGCATCGCGGTGATCGTCTGTGTTCCGATCAGGGCGGCCGAGGTGAGGTTGCTCACCACCACGGTATAGGTCAGCGCGTTGAGCGTCTGGTTCGTCACCGCCACCTGCACCGCCACGTTGGAATTGACCAGCCCCGCCGACGGCGTGATGCCGGTCACACCGATCTCGGCGTACGGCGTCCACGTCAGTGACAGGTTTGTGAACTGGCCGCCCAGCGACCCGCTCAAGTTGGCATAGTTGGTGGTGAACGCCATGGGGCTTTTGACGAAGACACACCAGTTCGTCGTGTAGGGTCCCGCGGTCGGCTTGTCGCGGTTCGTGTACTCGCAGCGGATATAGAAGGTGCCATCGGGCAGCGTCGCCCCGTTGGTGCTGACGAAATGCCAGGTAAGGTTGTAGGTCTTGGTGCCCGTGATGGTGGCGCTGGAGAGTCCATCGACGGCATAGCCCGTATAGCTGCCGCGCTGCGCATAATAGGCGACCACGTCGCTGGCGTTCGCGCTGGGCCGCACGATGGTCTGGATGAACTGATTCAGGGTGTTCTCCACCCAGATGGCGTCGCAGTGGGCCGTTGTGCCATAGCCGCCGGCGGAGAGCGGCGTGGTGAACGTGGCCTTGAAGTTCACCTTGCCATCGGTGTTGGCGGCGAACGCGCCGCCGGCGCCGAGCAACAGCGCCAGCGCGAAGGTTCCCAGGATTGCCTGTCCTGAGCGCAGTCGAAGGGGAAAAGGAGACACCCGGTTTTTCCAGGGCTTGGAAACGGGAGCCGGCTGAACGTCATGCAGCGGTGTTTTCATACGGTGACACAAGGTGCGGTCTTCCAGTCCAGGGCCAGTGCGCGGGCCTGGGCGATGACGCGCGGCAAGGCCGCGGCCACCGCCGGCGAAAGTTCCATCCCGTAGTCGAGCACGTCCGGCTCGACGCCGAGCACGAGAATGTCCGGCGCGGCGCCGGGCGCGAGCAGGTTGCGCGCGGCCAGCAGGTTCGTCGCGTGCGCCGTGCGTGCGTGCTGCGGCGCGAGGTCGTCCTCGGTCAGGCGATAGAGGGTGCCGGGCGCGCCGCCGCCCTGGACGGCATCGATGATCAGCGCACGGCGGGTTTGTTCGAGGTAAGGCAGTGCGGAGAGAAAATCCGTGCCCGCATCGACGACCTCCGTGCCCGGCGGCGGATCGGCGGCGAGCCGGCGCGCGGCGTGGACGCCGACGCCATCGTCTGACAGCAGCAGATTGCCTATGCCGAAGATGACGAGGTCGTGCTTCATGCGGGCTGCGAGACCTTGATGACGTGCGTGGCGCAGTCGAGGCACGGATCTACCGAGTGGATCACGCGCAGCACCTCGACGGGATGCTGGACGTTGTTGACCGGTGTGCCCATGAGCGCTTTCTCGAGCGGGCCGAGCTGGTCGGCGCTGTCGCGCGGCGAAATGGTCCAGCAGGTGGGCGTGATCACCTGGTAGCGGGCGATCGCGCCGCCGCTCAGGCTGACCCAGTGGCCGAGCGCGCCGCGCGGCGCCTCGGTGAGGCCCATCGCGGAGACGGCGCCGGACGGCGTGGTGAACGGCGTGTAGGTGCTGGCACCGACGGCGAGCTGGCCGAGCCAGGTCTGCATGGCGGCGGCGAGCTTGCGCGCCTCGTAGGCGCGGGCGCGGATGCGGTCCATCACGGAGACGCCGTTGGTGTACTCGCCGTTGACCCACATGCGCGCGAGCGGGCCGCATTCATAGGGCACACCGCCATAGCGCGGGGCCTTGAGCCAGCTGTAGCCGCCGGGCTTGGGATATTGCGCGACCGTGTCGCCGCTGGCGGGGTTGAGGTTGTTGGCGGCGTTGCTGTACCACGAGTGCGTCACGCTCTCGGTGATCTGCGCCACGTCCACCGCCTGTGCCGTGCCGGCGCCGGCGATGATGCGGCCGCGGGTGAACAGCTTGCTGCTGCCGGCGTCGTTCAGTTCGAAGACTCCGTAGCTCAGCAGGTTTCCGTAGCCGCGGCCGACCAAGAAGTAATCGCTATAGAGCGAAGACAGCGCCTCCACGTCCGGCACGTAGCTGGTGTTGATGAAATTCTGGATGGTGGCCAGCAGCGACTGGAAAGCGGCGATCTTGTCCGCCGCCGGCACCGCCGTAAAACCGCCGGCGATGTAGCCGGGGCTGTGCGGCAGTTTGCCTCCGAACAACGCGCCCATCTCATGGCACTGGCGCCGGATGTTGATCGCCGCCAGATAGTTCGCCAGGAAGCGTCCGGCGGCGGCCTTGTCCACACGATGCTCCATCTCGAAGCCGGGCGTCCATGGCGGCATGCCGGGGCCCTGGATGTAGTCGGGCAGCGAGAGCAGGTAGAAATGGAGGATGTGCGATTCGAGATAGCAGGCGCCATGCACCAGGTTGCGCAGCACGCGCCCCGCCGCCGGCGGCGTCACGCCGCCCGCCTGGTCCAGCGCCAGCACGGCCGCGACCGAATGCGAGGTCGGGCAGACGCCGCAGATGCGCGAGGTGATCAGCGGGGCGTCGCGCGGGTCGCGGCCCTCCAGGATTTTTTCAAAGCCGCGGAACAGCGTGCCCACGGTCTTGACGTCGGTGACCTGCTGGACACCGCCGACGGTGTCCACCGTCACATCCACTTTCAGGTGGCCCTCGATGCGGGTCACCGGGTCGATCGCGGCTACAATCACAGGCATGGCATATATCCTTATTGAACAGCTTCCACGGCGCGACACATCAAAGGTAGAAGGGGCCTCCGGGGAAATCCTTCTCGACGCAACCGTGGCAGGGCGCGTTGACGCCGATGCACCAGTTGTTTTGAAAGCGGTCGACAGGCGCGGCCGCGGGGTCGGCGGCCTTGATGTTCCAGCCCCCGTTGCAGCGCGCGTTGGTCACCGGCCCGCGGCAGCCCAGGTTGCGCAGGCACGCCCCGTTGCAATCGGCGAAGCTGGTGGCCAGCTCCGGCGCGGCCGGGTTGACGGTTTGGTTGCGCGGACATTTGTCGTGGAGCAGGCCCGGCGTGGCCGTGCCGGCCAGGTTCCTGGCATAGAGCGCGGTCGGCCGGCCGTCGGCGTCGAGGTCCACCGGTGTGCCGGTCAGCAGTTGCACGATCGCCCAGATGATCCAGTCGGGATTCGCGGGGCAGCCGGAGATGTTGATCGTCGTCCGCCCTGTGAGCGCATGCACGCTGACTACGCCGGTCGGGTTGCTGCCCGCCGCGGGGATGCCGCCGAACGAGGCACAGGTGCCCACGCACACCAGGGCCAGCGCCTTCGCCGCCAGCTCCTGCACGGCCTGTTGGTAGGTGGTCTCCTGCCCGTGCAAACTGTAGACGATGCACGGCCCGCCGCCGAACGCCGTCGGCACCCCGCCTTCGAGCACCAGCACATAGTTGCCGCTGTTGTAGACCTTCCTCAGTTCCGACACGGCCGCATCGCCCGCCGGTGTCATCAGCGTCGCATGATAGACGAGGTTGATGGCATCGGTGAGCGTCTCTTTGATCGTGAACGGGGCGGCATCGGAGATGCGGTTGAGCAGCGACACCGAGCAACCCGTGCACGAACTGCCATGCAGCCAGATCACGGAGGGCGCCGCCGGGTTCGCCAGGGCTTCGCGCAACAAGCTGAACTTGGCGGGTGAAAGCGATAGCACGCCGGCGGCCAGCCAGCAGTACTTCAAGAAATCCCGTCTCGCGATGGACATAGCTACATCAGCCTCGTGGTTGGGTGTCGCGTGTCTGACTAGCAGGACATATGCCAAGGGATGTAAACCCCGCCCGAGCCAACAAAATGTCCTCGTTTGGGAACATTTTGGTTCAATAGCACGAAAGGCTCTGCGCGGCAAATGGAAACCCCCAGCGCGTCCGCACCTGACAAGAACAGCCCCATGTTGGCAGGGCCGGAACGGTTTGGCCCCGCGCCGCCGCACTGCTTTTCGCGTGAAAACCCAAGTCTTGTCTTCGCTCTACCTGTAGGGGCCGGCGTCGGACTACCCGTGCCGGCCCTTTTCAGGCCGCGGTTGCCTGCCCCCAATAAGCTGCTATCCTAGGCCCCGGCACATGGTGACCGGTCGGGTTGCCGCGGGTCGATTATCGGGCGAATGGTGGAATGGCAGACACGCAAGCCTTAGGAGCTTGTGGCGCAAGCCGTGGGGGTTCAAGTCCCCCTTCGCCCACCAATAAAAGGGAAATGCCGGCCGGCAGGCCGGTCAGGCATGAAAACAAAAGAAACGCTCGTTCCCGAACTCATCTCCCGTGGCGTGTGCGTGCAGCGCGGCCACGTCCTGCTCTGCCGCAACCGCAAGCGTGGCAACGTCTATCTGCCCGGCGGCCATCTCGAGGGCGAGGAACGCGCGCCCGATGCCCTGCACCGGGAACTCGTCGAAGAGCTGGGCCTGGACTGCCGCATCGGAAAATTTCTCGGCCTGGTGCAGCACGCCTTCGACCATAAGGGCGCGCGCACCGTGGAGTTCAACTTCGTCTTCGCCTTCCGGTTGCCGCGCGCCAGCCTGCAGCGCCCGCCGGCCTCGAGGGAAGAGAAGATCGAGTTCTACTGGTGCCCGCTCGGTCAGCTCGCGCGCGCCGGACTCCAGCCGCACATCCTCCGGCGCAGCCTGCCCGCCTGGCTGCGGCGCGGCGCGGCGCCCCGCTGGGCGAGCACGTTCTGACCTGCCCCTCCGGCCAGCGGGGACGTTTCTCGCGCTTGCGAGGATTTCGCAAAACACCTGTTTCAGCCGGCGCAGCGCCTATCGTGGAAGCGGCGTCCCGCCGCTTTCTGCTCCGTGGGACGGCACGTCTGGCGGAGCCAACCGGCCACCTTTCCGCTGCAGCAGCGCCTTGAAGGCGCGGCCCATGTGGGCGGGATGGATGAGTTGATGGATGGCATTCCGTTCAGGCGAATATTTTCCGGCGTCGCGCTCGACGATGTTCCGGATGAGGTCCGCGCCTTCGTCCAACAGAAATTTCCCCTGCTCGCAGAACCGCACCGGCTCCAGCCCGAGCGCGCGGCCGCAGTCCATGAAGGCCGAAAAATCCACGTGTGCGGTGAGGTCCTGCGCGCCGAGGTTGGCGAACGGGTCGCCATGGCGCGTGTGCCGGACATAGCACTGCAGGTGGCCGTCACGCCGGTGCGGCGCAAAATAGTCGTCGCGCTCGAAGCCATAGTCGAAGGTCAGGATCCAGCCGCGGCGCAGCCGCGCGGCGATCTGTCCCAGCCAGTCCTGGGCGCGCAGGTTGATTTCCGTGCGATAGCCCTCCATCTGCGCGACCGGCAGGTCGCGCAGCGCCGCCGCCAGCCGCGGGTCGGAGAGCGGGCCCGGTTCCTCGACAAAGCCGGCAGCGCCCGCGGCCACGTACAGCTCCCGCCAGGCGCCCCCCTGCACCTGCACGCGGTGGACCGGCAGCGCGTCGAGCAGCTCGTTGGAGAAGACGCAACCGCTCAGCTCGGCGGGCAGCGGTGCGCCGGCCTCGAGGACGTGCCACGGGAGGTCCGGCGCCACCGCGAGCGCATCGGCGCGCAACTCGCCGCCGCGTCCGCCAAATTCCCAGACGGCGAACTGATCATCAGCGCTTTCCGCGCGCAGCTTCTGGAAAACCCCCGCGAGCATCCGGCCGAAGAGCGGGCCGGCGCTGACACTGGTGAAGAAGTCGCCCTCCCGGCCGATGCGCGCCGCGCCGCCGGTGTAGTAGCCGAACTGAGGGTGGTAGAGCGCGAGTTCCATGAACCGCGCGAAGGTGATGGTCCCGCCGGCGCGCGCGAGTTCGGCGCGGAGGGCCGCGAGCAGCTCCGGCCGGCTGGAGTCAGGCGCGGGCATTTTCCAAGGCCTGGGAAAGGGTGACCCGCGTTTTTCCAAGGCTTGGAAAAAACGGCGGCGCGAGTTTCCAATCCTTGGAAAACCGCGCCACGGTCTTGTGGAAATCCGCCTGGGCTGTGATGTAAGGCAGCCGGCCGAGCACGGGGCTGCGGCCCAGCCGGGCGATGCTCGCCAGATTGTCGCGCTCGATACGGCCGCGGCGGCCGCGCTGCGTGGCGACGACCACGACGCCGGCGATGTCCAGTTTGGCGGCGCGCAGCGCGGCGAGCGTCAGCAGCGTGTGGTTCAGCGTGCCGAGTCCGGGCCGCGCGACGACGAGCACCGGCAGGCCGAGTGCGCGCATCAGGTCGAGCATCGTGCGGCGCCCGTCGAGCGGCACCAGCACGCCGCCGGCGCCTTCGACCAACACGTAGTCGTGGCGCGACGCGAGCCGGCGGAAGGCGCTGACGATGCGCCGCACCTGGATCGGGCGGCGGTCAATGCGTGCCGCGAGATGCGGCGAGCAGGCGGGAATGAAGCGGTAGGGGCACATCCACTCGGCTTCTGCAACCGTGGGCGTGAGCCTGGCGGCGCGCAGACAGCAGTCGAGGTCGGGAGCGACCACCTCGCCGCCGCGCTTGAGGCAGCCGGTCTGGATCGGCTTCATCGGCACGGCATCCACACCGCGCGTGCGCAGCAGCGTCAGCAGCGCCGCGGTGACCGTCGTCTTGCCGACGCCGGTATCGGTGCCGGTGATGAACAGGCCCTGGGCCGGAGCATTCATGACTTAGGCAACCGTGAGCATGACGCCATCCACGAAAGCACGTGGCCCTCCAGCGCGTCCGCAGGCGTGTTGATCCGCTGCACCGTGCCCACCTCAAGCTTTCTGCGCCGCGAGATACGCGACGCGGAAGGTGGCGCGGACGCCGCTGCGGCGGGCGGGAAAATGCTTTTCGTAGTCGGCGACGAGTTGCTGCAGCTCGGAGCGCGTCAGCGGTCGGCCGCTGCCGGCGACCGGGCCGCCGGTCAGGCCCTGCTCGTGCAGCATGGTCAGCAGCGCGCGGGCCGAGGGCAGCGCGATCAGCGCCTTGTGGCGGCGCGCGGTCAGCGTGGCGAAGCCGGCGCGGCGGGCGAAGGCCTCGATGGTCGGGAAGGAGGGCAGCGCGTGCAGCACCGGCTTGTGCGGCGCGACGCGGCGGCGCGCCGCGTGCAGTTCGGCCAGCGTGCCGCGCAGCATGATCGCGGCGACAAACCGGCCGCGCGGCTTCAGCCAGCGCAGGATCTTGCGGAGGACGGGTGCCAGCGGCTCGACCCAGTGGAGCGCGCAACTGCTGACGACCAGGTCGAAGTGGCCGGCCGGCTGGTAGCGGCGGACATCGGCCACATGCCAGCGGACGCGCGCGGCGCCGTGCCAGCGTTCGCGGGCGTGGGCGACCATCGCCGGCGCAATGTCCAGGGCATGCACCTCGGCGCGCGGAAAGCGCTCGCGCAACTGCTCGGTCAGCAGGCCCGTGCCGCAGCCGATCTCCAGGATCCGCTTGGGCGCCGGGTTCTTTTCGATTTCCCAGAGCAGGCGGCGCGCGACGGACCACTGGATGGCGGCATGCTTGTCATAGGTGGCCGCCGCCGCATCGAACCGCTTGCCGACGGTGCGCTGCAACTTGGTCGTCATCAGAACGTCTCCAGGAAAAATTTGATCTCCGCCACGAGCGGTTCCGGCGCACGCAGCGGCAGGTCGTGGCCCGCGCCCTCAAAGCCGACAAACCGGCTGAACACAAAGCGTTCGGCGAGCGCCTCGCCGGCGGCGCAGGGGATGACGCCGTCGGCACGGCCGTGCAACACGAGCACCGGAGTGGTGGGGCTGGCGAGCCGCTCGCGCAGGTCCATGGTCAGCAGCGCATCGAGCCCGGCGGCGAGCCTGTCCGCGCCCAGCGCCAGCGCGCCCTGCACCCTGGCCTCGAGCTCGGCCGGCGCGAGTTGCGCCGGCGCGGCCTCGTCGACAAAGAACTGGCGCAAGACGGTCTCCGGCGTTTTTCGCAGGGCGATTTTCAGCGCGCGCAGGCGGGCGGTGCTGACTCCATGCGGGAAGTCGGTGGCGGCGCAGAAGCGCGCAGTCGTGCCGATGAGGATCAGGCCGGGCCAGGGCGCCTGCGCCGTGAGCGCGGCATCGAGGATCCGCAGGCCGCCCAGGCTCCAGCCGAGCAGGAACGCCGGCGCGTCGAGCTTGGGGAGTGCTTCGTCCGCCGCCAGGAGGCGCGGCTCGGCAAACCCGGCCAGGGCGTCGGCGAGCGGGCGCAGCGCCTCCGCCGGGTGCGCCCAGCCTGCCATCATCAATACGTGGGGTTTCATGGCACAGGAGCCGGCTTAGTCGCCCGCCCGCGTCTTCACTTTCAATTCCGGGTGTTTGCCGGTGACCAGGCTGTTGGGTGGCACGGTCTCCGTCAGGAAGACGTTGCCGCCGACGGTGGAATGGTGGCCGATGACCGTGTCGCCACCGAGGATTGAGGCGTTGGAGTAGATCACCACGTCGTCCTCGACGGTCGGATGGCGCTGGACATGCTTGACCGGATGGCCGTGTTTATCCAGCGGGAAGCTCTTCGCGCCGAGCGTGACGCCCTGGTAGAGCTTCACGCGGTTGCCGATCCGCGCGGTTTCGCCGATGACGACGCCGGTGCCGTGGTCGATGAAGAAGCCGTGGCCGATCTGCGCGCCGGGATTGATGTCGATGCCGGTCTGCGCGTGCGTCCATTCGCTCATGATGCGCGGCACGATCGGCACGTCCAGGCGGTAGAGTTCGTGCGCCAGCCGGTGGGAGGCGATCGCGAGCAGGCCCGGATAGGCGAGCTGCACCTCGGCAAAGGTCAGCGCGGCCGGGTCGCCTTCGTAGGCGGCGCGCACGTCCTCGATCAGCATTTTCCGCACGTGGGCCAGCCGGTCATAAAAGGCGCTCATGACCTTGATGGCCTCCCGGCGGATGTTGGCCGGCGGCCGGGTGCGCTTGCGCTCGGTGCGGGCCGCCGCGCCGGTCCAGCGGAACGGCAGGGCACGTTCGATCTGCGACAACAGCGGCCGCCACGCCTCGCTCAGCCGCCGGGTGAGGAACACACCCAGTTCGTCTGCGGCCACCGGGCCCTCCGACATCTTGCCGGGAAACATCACATCCACCAGCAGCTTCAGCGACTCGATGATCGGCCCCGGGTTGGGATAGTTGCTCAGCAGGCTTGCCGGGCTGTCACCCTTTGCCGCATAGAGCGGCACCAGGGCGCGCGCCGTCCGGCACAGGCTGTATTCCATGTCCGTGGCCAGGCACTGCGCATGTTTTTTCTTTAGCATCGGAAATTCCTCAAGCAACGCGGCGCAAGGCTACTCCAGCGCCCCATGGCAATCAAGCGCGGGGGCGGAACGAAAAAATCTTTGAACACTTTGCGCCCGGGCCGGTCGAAAGAGTTTGAATGTACGCAAAAGGGAAAGGAAGCAGGGCCATGAACAAGATGTTAGGGTTGCTGGGCGCGCTGGCGCTGGTGGCCGGCACGGTCCAGGCGGAGAAGATCGCCTACCTCGGCGTGGCCACCATGCCGGTGGAACCCGTCGCTGCGTATCAGCTCAATCTGCCGGCAGGCGTCGGCCTGGCGGTCATGGAAGTCGCGGAGGATGGCGTGGTCAAGGACAAGCTGGTGGAACACGACATCCTGCAGAAGCTCGATGACCAGATCCTGACCAGCCCCGAGCAGCTCGCCGTGCTCGTGCGCAGCCACAAGCCCGGCGACACGGTCCAACTGACGGCGCTCCGCAAGGGCAAGGAAGAGATCCTCAAGGTGACGTTGGGCGCCATCGACGCGCGCAAACTGGCCCAGCCGCAGCGCGGTTATGGCGGCAGCCTGTACGGACCGGGGATGCCGCCGGGCGTCGATCCGAACCGCATGCTGCAGCAATGGCGGCACCCGTGGCAGAATCAGAACGGTGACGACAACCCGGCACCGCAGGCGCCGCGCAGGGAGCGCAGCCCGCGTGTTGAGTCCCATGCCGAGTCGCACAGCTCCAGCGTCATCACCGAGTCGCGTGACGGCCTGACCGTGACGCTTACCGAGCGCGACGGGCAGAAGACCGTGCGGGCCGAGGAAAACGGCAAAGTCATTGTGAACGACAAGCCGGCCAACACCGAGGCGCAGCTCAAGGCGCTGCCCGATAAGATCCGCGAGCGCGTCACCGAGATGCAGAAGAGCATCAAGGTGGAAACCCAGATGGAAACGCGGCCTGCGGGCGGACGGCACACGACCGAGTTATAACGCAACCAACTTAGCGGCCCGACGCGCTTTTTCGCAACCACACTCCTCACACCCGGGAGTTTAGCGGAAAGTACCCCCGGCGCGTCGGGCCGCTCCCTTTTTCAGGCAAGTTCCACCAGTTCGCGGTTAAGGGCGAGGAACGCATCGCGCCAGGGATAGAGGCGCAGGAGGGAATCGTCGCGCTGGCCCAAGACACAGCCCGCGGCAAACAGGGCCTCGACGGTGGCCAGGCCGGTGTCGGGATCGGCCTGGACCTTGGAGACGCGGAGGTAGGCGGTCCGCCAACCCGGTGGGATGGAGCGGGCCTCCACGGGCTCGACGGCTTTGCGCATGATCACGGCATGGCGCCAGCTGGCGTCCAGCAGGAGGAGCGGGCGGCCGGCATCGGCGGCTGTGAGCGGCGGTGCGTCGGGAGTGAGCAGGAGATGCCGTGAAAGGTCGGGCTTTACGCGCAGCGGGTAGGGCAGATAGTCCAGCCCCGGAGTGCCGCGCAGGGGTTGAATCGTGCATTTGGCGCGGTTTTCGCGGCGGCGCACGATGATGAGGGCGGAAAGAAGCATACGGCGCAGGGTAAGCGGTTCGGTTCCGGCTGCAAAGGACTAACTGTCAGGCTTCAGCGAATTTTGTCGTCTATCCGGTCGGAGACTGAAGTACACGAAGACCTCCATAACTTGATCTCGCCCAGTCCGCCACACCCCGACGCCAAGGTCCTTCCATCGGGAGAGAACGCCAATGCCAGCACGGGATTCGTATGGGCCTTGACGGTGGCCCGTTCTTGGCCTGTTCGAGTGTCCCAAAGTTTGATGGTCCCGTCCCAACCTGCCGAAGCCAAAGTCTTCCCGTCGGGGGTGAACACTACTCGCGCCACAAATTCACCGGTGTGTCCTTTCAGCACATAGCATTCGTTGGCGGTATCTGTATCCCACAGCCTGACGACGTTGTCACCCGCAGCGGAAGCCAGCGTCTTCCCATCGGGAGAAAAACAGACGCAGGTCACAAAGTCCGTGTGCCCCGCGATCACCTTCCGTTCTGCGGCTTCTAAAAGGTTCCAAAGTCTGACCGTCTTGTCGGTGCCGCCAGAAGCGAGGGTCTTCCGATCCGGCGAGAAAGCCAACGAACTAACTGGTTTAGTGTGTCCCTTTAGTGTCACTATTTTTCGCCCTGTCCGGAGATCCCAAAGCGCTATGTTCGTGACCACCTCGGCCGTGGCCAAAACGTTGCCATCAAAGGATATGGCTAGCGGGGAGGCCGTGCGCATTCCAGTCTGGAGCGTCACGGGGACTTGATCTGTACCAGTCGCCCACAAGTTGACTGTGCCGTCACTCCAAGACGAGGCCAGCGTGCTCCCCTCCGGAGAAAAAGCAAGCATGCCGCCGGGCGCCTTCAGTGTTGCCGCCCTTTCGCGGGTTTCCATGTTCCAAAGTCCGATTTTCCCATCACCTGTCGCCGAAGCCAGAACTTTGCCGTCCGGGGAGAAGGATAGATCCAAGACTCCAGAGTTTAGTTTCGCGACGAGAACCTCTCCGCAACCAGGCTTGCATCGCCACAGCTTGACGGTTCGGTCCCAACTGGCCGAAGCTAGCGTACTCCCATCAGGAGAGAACGTCAGACCACTGATTTCATTACTGTGCCCCCTCAGCGTGGTTCCTAATCGTCCCGACTGTGCATCCCACAACTGAATAATCCTGTCCCGATTGGCCGAGGCCAGCATGCTGCCATCGGGTGAGATCGCTACATGATCGTTCGCGCTCATATTAGCCTCAAGCGTTGTGAGCAATCCGGGTTTCTCGGCACTCCAAAGTTTGATGGTCCCGTCCGCACTTGCGGAGAAGAGCCTCTTGCCGTCCGGGGTGAACGCGACCGAGTCAACCAAGGCGGAGTGGCCCTCCAGCACTCCCTTTACCCGCTTAGTCTCCTTGTCCCATAGCCTGATGGTCTTGTCCTCGCTGGCGGAGGCTAACATCTGGCCATCTGGCGAAAAAGCCACACAGCGGACGGGTTTTGTGTGTCCCTGCAATGGTGCGGTCTCGCAACCAGCCGCGATGTCCCAAAGTTTGATGGAACTATCTTGGGTGCCGGAAGAAGCCAGCGTTCTGCTATCGGGAGACAAGGCCAATGAGGAAACGGGATTGGCATGAGCCCGGATGCGTGCATAGGCCTGCCGCATCTGAACGTCCCAAAAAACGATGATTCCGTCGCCGCAATCAGAGATCAACACCTTGCCGTCAAGGGAGAACAAGACACGCGCAACCATTCCAACATGCGCGTCCAACGTTGCCTTGTGGGCTCCGCTGGGAATATCCCATAATTTGACCAATCCATCCCAAGCCCCCGTGGCCAAGGTCAACCCATCGGGTGAAAAGGCCAAGGAACTCACGACGAAGGGGATGACGTCGCCCGGATGCGCAAGGATGCAGCCATTCGCCCGGCCGGTGGCCGTGTCCCACAACTTCACCTCTCCACACTTCGTCCCGGCGGCCAGGATTCTGCCGTTGGGGCTGAAAGCCACCGTCCACACCTCGGCGGAGTGCGGCTGCAGCGTGAAGCGATCCCGTTTCGCGAACTGGTACAACAACCCCCAAGTGAACTCACGCATAGAAGGGGGACAGCGTAGGGCATCTTCGAGCAAGGCCAGTGCCTGTACCGGGTCATCTTCCCACCTGTCGCGAACTCGAGCCAACTGGCTGTTGTAGGCCCCCAACAGGGCCAGCGCAGTTTGCTGTTCCGTCTCCGCGCGCGCCAGAACAACTCTGGTTCGCTGCCTTTGCGCTTCAGTCTGGGCACGCATCGTCGCCACGACCAGGCTGACGCCGACCGTTGTGGCTGCCAGTGCGATCAGCGCACCGATCGCCAGCCGATGCCAGAAACGATGGACCTCGCGTTGCTTCAACTCGTCAAAGCCAATCCCGAGGAGACCAGCCACGACTTTCAGTTTGGCGTCCCGCCGGCTATCCTTGCCGGACCGCATATCCGCTGCAATTGGTTCCGCGCCCCGGTCCGTCAGTTGGCCGCTACAACCGAGTTCGTGACGCAGCGCCACGGCGAAACACTCCTCCATGCCGAGTTCCGGTTTGTCCGCGGCGTTGGGTTCGCCATCAATGATGACACAGATGATTCTGTCTGAGCGTCCCATCCTCTTGAACGCTAACACCTCTTCGTTGACCCAACGCGACTTGGCTGAATGAGGGGAGCAGATGACCACCAACCTGCGCGACTGCTGGAGAGCCTGAACGATCGCTTGACCCAGGTCCGGCGAGGTGGGGAGCTCTTCCCGGTCACGGAAGACGGGGATGATCCGCCTCGGGATACTGCCGCGGATCCCCTGCACTCGAACGCGCGCAGGCACACGATACGTTTCCAGAGCCTTATGAAGCCAAGCGGCCCATCTCTGGTCGTGGTGGCTGTAGCTGATGAACGCCCAATACTTGAAATCGTCCTGCACGTGGCAGGTCTCCTGACTATCGTGGAACCGTGTTATTGATCACGCTTCACGGTGGTAGAATAGGAAGCGGCAGCCGTCGTTACAAGTGAAATAATAACTTGCTTTGGAACAGGTTAGACGTTCATGATTTTTCCCGTTTGAGGGCGACGTTGTCGTGATGAGGAAGCGCTGCGGGATGACAAAGACAAGGCGCAGACCACAGCAGGGACTCGGGCAGGGCGCTGGTTTGCAATGTGTGCAGAAGACGTCGGCATGCGGGGCGCTCGTGTGCGGCGCCCGGTTCACTCTTTAATCGAAAAGCGGCGCTTCCTACAGCGTACCCTTGCTGGAAGGCACGCCGTGGACGCGCGCGTCGCGCGCCACCGCCAGGCGCAGGGCGCGGGCGACGCCCTTGAAGACCGACTCCCACGCGTGGTGCGGCTCGCTGCCGTAGAGCTGGTTGATGTGCAGGTTCATCCGCGTCTGGGTGACGAGCGCGCGGAAGAACTCCGTCAGCAGCGCCAGCTCGAACTCCAAAATCTTTTTCTTCTTGCAGGTCATCTCCAGCACCAGGTAGGGCCGGCCGCCGAGGTCGAGCGCGATCTGGCTCAGGGTCTCGTCCATCGGCAGCAGGCACCAGCCGTAGCGCGAGATGCCCGTGCGGTCGCCGAGCGCGGCATTGAGCGCGTCGCCGAGCGCGAGGCCGAGGTCCTCGACGGTGTGGTGGTAGTCCACGGCCAGGTCGCCCTTGGCGCGGATGGTCAGGTCGATGAGGCTGTGCTTGGCGAGCAGCTCCAGCATGTGGTTGAGGAACGGCAGGCCGGTCTCGATGGCCGAGGCGCCCGCGCCGTCGAGGTTGAGGCTGACGGCGATGTCCGTTTCCCGTGTCTTGCGATGTACTTTGGCGCAGCGTGCTTTCATGGTGTGTTCCTGTGCGCGGCAGCATAGTCGGCGCGGTGCGGCGCGGCAATGGTTTTGTGGCTGGTCACGCGAGGCACAGCGATCTTGCCCCTCTGTTCTGACAAACCATGGCCACGAACCCGCGCACGGCTCAAGACACTTCAGTGCCCATTGGCGTGGGCTGTTTCTTGGCCAAAGATTCCAATTTCTTTTCGAGATCTTGTGTCGGTTCAAAAAATATTTCTTTCCCGCGCTTTGCCCTGGTCAGCAGACCGGCGGTTTCCAGGCCGAGCAGATCGGCACGGGCGGTCGCATAGGCGATATTGTGACTCGTCTGGTGGCTTTCCATGGAATATTCCGCTTCGGCATGCCGCAGCGCATGCGTGAGCAAGGCCTGCTGCCGATGATTGAACCGCCGCAGCGAGCGCAGGCGGGACGCAGTTTGCTGCGTTTCCTTCTGTTTCATCCCCAGATAGTCGTGCAACGCAGCGACCGCGCGCCGAATGACATCGGCCTGATGGAGAATGAAATAATTCAAATCGTTTTCATCGTTTTCGGTGTACAGAAACGCCCGTTCATATTTGGCGCGCGCCTTCAGGATGATGTTGGAGATCGAGATGAACTCGAACAGCCAGAAATGGTGATGCAGCATGGACCAGTAAAACAAGGCACGGGCCGTGCGTCCGTTTCCGTCATAGAACGGGTGGTCGTAGGCCAGCCAGAAGTGCAGGATGATGGCCCGAATGACAGGCGGCACGAACGGGCCGGAGGTCTGGCCGTTCGCGAAGGCGCACATTTTTTCGGCGCGCGCCTGTAGTTCCGAAGCGTCGGGCGGAGTGTGAAAGATTTGGCCTTCGCCATCCACGACATGAATCAGCTCGTCGGGCAAGCGGAAACGACCTGCGGCCTCCGGTTTCTTCAACGCTCGGTCGGTCACGATGCGGTGAATGTGCAGCAGCAGGGGCACCGTGAGCGGCTGATCCTTGATACGGATAATTTCCTGCATCGTCTTGAAATTGTTCAGAATCATCCGTTCGCTGTCGTCGCGCGGCGACCGGCCGGAACGGAGCATGTCCTTGGCGACCTCGCGCGTGGTGACTGCGCCTTCGAGCTGGCTGGAGGTGATCGCCTCCTGAATCAGCGAGCTGACGATATAGCGGTCGCGGGTTTGCGGGTTGGCGATGGGTTCGGGCATGCCAACATACGCGCCTGCGCCAAAATCAATTTCGTGCAGCAACTCCTGAATTTTTTCGGGAATGAAGTAATTGAAAGGTTTGCCAGCCTTGTCCAGCAGCGGCAGCTGTCGATAGGCGGCTTTCCGTTTCAGCTTCAGTACCGCCCACCATTCCTCGTGGTTGAAGTCCGGCGGAGTGGGATGCCGACACAAATCATCCCAGTGCATATAATCATCGACGGAGAGCTTTGCGGCGGAGCGCAAGACACGGGCAATTCTTTTACTGGCCATCAGTTGCGCGAACAACTTATCGAAATCCGGCGGCGTTTGTGGCTGTTTCATGCTGTGTTGCACCTATCAATTTCTTATCAATATACACATAATTGATAATTACGGAAGCGATAAATATCAAATAGCTACTTATTGATAAGAATTTGATAGATTCGTAATGCATTACCCGCAAATAGCTTTCATTTTACACCGCCTTGGATATTCCGGACAAATTTCGATGAATGGAAGCATCTGGCCTGTGCCCATCGCGCTGCCACCGCTCCTGACCTGGCGCCATACCGGCAGCGAAACGCCGATTTACTGCGCCTGTTCATGTCAGAACAGGCCGCGCAGGGCGGGCGTCGCACTCTCCACGCCGGTGGCGTTGCGCTTGAGAGCGGCCACAGGCCGACGGTAGCATCGTCGGCCACCAACCGAGCCCCTGCCTGTGTGCGGACACTTTTGGCAATCGCAGCTTGTCTTGCCCCCGCCGCTGTTTATACTCCGCGCATGATGAACACTGCACGCCGTGCCGTCCTCCTCGCCTTCGGCCTGTGCCTCAGCGCAGGGGCCGGTGAACTGACCGCCCGCATGAACCTCTCGTTCGACCGCGTCCGCCACGGCGGGCCCCCGGAGTACACCGATGCCTTCCTGCTCGCCGACGCCGCGCCGAAGCACGTGCGCCGGTTCACGGAATTCAGCGGCGACGTCTCGGGGCGCTACATCGGCGCGCTGGCCAGCGTGGCGCAACAGGGCGACCGGGCGGTCCCGGAGCTGGAGCGCGTCGTCGCGGAGCTGGTGCTGCTGCAGAAGCCCGACGGCCATTTTGGCGACCCTTTCAGCACGGGCGCGGTGACCCGCAGCGACATGGCGCTGCTCTGGGGCAATGGCCGGCTGCTGATCGGGTTGCTCGAGCACAACCGCTTCAAGCCCTCGGAACGGGTGCGAAACTGCGCGCGCAAGCTCGGCGACTGCTTCGTCAATCTCGGCCCGCGGCTCAACGACCCGAAGGTGCGCGAGGAGTACAGCGGCGACCAGGTCGCGGTGGGCTACATCTGCTGGACGCAGATCATCGAGGGGTTGGTCGAGTTGAACCGGGTGACGCATGACGCGCGCTATTTGAAGCTCGCCGGGGAAATTGCGGCCAACACGTTCCGCCACCCGAAACAGCACAGCCACGGCTTCGTCACCGCCTTGCGCGGCATTCTCGAACTTTACCGCGAGACCCACGACGCCCAATGGCTGCAGAAAGCCGAAACCGAGTGGGCAGGCATTCTGGACTCCGGCAACCTGCTCCCGCAGGGCGCGCTGCCCGAAATTTTCAAGCCGCTGATCCAGCGCGACGAAGGCTGCGCCGAGGCCGACTGGCTGCGCTTCAACCTCGCCCTCTGGGCCGAGACGCGCAAGCCGCGCTACCTGGAGCGCGCCGAGCAGACGCTGTTCAACGAGTTCTTCTTCAACCAGTTCCACACCGGCGATTTTGGCCACCACAGCTTCAGCGCGGACGGCATCGGCGCCGGCGGGGCGCGCGCCTGGTGGTGCTGCACCTTCCATGGCCTGCGCGCCTTCCCGGATGTCATGCGCAACGCCTTCCACACCGAGAAGGACGTCCTCTGCTATGACCTGCCGGTGGATGGCGACGGCGTCGTCACCGGCCTGACGCTGCGCGCGGATGCGACGCTGTCGCACGACGCGAACGTGACCCTGTCGGTCCGCGAGACCGACGACCAGGAACACACCTTGCGCGTCCGCGTGCCCGCTTGGGCCACGGCGGTCGAGGTCAGCGTGCACCACACGCCGCTGGGTGGCGCCCGCAAGGACGGCGTGCTGGAACTCAAGCGGCGCTGGGTGCGCGGCGAGATCCTGACGGTGACCTACACCCTGAGCACGCGCGTGCTGCAGGATGCCCAGCATCCCGGCCGTCTCGCGTTCCAGCACGGCCCGTGGCTGCTCGGCGTCAACGAGGATGACTCGGCGACGTTCTTCGACGAGCCCTACCAGAGCAACCGCGTCATCCTGCCCGCCGCGACCAACGGTGTGATCCAATTGAAGCCGGCGGCCGACCGGTTCGCGCACCGCGGCCCGTTCATCGCCTCTGTGGCACACCTCACGCTGCCCTATCTGCCCGGCGGCTACCCCTGCCAGCCGCAGATCGTCACGCTCCGGCCCATGGCCGAACACACCCGCATAGGCGACACGACGCCGTGGGTGCTCTGGTTCGAACCGAAGAAGTGAGGGTGCCGTGGGCGGACAGCGCCAGCGCCGGGCCAGGCCGGGTCTGAAAAAGTTCGTGTTTTTCGTCCTGGCCCTGGCCTTTTTCTATTGGGTGTACAGTTTCCGTTCCGCAGGGCTGGCGACCTTTTTTACCTGGTCGTTTCAGGTGAGTTGGGCGCTGCTCGCCGGCTGGTTTTTTGTGCGGCCTTTCTGGCCGGCGCGCAGAACGCGCCTCTTCGCCGTGCCCTGCTGGCTCGGAGCGCTGGCCGTTGTCACCGCGTTTCTGCATCAGCCGGCGCTGCGCATCCTGACGCGGTCGTTTCCGCCCGTCATACCGAAACCGAGCCTGGTCTATGCCGTGGTCATGACCTTCACGCTGGTCGGGCCACTCGCGCCGCTGCTGGTGGCCGCGGTCCTGCGGATCGTTCAGGCGCGGCGCGGCGCCCCGGCCACCCCCGCCGGGCCCCGGGACAAAGACTGAGCGGCCGGCCCACGATTTCACTACCTGCGCCCACCCGCTTGCGCTATGCTCCGCGCGCTTTTTTGAAAGGGATTTTTTATGGCGTTTGAAAGCGGCTCGATCAGTTTTCGCCTGTTTCACATGGCGCAGAAGATGAACGACGGGGCGGTGCAGCAGTTTGCCAAGCACGCGCTGCCGTCGCTCGAGGCACTGGGGGCGGACAAGATGGCCGGCTGGGTCACCGGCCGCCACCTCCTCGACCGGCATGTGACGGAGGACACCGCGCACTTCGGCGGCTATCTGCGCCTGACGCTCGTCAGCGCGGAGCGCAAGATTCCGTCGGCGCTGTTCCGCGCCGAATGCAAGATGGAGGAGCTGGCGCAGCTCGCCGCCAGCGGCTATGAGCGCCTGAGCGCCCGCGTCCGCAGCGAGATCCGCGAGTCGGTCACCTCGCGCCTGCTGCCGAAGATGCCGCCGCAGCTCAAGGCCCAGCCGTTCATCGCCGAGGTCACCGGCGACCGCCTCTGGGCCAGCGCGCTCTCCGACGTGCAGGCCGAGGACTTCGCGCAGCAGTTCGGGCGGTCCGCCGGTAGCGCGCCCATTCCGCTGACACCGGAGACCGCGGCCGCGCGCCGGAAGATCGACGTGCGCCAGTGGGATCTGGCGGTCTTTTCGCCGGAGGCCGAGGGCGAGCCGGTCAGCGACCGCGCGGGCCACGATTTCCTGACCTGGTTCTGGTTCATCGCCGAGGCGCGGCGCGGGCTGGTGACGCTGCCGGAGATCGGCGAGTTCGGGCTGCTGATCGAAGGCCCGCTGACGTTCGTGATGGAAGGCGGCGGCGCGCACGAGATCGTCCTGCGCAAGGGTGAGCCGCGCGTCAGCGCCGAGGCCAAGGCCGCGCTGCTCGCGGGCAAGAAGCTCAAGCGTGCCAAGATCACGCTCGCCCGCGGCGACGAGATGTGGAGCTGCGGGCTGGATGGCGACAACTTTGCCTTCCGCGGCCTCAAGCTGCCGCAGACCGAGCAGCTCGACGCCGTCAGCCGCTTCCAGGACCGCATGCGCCTGCTGGAAACCTTTACCGACGCCTTCTACGGCATCTTTGACCAGTTCGCCGCCGAGCGCAACGACGCCGCGCGCTGGCCCGACACGCTCAAGGAAATCCGCAAGTGGATCGCCGGCCGCTACTCGCGGCATTGACGAAACCTGCGGTGCCGGAGGGTCGGCGGGAGGCGCCCGCCTTTCCGCTCTCCCACGCTTGGCTGCGGCGCAAGAGGTGCTGGGCTTCCATTGCCCTGGCGCGCATCGCTGGGCGCTGGCCGCATAAACGATTCATGAAAACGGCGGTGTCACGCCCCCGGAACCCGCCGCTGCCGGGCGCTTGGTTTCAGCGGAACGCTGCCGCCCCCGGCGTCAGCGATTGTCCCTCTCGTTTATAAGCGCGGAAGTAATCAATGACAAACTCCCTGCGCGCAGCATCCCGCGTGTTGCCGTAGAGCGTCAGCAGGAAGAGGCCCGGATAGGTCGGGGCCTGCGGCATGGTCATGACCTGCCGGTTGTCGATGTAGAGGACGCAGGCCTGTTCCTTCCATTCGAGGGCGTAGAGGTGGAATTCCCGGGTCGAATCGAACGCCAGCTCCGGCTCCTGGTGTTGGTAGCTCAGCGCCTTGTCGCCCCAGGTGTGGAGCACGTATTTGAGCCGTCGCGGTTGGTTGCCGAAGCTCTCGAAGATATCGATCTCGCCGGCATGCCTGGGCGCGTCCTTGATGCCGACCGTCCAGAAGGCGGCCTGCGCGCCCGCGGGCAGTTTTGCGCGGATTTCAAAATAGCCATGGCGCGGTGCGTAGTTCAGCTTCGTCGGAATCTCGTGGTGGATGGGATCGGAATCCTTGTGCAAACGCGTGCGATCGCCGGTCTGCAGGCCCGACACCTTCATCTCCGCCGCCCCGTCTTTCCAGTAACCCTGGGTATGGCCATCTACAAACAAAACCAAGGCCCCCTGACGGAACTCGTACTGCGCCGCCGCCCGGTTCCGGTCGGTGCGCGACTCCAGATAAAAGGGGCTCCACAGGTTGGTGTTGAGCGTCGGACCGTTGAACTCGTCATGGGCATCGAGCACCCAGCCCGGTTTCTCCACGGGATTGGGCGGGACGTCTGCCGCCGGGCCCAAGGCGGTCCCGGCCAGCAGCATGCCACAGGCCCTCGCCAGCATGTGCCGGCTGTACGTTTCGACCGTGCGCTGACAGCGAGAAAGCATGCGTGCATTCTCCCGAGTCCCATGACCAGGTCAAATCCTTTCGCGCGCAGGCAGCCGCATGCACGGGTCGGCAGGAGCACCATGCAGGGAGAAGCGGTTGCCCCGCGCTGTAAATTTCGGCTTGCCTCCGGCAGGGGATGCGGCTATCCAGCTGATGCTGGCGAGGGAGGATCGGAACATGACAACACTATCGCGGAGAGGGCAGGGGTGGCGCGCCGCGGCCGGCTTGGTCGGCCTGACCCTGGCGTTGGTGGCGGGCGCGGTCAGCGGACGTGCTGACAGCTTGGGAGAGGCCGACTTTTCGCTGCGGTTCCCGGCGGCGATCAGCCGGTTCGCTTCGTACGCCGATGTCGCCGCCGCGGGCGGCGCACAAGCGGCCAGTGCGTGGTCCAGTTCGGGCAACCCCGCCTCGGCGGCGTGGCCGCATCCCGAACGCAAGTTCGACCGTTCTTTCTCGCCGCAGTTCACCCTGCTCGCCTTCCGGGAAGGCACCGAGCTGTATGTGCCGACGGAGGCGCTGACGGTGGATACGCCCACGGCGGGCAGCTGGCTGCCGGCCGCGGCGCAAATTCTCAGCAACCACGAAGCCGATCGGGACGGTCTGGGTTTCCGGTTCGACGCGGCCCTTTTCCAGCTGCAGTGGGCCCAACAGCTGGCCGCCGACTGGGCGTTCGGCGCCAACTTCAATGTGACCTCCTCCGAGCTGCGCTTCGATCAGGTCGGCGCGGTGATGGTTCGCAGCCGCGGGGAATCCTACGACTTCCGCCTCGGTTCCGTCCATCGCCTGTCGGAGCAGCTGCGCGTGGGCCTGGTGGTGGACTATGGCTTCGCGCCGTCGCGCACGGACGCGCCCGGCCCGGCGCCCGAGGAGGGACTCGTGCGGCTCGAGGACACCACGCAGCAGGCGCTCGTGCGCCCGGGCCTGGTCTGGAGCTACGACCTGCAATGCGACCTGTACGCCGACTATCAAGCGGGAGTGTTTTGGAACGACACGGGGCACCTGTGGGTGCATCGCTTCGCGGTCGGCATCGACCACCTGTTGATCAAGGACATCTTGTACGGCCGGCTCGGCACCCTGCTGGACACGGACGGCAACGTAGCGGGCACTGGCGGCTTCGGCGTGTCGTTGAGCGAGCGGATCAGCCTCGATCTGGCCTACCAGTACAATATGTTTCCGGAAATCCGCCGGGAGTTTGGCGCGGCCCAGACGTTCACGGTCTCGATGGGCATCGGGTTCTGAGCGGGGTGCCCTCACCCTCCTGCGGAGGCTGTGAGCAGGGCGGCGACCGCGGTCCGTCTCCGTTCAGACTTCCTGGCCCGGCTCGAAGGGGACGGTGGTGACCTGGCCGTCCTTGGTCAGGAGCTGCTCGATCTTCTTTTCCACCTCGTTGAGCTTGCTCGAGCAGAACTTGACCAGCTTGGAGCCTTCCTCGAAGTGGCTGATCATCTTTTCGAGCGTGAGCTTGCCGCCTTCCATCTCGGCGACGATCTGCTCCAGCCTTTCCAGGGCCCTTTCGAAGCTCTGTGTGGGTTCCGCGGGTTTGTCTGCCATGGTCAGTTCTCCTTCGTTGAAGCGGTCACTTGCGAGGCCAGGCTGCCGTGCGCCAGGCGGGTTTCCAGTTTCGTGCCGACCGGCGCCTCGGCGGCATCGCGGATGATGGTGCCTTCGGGGGTGCGGGTCAGGCTGAAGCCGCGCTCGAGCACGGCCAGCGGGCTCAGGGCATTGAGCTGGGAGGCGACGCGGCGCAAGTCCTGTGCGCCTGCCGTACGCGCCACGGTCATGCGGTGACCCAGCCGCAGCAGCAGTTCCTGCAGGTGCAGCGCAGTCCGCTGCGAGGCGGCGCGCAACGCGCGGGCCATGCGCGGGTTGGCATCCTGCAACGCCTGGCGGGAGGCGGCGCGGCGCAGCTCGATCTGGTGACCCAGGCGCAGACCCAGTTCATCCACCTGCTGGCTGCGCTGTTGCGCCGCGCTGCGCAGCTCGCTGGCCATTGCGGCGCGCAGGGTGTCCAGCCGGTCGCGCGAACGGCGGATGAGGTTTTGCGGCTCACGAAAGACGTAGCTGCCGGCGGCGCCGGTCAGGCGGTTGCGCAGCACGAGGGTCTGCGTCTTGAGCGCGCGCGCCAGCCGGGCGCCGCCCCGCTGCACCTGCTGCTCGAACGCCTCCTTGCTGCCGACGAGCAGCTCCGCCGCGGCGCTGGGCGTCGGGGCCCGCAGGTCGGCGACGAAATCGCTGATCGTGAAATCGATCTCGTGGCCGACCGCGGAGATCACCGGGATCAGCGAGCGGGCGATGGCGCGGGCGACGACCTCCTCGTTGAAGCACCACAGGTCCTCGAGGCTGCCGCCGCCGCGGCCGACGATGAGCACGTCCAGCCCGCCGCGCGCGTTCAGCAGATCGATCGCCGCGGCAATCTCCTGCGCCGCGCCGTCACCCTGGACGCGGACCGGAGCGATGAGGATGTGCAGGTTCGGAAACCGGCGGTTGAGGATGTTCAGGATGTCGCGGATCGCCGCGCCGCTGGGGCTGGTGACGATGCCGATGTGCTGCGGGAGCAGCGGCAGCTTTTTCTTGCGGCCTTCCGCGAAGAGCCCCTCGGCCTCCAGTTTCTTCTTCAGCGCCTCGAACTGTTCCTGCAGGCTGCCCTTGCCGGCTTCCTCGACGCGGCGGACGACGATCTGGCACTGGCCGGACTTTTCATAGGCCGTGACCTGGCCATAGGCGCGGATCTTCAGGCCATCGCGCAGCTCCAGTTTCAACCCGAGCTGGTTGCCGCGGAAGAGCACGGCGGCGAGCTGCGCCTCGGCGTCCTTGAGCGTGAAGTAGAGATGGCCCGAGGTCGGCCGGCGCAGGTTGGAGACCTCGCCCTCGATCCAGACGCTGCCAAATTCGTTTTCGATCGCCGTCTTGATCAGCCGGGCGAGCTCGGAGACCCGGTAGACCTTCCGGGTCTCGCCGGCCGCGGCAGGCGGTGTCGCTGGCTTCAGCGGTTGCATGAACCCTCTTTCCATGCGGAGAGGAAGCGCGGGCGAAGAGCCGCAAAAGAACACAAAGACCGCAGAGAAATTCCTTGCGACCTTTGCGTTCTTTTGTGGCTATTCCGCCTCATATTACTTCCCGGCATCCAGCTTCTCTTGGATGCGTTGGACCTTTGTGGCGCGGCCGGTCTTCTCGTCCACCGTCACCACCAGGCCCTCGCAGCGGACGTCGCCCGTGGCGATCTCGAATTGCTGCGGCATGCCGGTCAGGAATTTTTTCAGCACGGCGCCCACGTCGCGCCCCAGCACGGAATCCTTCGGCCCGGTCATGCCGAGGTCGGTCAGGTAGGCGGTGCCCTTGGGCAGGAGCGCGTCATCCGCGGTCTGCACGTGGGTGTGCGAGCCGACGACGGCGGTGACCCGGCCGTCCAGATAGCGGCCCATCGCGATCTTCTCGGAGGTCGCCTCGGCGTGCATGTCCACGATGATGATCTTGCCCAGCTCGACCCCGCCGCGCTGCAGGATCGCGTCGGCGGCGCGGAACGGGCAGTCGCTCGGCGGCATGAAAACCCGCCCTAGCAGCGAGAGCACCGTGATCTTGCCGTAGGGCGTCTCGAAGGTGCTCCAGCCGCGGCCGGGGCAGCCCGGGGCGTAATTGGCCGGCCGCACGAGGCGCGGCTCGCGGTCGATGGTCTTGGCGAGCTCCTTCTGGTCCCAGGCGTGGTCGCCCAGCGTGAGCGCGTCCGCGCCCGCCGCAAAGAGCGCCTCGGCGAGCGGCTGCGTGATGCCGCGCCCGCCGGCGGCGTTTTCGGCGTTGGCGATGATGAAGTCCGCCTGGCCCGCCTGTTGCAGGCGGCTGGCGGCGGCGGCGAACGCCAGCCGGCCGGGCCCGCCCACGATGTCACCCGCAATAAAGATATTCATGCAGTTCCTTCTAGCGCGCGTATTCCACAAACCGGGTTTCGCGCACCACGACGATGCGGATTTGACCCGGATATTTCAACTCCTGTTCGATCTGCTTGCCGAGTGCGCGGGCGATGCGGAACGCGCCGGCATCGTCCACCTTGCGCGGCTCGACGAACACGCGCAGCTCGCGGCCGGCCTGGAACGCGTAGGCCTTTTCGACGCCCGGCAGCCGCGCCGCCAGCGCCTCCAGTTCGGAGAGGCGCTTGATGAACAGCTCGGTGTTTTCGACGCGCGCCCCGGGCCGCGCGGCGGTGATCGCATCGGCCGCGCCGGCGAGCGCGGAATACAGGTTGTCGCCCTCGGCCTCGTGATGGTGCGCGCCGACCGCGGAATAAACCTGTTCGGGCTCGCCGTGCCGCTTGAGAAATTCCGCGCCGCTGGCGGCGTGGCCGCCCTCGATCTCGTGGCTGAGCGCCTTGCCGATATCGTGCAGCAGCCCGACGCGCTTGGCGACCTGTGGATCGAGCCCGAGCTCGGCGGCCATCAGGCCCATCAGCCGCGCGGTCTCCACCGAGTGGGCGAGGACGTTTTGCGCATAGCTCTGGCGGAACTTGAGCCGGCCCAGCAGCTGCGCGATCTCCGGCGCCAACCCCTGCAGGCCCAGTTCGGCCTGGGCCTGCTCGGCGGCCTTGAGCATGACCGTGTCCAGCTCCTGCTGGATTTTCGCGACGATCTCCTCGACGCGCGCCGGCTGGATGCGGCCGTCGGCGACGAGTTCCTCCAAGGCGAGGCGTGCGACCTCGCGCCGGACGGGATCGAAGCTGGAAATTTGGACGACGCCGGGCGTGTCATCGATCACGATCTGCACGCCGCACGCCTGCTCGATGGCGCGGATGTTGCGGCCCTCGCGCCCGATGATGCGGCCCTTCATCTCCTCGCTTGGCAGGGTGACGGTGCAGACGGCGATTTCGTTGACCACCGGCGCGGCATAGCGCTCGATCGCCTCGATGATGATCGCGCGCGCCTCGGCGGTTGCCGTGGCATGGGCCCGCTGCTGGCTGCGCCGGATGAGCTGGCTCGTCTCGCCGCCCAGTTCCTCGTCGACCTGGTGGAGCAGCTGGCGGCGAGCCTCCTCGCGCGGCAGCGCCGCCATTTCCTGCAGCTTGGCCTGCAGCCCCTCGTTCAATTTTTGCGCCACGGCCTCGGCGCCGCGCAGCGCGACCCGCTGCTGCTCCAGGTCGTCGAGCTTGGCCGCCAGCGTCTGCTCCTTCTTGTCGACCAGCTCCACGCGCCGGTCGAGATTGATCTCCCGCTGCATCAGCCGGTCTTCCATCGCCAGCAGCTCCTGCCGCCGCGTCGCGACTTCGCGCTCGAAATTCTCGCGGGCCTGGAGCACTTGTCCGCGCGCCTGGATTTCCGCCTCGCGGGCCACATGGCCGGCATCGAGCTGTGCCTGCTCGGTGATCCCCTTGGCGTTGCGGGCCGCCGCGTTGCCGCCGGCCCGGTCATAGATCATATGCAGCAGCACGCCGACCAGGATGCCCAGAAAGGTGATGCCGGCCGGCACCCACCAGATGACGTCCACTACCAGATGGCTGTTCATGTTTCACCGCCGGGGCCCTGCCCCGGGTTTAAATCCGTCCGTTCATTAACTGCGCCGGCGCCGGGTTTTGCGTCGGGTTTCCGGGGCTTGAAAAAACCGGACGGTCTTTTTTCAGGCCTGGGAAACGTTGGGTTTCACGTCCGCGCGACCCGCTGCGCGCAGAGATAAATTTTCTTTTCCGTCACCACCACGTCCATCGGAATATCGTGTTCGGCCACCGGCACGCGCCGGACCATCTGCGCCGCGAAGGCCAGGCCGACCTTGAAGGCCGGCACCTTTTCCAGCAGCCGGTCAAAGCCGCCGCCGCCGTGGCCGATCCGCTGGCCCGCGGCATCGAACGCCAGGCCCGGCACGATCACCACGTCCACCACCGCCGGCTGGTCCACCCAGACCGGCTCGAGCGGTTCGGGCACCTGCCAGCGCCCGGCGCACAGCACGTCGTTCTCCGTCAGCCAGGCCAGCCGGTAGCCGGCGGCGCGGTAATAATAGGCCGGCACGCAGACGCGCTGGCCCAGCCGCCGGCAGGCGGCCAGCAGCGCGGCCGTCTGCACCTCCTGCGGCAGCGCCAGGTAGCAGGCGACCACCTTGGCGCGGCGGAAGGCGTCCAGCGTCTGGACCTGTGCGGCAATCTGCTCGCTCCAGAGGGCGATGTCCTCCGGCTTGAGCTGCGTGCGTACCGCACGCGTGGTGGCCCGGACGGCTTGCTTCAAGGGCTCTGTTGTTCTTGTTTTCGTGGTGCTTTCCTTAGCGATTCCCAGTGCGCCATGCGCTTGGCAATCGTTTCTTCGTAACCTTGGTCGGTCGGCGCGTAGTAGACCTTGCTCGTGGGCACATATTCCTGGTCCACGAAATGGCCGTCGCCCTGGTGCGCATATTGGTAGCCGGTGTGGCCGAATTCCTTGGCGGCCTTCTTCGAGCCCGTGCTGCGCAGCGGCCGCGGCACCGGCAGCACGCGGCCCTCCTTGACATCGCTCATCGCGGCATCAATCGCCAGGTAGGAGGCGTTGCTCTTCGGCGCGGTGGCCAGGTAGGTCGTCGCCTGCGCGAGGATGATGCGCGCCTCCGGCATGCCGACGAACTCGACGCCCGCGAGCGCGCTCGTCGCCACGGTCAGTCCGCGCGGGTCGGCGTTGCCGATGTCCTCGCTGGCGAGGATGATCAGCCGGCGCGCGACGAAGCGCGGGTCCTCCCCCGCATAGAGCATCTTCGCCAGCCAGTAGATCGCGGCGTGCGGATCGCTGCCGCGCACGCTCTTGATGAACGCGGAGATCGTGTCGTAGTGGCCGTCCTCGTCATGGTCGTAGACGACGGCCTTCTTCTGGATGGATTCCTCGGTGATGGCGCGCGTCAGCTGGATCATGCCGTCGGCGCCGGGCACCGTGGTCAGCGCGGCGATCTCCAGCGCGTTGAGCGCGCGGCGCGCATCGCCCTCGCAGACCCGGGCGAGGTGTTCCAGCGCGTCGCGGTCCGCCTGGACCTTCAGCGCGCCGAGCCCCTCGGGGCTGGTCACGGCGCGCTCCAGCAGCGCGACGACCGCGGCCTCGTGCAGTGGCTCCAGCTCGAAGATCTGGGAACGGGAGGTCAGCGGGCTGTTGATGAAGAAGAAAGGGTTGTGCGTCGTGGCGCCGATCAGCGTGCAGGCCCCCTCCTCGAGGTAGGGGAGCAGCACGTCCTGCTGCGCCTTGTTGAAACGGTGGATTTCGTCGATGAACAGGATCGTCTCGCGGCCGCGGTGGAGCTTTTCGGCCTGCGCTTTTTTCAGCAGGTCGCGCAGCACCTCGACGCCGGCGAGCACGCCGCTCGTGCGCTCGAAGAGGCGGTGCGAGACGTTCGCGATGACCTCGGCGAGCGAGGTCTTGCCGCAGCCCGGCGGGCCGTAGAGGATCACGCTGCTGAGCCGGTCGGCCTCGATCGCGCGCCGGAGCAGCTTGCCGGGGCCGAGGATATGCTCCTGCCCGACCACGTCCTCCAGCGTGCGCGGCCGCATCCGCGCCGCCAGGGGCTGCCCGGCATGCTCCTTCACGCCACTATCTTTGCCGAACAAATCCATAAGAAATCATGCTGGTTGAGGGTGGATGAAACCTGGTGGATGAAAGCCGTCCGCTGTGTCCGTCATCCACCATCCGTCACCCACCCTCTTCCGTGCTCCATCTCCATCTGCCAGGCTGTTATGCCGAAACAAAAAAACCCCGCCTTGCCGTCTAGAGCATTGGTCTTCTGAACCTTGTTTTACAAGGTGGGTGCTCTGCCAATGGGTTGAGCAAGCAATGAAGCTGGCTGCCGCCACCGGACGCTGAGCTCCCAATGGAATTAACCATGTAGGGTCAGAAGAAATCGGCCCCGTCACGCACAAGGCAGGGTATCTTCACCCTGAAGCCGCAGCTTCAGGGAAAATCAAATCCTGTCTGAAAAAGAACAGCCACCGCGCGCACCATACCGCACAAAGCGGACGCCTTCAAGCGACGTCGCGCGGCGGCCGGTGATGAGCCGGCCAACTGCCTGCGCCCACACGCGCCGCAGTTCCGGCCACACGGCCAGAGCCACGCCACCGAGGGCCACCAGCAGCATCCACATTTCAAACCATGTCATCGGCATGGGACTTGTCTGCCTTGTAAATTATTTACTGCATTTCTTCTGTGGCGGCGACCTGCGGTCGCCGCCGGCGGTCACAGGCCGCCGCTACAGGTGCGTTTTCAAACCCTTGGGAAAACTCAGCGCCCACTTTCCCGGTCCTGGAAAAAACGCCCTATCAAATTTAAAAATATCGGAAACCGCCCGCGTCAGCCTTCGCGGATCTCCACCGCCAGCTCGCGTTTCACGGCTTCTTTGACGCCAGCATGGTAGCGGTTCGCTTCCTCGTCTGTCAACGTGCGATCCGCCGCGCGGTAGGTGCAGGCGTAGGCCATGCTCTTGTGTCCCGCGCCGAGGCTGCCGCCATGGAAAATGTCGAATAATTCCACGTTTTCCAGCTCCGTCGGCGCGGCACGGCGGACGACGCGCACCACGTCCTCGTGCTTGAGGGCATCGCCCGCGATGAGCGCCATGTCGCGCCGCACGGCGGGAAATGGCGCGATGGGTGTGGAGCGCGGCACCGCAAAAACGTGCGCCAGCAAAGGTGCGAGCTGGGCTTCGAGCACCGCGACCGGGGCGGTCAGCCGCCACTCGCGGGCGGCGGTGTGCCGGACGATGCCGAGCGCGCCGCTCTCGACGCCTGCGATGAACAGCCCGATCGTGCTGCCCGGCTCGGACCACGGTCGCTCCACGGCGCGACAGGAAACCAGGTGGTGGATGGGGGCTGCTGGATGGCCGCCGGCTGTCTGTTGCCGGCTGACCTCTGTTTTCAAATTGAGGGCGGCGGCGAGCGCTTCCCAGATGCCCTTGAGCCACAGGAACATCTCGTCGCTCTTTACCGGCAGGTGCTTATCGAGGCCGCTGCGGCCCACCGGCCCCAGCAGGCCGATGACGAGCCGGTCTTCCTCGGTCATCGCCCCGTTCGCGTCGAGCGCGAACACGCGGCCGAGTTCGAACAGCGCCGCTTCCGGAATCTGCCGCGCATGGTTGCGGCCGAGCGTCTCGACCATCTGCGGCACGAGCGAGTCGCGCAACAGCGCGTGATCGGCGCTGACCGGGTTCGGAATCACGACGCGGCGCGGTGCGGCGGCCGGATCGAACAGGTTGAGCAGCTTTTCCGAGAGGAAGCTGTAGTTCATCGTCTCGCGCAGGCCGAGCCCGACGAGCGCGCGGCGGCAGAGCGCGATCGCCTGCGCCGGCCGGTCGTCCACGCCGGCCACGACGATGGCGCGCGGGCTGGGCGCGGGGATCTGGTCGAGCCCGTGGATGCGCGCGACCTCCTCGACGAGGTCGATCTCGCGGTCCAGATCGCCGCGGAACGACGGCACGGTGACCTCGCAAACGCCCGGTTCCAGGGCCCGTACGGGCATTTCCAGACCTTGGAAAATCGCGCCGATTGTTTCATCGGGCAGCTCCACGCCGAGGCGGGTGCGGACATAGGCGTAGCGGCAGCGCAACTGGCGCGGCGCGGCCGGAGGCGCCGCGATATCGAGCACGCCCGGCGCGCAGGTCGCGCCGGCCAGCTCCGTCATCAGCATGGCGGCGCGGCGGCTCGCCCATTCGACGGTGGCGGCATCCACGCCGCGCTCGAAGCGGTAGGATGACTCCGTGGACAGGCCCAGGCGGCGCGCGGTGGTGCGGATGTCGGCCGGCTTGAACGTGGCGCTCTCCAGCAGCACGGTGGCGGTCGTATCGCGGATCTCGCTGTTGCCGCCGCCCATGACGCCGGCGAGGGCGACCGGCTGCGCGGCGTCCGCGATGACCAGCGTGGCCGCCGTCAGCTCGCGCTCGAGGCCGTCGAGCGTCTTCATCTTCTCGCCCGGTTGGGCGCGGCGGACCACGATGCGGCCCTCGGCGAGCAGGGTCTGGTCGAACGCGTGCAGCGGGTGGCCGCACTCGAGCATGACGTAATTGGTGATGTCGACGACGTTGTTGATTGCGCGGATGCCGGCGAGCTCCAGCCGCTTCTGCATCCACGCGGGCGAGGGGCCGATCTTCACGCCGGTCAGGATGCGCGCGGTGTAGCGCGGGCATCCGGCCGCATCCTCAACCGCGACGCGCGTCAGTTCGGCGACGGGCTGACCGGCCTCG
>CAITZM010000163.1 GCA_903896925.1 uncultured Lentisphaerota bacterium | reverse complement strand
TTCCCCTTCCCCTCGGGGAAGGGGAAAACTTGCCCGCCACCCGCTAGCCCTTGACGCCCTCAGCTGTTTGCAGTATCAATCCGCCACGGGTGCTACACTATTGGACCGCCACCCGCTGCACTATTCGGCCGCCGTTTACAGCAACTCACCGGTTGCGGCGTTGTAGATTTCCAAGGTGTTCGGCTGTGAAGATTTCCTGCTGTAGTGTGAGCGCACGAGTACGATGCTGTCTTCGCCCATAAAGGCCGGTGAACGCCAGTACTCGTCCTCGCTATGGATGGAGAGTGGAATTTTATCCGTGTTGGTATCGAGGTCAACAAGATGAGCACTCATCACGGAATCATTCCTGATTAATACGCACACCGTTTTACCGTGCGGGGAAATCGCAATGCCTGTGCTAAAACCCGCGGGAATGTTCAGGATATTTCGAGAGGTGTTTTTAACAATGTCCCAGAGCCAGACATTCGCAGAACGGAGGTCCTGAGGTGCCACAAAGGCTACTAATCCCAACTTGGGGGCGGTCACCATATCATTTATGAGTCCGTGGCAAGTGTGTAAACGAATAACGCAACCGTCACTATCAACTCGCAGCACATCTGTTGTAGGCCCTTCAAATGTGTATAACGTCGTAACGAAGGCTTGAGTTGTGCAAAATGAAATATTATCTACAAAGCCCGTTTTGTCGCCGGCGCGTAATGTTTTCTGCTGATTGTTAACGAGATCGATCCGCCGAACGTGACCTGTGTCATCCTGATAAATGAAATGTTTTCGATCAGGGGAAAGGCTCCATTTACGGCTATCGTACCAAGAGTGAAAGGTGACCGGCAACACGACTTCGTTAAGAATTTGCCCGGCATGACCACGCTCCCTTAGGAGCAATCCGCGGGCATCGGACCGCGTCAACGTAGACCAGGCTCCGGTGGTATCAGCGTGCTGGATGATGTCCCGGTATTCACCGCAGGGGAGGCTGAAAAGCTGCCTGGCATTGCGGTCGATGGCCACAATGCGTGGGGAAAGGGCGCATCCGTTGGAAAGAATAAGGCACAGCGCCGCGGCTAGCGCGGCCAAGACGTAACCGTAACGATAGGTGTTCCCTCCCATAACCGCACCTGTCAGTTCACTACAGATAGTTTAACCGAAGCCGTGGGATAGGAAAGCAGAATTCACGCTGCCTCTGGGCTTAAGGATTGGGAAGAATAAGCTTGGCCTGCGGCGCTCTCAGGCGAGGCGTTGACGGGGGCATGCTCAGGAAGCACACAAAAAATAGCCGGCACAACATTCGACGACGACCATGACCCTCTGCAGATCGTGTAAGAGCCCATGCTTTCCAAGGTGGGGGCGGTGCTTTCGGCCAATAAAAAAGGCCTGAACTTGCGTTCAGGCCTTCCGAAGGTGGTCGGGGCGATAGGATTTGAACCTACGACTTCTTGGTCCAGAATCCATACGAAATCAACAGAATATCCAGCATTTACGAATATATTCCATTTAGAAAGCCTGCTGTGTGCGGATATTGTGTGCGGTTTCGTGTTGCGTTTGCTGATGCTTGCGCTTATCGTCGCGCCGTGTAGCAAATGAAGGGAGCGCGAACATGAGGCTTGAACTGAAGCGGTACGACGGCGGCGAGTTGCGGCCCACATGGTTTGGAGCCTACGAATTGAACGGGAAGCGGCGAGTTGTGACCTTGTGCCGATGGCAGGGGACACCGCCGGCAACCGGCAAAACCGGCGACAACGGAGACCCGGCTTTCGAATCGTCCCGGCAGTCTGCGAAAGAGCAACTGACGCAGATCGTCGAGGGCGAAAAATCCGAAGGCGACCGGGAGCAACTTGTCCAACGCATCCACCGGCACCGCTACGGCCACAAGGTCGAGGCCGTGCCGCTGGCGACACTGGCGAAACAGTGGCAGCCCCGCAAGAAGACCGCGAAGACATTTCACGCTGAGAACTGCCGGCGCGTCATTCAGCGCTTTGTTGACTTCATGCACGGCCATGCGCCCGAGGTCAAAGAACTGGGCGCTGTTGAAGGCGAACACGTCCGCAAGTTTTTCGAGCACCGCGAAGCCGAGCACATCGCCCCGAAGACGTACAACACAGAGCTTGTCCTGCTGCGCGGTCTGGTCCGCAATCTGGAGCCCTACGCGGGCGCCTATCGCGATTTCCTCAAGACCGCTCCGGCGCGTGACGAGGACACCGTCCACCGCGAGCCGTTCACACCCGATGAACTGGCCGACGTTCTGACCGCGGCCGAAGAAGATCCGCTCATCCGCAATCTGATTGTGACGGCCGTTTGCACGGCAATGAGGCGCGGCGACGTGTCCCGGCTGCAATGGCGCAACGTTGACTTGCGGCAAGGCTTTGTCACGGTGAAGACCAGCAAGACCGGCGAGACGGTCGAAATACCCATTCTGCCGCTACTGCGCGAGGTTCTGATTACCGCCAAGGGCGACACCAAGCCAGCGCCGGCCGACTACGTTTTCCCCGAGGCCGCTAACCTCATCACGGCCAGCCCCGACGCCATAGACCGCCGTTTGCGGCAAGTGCTACAGCGGGCCGGATTCGTTGACACGGCGACCGCTGAACGCATCCACAAGGCCGAGGATGGCCGCGCCGCGCTGCCCACGTTGACGCCCGAGACCGTCCGGCGCCGCGGTCTGGCGGCGATAGCCAAGGCCACCATGACCGAACAGCGCCGCGGGCGCATGAAGGGCATCTTGACCCGCTACATGGACGGCGAGACCGTGCCGCAGATCGCCGCGGAGATGCAGCTTGCGCGCGGGCTCATCTCGACACGGCTGGCCGACGTGGAGCGAATGATCGGCGCACAGGTTATCCGCCGGCCGGCGCTCCCGGCCATCATCCGCGGCAGTACGATAGCCGAGGCCAGCGCCGACGCACCGCGCATCCGGCGCGGCAGCTTGAAGGGCTGGCACTCGTTCCGCACTACATGGATCACCCTGGCATTGTCGGCCGGCGTGCCGATGGAGTTGGTTTGCCGCGTCACCGGCCACCAGACAACTGACGTTGTCCTGAAGCACTACTTCCGCCCCGGCCGTGAGCAATTCAAGAAAGCGCTGGCCAAGGCCATGCCCAAGCTGTTGATGAACGGCGCGAGGGCGAAGACATGGCAGGACGACGCGCTCGACATCCTGCGTGCCACCAAGGCGGCGACGTGGAAGCGCGACGCAGACCGCCTGCGGGTATTGATCACTGCGGCTTCTGTTTGACATTCCCTCGCCTACGCAGGGCACAGGCGCGGTCCTCGGTGCTGGTCCCCTGGGCGGCCGCGGCACTGCTGCCATGCCGGTGCCGGGGGCGAGCTGCAAGCCGCCCGGGTGGACCGGACCAGCGGCAGCGGTGAGGGCAGGGCGGGCCGCCGGTCCTCGGGCCCGCAGAAACTTTCCCACGCACTCTGCCAGGATCGGGCAGGCGGCCCGATCAGCGCGAAGTCTGCCGCACGGTCGAGGATCTTCCCGCAGAGTTGGCCGGCGGCGGCCACCAGGCGCGCCCCACAGGGCACAGGCGCGGTCCTCGGGGCTGGTCCCTTGGGCGGCCGCG
>CAITZM010000162.1 GCA_903896925.1 uncultured Lentisphaerota bacterium | reverse complement strand
GAGAAAGCGGCCGGAGGCCGCTTCCACGAGGCGCACCCAACAGACTGCGGGTGAAATGGAAACACCTGATCATTTCCGGGCTTGGGGAAATATGTTTTGCTTTACGGCCCGCCGCCGCTAGGCTCCCGCCCATGAAAAAAGATATCGAGTGGGTCGAAAAGCTGGACGACGGCGTGAAGCGCATCTCGCGCATCGCCTTTCGTGAAGGGAAGATCGTCTGGCAGTTCAAGCGCTCCGATCAGCCCGCATGGGACTACGTGACGCCGGCCTCGCCGGAAGACTGGGCCAAGCTGGAGGCCAAGATCGACCAGCTCTATTACCGCCGCCGCGCCGGCTACAAAGATCTCGAACTCGTCCGCTTGCTGCGCAAGAAATACGGCTGAGTGCGCCGCACCTCACTCCCGGACCGGCCGGCCGCGCTCGTAGAGGTTGATGCGGCGCTCCAAGGCCGCGGCCAATTCCAGTTCGTTGTTGGCGCGCGCCAGCTTCAGCCCCTTGCGGGCGGACTCCAGCGCCATGTCAAAGCGGCCGTTTTGCGCATAGGCCGCCCCCAGCGTGTCGAGCACCCCGGCGTGCTGGCCGTCGGTGAGCCCGTTGGCCTTCTCGGCAGTCGCCACCGCGCGCTGGAGAATGCCGGCATCCGGGTTGTCCGTCGTGGCAAGCAGCCACGCGAGGTTGTTCAAGACCTCCAGATTGTCCGGTTCCTTCCGCAGGGCTTCCAAATAGGAGTTGCTCAGGGCCTGGCGGCGCTGCGTCAGCTCCGGGGCCTCGCCACCGACGTTCGCCGGCCCGCGCACCTCGACGCACAAGCCCAGGCCCGCCACCTTCTTGGCCAGGGCATCCTTGTCCACGGCCCGGGAATGGGCCTCGTCCATGGCGATGGCGCCGGACTTCAGCAGGTCGAACAGGGCATCATCGAACAACTGCATGCCCAGGGAGCGGCCGACCTGCATCGTGGAGGCGATCTGGTACGTCTTCCCGTCCCGGATGTTGCTGGACACCGCGGTGGTCACGATGAGTATTTCCATGGCCGCGACGCGGCCGTGCCCGTCCGCGCGTTTGCACAGGGTCTGGGCAATCACGCCCTTGAGCGACGTGGCCAGCATCGAGCGGATCTGGTTCTGACGGTCCGCCGGAAACTTGTCGATGATCCGGTCCACCGTCGAGGCCGCCGTGTTGGTGTGCATGGTGCCGAAGACCAGGTGTCCGGTTTCCGCCGTCTCGATGGCGATTTCCGTGGTCTCCAGGTCGCGCAATTCCCCGACCATGACCACATCCGGGTCCTCGCGCAGCGCCGCCCGCAGCGCGCTCGCAAAGCTCCGGGTATGGGCGTGCACCTCGCGCTGCGTGACCACGCACTTCTGGGAGGCGTGGAGGAATTCGATCGGGTCCTCGATGGTGATGATGTGCTCCGCGCGGGTCTTGTTGATCAGGTCGAGCATGGCCGCCAGCGTCGTGGACTTGCCGCTGCCGGTGGGGCCCGTGACCACCACGAGGCCCTTCTTGAGATAACAGAACTCCCGCACCACCGCCGGCAGATGCAACTGGTCGGCCGTCAGCGGCTGGGTGGGAATGGTGCGCAGCACGGCGCCCATGCCCTGCCGATCCTGGAAGGCATTGACGCGAAACCGCCCCAGTCCTTCCACGGCGTAGGCGAAGTCGGTCTCCCATTCGGTCTCCAAGACGAGCCGGTTACGCTCGGGCAGGATCGCTTCGATCAACTCCCGGCACTCGGCCGCCGAGAGGCGCGCCTGCCCCGGCAGTGGCGTCATCTCGCCGTGTTCGCGGATAAAGGGCGCAAGCGCCGACCGCAGGTGGAGGTCACTGCCCTTCCGCTGGAGCAGGAGACGTAAGTACTCGTCAATGCGCGCCATGGTCGCCTCCTTCCTGAGGAACCTGTCCGAGCCCGTCCGGAACGGTCCGCTGCGCGTGGGTCTGCGGCGACAGCTGGGCGGCCAGCGCCTCCGTGTCGGCATCAATCAGGCTGGTAAGACTGGCGTGGAGTTCCGCCATGGCCTTCAGTTCCGCGTATTTTTCCGCCAGCTCGTCATACAGGTGCTTCCGGTACGCCGCATTGCGCACGCGCAAGACCATTTCCTCGTGATCGACCGGCTTGGTCAGAAAATCGTCGGCGCCCGCAGCCACACCCGCTATCCGCTCCTCCCGACTGGCCTGCCCGGTGATGAGGAGGATGGGCATGGGTGCGGTGACCGGATCTGCCTTCAGCTGGCGACAGACCTCCAAGCCGCTCAGCCTGGGCATCTGGACGTCCAGCAGCAGAACGTCCGGCCGGTCCGCGCGGGCTTTTTCCAAAGCCTGTTGCCCGTCCTCGGCCAGCAACACCTCGTGCCCATCGGCCAGCAGCACGTTCCGGAACAGCCGCCGGATCAAATCGTCATCATCGGCCACCAGGATGCGACCGCGTCGCGCCCCCACCCCGGCCCGGGGCTTATCAAGTCCAAGCATGCTCATTCTCCGGTTACGACGAGGGCGCGGCCCAAGCGGGTAGCGTACACTGCGTCCTGACACCACGCGGCATGCTGGGCATGCCGCCATCTAGGGCAAGCAAGGTAGCAGGTCACGTGCCGTGTCGTTGACCCGCCAGCCATATATCTTACGCCCTGGCACAGCCGTACAGCCGATCGCGGAAGAGGACAACAAAATCATGTTTACAAAATCATGCCGGCATCATCAGGCTGATGTGGATTCCGGTTTCATGATTTTGTTCGCATGATTTTGAGAGGCTTTCAGCGCAGCGGAAGACAAACATAGAACTTGAAGCATCTCGCGCCAAGGACGCTAAGCCCGCAAAGTGACTTTATTGGTGATTTCTCGTGGCACTCTCAGAGGTCTTTGCGCGAAAAGGCAACTCAGTCTTTACACGCCGCCGGCCGCGTTCTCTCGAACGCGGCTACGAAGGCAGCAGCGGCAGAGGACGAAATTGACCCACAGATGCCACCGATATCACGAATTTGAAGAAGGTGGCGGAAGAGTGCCGAACAGAACCTCACGCAGACTTGTCCGCCTCTGGCGGAGCGTGAGGTCTACGATCCAGAGGCCAGTGAACCACCGAAATCATAAATGCCTGCGCCTTTGTGGGCGGGGTTTCCAACCCCGCGAGCCCCAACCCAGCTGTTGTAGGCCGGGTCACCGACCCGGCGCAACCAGCGCTGGTTTCCGCCCGGTCGGTGACCGGGCCTACACCTTGGCCGGCCGCGTTCTCACGAACCCGATAACGGAAGGAAGCAGACAACAAAATCATGATTACAAAATCATGCCGGCGGTAACCTGCTGACATGAATGCCCTCTTCATGATTTTGGCCTCATGATCTTGAGAGAGTCTTCACGGCAGCGAACATAAAACACTGAACAGCCACCCGGCTGCGCCAAGAGGCTTCGCCGGGGCAAGCATCGAACAACGCAGGCAAGCAGTCGGCGGACGAATTCGTTAGCAAGCGGTGACGGTGCACGTCAGGGCGCTTTCTCCGGAAGATATTCACAAAAGATAACGAAGGGAACGAAGTTCTTCGTTCCCTTCGCGTCTAAGTCTGCCGCACCCGTATTCCTAGGTTCCTCATTCACCGCCGGACAATTCATTGGCGCACGGGGCATTCTGCCGGTATGATGCCGGCCGCGAGCGCCTGACCGCACGCGAAGGAAGACCTGCATGGCACTGCTTACTCTGCAAAATATTTCGATGGCCTTCGGTGGGCCGCTGTTGCTCGATGGGGCTTGTCTCCAGCTGGAGAAGAACGAACGCGTCTGCCTCCTGGGCCGCAACGGCGAGGGCAAGTCCACGCTGCTGCGCATCATCACCGGCGAGATCGCCCCGATGGGCGGCGAGATCAGCCGCCAGAAGGAGCTGAAGATCGGGCTGCTGATGCAGCAGGTCGCCAGCGGCGTGCCCGGCACCGTGGCCGAAATCGTGGAACAGGGCCTCGGCAAGGACGGCGAGGACTGGGAGCGGTCGCAATGGGTCGAGAAGGTCATCTCGCAGGTCGGGCTGGAGCCGGACCTGGTCTTCGACAAGCTCTCCGGCGGGCAGAAGCGGCGCGCGCTGCTGGCCCGCGCCCTCGTCCGCGAGCCGGACCTGCTCGTCCTCGACGAGCCCACCAACCATCTCGACATCGAGTCCATCCAGTGGCTGGAGAGCTTCCTGCTGCGCTGGCCGGGCACGGTGCTCTTCGTGACGCATGACCGCGTCTTCCTGCGCAAGCTGGCCACCCGCGTGGTCGAGCTGGACCGCGGCCAGCTGACCAGCTGGGCCTGCCCCTACGACCAGTATGTGGAGCGCAAACAGGCGCTGCTGGAGGCGCAGGAAATACAATGGGCGGTCTTCGACAAAAAGATGGCCGTGGAAGAAACCTGGCTGCGCAAGGGCGTCAAGGCCCGCCGGGCGCGCAACGAGGGCCGCGTCAACGCGCTGGAAGTCATGCGCGCCGAGCGGCGCGCGCGGCGCGAGCTGACCGGCACGGTGAACATGCAGACGCAGATCGCCGAACGCACCGGGCGCAAGGTGATCACCACCAAGGGGCTGAGCTACGCCTGGGACGACGACCTGCTGGTGCGCGATTTTTCCGCGACGATCATGCGCGGCGACAAGATCGGGCTGATGGGACCGAACGGCTGCGGCAAGACCACGCTCCTGCATCTGCTGCTCGGCCGGCTGACGCCGCAGGGCGGCACGGTGGAGCACGGCACCAAGCTGGAGATCGCCTACTTCGACCAGCACCGCGCCCAGCTCAACGAGGCGCTGACCGTGGCGCAGAACATCGTCGGCGACAACGACACCCTGATGATCAACGGCCACCGCCGGCACATCATCAGCTACCTGGAAGATTTCCTGTTCCCGCCCGAGCGCACCCGCACGCCGGTGAAGGCGCTGTCCGGCGGCGAGCGCAACCGCCTCCTGCTGGCGCGCCTGTTCGCGCGCCCCGCCAACGTGCTCGTGCTCGACGAGCCGACCAACGACCTCGACATGGAGACACTCGACCTGCTGGAGGACCTGCTGGTGGAATTCGACGGCACCCTGCTGCTCGTCAGCCACGACCGCGCGTTCCTGAACGAGGTGGTCACCAGCACGCTGGTCTTCGAGGGCGAGGGCCGGATCACGGAATACGTCGGCGGCTACGACGACTGGGTGCGCCAGCGCCCGCCGCCGCCCGCCGCCGCGCCGAAGGACACCGCCGCGCAGCGCGAGAAGGCCGCCGCGCAGCCACGCCCGCGCAAGCTCTCCTTCAAGGAGCAGAAGGAACTCGACGCCCTGCCCGCCCGGATCACGCAGCTGGAGCAGGACCTGGAGGCGCTCCAGCTGCAGATGAGCAAGCCCGAGTATTTCCGCAGCGCGCCCGACGTGCTCAAGACCGACCACGAGCGCCTGGAACAGATCCCCGAGGAACTGGAAAAAATGTACGACCGCTGGGAAGAGCTCGAAGAGCACAAGGGCTGAGCGGGGCGACCGCGTTCGCACGAACGCGGCTACGGACGGGAAGAAGACAACAAAATCATGTTCACAAAATCATGCCGGCAGGAGCCTGCTGGTGTAAATTTGGTATCATGATTTTATCCCCATGATTTTGAGAGAGTCTTCAACGGAAGGCGAACAGCGAACTTGAAGCAGTCTCGCGCCAAGGACGCTAAGCCCGCAAAGTGATTTCTCCTGGCGCTCTCACCGATCTTGAGCGAAACCACCGCTCGTCATTTACGGCACCGGCCGCGTTCGCACGAGCGCGGCTACAAAAGCCTCACGCGGAGCGTGAGGACTGCTTCGTGCCCGGCACGTGTTGGGTGTGGTTGGGTTCGCGGGGCTGGAAGCCCCGCCCACAAAAGCGCACTTGGTTGGCTGTAGCCGCGTTCGAGAGAACACGGCCAACAGGACGGAGGCCGGGGTTTTGGTTTTCTGCGACGGCGGTCCGGGACCGCCGCCGCAGGCCGCTCACTCGTGCGCGTGCGGGGTGCGGGGCGCCTTGTGCGCGTATTTGCGCGGCGCGTATTCCGCACCGCGCGGACCGGGCGCGGCGCTGCGCGGGGCGTGGGCCGCGGGACGTGGTGTCGGATGGGCGGGCCGCGTGTCGCCACCGTGGGCGAAGGTGCTGACCGGGACGACCTGGATCGGGCGGCCATCGATCTCGCGCTGGTTCAGTTCCGGCATCAGCCCGTGCGCGTCGCGCTCGTACATCTCGAAGACGCTGACCGATTCCATGACCTTGATCCGGCCGAGGCGGAGCATCGGGCCAGGCGTGGCGCGGTTGATCAGCGAGATCAGGCCCGCCGGCGTCAGCCCGTTGCGATGCCCGAAGTTGATCTGCAGGCGCACGACCTCGCCGGGCGCTTCCGCGGGTGCCGCCGGCGCCCGCTCGTGGCGGGGGCTCCGTTCGGGACGTTCGCTCCGCTCGGGGCGCTCGCCCCGCTCAGGCCGTTCGCTCCGGGCCGGCGCATGGGCAGAGCGGCTGGCCGGGGCCGCCCGCTCGTACCGGTCGCTCCGCTCATAGCCTTGCGCGCTGTGGCTGGCCGGGCGGTGCTGCGTCCGGGCGTTCAGGTCCGGCGCATTCTTGTAATAGTCCAGCGTGCGGCCAAATTCCATCAGCATGAGGCGGCGGATCATATCCTCGCGCGTCATGTCGGCCAGCGCCGCATTGATCGTCGGCATGAAGGGCTCCAGCCGGCGGTCATCCGCCGGGAGCTGCTTGATCCGCTCCAGCAGGGTGCCGAGCTGCTTCTGGCAGACGTCGCGGGACGAGGGCACTTCCTTGTGCACGAAGTGCTGCTTGATGATCCGCTCGATGATGCCGAGCCGGTAGGTCTCGTGCATGTGGACGATGGCGATCGAGATGCCCGCCTTGACCGCGCGGCCCGTGCGCCCGCTGCGGTGCGTATAGTGGTTGGCCACGTCCGGCAGGTTGTAGTTGATCACGTGCGTCAGGTCGTTGACGTCCAGCCCGCGCGCGGCCACGTCGGTGGCCACGAGCAGCTGCACCTTGCGGTCGCGGAAGGCCTGCATCACGCGGTCGCGCTGCGGCTGCGACAGCTCGCCGTGCAGCGTGTCGGCGTTGTAGCCGTCGGCCATCAGCTGGCTGGCGACCTCCTGCGTCTCGATGCGCGTGCGGCAGAAGACGATGGCGTAGATGTCGCCGTAGTAGTCGAGCAGGCGCTTGAGGGTGGCGTAGCGGTCGCGGGCGTGCACGATGTAGCACTCGTGGCTGATGCGCTCCGCGCCGGCGTTGCGCTGGCCGACCTGGATCTCCTCGGGCTTGTCCATGTACTTGCTGGCGATCACCGCGACCGACTTCGGCATCGTCGCGGAGAACAGCAGCGTGCGCGCCGCGTCCGGCACTTCCTTGAGGATCGTCTCCAGCTCTTCCTGGAAACCCATGTTCAGCATCTCGTCGGCTTCGTCGAGCACGACGCGCCGCACCGCGGCCAGCTTGGCCGCCCGGCGCCGCAGCAAATCGTTCAGGCGGCCCGGCGTGGCCACAATGATGTGCGCCCCGCGCCGCAGCGCCCGGATCTGGGTGTCGATGCCCGCGCCGCCGTAGACGGCGACCACGCGGACGCCCGGCGTGTATTTCGAGAACCCGGCCAGGTCCTTCGCGATCTGGAGACACAGCTCACGCGTCGGGCAGAGCACCAGCGCCTGCGTCGCCAGGTCGGCGGCATCGGTCAACTGGAGCAGCGGCAGGCCGAACGCGGCGGTCTTGCCCGTGCCCGTCTGGGCCAGCGCCACCATATCGCGCTCGCCCTGCAGCAGGCGCGGAATCACCTGCGCCTGCACCGGCGTCGGCGTCTCGAAGCCGAGTTCCGTGATCGCCTTCAGCAGCGTCGGGGCCAAACCTAAGTTTTCAAATTCAGACATAATGAACCTTTCAAGGGAGATGATGGACTTCCCGGGGGCCACAAGCAAGCCCGCATTCTGGCGCGGCAGCTCATCCGACCCGGAACGAGCGCATGGAAATGGCGCCAAGCGTGACCTTTTCGGCAAAGAACTGCAGCGGTTCCGCCGGCCCGCGCAGCGCCAGTGCGTAGAGCAGCGGCAGGTAATGCTCGTTCGTCGGAATGGCACGCAACGCGTCCGCACCCAACTTGGGATAGTCCACCAGCGCGGCGTGGTCGCGCGCCTCGATCAACCGCTTGACCTTGAGGTCGAACGCTTCGGCCCAGTCGAGCCCCCGGTCGCCCCACTCCAGCAGGCGCAGGTTGTGTACGATGTTGCCGCTGCACAGGATGAGCACGCCCTCCGCGCGTAGCGCCGCGAGCTGGCCGGCCAGCTTGTAGTGCTCCGCGGGCTTGAGCTGGCGGTCGAGGCTGAGTTGCACGACGGGAATCCCGGCCTGGGGATACATCCGCACCAGCACCGACCACGTGCCATGATCGAGCCCCCACGCCTGGTCGAGCGTGACCACCTTGGCGCCCAGCAAACCGCGGACGCGCTGCGCGAGTTCGGGCGCGCCAGACGCGGGATACTGCACGGCGAACAGCTCCGGCGGGAAGCCGGAGAAATCGTGAATCGTGCGCGGCTTGGGCATCGCCGTCGCCTGCACGCCCTCGGTTTCCCAATGCGCGGAGATGGAAAGAATCAGTTTGGGCTGCGGCAGGCTGTGGGCGACGGAGATCCACGCGCGGCTGAACTCGCTGTCCTCGATCGCGTTCATCGGACTGCCGTGGCCGACAAATACCACCGGCATCAAGGCTGACGCCGGCTGCTCTGCTGCGAAACTTGTGCTCATCATATTTCCCAACGTCAGTCCCGCGAGGCTCTGACCGGTTTGCTGTAAAAACGTCCGGCGTTGCATGGCGGAGCTTACGGCACCGTCGCCACACCCGCAAGAAAGCCCCGCAAGCCCCAACCCACAGGAGCAGCGGCTGAGTGAGGAAGGCAGGAAGCTGCGAACATCGAACACTGAACATCCAACCCGGCTGCGCCAAGAGGCTTCGCCGGGGCGAGCATCGAACATCGAAGGCAGGAGTTGGCAGAGCACATGCGTCAGAATGCTGTGGGACACGTGCTCGGACCGCGTTCTCACGAACGCGGCTACGGAAGAAAGCAGACAACAAAATCATACGGAAGCACGTGCTAACATGAATTCCAGCCTCATGATTTGTCCCATGATTTTGAGAGAGTCTACACGGGAGGCGAACATCGAAATCGAAGCAGTCTCGCGCCAAGGACGCTAAGCCCGCAAAGTGATTTCTCCTGGCGCTTTCAGCGGTCTTTGAGCGAAAAGGCAGCTCATCCTTTACACGCCGCCGGCCGTGTTCTCACGAACACGGCTACGAAGGCAGCAGCGGCAGCGGAAGAAGTTGATCCACAGATGCCACCGATTTCACGGATTAGAGGAAGGCGGCGGAAGAGCGCCGAACTGAACCTCACGCGGACTTGTCCGCCTCTGGCGGAGCATGAGGACTACTCCGATCCCTGCACTCATTGTGTGCGGGTGGGGCTCGCGGGACTGGAAGCCCCGCCCACAAAGACTTGAGGCGTGATTTCGGTTTTCTGTAGCGGGGTCTGTGGCCGCCGACGGCGCTCACAGAGCGCCGCCACAGAAGAGCGCCGGCCGCGCGTGGGTTCCGCGCGGTATCAGGGCTTCGCGTAGCCGGTGGTGCCGCCGCGGATGGCGATCATGCGGGCGACGGCGGCGTGGGCGCGCACGCGGATGTCCTCTGGGACCTCGATGACATAGCGCATGAACTTCAGCGCGTCCCGCGTATCCTGCATCGTGATCTCGTTCATGTGCGGGCAGCGCAGGCTGCACATGCGGACCATCTCCTTGTCCGGATTCTCCGCCATGATGTTGTCGGCCATGCTGCATTCGGTCAGCAGCAGGAACCGCGGCGCTTTCGATTCCTTGACGAAGCGCACCATCGCGGCCGTGCTGCCCGCGAAGTCCGCCGCGGCGGTGACCTCCGGCGTGCACTCCGGATGCGCCAGCACCTGGACAGCGGGGAAATGCTCGTGGGCCCGGTGGACGTCGTCGGCCGTGAACCGCTCGTGCACCTCGCAGCGCGCCTTCCAGCCGATCAGGCACGGCCGCTGGAGTTGGGCCGGCGTCAGGTCGGGCGTCGGCATGTAGAACGTCCGGCCCGTCTCCCGCGCCACGTTGCGGCCGAGGTATTCGTCGGGTAGGAAAATCACCGCGTCGCTGTCCAGCGACCGCACAACCTCCGCCGCGTTGCCGGAGGTGCAGCACACGTCCGTCTCGGCCTTCACGTCGGCATAGGTGTTGACGTAAGTGACCACCGGCACGCCGGGGAACTGGCGCTTGAGCGCGCGCACGTCCTCCGCCGTGATGCCGGCCGCCAGCGAGCAGCCGCCCTTCTGCGAGGGCAGCAGCACGGTCTTCTGCGGGCTGAGGATCTTCGCCGTCTCGGCCATGAACTTGACGCCGCAGAAGACGATCACAGACTTGTCCGTCTCCGCCGCGCGCCGGCTCAGTTCCAGCGAGTCGCCGACAAAGTCGCAGATGGAATGGTAGAGCGCCGGCTCCATATAGTTGTGGCCGAGGATGACTGCGTTGCGCTCCTGCTTGAGCCGCATGATCTCCACCGCCACTTCCGCCTTGAGCCGCAGCTCGAAATCCGGGACGACGCGGTCGAGCCGCGCCTTCAGCCGCCGATACATGTCCTGCACGTCCGTTTGCATGGCCCCACCCTACCGCATCGCCGCCCGGTTTCCAAGCCGCCGCCGGAAGAGGAAAAAGACAAATGGGACTAATAGGACTAAAGGGACCTGGCGGATCGAGCACCTGGTCCATCGGCGGTTGGGGAGGCTGCGCGGCGGCATGGCGCACCGCGTCTTGCTTTTGGCGGCGGGCTGGCCTATGAATAACCGCAAAAAGGAACGGCCATGCTGGACATCAAGACAATCCGGGAACGGGAAGCCGACGTGCGGGCGATGCTGCAGTTCAAACGCAGCGACGTGAACCTCGACGCCATCCTCGCGCTCGACAAGGAGCGCCGCGGGCTGCTGACCGAGGTCGAAGCCCTCAAGAACCAGCGCAATGTGGAGTCCAAAAAGCTCGGCGAGATCAAGCGGGCCGGCGGCGATATCAGCGCCCAGCAGCTCACCATGCGCGAGCTCGGCGACCGCATCACCGACATGGACAAGCGCGCCGGCGAGAGCGAAGCCCAGCTGCAGGACCTGCTGCTGCGCGTGCCCAACATCCCCCACGCGAGCGCGCCCGACGGCACCGACGCCAGCGGCAACGTCGCCGTCCGCCAGCACGGTGAGCCGAAAGCCTTCGACTTCAAGCCCAAGACCCACGTCGAGCTGGGCGAGGCGCTCGGCATCCTCGACTTCGAGCGTGCGACGCGGCTGACCGGCGCCGGCTTCCCGCTCTATGTCGGCCTCGGCGCGCGCCTCGAGCGCGCACTCATCCAGTTCATGCTCGACCTGCACACCACCGAGCACGGCTACACGGAGGTCTCCACGCCCTTCGTCGTCAACCGCGCCTCGATGACCGGCACGGGCCAGCTCCCGAAGATGGCCGAGGACATGTACCACGTCACCGCCGACGACCTCTGGCTGATCCCGACCGCGGAAGTGCCGATCACGAACATCTACCGCGAGGAGATCATCCAGAAGCCGCTGCCGGTGTATCTCACCGCCTACTCGCCGTGCTTCCGCCGCGAGGCCGGCGCCGCCGGGGCCGGCACGCGCGGCCTGATCCGCGTGCACCAGTTCGACAAGGTGGAGATGGTCAAGTTCGTCACGCCGGAAACCTCCTATGACGAACTCGAAAAGCTCGTCGCCAACGCCGAGACCGTGTTGCAGCGGCTTGGCCTCTGCTACCGCGTGCTGCTGCTGTGCAAGGGGGACATGAGCTTCGCCGCGGCCAAGTGCTACGACATCGAGCTGTGGGCGCCGGGCCAGAACGGCTGGCTGGAAGTTTCTTCCTGCAGCTGCTTCGAGGACTTCCAGGCGCGGCGCGCGAACATCCGCTACCGCGACGCGAAGGGCAAACCCCGCTTCGTCCATACACTCAACGGCAGCGGAGTCGCCCTCGCGCGCCTCGTCGTGGCGATCATGGAGAACGGCCAGCAGCCCGATGGCTCCATCGTCTTGCCGGAGGCGATTCGTCCCTACATGGGCGGCGTCGAACGCATCGGGCCGGTGCAGAAATAGGTGTCGGTGAGGCACGCCGTAGGGGCTTCGCTTGCGAAGCCCGCCGGCGGTGAGCGTGTCGATCCCCGGGCGTCGGCAAGCGGCGCCCTACATGGTACAAGTGAGTTGGCATTCCAGCTCCTGTGAACTGTTTGGTTTAGAAGGCCGTACCGCCATGGCGGGATCGGTCCTGGCAGATAAGGAACCGCAATGAATACATGGACACGCAGGGAGTTCACGAAGTCGCTCGCCGCCACCGGTGCGCTCATGACCGGCGCGCTCGCCGGCTTTCCCGGCCGCGCCCGCGCGGCGGTGCCGAATCCGCACGACGTGGTGGTGGACGAACTCCAGATTTCCTACGAGGACTTTCTCTACCGCACGCCGATCAAGTTCGGCGGCAACGTGCTCGATCGCGTGACGCTGCAGAACGTCCGCTGCACGCTGCACGACCGCAGCGGCAAGGTCGCGCACGGTTTCGGCTCGATGCCGCTGGGCAATGTCTGGTCATGGCCCTCGCATGTCTTGAAATATGCGGACACGCTGGCCGCCATGAAGCGGCTGGGCGAGCAGGTCGCCAAGCTCACCACCGGCTACAAGGAGTTCGGTCATCCGATCGAAATCAACGTGGCGCTGGAGCCGGCCTACTTCCAAGCCGCCGCCGACCTTTCCGCGAAACTCGCCGAGCCGATTCCCAAGCTCTGCTCCCTCGTCACCATCAGCCCGTTCGACGCCGCGATCCACGACGCCTACGGCAAGCTGAACGGGCTGAATTGCTATCGCACCTACGGCCCGGACTTCCTGGCGCGCGACCTCTCCGATTTCCTCGGCGCGGAATTCCGCGGCGAGCATCTCGACCGATACGTGCTGCAGGAACCCAAGCAGCGCATGCCGCTCTACCACCTGATCGGCGCGCTCGATCCGCTGGAGGAGCAGGACATCGTCAAGAAGGTCGGCGACGGCCTCCCGGAAACGCTCACGGAGTGGATCCCCTTCAACGGCCTGACGCACCTGAAGATCAAGCTCAACGGCAGCGACCTGAAATGGGACGTGGAGCGCGTGCTGCGGGTCGAGCGCACGACGGCCGCGGCGCAGCAGAAGCGCGGCGCCAAGCAATGGGTCTATTCGGCCGACTTCAACGAGAAGTGCCCCAGCGTGGAGTACCTGCTCGCCTTCCTGCGGCAGGTCAAGGAGCAGGCGCCGCCGGCGTTCGAGCGGCTGCAATACGTGGAACAGCCGACCAAGCGCGACCTGAAGGCCGACCGCGCCAACGTCATGACCGAAGCCTCCAAGCTCAAGCCGGTGGTGATCGACGAGTCGCTGACGGACCAGGAAGCGCTGATGCTCTCGCGCGAGATGGGCTATACCGGCGTCGCGCTCAAGGCGTGCAAGAGCCAGAGCCAGGCGCTGCTGATGGCCGCCGTCGCGCAGAAGTACAAGATGTTCCTCTGCGTGCAGGACCTCACCTGCCCCGGCGCGTCGCTGCTCCACTCCGCCGGCATCTCGGCGCACATCCCCGGCGTCGCCGCCATCGAGGCCAACGCGCGGCAATATTGCCCGGCGGCCAACGAGCCGTGGGTCAAAAAATTCCCGGACATCTTCATCGTCAAGGAGGGCACCATGGGCACCGCCTGCCTGAACAAGCCCGGCCTCGGCGTCGTGGATTGAGCCGGCGCGCGCACCGCAGCAACCCATCCACACACCGCACAGTTCAACGCCACACGTACTCACCCACCCCACGCACATGGGGCGCAGCGAATCTGCGCCCCTACAAGCGCACCATGCGCCACAGCAAGTTCGAACCAGCAGGACGCACAGAACCAAGCAGTGCCAGACTTCTCGCGGGCGGGGCCTTCCAGCCCTGCGATCCTGTTGCGTTTGTTTTACGGGGCTGAAAACCCACCCCACAACGGTGGGATCGATAGCTTTACTGTAGCCGGGGTCGGTGACCCCGGCTGTGTGTGATGGATATGCGAGGCGGCCGGCATCACCGATGCCGGCTACAGATGGGAGTGCGTAGTGCTAGGTTGTGTCGTTTATGGCTGAGAAGAGGAAACAAAATCATGGGAACAAAATCATAGGGTTTCCTCTGCGCAGTAGATGGTCCGCGTTATCCGGGTAGAAGCTGTGGTTCGGTTTTTGGCGGACGGCACTGCGCGCCGTCCCTACCTACAGTCATTGAACCAGCGAGCATTAAGTGTAGGCCGGGGCTCCGACCCGGCGTGCACAACAGCAACCTATCCACACGCCGCAGCATTCAGCGCCACCCGTTCTCACGGACGCCACGCACATTGGGCGCAGCGGTTCGACACACTCACCGCAGGCAAGTCTGCGCCCCTACAGATGATCTTTATTCTTTCGTGGAGACATTGGCAGCTTTGATGTTGTTGTACAGGTCTGCGGGCAGCTTTACTTTTATCGCGAGGTCATCTGGCGTCTGAAATTTTTTATCGGGCCCCGCGGAGATCACCTCGATCGTGTCCCCTTGCTTGATGAATTTTTTGTTGGTGTGCCACACGTCGCCGAAGTCGAGGGATAAGCTCGTCTCTTGATTTGTCCTGCAGAAATCGATCACCTCATTTTCCGAGGCCGGCAAACGATTATATTCGTCGTAGAATTCTTTAGCTCCAATGATAAAGATCTCCAACTGCTGACTTTCAAAACCGACAAGACCCCTCCGCGAAACCTCGCGCACGAAGCGAATCCCATCCACGATAAGAAAACAAAAAAATACGGCGCAGGCGACGCCGATGAATTTCGCCAGCTTTTTGATCAAATTAGAACGTCCGTTCCCATTCATTTCCCTTCACTGTTGCGCTGGAAAAACCAGCTCAGGTCGTTGGTCTGAACGAAGACGAGTATAGGCTCAGCTAATTATCCGGCCAGACATTTTCCGTTTACGCTGGGATTTTCTGGCATTGCCCTGCGGTTCAATGGTAGATGTGCAGCGCCCGTTGTCACGGCTACAACCTGACCAGGAAAGAAGGCTGAAATGAAAACTCGTCTCGCGCTCCTCGCACTCGTTCTGGCGCTTCCCGCGTTTTCGGCGGATTCCGCCGCGCCGGTCGTGAAGAAAGTTTTCCTCCCTCCGCGGCTGCATATCGGCGACACCGGCATCAACCCGCTGCAGCCGATCGACGAGGCGGCGTGGCTCTGGCATCCCGACCTGGTGAACCTGCCGCAGGTGAAGCGCGACAACAACATCTCCGTCGGCTGGCGCGAGACGGCGCTGCTGCGCTTCCGCAAGGGCTTTGAGGCCGGCGTCGCGCCGCTGCGTATCCACGTCAGCGCCGACGAGCGCTTCGAGCTGTTCCTCGACGGCCAGCGCATCGCGCGCGGACCGGACCGCTCCGACGTGGAACACTGGTGCTATGCCACCTACGATATCCACCTCGCGCCCGGCCAGCACCAGCTCGAGGCGCTGGTCTGGAGCATCGGCCCCTTCGCGCCGATGGCGCAGCTCACGTGGCGCGGCGGCTTCGTGCTCAAGGCCGAGGGCGACTACGACAAGCGACTCACCACCGGCAAGGCGCCATGGGAGGTCGCCAGGCTCGACGGCATCGACCTGGCCGTGCCGCACCTGGTCCATACGTTCGGCGTGGGCGCGGAGCTGACCGCGCACGGCTGCGGCGCGCAGTGGCAGCAGGGCGACTACGTCAAGGCGAAGGTCATCCGCGGCCCCATGAGGAAGACGCCCTATGGCGACAGCAAGCCGGGCTGGAAACTGTTCCCGACCACGCTGCCCGACCAGTTCGATCGCGAGGTGCACACCGGCCGCGCCGTTGCGCTCGGCATCGGCGCGCTGGTCAAGGAAGCGGTCGTAAGCGCCGAGCAGACGCGGCACCCCGAGCTGCCCAAGTGGCAGGCGCTGGTCGCCGGCCAGGGCGAACTGGTGGTGCCCGCGAACACCGAGCAATTCCTGCTCTGGGACCTCGACAATTATTTTTGCGCCTATCCGCTGTGCGAAGTCTCCGGCGGTGCGGGCGCGAAGCTGGAATGGAACTGGGCCGAGTCGCTCTACCAGCCGAAGACCAACCTGAAGGGGAACCGCGGCGAGTTCATCGGAAAATATTTCCAGGGCATGACCGACACCTTCCTGCCCGCAGGCGTGGCGCACCAGAAATTCACGACGCTCTGGTGGCGCGCGGGCCGCTGGTGCCTGCTCAACGTGAAGACCGCCGCCGAGCCGCTGACGATCCACCGGCTCCTGCTCAACGAGAACCGCTACCCTCACGAGAACGAAGGCCGCTTCGATGGCGGCGATGCCGAGCTCGACGGCGTCATCCGCCTCGCGGTGCGCGGCATCCAGATGTGCACGCACGAGACCTACATGGACTGTCCGTTCTACGAGCAGCTCATGTACGACGGCGACACGCGGCTGGAACTGCTGACCACCGACATCATGACCCGCGATGACCGGCTGGTTAAACGCGCCATCGAGCTGTTCGACTTCTCGCGCCGCAACTGGGGCTTCGTCAACGAGCGCTATCCCGCCTACGAGCCGCAGCACTCGCCGACGTTCTCGATGATCTGGGCGCTGATGGTCGCCGACTATGCCCAGTGGCGCAACGATCCCGCGTTCGTGAAGGCGCGCGCGATCGGCCTGCGCTCGATGCTCGAGCACTTCGACCCCTACGTGAACGGCGACGGCCTGCTGGAGAACCTGCCCGGCTGGCCGTTCATGGACTGGGTGCCCGGCTGGCACATCGGCGACGCGCCTGAGGGCCGCGGGCTCTCCAGCGTGAACAATCTCCTCTACATCTACGCGCTCCAGAAATCCGCCGACGTCGAGGACGGCCTCGGCGAGCCGCTGCTCGCGCAGCGCCTGCGGCAGAAGGCCGCGCGCGCAGCGGGCGCGGTGCGCGCAAAGTTCTGGGACGAACAGCGCGGCCTGATCGCCGACACCGTCTCGCACACGAACTTCAGCGAGCACGCGCAGTGCCTCGCGCTGCTCTCCGACACGCTGACCGGCGCGCAGGCCCGGCGCTGCTTCGAACAGCTGCTGGCCGCGCCGGACCTCAACCGCACGACGATCTACTTCAGCTTCTACCTGCTGGAGACCTGGCAGAAATTCGGGCGCGGCGACCTGCTCGTCGAGCGCATGAGCTTCTGGAAAGATCTCGTGAAGCAGGGCCTCAAGACGCCGGTGGAGGAACCGGGCAATTCGCGCTCCGATTGCCACGCGTGGGGCAGCCATCCGCTGTTCCACCTGCACGCCAGCGTCGCCGGCATCCGCCCGTCGTCGGCCGGCTTCCGCACCGTCCGCATCGCGCCGCTCCCCGGCCCGCTGCCCAAGATCGTCAGCACCACGCCCCACCCCGACGGTTACATCAAGCTCGACCTCGCCTTCGAAGGCACGCGCTGCCGCGGCACCGTCGAACTGCCCGCGGGTATCACCGGAACGTTCGTCTGGAAAGGCAAGGAGCAGAAGCTCGCCGCCGGCAGCAATGCGATCGACCTGAAGCCGTGACAGGAAATTTGGAATTTTGAACTGCGAATTGTGAATTTGAAAGTTGTCCGAAAATCCGCAACCAGCAATCGCCAATCCAAAATTGCGTCACATTGGACAACGTATCAGGCACAGGATGAAAAAATGAAATCATGGATCGTTGCACTCGTGATGAGCGCGTTGCTTTCCAGCACGACGACCGCGGAAACACCCAAGCCGGTCAGAGGCACGCGCGTGGTACTGACGCCACCGGCAGGTTTCGTTGTCGCCGATCGTTTTCCCGGTTACCTGTCGCAGGAAACGGGCGCTTCCCTCATGGTCCTCGAATTGCCGGCCCCGTTCACGGAGGTGGCCAAGGATTTCAACGCCGAGGGGTTCATGCGGAAAAACCTGGCGTTTATAAGTCAGGACAAAGTGACTTTTGGCGAGCAGCAAGGCGTGTTGATCCTGAGCGGTCAAACCGCACGCGGCGTCGAGTTCCTCAAGTGGATGGGTCTCTTCGGGGACGACAAGGGCACCATTCTGGTCACCGCCTCCTTTCCAAAATCCTCTGAGGCCATCCTCCTCTCGCCCCTCAAGGCAGCGGTGCTTGGCGCCCGGGCCAGCGGCGCCCCCGTTGATCCCCTGGCGGGCCTGACCTTTCGCATCACCCCCACCAACGACCTGCAGCTCGCGAAGGTCATCGGCAACAACATGCTCTTCAGCAAGGGCGGCGTGTTTCCCGTCAAGAGCCTGGATAGCCCCATCTTTGTCGCGGCCGCCTCGGCCAGCCAGGGGCTGAGCATCCCGGACAAGCGCCTCTTTGCCGAGGCCCGCCTGCAGAAAGTCGCCACCCTCGCCAACATTCGGGTACAGAGAACCGAGCCCATTACCGTCGCTGGCCTGGCTGGTTTTGAGTCCACGGCCGACGCGACCGATAGCACCGGCAATGCCAAAATGTTCGTCTATCAAGTGCTCCTGTTCGATGCCGAGGGCTATTACGCCATGCAAGGCATCGCCACCGAGAAGGCCGGCCCGGGGCAGTTGTCCACCATGAAACTGATGGCCCGCTCCTTCCAGAAAGCCACGCCCAAACCCTAAGTCCCGCAAGATAAATCCGGGCCAGAATCAACGAGTGCCGCCTTGCGCTAAGTACTGCGTTCTTTCACGGCAAGCGCTTCTCCCGCTGACCTCTGACTTCTGATCGCTGATCGCTGCTCTTCCGCGCTTGCCCCGCCGCCGCCTGTGTCCTAGCATGACCGCGCATGAATAAACGTTATCGCTCCAGCAACCGAGCCACCCATGCCTGAAGCTGTTCCAAGCCCCGCCCGCGAAGCGCAAACCCTGCGCGAGCTATCACCGCAGCAGTGGCGGTCCGGCATCGCCGCCTGGCTCGGCTGGCTGTTCGACGGGCTGGACATCCACCTCTACACGCTGGTCGCCGCGCCGTTCGTCGCGCAGCTGCTGCTGAACGCGGGCGACATCTCCGCACTGAACCCGGCCGACCCGCTGGTGAAGGAAAAGAGCTCATGGATCCAGGCCGCGTTCCTCGTCGGTTGGGCGCTCGGCGGCGGTTTTTTCGGCCGCATCGGCGACCGGCTCGGCCGCAGCCGAGCCCTGAGCCTGACGATCCTGACCTACGCGATCTTCACCGGCCTGGCGTTCTTCTCGCAGAACTGGTGGCAGCTGCTCATCTGCCGTTTCCTCGCCGCGCTCGGCATCGGCGGCGAGTGGGCCGTGGGTTCCGCGCTGCTCTCGGAAACGTGGCCGAAGCAGTGGCGCCCGTGGATCGCCGCCGTCCTGCAATCCGCCGTGAACATCGGCGTCCTGCTCGCCTGCCTGACCGTCTATATCCTCGTCTCCTTCAGCGCCGCGCGCGGCATCGCGTATCAGCCGCGCTGGGTGTTCCTCGTCGGCATCCTGCCCGCGCTGGTCGTCTTCTGGATCCGACGCAACGTACCGGAGCCGGAGACCTGGCACGTCGCCAAGGCTGCCGCACAGGGCAATGAGCCCGGCATCCTGCAACTCTTTGCGCCCGCCATCCGGCGCACCACCCTCCTGACCCTGGTGGTCTGCTCGGCCTCGCTGACGGCGTGGTGGGCGTTCATGTTCTGGCACGCCCAGCACCTGCGCAACCTGCCGGAGCTCGCCGCGTGGCCGGTGGATCAAAGGGAGAAGCTGGTCAGCGTCGCGTTCTTCGTGGTCATCGGCGTGTCCATCTTCGGCAATTTCTTCTGCGGCTGGCTCGCGCGCCGCCTCGGCTACCGCCGCTCCATCGCCGGCATGTGCTTCGCCTTCTGCCTTGCGACGACCGGCACGTTCGCATGGCCGCACGCCTACCGCGAGCTGGTCTGGTTCTGGTTCCCGCTGGTCGGCTTCTGCAGCAGCGTCTTCAGCCTGTTCACCATGTACATGCCGCCGCTGTTCCCCGTCCTGCTGCGCACGACCGGTGCCGGCTTCTGCTACAACTTCGGCCGCATCGCCGCCGCGGCCGGCACGGTGATCTTCGCGTTCTTCGCGCCCGTCGGCGACTTCCGCCACGCGCTGCTCTACGCCGGTTTCCTGACGCCCCTCGCCGGCTGCGTCGCGCTGCTCCTGCCCGAACCGCCCGACGAGTCCGGCCCCGTGTCCGCGCTGGACTGACCCCCACCCAAATCGGGGAAAGCTCCGGGCGACAGACGTCACCCGACGGCAGGCCCGTGGCCGCTAGGATTTTGGCCTACTCCAAAATGAGCCTTGAGGCGCAGGCGATTTCAGTCGCCACCGCCCGGCGGCAGGGCTATACGCGAACGTGCAAGGAGGTGCGGTTTTAACCAACACGTGGCTCATGAGCACAGACCGATCCAATGCCGATGTGCCGGTGCCAGACCCGGGGCTGCCGGGACCGGTTGCAGCACCGGCGGCGGAGCGCCCCCCACAGCCGCAGACGCCGGATAACGCCCGCGCAGCAAGCTTTCAGTTCGACCTCCAGGGCAGGTTCCTGTTTGCCAACGCCGCCGCGGAACACGTGAGCGGGTATACGCCGGAGGAACTGCTCCGCCTGAACCTGTGGGCCCTGCTGGTCCAGGATTACCATGCGCTGGTGCGCGACCGGCTGCAGGAGCGGATGGCGGGATTGGTCGCGGACGGGCAGCTGGAGGTGGAGATCTGGCGCAAGGACCGCCGCCGGGTCTGGCTGGAGTTGAACCTCAGCAGCGTGAAGGATGCCACGGAGCGCCTCGTCGCCGTCCACGGCGAGGCGCGCGACATCACCCAGCGCAAGCGCGCCGAGGTGGCGCTGCATGGCTCCAAGCAATATCTCCAGCATATCATCGACAACACGCGCGAGGTCATCTTCCAGATCGATCTGCAGGGCCGCTTTGTCTTCGTCAACGCGACGGCGGAAAAGTTCAGCGGTTATACGCCGGACCAGCTGCTGCAGATGCGGATCGTGGACGTCGTGGCGCCGGCGTATCACGAACTCGTGCACGACCGCCTGCGCCAGCGCATCGCCGGCAACATCGCCGAGAGCAGCGTCGACTTCGAGATCCGGCACCGGGATGGACACCAGCTCTGGGCGGAGCTGACGACCAGCGGCGTCGTGGATGCGGAGGCGCAACTGATCGCCCTGCAGGGGGTGGTGCGCGATATCACCGCGCGCAAGCGGGCCGAGCTGGCGGTCCAGGCGTCCAAGCATTATCTCCAGCGCATCATCGACACGACGCGGGAAGTCATCTTCCAGATCGACCTGAAGGGCAACTTCATCTTTGCCAACGCGGCGGCGACGCGCCTGAGCGGCTATACGCCGGAGCAGTTGATGCACATGAACGTGCTGGACGTGGTGACGGCGGACTATCACCCCCTGGTCCTGTCCCGCCTGCAGGCGCGCGCCGCGGGCCACAGCGCCGAGAGCGATGTGGAGTTCCTGATCCGGCACGAGGCGGGCCACTCGGTGTGGGCGGAGCTGACCACGAGCGGGGTGCTGGATGCGGACGGCCAGCTGGTGGCGGTGCAAGCCGTGGTGCGCGACATCACCGCGCGCAAGCGGGCCGAGCTGGCCGTGCACGGCTCCCAGCAGCATCTGCAGCGCATCATCGACAACACGCGCGAGGTCATCTTCCAGATCGACCTGCAGGGCCGCTTCCTGTTCGCCAATGCGACGGCGGAGCGGCTGAGCGGCTTCACGCCGGAGCAGTTGCTGGGCATGAACGTACTGGACGTGGTGGCGCCGGAGTATCACGAGCTCGTGCGCGCCCGCCTGCACCAGCGCAGCACCGGCCAGGTCGCCGCGAGCAGTGTGGAGTTCGAGATCCGCTGCCGGGATGCGAGCCGGGTCTGGGCGGAGCTGACCACCAGCGGCGTGGTGGATGCGCAGGGCCAGCTGACCGCGGTGCAGGGCGTGGTGCGCGACATCAGCGAACGCAAGCGGGCGGAGGAGGCGTTGCGCGCCTCCCAGGCGCTGTATTGCTCGCTGGTGGAGCACCTGCCGCAGTGCGTCTTCCGCAAGGACCGCGAGGGGCGGTTCCTGTTCTGCAACCAGCGCTTCGCGGACGACGTGGGCCGTCCCGTGGCGGAGATCCTCGGCCAAACCGACGCCGCGTTTTTCCCCCCGCACCTGGCCCAGGCGTACCGGCAGGACGACCTCAGCGTCATGGAGACGGGCCAGACCCTGGATAAAACCGAGGAGCACCGGACCGTGGAGGGCCGGAAGATGTTCGTGCAAATCGTGAAAACCCCGCTACGCGATGCCGCCGGCGCCATCGTCGGCATCCAGGGCATCTTCTGGGACATCTCGGAACGGTTGCGCACGGATGCCTCCGCGGCCCGTCTGGCCATGGCGGTCGAACAGGCGGCGGAACCAATCGTGATCACCGACGCCGAAGCCCGGATCCTCTACGTCAACCCGGCGTTCGAGCAGATCACAGGCTACACGCGCCGGGAAACGTACGGCCAGAACCCGCGCCTGCTCAAGAGCGGCAAGCAAGATCTGGATTTCTACCGGCGGATGTGGGCCACGCTGGGCACCGGGCAGGTCTGGCACGGGCACTTCATCAACCGGCGCAAAGACGGCTCGCTCATCGAGGAAGAGGCGACGATCTCGCCCGTCCTCAATGCTGAGGGTGTGGTCAGCAACTACGTGGCCGTCCAACGCGACGTGACCCGCGAGGTGGCGCTGGAGGCGCAGAACCGGCAGGCCGCAAAAATGGAGGCCGTGGGCCGGCTGGCCAGCGGCGTGGCCCATGATTTCAACAACCAGCTCCTGGTCATGCGGGGCTTTACGGAAATCGTTCTGGCGCATTTGCCACCCGACCATCCGCTCCAGGAGGACCTCCACGAGATCCAGCAGGCGGCCCGCCGCTCGGCCGACCTTGTCCGGCAACTGCTGACCTTCTCCCGGCAGCAGACGATCGCGCCGGTCGAGCTGGATGTGAACGCGGCGATCTCCGGCAGCTTGAAAATGCTGGGCCGCCTGATCGGTGAAAACATCCGGCTGCACTTTGTGCCGCAGCCGGACCTCGGCCATGTCTTCATGGATCCCAGCCAGCTGGATCAAATCGTGGCCAATCTGGCGGTCAACGCGCGCGACGCCATCGCCGACACCGGCCATCTGTTCATCGAAACCGCCCTGCGCCGGATCCCCTCGTCCGATCAACCGGCACAGGGCACTGCGGCCGCCCCCGGGGACTATGTGGTGCTGACCTTCCGCGATGACGGCGCGGGCATGACCCCGGAGATCCAGTCGCACATCTTCGAGCCGTTCTTCACGACCAAGGGCGTGGGCAAGGGCACCGGCATGGGACTGGCCACGGTCTACGGCATCGTCACGCAAAACAACGGCACCATCGCCGTCCACAGCGCGCCCGGCCAGGGGGCCACCTTTACCATCTGCCTGCCCCGGTCGAGCGAGGCCGCCTGCGACGCCACGACGGAAACAGCGGAGTGCATACCTCCGGGCACGGAAACGATCCTGCTGGCGGAGGACGAGGCGAGCGCGCTGAACCTGATCCAGAGCATGCTGAAGCAGCAAGGGTATAAAGTTTTGCCGGCGTCCACGGCGGCGGAGGCCTTGCGCCTCTGCGAGCACCATGCGGAACCGATCCATTTGCTTCTCACCGATGTGGTCATGCCCGAGCTGGGAGGGAAAGGGCTGGCGGAGCGCGTCCAGGTGCTCAGGCCCGGCATCCGCGTCCTCTATATGTCCGGCTATCCCGAGGACAGCCTGGAGCGGCACGGCCACCTGCCCGCCGGCCTGCACGTCATGCAAAAACCTTTTACCGCGGCCGCCCTCGCACAGCGCATCCGGGCCGCGCTCGATGCGCCCCCCACCCCGCCGCCAGCCTAGGAACACAGCGGCCCGCGCACGAACGACCGGTGCTCCTGACACTCCCGCCAAAAAAAAGGAGCGTTTCCCACCATGAGGGAAACGCTCCGCGGCGCAAGTCCGGCCGCACGCGGCCGGACCGGAAAAACTTCAGCCGGCCGTGATATAGGCTTCGAGCTGGTTGATGATGAAGTCCTTCTCGTTCATCAGGAACTTCACCACGTCGCCGATGGAGATCAGGCCGACCACCTTGTTCTTCTGCAAGACGGGCAGGTGCCGGATGCGGTTGGTGGTCATCAGCTCCATGCACTCATCGATCTTCTGGTCGGGGGTGATGGTCCAGCGCGGGGCGGACATGATGTCGCGCACCTTGAGGTCGCGGCTCTTCTTTTCCGCCAGCACGACCTTGTGCAGCAGATCGCGTTCGGAAACGATGCCGTTCAGCTTGCCCTTGGCGTCCAGGACCAGCAGCGCGCCGACGCCATACTTGGCCATCTGCAAGACCGCCTCGTGCACCGTGTCGCCAGGCGCGCACGTGAAGACCTGCCGCCCTTTTCCATCCAATATGCGTTCCACTGTTGTCATGAGCCTGCTCCTATTCGCCGCAACATTCCTCTGCGGCGTTCGCAGTATACACGGCTGCGGAAAATAAATAAAGCAGTCCGGCAACAGGACTGGAGCGGCGGGCCGGGCAGATGACGCCACGCCCACACGTGCGGACGTGCGAGCGTGGCGGGGCACGTCAACCTTTGACGCGCTTGCCCCACTGGTGGTCGAGCATATACAGCTGGCCGGGCTTCTTGTAGAACTGCTCCATCTCGGCGGTCAGCTCCGTGGTCCACTGCTCTTCCTCGACCTGCTCGCCGATAAACCAGTGCAGGAGCACTTCGAGCGCGTAATCGCCTTCCTTGCGGGCCAGCGTCATCAGCTTGTCGATGAGCGCCGTTGTGGCGCGCTCCACGGCCTGCACATTCTGAATGGCCTCGAGCGGGTGCTCGAACGTCGACTGGGGCGCCGCCAGCGCACCCAGCTTGACCACGCCGCCGCGGTCCACCATGTGCTTGATGAATTTATCGGCATGCCCGCGCTCGTCGCCGGCCTGCTGGTTCAGCCAGGCGGACAAGCCGTGCAGGTTCAGGCTCTCGAAGTAAAGCGCCACGGCCTGGTAGCGCTGCGCATTGTTCTGCTCGTGCTGGATCTGCAGGTTCAAAGCATCCGCGATGTTCTTTTTAATCATAATCACAGTCCCTTTCGTTTGGCCTATCTTATAGCAGCCGGCGTCCGGAAGCAAATGCACCGTGCGCTTTGCGCGCCGGTGCCTGCAACTCCACCGCCACAGCGAACAGGCCTTGAGACCGAGACATGAAAAAAGACGAGACCCCTCAGCCGACCCCGGGAAAAGGGCAGAGTTGATCCAAACGCGCGCCAGGGCACACCGCTCTGCCAGGCAGTTAAATCCGCGCCGGCGTCTCGATGCCCAGCAGGTCCAGGCCGCAGCGGAGCGTGCGGGCGGTGAGCGCGCAAAGCCGCACGCGGCTTTCGCGGACACCTTCCTCGGCCTTCAGGAACGGCAGGTTCTGGTAGAAACTGCTGTAGGACTGGGCGAGGTCAAACAGGTAGTCGGCGAGCTGGTTCGGGCGGAACTGCTCGGCGGCGCGCTCCAGCACATCGGCGAACCGCAACAGCTTGAGGCCGAGCGTGCGCTCGATCGGATCGGCCAGGCGGATCGGGTGCGCCGTCGGTTCGCCACCGGGGAAGCGTTCGCGATATTTATCCTGCACGCTGGCGATCCGGGCGCAGGCATATTGCAGGTAGGGCGCGCTGTTGCCGTCGAGCGCGAGGGCCTTGTCCCACGTGAAGGTGACGAGGCTCTGCGGGTTCTGGCTGAGGTCGGCGTACTTGACCGCACCCAGGCCGACCGCGCGCGCGACCTCGCGCTGCTGTTCGGGCGGCATCGCCGGACTGGTCTGCTGGACGATCGCCAGCGCGCGCGTCTCGGCCTCGTCGAGCAGGCGGTCGAGCTTGATGACGTTGCCCTCGCGGGTCGAAAACGTGCCTTCCGGCAGGCGCATCAGCCCGAACCAGACATGCTGCAGCTTGGTGGTCAAGCCAAGTTTGCGGCAGACGGTGAAGAATTGCTTGAAGTGCAGCTGTTGGCGCTCGTCGGTGACATAGACGATCGCGTCCGGCTTGAACTCCGCGGTGCGCCCCAGCACGGTGGCGATGTCGGTCGTCGCATAGTTGTAACCACCGTCGCTCTTGCGGACGAGGCAGGGCGTCAGCTTCTCGGCCTCCAGCTTGACGATCAGCGCGCCTTCGCTTTCCTCGGCCAGCCCCTGGGCCTGCAGCAGCGCGACGACACCGGCGAGTTGGGCGTTGTAATAACTCTCGCCGCGCACAAGATCGAACTTCACCCCCAGCCGGGTATAGATGCGGTCGAACTCGCGCAGGCTGTGCTCGATGAACGACTCCCAGAGCTTGCGGTTGTCCGGATCGCCCTGCTGCAGCTTGACCAGTTCCGCCCGCGTGGCGGTCTTCCAAGCCTCGTCCTCCTTGCTGCGGTTATAACTGGCCACATACACGCGCTCGAGTTCCTCGATCGGCGAGGCCTCGTAGGCTGCCGGGTCGGCGAACGTGCGGAAGCCGAGGATGAGCAGGCCAAATTGCGTGCCCCAGTCGCCCAGGTGGTTGTCGGCAAGAACGCGCCAGCCGAGGCAGCGGTGCATCCGGTCGAGCGCGTTGCCGATCACGGTGGAGCGGATGTGGCCGATGTGCATCGGCTTGGCGACATTCGGGCTGGAATAGTCGAGGATGACGGTCTTCCCCTGCCCCGCCGCCGGCACGCCCAGGCGCGCATCGGCCTGCACGCCCTCGAGCCGCCGCGCGAGCCAGTCGGACGAGAGATGGATGTTCAGGAAGCCCGGTCCGGCGATGTCCAGCTTGGCGACGCTGTCGGGCAGTTGGGCGCGGTCCACGACGGCCTGTGCGACGTCGCGCGGCTTCATTTTCAGCAGCTTTGCGGCGGACATCGCCGCGTTGCACTGGTAGTCGCCGAACGTCGCATCCGTTGTGGCGACAACATTTAACGGCAGGGCCGCCAGGTCGGTCTCGGGAAAGACCTCCGCGAAGGCGCGGTGCATCCAGGCCGAGAGGCCTTGCTCGATGGTTTCAGAAAATACGGCCGTCTCGCTCATAAATAGCTAACCTACCTTTGGCTTTACTTTCGGCCGACGAGGATTATCATACGCCGCCGACGCGAGCCAGTAAAAAGGAACACGAGTGCCCGCGCAGGATGAGGAAATCAACGTTCGAAAGGAAGTTCATCATGGCTGCTAAAACGAAAAAAACTTCGACTGCTACCGCGAAGAAAACGGTCAAGGCTGCGGCTCCCGCCACCGCCTGGAAACCCGGCAAGACCGTCGCCGCTCCGGCACCCGTCGTGAAGACGCCGGCACCGACCGTCGCGAAGACGCCTGCGGCACCCGTCGCGAAGGCGCCGGTAGTCCCGGCGGCTCCTGCCGTAAAAGCGCCCGTGGCCCCTGTCGCTCCTGCGGTCAAACAAACCGTGTTGGCGGTTCCGGTGGCCAAGGCCGCCGCGCCCGCCGTCAAGCAGGTCAGCGCGGCTGAACGCAGCAAGATGATTGAAGTGGCCGCCTACGTGCTGGCCGAGAAAAACGGCTTCCAAGGCGATGCGCAGAAGTACTGGCTGCAGGCCGAAAACGACGTGGACGTCAAGCTCGGCCGCAAGTAACCCGTGCACGCACGGTCTAGCGTCAGCCGCGCTGGCGTCCCCATCCAAGGCCTGGGAAATTGGCCGTGTGATTTCCCGGCCTTGGCCCCATGAGTGCACCCCGTCTCCAACCTGTGGATGAGCCCGGCGGTTATCGCGAGATGCTGCGCATCGCGCTGCCGCTGGTGATCAGCACCGGCTCGTTCACGGTGATGCAGTTCGTGGATCGCATTTTCCTGACGCATTACAGCGCCGAGGCGATTCAGGCCGCGCTGCCGGCGGGGCTGCTGGCGTTCACGTTGATCTGCCTGTTCAGCGGCGTCGCCGGCTACGTGAACACGTTCGTTGCACAATTCCATGGCGCCGGCGATCCGCGGGGTGCCGCACGCGCCACGGCGCAGGGCCTTTACTTCGCCCTGTGTGCCTGGCCGCTGATGCTGGCGCTGACGCCCGTTGGCGAATGGATCCTGGGCCATTGCGGCCATGCGCCCGCCGTGCTGCGCGAAGAGCTGATCTTCTACCGCATCCTGATGCTCGGCAGCGTGGCCGTCACGCTGGGCTCGGCGATCAGCGGCTTCTTCACGGGCCGCGGCGACACGCGCACGAACATGATCGCGGTCGTCATCGGCAACCTCTTCAACATCTTCCTCGACTGGCTGCTGATCTTCGGCCACTGGGGGTTTCCGAGCATGGGCATCGCCGGCGCCGGCTGGGCCACGGTGCTGTCCAGCCTGCTCACGCCGCTGTTGCTGCTGGCAGTCTACTTTGGCCCCCGCCTGCGCCGCACCTATGACACGCTCGGCACCTTCCGTCCGGACCGGATTCTGATGCTCCGCCTGCTGCGCTTCGGCGTGCCGGCGGCGACGCATCTGCTGCTCGACGTCGGCTCGTTCGCGCTCTTCCTGCTGCTGACCGCACGGCTCGGCGCCATGGAACTGGCCGCGAGCAACATCGCCTTCAGCATCAACAACCTCGCCTTCATGCCGCTGGTGGGCATCGGGATAGCGGCTTCGATCCTGGTCGGGCAATACCAGGGCCGCGGCCAGAGCGCGGTGGCCGCGCGCGCCGGCTGGACGGCGCTGAAGGTGGGCTGGTGCTATATGCTCGTCATCGGGCTGACGTTCCTGCTGTTTCCACGCGGTTACTTTGCGCTCTTCACGGGCCAGGCCGGCGGCGCGGTACAACTCGAGGCGATTCTGCCGCTCGGCCGCTGGATGCTGGTGATGATGGCCGTCTGGGGCCTCGCCGATACGGCCAACGTGATTCTCGCCGGGGCCTTGCGCGGCGCGGGCGACACGCGCTTCGTGATGCTCTACTCGCTGGTCGTCATGGTGTTCATCTGGCTCGGCGGCGAGGCCCTGCTGATCCTGGTGCTGGGTGGCGGGATGCGCGCCGCGTGGACCTGGCTGGTCATCTATGTCTTCATCCTGGTGGCGGGTTTCTTCTGGCGCTTCCGCTCCGGCCGCTGGCAGAACATCGACCTGCTCGGGCGGGCCGAGCCGCGCCTCACGGACCACTGAACCGTAACGTCGCCCGCAAGGCAAGGGACTTAGGGGACCTATGGGACCTGCGGCACACCGTTCAGGAACCTGGCGGCTGGCTGCATACCTCCAAGAAACACAAAAAAAGGCGCCCCCTTGCAGGGACGCCTTTCTTCACTTGTGACAACCGGTTTTAGCGCCGGCCACCACGACCGCCGCCGCCGCCGCCGCCGCCACCGAAGTCGCGCCGACCGCCGCCGCCACCGCCGCCGTAGCCACCACCGCCGCCGCCGCCACCGCCGAAGCCGCCGCCGCGGGGGCGTTCTTCGCGAGGCTTGGCCTCATTGACTGTCAGAGCGCGGCCATCAAGCTCCTTGCCGTTGAAATCGGCAATCGCCTTGTTAGCTTCGTCCTGCGAGGACATTTCCACAAACCCGAAGCCACGGGATTTGCCTGTGAATTTGTCCAAGATGATGTCGCAGCTGACCACATTACCGGCCTGCTGGAACAACGCCTTGAGGTCGCCATCCATCGTGTTGAACGACAGATTGCCGACGTATAGTTTCGTACCCATTTTTCTTTCCTTCTTGCTGCGGTAGGAACACCCAGTGGTCGCTCTGACTCATTCAGATCCGATCGTCACCAGCACTAAGGCCATCGACAATCAACTCAACCAACTGCGCTCTCTTCTTACTGCGGCGACGCGAATATGCCACAAACCCGTTGCTTGGCAACATTTTTTTTCAGCCAAATGCATTTTCCTGTAACGCGATAAAGCGGGCGCCGGGGCGCCGGTCGGTGCTTGTACGGGCGGCCGGTTTGGAGTATGAAGGGTGCGAAACACCGTGCCATGACCACGAATGTCCTAACGCAATGGAGCGCGCTGCACCGCAAGCTGGCGGGCCTGTCGGCCGCACTGCAGGCGCCCAACGAGCCCGCCGGCTGGCTGCCGCCGACCGACGTGGTGGAAGATGCACATGGCTTTGTGGTGCGGATGGAACTGGCCGGGGTGGCGCGCGCGGATGTATGCGTCCGGCTCGAAGGCCGGGCGCTGGTCGTTGAAGGGCTCCGGCGGCCGCCGGTCTGCGCCGGCGCCCGCTTCCGGCAGCTGGAAATGGAATACGGGCCGTTCCGCCGCGTCGTGCCGCTGCCGGACAGCGTGGCCGGACGCCGCGCGACGGCCGCCCTGGCCGAGGGCGTGCTGGAAATTATCCTGCCCCGCTCGCGCCGGCCGATGTCGGATAAAAAGGTGATGGTGGTGATGAACGGATGAGCGATTTCTTTCCAACGACGTTGCCGCTGATGTTGCTGCCCGGCGAGCCCATCGGCATGGAGCTGCCCGAACTGCCGCCCGGCACCGGCCCCCTGCCGGCGAAAAAAGGCGCGGCCATCCTGCCGGTCCTGCCGCTCAGCGATGTCGTGCTCTTCCCCGGCATGGTCATGCCGCTGATCATCCAGACCCAGCGCTCGACGAAGCTGGTGGACGATGTCGTGGCCGGCGACCGGATGTTCCTCGCCGTGCTGCAGCGCGACGGGAAGAAAAAGGACGATGAGGTGGGTGCCGCCGACCTCTATGAGGTCGGCTGCCAGGCGCGCGTCCTGAAGATGCTCAAATTCCCGGACGAGACCATCCGCATCCTCGCCCAAGGCGTCGCCCGCGTGCGCTTGACGGCGTTCGAGCCGCCCGCGAAATACCTGCAGGCCAAGTACGCCCTGCTGCCCGACGAGCCCGAACCGGGCGTCGAGACCGAGGCGCTGATGCGCAACAGCTCCCTGCGCTTCCAGGAGATCATCACGCTGTCCCCCACCCTGCCGGAGGAACTGAAGATCGCGATCTTCAACCTCGACGAGCCGGGCAAGCTGGCCGATGCGATCGCCGCGCACCTGAACATGCCCATCGAGGAGCGCCAGGCGTTGCTTGAGGAGGTCAAACCGCGCGGCCGCCTCAACCGCCTCACGCCGCTGCTCAACCGCGAACTGGCCATCCTGCGGCTCGGTACCGAGATCCAGCAGAAGGTCAACGAGACGGTCGCCAAGAACCAGCGCGAGTTCTTCCTGCGCGAGCAGATGAAGACCATCAAAAAGGAACTCGGCGAGCAGGACCAGCAGCAGAGCGAGCTCAAGGATCTCGACGAGAAGATCGCACGCGCCAAGATGCCGCCGGAGGTCGAGGCCGCCGCGAAGAAGGAGCGCGACCGCCTGCTCGCGATCCCGTCGGCGTCGCCGGAATACACCGTCGCGCGCACCTACCTCGACTGGCTGACGGAGCTGCCATGGGCGGTGACCACCGAGGACAAGCTCGACATCGCCGCCGCGCGCCGCATCCTCAACACCGACCACTACGACCTCAAGCCGATCAAGGAGCGCATCCTGGAATACCTGAGCGTGCTCAAGCTCAAGCGCGACATGAAGGGGCCGATCCTGTGCTTCGTCGGCCCGCCGGGCGTCGGCAAGACCTCGCTCGGCCAGAGCATCGCGCGCGCTCTCGGCCGCAAGTTCGTCCGCATGTCGCTAGGCGGCATGCACGACGAGGCGGAGATCCGCGGCCACCGCCGCACCTACATCGGCGCGATGCCCGGACGCATCATCCAGAGCCTGCGCAAGGCCGGCACGCGCAACCCCGTCTTCATGCTCGACGAGATCGACAAGGTCGGCCAGGACTTCCGCGGCGACCCCTCCTCGGCGCTGCTCGAAGTGCTCGACCCCGAGCAGAACGGCAGCTTCACCGACCTCTATCTCAACCAGCCGTTCGACCTTTCGCGCGTGCTCTTCATCACCACCGGCAACGTGCTCGACACCATCCAGCCCGCGCTGCGCGACCGCATGGAGATCCTCGAGCTCTCCGGGTACACGCAGCTGGAGAAGCGGAACATCGCGGAAAAATACCTGGTGCCGCGCCAGGTCGCCGCGCACGGCCTGAAGCCGCGCCAGCTGACGCTCGGCCCGGGCGTCCTCGACCGCGTCATCGGCGACTACACGCGCGAGGCCGGCGTGCGCGCGCTCGACCTGGAGATCGCGTCGCTCTGCCGCAAGGCCGCCCGCAAGATCGCCGAGGGCCGCCAGCAGCGCGTCCGCCTGGCCGCCGCCGACCTGCCCCACCTGCTCGGCCCGAAAAAATACGAGCTGGAAATCGCGGAGCGCGCCGCCGCGCCCGGCGTCGCCACCGGCCTCGCGTGGACCGCCGCGGGCGGTGACATCCTCTTCATCGAGGCCTCGCGCATGCCCGGCAAGGGCGGTCTGATTCTCACCGGCTCGCTCGGCGAGGTGATGAAGGAATCCGCGCAGGCCGCGCTCTCCTACGTCCGCGCCCACTCCACGGCCTTCGGCCTGCACGCCGACGTGACGAAGAATTCCGATTTCCACATCCACGTGCCCGCCGGCGCTACGCCGAAGGACGGCCCCTCGGCCGGCCTCGCGCTGCTGACCGCGCTGATCTCCCTGCTGACGCAGCGGCCGGTGCTCAACAACCTGGCGATGACCGGCGAGATCACCCTGCGCGGGAAAGTGCTGCCGGTCGGCGGGATCAAGGAGAAGGTGCTCGCGGCCAACCGCGCCGGCATCACCCGCGTCCTGTTGCCGGTCAGCAACCGCCGCAACCTGCGCGACATCCCGCCCGAGGTCCGCCGAGTGATGAAGTTCACCTTTGTGACCAAGATGGATGCCGCCGTGCTGGCCGCGCTCGAGCCGGCGAAAAAAACGAAAGCCCCGAAGAAATGAACTGCAGCCCGCGTCCCGTTTTCCCAGGCCAGAAAAGTTTGCCGGCGAGTTTTTCCAAGGCCTGGGAAAAACCGCTCTTCCGGTTTCCAAGGCTTGGAAAACTGTCCGCCGCGCTGCTCGGCGCGAGTCTGGTGGCCGTGGCGGAGCCCGCCGTCAGCAACGCGCCAGCCACCCTCGCCGTGGCGGAGCCGCCCGCCGCGGCGCTCGATTCCCTGCCGGACGCGACGGAACTGCTGCGGCAGGTCGTCGCCGGGCTGCCCAGCGAGCCGCTGACCGTCCAGGCGCGCGTCGAGGGGCGCGACGACCTGGACTATGTGGACAAGCTGCGCCTGGCCGAAATGCGCCTGGACTGGAAGGCGGGCGCGATCAACGCCGGCTATACGATCCGCGACGCGTTTGGAGGGAATCTGGCGCGCCTGACCGTCGAGCGTGCGGCCGGCGGCGCCATCGCCTACCAGGCTTTTCAAGGCCCGCAGCTCGCACCCGCGGTACTGACCCAGCTGGATTCCCCGCTCGCGGGCCTGGACATCAACTGGCTGGACCTGAGCCTGAGCTATCTCTGGTGGCCGAATGGCCGCACGATCGGCACCGAGCACGTCAAGGGCCGCCAATGCTACGTGGTGGACCTGCCCGTCCCGCGCGACGTCTCGGCGTTGTGCAGCACGGTCCGCCTCTGGATCGAGGCCAAGGTGCACGTCCTGCTGCAGGCCGAGGCCTTCGACGCCCGGCAGCAGCGGCTGCGCATGCTGCGCATCAAGAGCTTCAAGAAGGTCAAGGACCTCTGGATGATCGAGGACCTCGAGGTGCAGGCCTATCCCAGCCGCCACCGCACGCTGCTGCGCGTGCAGGAAGTGCGGCGCAACGGCGAGCTCCTGACCGGCGCCGCCGAACCGCCGCCCGCGGCCGAACCGCTCGAAAACCTGCCGCCTTCCGCGCCCGTGCGTCGCTGAGAGGAGCCGCGTCATGGCCGACATCACGCTCATCTGTTCCGGTTGCGGCAAGCAGGTCACCGTCTCCGAATACGTGGAGGCGACCAGCCCCTGCCCGGGCTGCGGCCTGCCGCTGGACAAGAACGGCCCGCGCGCCGCCAGCCCGCTGAGCGTGCCCCAGGAAAAACCGCAGCTCGCCTCGATGCTCGGGCGCGACTCGCTGGTCACCGCGGGTCATGTTGAGGCGCCGGCGCCCGCCTTCGACCCGGCCGTCCAGACGGTGGCGGCACGCCGCAAGCGCGGCCAGAACTACAGCGAGTTCAAGATGTGGTTGAATTACATCTTCTCCTGGCTGTTCTTCCTCACGTTGCTCGGCGGGCTGCTCTACTGGCAATGGCAGGGCCAGGGCGATGCCCGGATCATGGGCGTGTACAAGGCGACACGCTGGTGGCTCACCGGCGGCGCGTGGCTCGCCGTCCTCATCCCCGCCTTCCAGGAAAGCTGGGTGCAGGGCGTGCTCAACCTGCTGATACCGCCCTACAGCATTTATTACGCGCTCAACCGGCTCGACCACTTCTATCTGCGCGGCTTCTATGTGGCCGTCCTGTTGACGCTCGCCGCGGAGTTTTATTTCCTCCCCAACCAGACCGTGTTGCACATCGCGCAGGACAACATCGCCCAGTGGACCGCCGGCGTCCGCCAGCAGATCAGCCACGCCGGGCACAAGCTCACCGAATGATCCGGCTTGCGGTGGAACCAGGGCGCAGCGGGTGGAAAAAAACGCTGCGGAAACGCGTCAGCTTTTCACCGACATGTCATACTTCGTGGTCAGGTACACATAGCGGATCCACGCGCTGAAGAATTCGTTGCGGTTGGCACGCCAGTTGTTGGTGGGCGCCTTCAGATCGAAGTTCACCGGGGGGCCGACATCGGGACGCCCGGCCTTGAGGTCGCGCTCGGCCTCGAAGACGAGGCGCTTGGAATTGTATTCCTGATGCCCCAGATGCATGATGAAGCGGTGGTCGGGCGTCTCGAAAATCGTGTAGCCGGCGTCCTCGGCATAGGCGAGCAGATTGATCCGTCCGGCCTTCTGTTCTTGTTCCAGCACCGCGTCGGCAATGCCGGCGTGCCGGCTCTGCGGGCAGGCGAACACGTCGTCCAGGCCGCCGGTGATCGGATGGTTGCGCTGCAGGTTGCGCGTCGGGAATACACCGAACACTTTCTTCGGCAGCGGGACTTTTTCGATGCCGACAAACTTGGCCAGCGCGAGCCCGCCCCAGCAGATGCCGAGGGTCGACGGGATCTTTTTCCTCGCCTCGCCCAGGATGCCGGTCAGCTCCGTCCAGTAGTGGACATCCTCGTAGGGCATCTCCTCCACCGGCGCGCCGGTGACGATCAGGCCGTCGAGGATGCTCTCGCGCATCGCCTCCTTGAACGTCACATAGTAGCGGGCGATGTGGTGCGGGTCCGCCGATTTGTAGGCGTGCGACTCGAGTCGGATCCAAACGGGGATGATCTGCAGGATCGAGAGGCCCAGCGGCAGCAGGAGGTTGAACTCATACTCCTCGGCCTTGGGCATGATGTTCAGGATGCCGATGCGCAGCGGCCGGATGTCCTGGTGGCGGGCCGCCGATTCCGCGATGCAGTCCACGCCGTTTTTCTCCAGCTCGTCCCGCACGTGATAGGCTTTGGGCAATACAACGGTCATGGTGTCCCCATAAAAAAAATTGTGCGCCACTATACGCCATGCGGCGCGGAATGAAAGTCAGCGCTGGTAGAGCCCCGGATCGATGAACGGCAGGTCGAGATTGGGCTGGAACTTTGCGCACTGGCTGTAAAAGGCGCGCGGGTTCTCGAAAAGCAGCTTGTGCACCTGCTGCTCCGTGAACCCCTGCTGCTGCATGAAGCGGGCCACCTTGGGCAGGCTGCACGGATCGCTGACGCCCCAGTCGGCGGAGCTGTTGACCAGCACCTGCTCCAGCCCCCACTTCTTCAAAATATCAACGACGCGCTCCGGGTTGAGCTTCGAATGCGGATAGACCGTCAGCCCGCACCACACCTGCCGCTGGCGGCTGAGGTCCATCGTCTGCTCGGTGTTGTGGTCCAAGATGATCCGGTCGTCCTCGTAGTTCAGCTCGCGCAGGATGGCCAGCGTGCGCTCGACGCCCTTGCGCTTGCTGACCTCCGGGGTGTCGTGCGGGGCATGGATGATGACGAGCATCCGGCGCGCCTTGGCCATCTCGAGCTGGCGCTGGAAGATGGACTCCTCGGCCGGCGTGATCTTGTTGAAGCCGATCTCCCCGATCGCGACGCAGCGCGGGTGATCGAGATAGGGCGCCATGCCGTCGAGCACCGCGTTGGCGAGGCCGGTGTCCTCGGCCTCCTTGGGGTTGACCGCGACGGCGGCATAGTGGTCGATCCCGTAGCGCTTCGCGCGGCCGGTCTCGAAATCGAGGATGAGCTGGAAGTAATCCCAGAACGTCCCCGCGTAGCGCCGCGAAGCACCCAGCCAGAACGACGGCTCCACCGTCACGCGGATGCCCTCGCGGTACATCGCCGTGTAGTCGTCCGTCGTCCGCGAATACATGTGGATATGGGGTTCGATGATGGTCATGGCTCACCTGGCTCCGGGTTGGCGGCTGGTTTGGCAAGGGGCTTGAGGCCGAACTTGGCGTAGGCGCGGTCGGTGGCCACGCGGCCCTGCGGCGTGCGGTGGAGGTAGCCCTCCATGATCAGATAGGGCTCGTAGACCTCCTCGATCGTGTCGGACTCTTCGCCCACCGAGACGGCGAGCGAGCTGAGGCCCACCGGCCCGCCGTTGAATTTGAGGATGATCGCCTCCAGGATGCGCTTGTCCATCTCATCGAGGCCGTGCTCGTCAATCTCGAGCATCGCCAGCGCCCGGTCGGCGACGTCGGCGGTGATCTTGTTGCCGGCCTTGACCTGCGCATAGTCGCGCACCCAGCGCAGCAGGCTGTTGGCGATGCGCGGCGTGCCGCGCGCGCGCCCGGCGATCTCGCGCGCGCCGGCGGCGTCCACGTCCACGTTCAGGATGCGCGCCGAGCGGGTGATGATGGACTGCAGATCCGGGGCGTCGTAATAGTCCAGCCGGGCGCTCAGCCCGAAACGCGAACGCAGCGGCGCGGTCAGCAGGCCGCTGCGCGTCGTCGCGCCGATCAACGTGAACTTCGGCAGATTGAGCCGGACGCTGCGCGCGTGCGGGCCCTGGTCGATCATGATGTCCAGGACGAAGTCCTCCATGGCCGAGTACAGGTATTCCTCCACGGCCTTCTGCATCCGGTGAATCTCGTCGATGAAGATCACATCGCCGCGTTCCATGCTGGTCAGGAGGCCCGCCAGGTCGCCGGGCTTGTCGATCACCGGCCCGCTCGTCACCTTGAGGTTGGCGCCCATCGCCTCGGCGAGGATGTGCGCCAGCGTCGTCTTGCCCAGGCCCGGCGGGCCGGAGAGCAGGACGTGGTCGAGCACGTCGCCCCGGCCCTTCGCCGCCTCGACGAACAGCTCCAGCCGCGCGCGCACCTTCTGCTGCCCGACGAAATCGGCGAACCGCGACGGCCGCAGGCTCAGGTCGAATTCCGGGTCCTTCTTGTTCAACGTCTCGCTGACAAAATGTTCGCTCATAGTTCCAATCTTTATCAACCGGCGAGCGCGGCACGGACGACGTCCTCGACCGTGGCGGAAGGCTTGAGCCGCGGCAGGATGCCGCTGACGCGCTGCTGGGCATCGACCTGCTTGTAGCCGAGCGAAATGAGCGCGAGCAGCGCGTCGCGGGTGCGCAGATCGCCGGGCAGGGCCTCCGGCGAGCCGGCCACCGCCTCGAGCGCATCGCCCGCGCTCAGCTTGTGCCGCAGCTCGACGACGATGCGTTCGGCGGTCTTCTTGCCGACGCCGGAGATCGAGCTCAACCGCTTCACGTCGCCCTCGACGACGGCGGCCTTGAGGTCGCGGACGCTCAGGCCGCTCAGGGCGCTCAGCGCCGTCTTGGGGCCGATGCCGCTGATGCCGAGCAGCATCTCGAACAGGCTGCGCTCGGCCTCGGTGACGAAGCCGTAGAGGTTGTGGAGATCCTCGCGCAGGTGGTCGTGAGTGAGCAGGCGGCACGGCGCGTTCTCCCCGGGCAGCCGGTCAAAACTGCTCAGCGGGATGTACACCTCATACCCGACCCCGTGGACGTTGAGGACGACGCGCGTGGGCTGCTTTTCGACCAGCGTCCCTTCCAGAAATGTGATCATAAATGAAACCTGAAATTTGAGACCTGAAACCTGAGACTCGAAAGCCGAGACTCGAGACCTGAAACCTGAGACGTGTAACTTACAGGCTGCAACCTGCAATCTGAGGCCCGAAACTCGTGACCCGAAACTCGAAACTGGGAACTCATGGCTGGGTCACCCTGTCGAGGACGTGTCCCCGCGCGGCGAGACCCTGCAAAATTTTGGCGTGCGCGGACTTCGGCAGCACCTCGGTCACGCGCACGCGGCCGACCACCTCGCCGGCGGGCTGCTCGATGACGTTGCCGGTGACCGGGTCGGTGACGATGTGCGGCAGGTCGCGCACGAAAAATTCGTCGCCGACCTGGACCCCGGCGTTGGTGCCGCCATTGATGACCACCTGCGGGCCGGCGCGCAGGTCCGCGACCTCGGCGACACGCGGCGCCCAGTAGTCGAGCGGCAGCGCGTCCAGAATCCGGCGCACGGCCCGTTCCAGCGCCCGCTCGGTGGCCTTGCCCAGCGGGGTGCGGAAAAAGCTGTCGCCGCCGAAGGTGACCTTTTTATAGGTGATCTCGGCGCCGCCGCCGCTCGACGACACCGTCCCGTCGGACTGGACGGCCGCGAGCACCTCGCCGTTCTCGATGTCATAGACCTTGACGGTGAGCGCGACGCGCGCGCGGCTGCCGCGGCCGAAGATGCGCAGGAACGACGTCCAGAACCCCGCGGAGCCCTCCTCGATGACGGTGAAATCGTTGATCGTGCCGCGCATCAGAAACTGCGCGTTCTTCAGGCGGCCCCGCTGCGCACGGCCCTCGGGCCGGAAGTGCTCGCTGTCCTGCCGCGCGAGTTCCTCGAGCACGTCCTTGAGGTGCTGGCGCTCCAGCACGACCACCTTGCGCGAGTCCATGAGGTGGGTAACCAGCAGGTCGGCCATGCCGCCGCTCAAATTCCACTGCCCCGCCCAGCTCGCGCGATTCTCGAAATCCATGACCGCCACCACCGGCGGGACCACCTGCCCGTGGCGATAGGGATAGTGCAACGTGCCATCGGCCGCCCGCCGCGGCGTGTGGCAACCGGCCGCCGCGAGGGCGAGCACAAGCAAAGCTAGGCGTGCGCAGAACATCGTGCGCGCATGGTAAAGCGCGGCGCGGCGCGGGTCAAGCAACGCCACGGGAGCGGGCGGTTTTGGCGCCCGCCACCACGCGCGGCAGCAGCGCCGTACGTCCCCTGCCCCGGGCCGGAGGCCCGGCGGGAAAAGGTCAGCGGGCCGGCTGGCTCAGGTGGACGAAGGTGCCTTTTTTATTGCCGACGATGACATCCGGGATGCCGTCGCCGTTGAGGTCGGCGGCGGTGACCTGGGTGCCGACGCCGGAGTTGTCGTCGATCTGGTGCGGGATGAATTGCACACCGTGCTCTTTGTCACGGCGCAACTCGAACCAATAGACCACCGCGGGCGCGTCGGGTTCCACGTCGCCCTTGGGCCCGTGCGACCAGAAGCGCTTGCCGGTCAGGATGTCCGGGAGCCCGTCGCCATTCATGTCGAGCACAAGCATGCCGTGGAGCTGCGAAATGCGCAGCGCCTTGGACGCGAGGTCGGGCTTCGGCGGCAGGATTTCGTGGCGCTCGAAGCTGATCTCGCCCTGCGCGTTGCGGAGCTGCTTGTACCACGCGAGCCCGTAGTGATGGCAGTGCAGGACGGTGATCACGTCGTTGAGCCCGTCGCCGTCCACATCGGCCACGTACATCTGGCAGGCGGCCTCGGCAAACGGGAATTTGTGCTGGATGAACAGCTGGCCGTCCTTCCAGTCCTTGGGCTGCTCCCACCAGCCGTTGGCCTCGAGCAGGTCGAGGCGCCCGTCGCCGTTGACATCGCCGGTGCCGATGCCGTGCGTGAACTTATGGAACTTGCAGTTCGTCGTGACGGGATGAAAGGGCCACGGCGCGTCGGGGTTGTTGAAGTCCGGCTCGGCAAAGCCCATGCAGCCGCCTGAGTTGAAGATCATCTGCGGCTTGTTGGTGTCCGTCAGATGGCCGAGCAGCGGCGATTCGTTCTCGACGGACGGGAAAGCGAGATGCTTCTTCCACGGCGCATCCTTGCCAGCCGGGTTCTCGTACCAGAAGCCTTCCCGCGCCGGATAAGGCATGTAGAGCACGTCTGCCCAGCCGTCGTTGTTGAAGTCGCCGCAGAACGTCAGGAAGTTGTCGGAGTAATTCGTGGGGTTGAAGACGGTCGCGGCGTGGATCTCGTGCCGCTTGGCGCAGTCCGGGCCCTCGTACCAATACGGGCCGGACACCATGTCCAGTTTGCCGTCATGGTTGAAATCGGCATACCACGCGCCTTCGCAGTAGAATTTATCGGTGAGCTGCACCTTCTTGAATTGCGGGTCCGCCGCCTGGACCGCCACCGCCGTCACACCCAGTATCGCCGCCAGCCATAGTTTCATCTTGATCCCTTTCTGCATGCGCGGAGTCTCTCACGACGGGCCGCTTTTTCCAAGGCGGAGCGCAGGAAAATGTTTTTCGGCTTTATTTGGCGGCGGGGCTGATGTAGCTTCCGCCCGTTCAACCCGAAAGGCGATGCAGATGAAGAAATTGATTTTGGCGGTCTTGGCGGCCGGTGCGCTCAACTGTGGTGCGGCGCACGCGGCCGAGGCGGGCAATCTGGATGCGGACATCCGCACGACGTTCAGCAAGCTGCAATCCATGAGTGAGGGCTATTACACCCAGGAGGAGTGGACCGGCCTGGCGCAGCAGATGGACCAGATCGCCAAGCGCGCCGAGGAGGCGCAGGCGTGGGACCAGCTCGTCGAGATGAACCGCGTCAAGGCGATGGCTCTCGGCCAGATGCGGCGCGACCCGCAGGGCGCGATCGCGGTGCTGCGCGGCACGCTGGAAAAATTCGGTGCGAAGAGCCCGGCGCGGATGGGCCGCTTCTATGCCATGCTGGCCGACAATTACGCGCAGCTCGGCCAGGAAGAAGAGATCGCCAAGCTCATCAAGGAATTCGAACAGAGCTCCTATTACAATGCCGAGCACTATGCCTTCTCCGGCGGCCAGGGGCGGCTGGAAGAGCTGACGGTCACGCGCCCGGCCGCCAAGGGTGCCTCCTCCATCATCGTCACCATGATGGAACGCGCGCGCCGCAAGGCCGCCTTCGGGCCCGGCAAGGTGCTGCCCGACGTCCCCTGCACCGACCTGCAGGGCCGGACCTTCAAGCTGTCCGAGCTGCGCGGCAAAGTAGTCGTGGTGGATCTCTTCGCGCGGGGCTTCACGCTCTATCCGCGCACCCTCAAGCAGCTGGCCGGCGCCTATCAGCAGCACCAGAAGGACGGGCTGGAAATCGTCAGCATCAACATGGAGCAGACGGGGAAGCCGGAAGAACTGGCCGCCTTCGCGCAGGCGCACGGCATGAACTGGGTCATCGTCCCGGGCAACGAGGAGCTCACCCGCAAGCTCGCCGGCTTCGGCGACACCGCGCTGCTCCTGCTCAGCCGCAACGGCGTCATCGTGGCGCGCGACATGGGCGAGGCCAACCTGCTCCAGTCCATCAAGGACGCGCTCGGCGTACGCTGAGGCCAGCGAAGCGGACAGGCGGATGCGAGCTGCGGGCTGCGTTTGGCGGACATCCGCGCAAGCTTTTACCAGGGTCAGGAAGAAAGCTCCGCCAACCAACTGGCGACACAGACTGACAGCCGGCGAAGCGTGCCCTATAACCACCACACCTCAGCAGCAGCCATTTTTTGTGGAAGCGGCGTCACGCCGCTTGCTACCGTAGCGAAGCCCAGCCATCCATCAACCATCGTGCCGTCATGTGAAAAGCGGCCGACGGCCACTTCTACGAAACAGCTGCGCTGCCTTCTTCGATGTTTCTCTTTCCGCAATTTGCCTCTACTCTCGCGCCATGCCTTCGCCTGTGGGACATAGCCTGATCGGACTGACGCTCGGCGTCGCCTTTCTCCTGCCGCGCTGCCGCGGGGCGGACTGGCGGCAGGTGGTGTACGCCAACCGCGGCGCGCTCCTGGCCGTGGTCCTCGCCGCGAACGCCTGCGATTTCGACTACCTGCCCGGACTGCTCGTTGGCGCGCCGAACAGCCTGCACCGCTGGCTCGGCCATTCGGGGGTCTGGGCCGCGCTCGCCGGCTGCACGATCTGGCTGCTCTGGCGCCGCGCCGCGCCGCGGCTGCCGCGGTGGGCGCTGCCGGTGTTGCTCGCAGCGGCGCTCTCGCATATCCTCGCCGACTATTCCGACGAGGACACGCGCGCGCCGTTCGGCATCCTCGCCCTCTGGCCCTTCCACGACGGCTTCATGATCGCGGCGCATCCGCTCTTCCTGAGCCTCGAGAAAGCGTCGCTGGCGGCGGCCTGCTCCTGGCACAACGTCCGCGCCGTCGCGCACGAGGCGCTGCTCACCCTGCCCCCGCTGCTCGCCGTAGTGTTTTACAAACTGCGCCCGATGCGGCATGATGCCGCCGCGACGCAGGCACCATGAATTCAGACGTTCCAGAAAAGCTCGGCATCATCGCCGGCAAGGGCAACTACCCGCTGCTGCTGGCGGAGTCCGCGCGCCAGCAGGGCGTGCGCGAGATTTTCGCGCTCGCCTTTCACGGCGAGACCGAGCGCCGCATTGAGCGGCTCGCCGACCGCGTGGTCTGGGTGCGCCTCGGGCAACTCGGCGCGGCCTACCGGGCGTTGCAGGCCAGCGGCATCCCGCACTTCGTCATGGCCGGGCAGATCACGCCGACCTCGCTGTTCAACATGCGCATGGACCTGGAACTGGTCGCGCTGTTCGGGCGGCTGCGCGAGCGCAACGCGCACACCATTTTCGGCGCGCTGACGGAAGAGTTGGGCCGGCGCGGCATCGAGCTGCTGCCGGCGAGCTGCTTCATGGAGGCGCACATGGCCGAGCCGGGCGTGCTGACCACGCGCCAGCCGACGCCGGCGCAGACCGCCGACATCGAGCTCGGCCTCACGGTCGCCAAGACCACCAGCGGCCTCGAGATCGGCCAGACCGTGGCGCTCAAGGACGGCACCATCCTCGCCGTCGAGGCGTTCGAGGGCACCGACGCAACCATCCTGCGCGCCGGCAAGCTCGGCGGGCCGGGGGCGGTTGTCGTCAAAGTTTCCAAACGCGGCCATGATGTGCGCTTCGACCTGCCCGTGGTCGGCGAGCGCACGCTCAAGTCGCTCCGCAAGGCCGGCGTCGCCGTCCTCGCGGTCGAGGCGCGCCGGACGATCCTGCTGGACCGCCTGGCGGTCCTCGCGCAGGCCGACCGCCAGGGCCTCTGCCTCGTCGCCATCGAATCCATGGAGAACCGCACGTGATCTTCGGAAGTTCCAAACCCGCAGCCCCAAACACAGCAGCCCGGCGCGTCAAGGTCGGCGTCATCGGCGTCGGCGCGCTCGGCCAGCACCATGCGCGCATCTACGCCGAAAATCCCGAGGCCCAGTTGATGGGCGTCTACGACGTGGATGCCAGCCGCGCGGCGGGCATCGCCAAGAAGCACGGCGTCGCCGTATTCCCGACCCTGGAAAGCGCCGTCGCACAGTGTGAGGCCGTCAGCGTCGTCGTCCCCACCGACCGCCATCGCGAGGTCGCCGGGTTGCTGCTAAAGCACGGGCTGCACCTGCTCGTGGAAAAACCCATCGCCGCCACGACCACCGAGGCCGAGCAGCTGGTGCAGCTGGCCAGCGAAAAGCAGTTGATCCTGCAGGTGGGCCACGTCGAGCGCTTCAACCCGGTGCTGGGCTTTCTCGACAGCCTGCAGAAGCCGCCGCGCTTCATCGAGGCGCACCGGCTGGCCCCCTACCCGCCCCAGCGCGAAGGCCTGGCCCCGCGCGGCACGGAGGTCAGCGTCGTCCTCGACCTGATGATCCACGACCTTGAAGTGATCCTGCACCTGGTCCGCTCGCCGGTGAAGACGATCCACGCCGTCGGCATCCCGGTGCTGAGCCCGAGCGAGGACATCGCGAACGTGCGCCTCCTGTTCGAGAACGGCTGCGTCGCTAACATCACCGCCAGCCGGATCAGCCCCGAGAAGATGCGGAAGATCCGCACCTTCTTCCCCGACTGCTACGTCTCGCTCGACTACCAGGAGCAGAGCGGCGAAATCTACCGCAAGGACGGCGCGGCCATCACGCGCGAGAAGATCGCCATCGAGCGCGGCGAGCCGCTTGCCAACGAACTGCGCTCCTTTGTGCGCTGCGTCGCGCAGCGCGGCCAGCCGGTGGTCAGCGGCGCGCACGCCGCCGAGGCGCTCAAGCTGGCGGTCGCCATCGTCCACCGCCTCCGCGAGGGCGCGTCGTGAGCCGTTCGGTGCTGGTGATCGCCGGCGAGGTGTCCGGCGACCAACGCGCCGCCGAAGTCATCCGCGCCGTCCGCGCCCGGCAGCCCGATATCCGGTTCTGGGGCATCGGCGGGCCGGAGATGCGCGCCGCCGGCGCCACCACCCGCCACGACATCCGCGACATGGCCGTCATGGGCCTCGTCGAAGTCTTGCGCCGCTACGCCTTTTTCCACCGCGTGTTCAACGAGATGGTTGCCGCCGCCGAGACCGAACGGCCCGACGCCGTGCTGCTCGTGGATTACCCCGGCTTCAACCTCCGGTTCGCCGCGCAGATGAAAAAGCGCGGCATCAAGGTGATCTACTACATCTGCCCGCAGGTCTGGGCGTGGCACCGCGCGCGCATTCCGAAGATGGCGCAGATCGTGGACCGCCTGCTGGCGATCTTCCCGTTCGAGCCGGAAGTTTTCGCGGGCACAAAACTCAAAGTGGATTTCGTCGGGCATCCGCTCGTGGACGCTGCGCTGGCCGCGCGCGCCGCGCCGCCGCAGCCGTTGCCCTGGCAGGGCGCGCCACGGATAGCGCTGCTGCCCGGCAGCCGCCGGCAGGAAATCGAACGGATCCTGCCCGCCCTCGTGCAGGCCGCGGCGCTTATCCAACGGCAAAAACCGGACGCCAGCTTCATCCTCGCCGCGCCCTCGGAAGCGGTCGCGACCATCGTCCGCGCCACCCTGGCGCGGCTCGGCGGCGGCCCGGCGAGCTGTGACATCGTGGTGGATCAAACCCGCGAGGTGTTGCGGCAGGCGCGCGCCGCGCTGGTCGCCTCCGGCACCGCCACGCTGGAGACCGCGCTGATGGGCTGCCCGATGCTCGTCGTCTATCGCACCTCGTGGCCGACGTATTGGATCGGCCGCCAGCTCATCAGCGTCAGCCACATCGGCATGGTCAACCTGATCGCCGGCCGGACCCTCTGCCCGGAATTCATCCAGCACGACGCCACGCCGGAAAAACTGGCCGCCGGACTGTTGCCTCTGCTCGGCGAAACGCCCGAGCGCGCCGCTCAGCTCGCGGGCCTCGCCGAGGTCGCCGCCAAGCTCGGCGCGCCCGGGGCCGCCACCCGCGCCGCCGCCCTCCTCCTCGCCGAACTCGGCGCTTAAAGTCAGCGCGTCAACCCGAGCAGGTCGTAACTCAACCCGATGGACAGCATGCTCACCTGGTCCACGTCGAACGTGTCGTATTCATATTGCACCTGCCAGTGCCAGTAATCCTTGAACCTGAAGCTTACGCCCGCGCCGAGGCTCAGGCCGGTGCCGCTCTGGTCGTATGTGCGATGCATGGCCGCGTGGCCGGGCATGTCAAAGCGACTCTCGAACGACTCCGTCCATTTCAGCACACCGGCGCGGGTGAACACCTGCAGCTTGGGCGTGACGTCATAGCCCAGCACCAGGGAGACATTGAACCCGCGCATGCTGACATCCGCTTCGCCGGTGCCCGACGTATTATCATGCGGGTCATTGAACGAAAAAGGGGCTTTCGCCTTGCCGTAATCGCGGGCGCCAATTTCAATCGCGACATTGTCGGAGATCCAGAAGCCCACGTGCGTTTCGCCGCCCAGGTTCTTGTTGCCCGCGGAGTATTTGAAATCGATGCCCTCGACGCTGCGGGTATCGCCGCCCGTTTTCAGTTGCGTGGGGCCGAACCCGAAACCGAGATACAGCAGATGGTTTCGATTTTCAACGCCCTCCGCCTGCGGCTGGGTTGGGATGGCCACCTCCGCCGCATGGACCCCCGTCAAACTCGCCAGACCGCCCACCGCGCCCAGTATCCACTTCGTTGTCTTCATGTTCATGTTCCTCTCGTTGGATGGTTGCTCTCTCGCGCTATTTTCCGACGGAGTTGGGCTTAGCAGGGCGTATGCCAGCGACGATAATAACTACTCTATTACTTGAATAGTAACATATTATAACTTTATCACCGTGTATATTTAAAAACACTCCAGTACACTGAATGGATGGCTGTCATGCGTTTTATGCACACGTGTTGAATAGCAGGCGGTGTGCTTGTCGATGACTCAAGCCGGCGGGGCAGCGCGAGTCACAGTTCTTCGGCGAAGTGGCAGGCGGAGCAGTGGCCAGGGGCGAGCTCGCGCAGGGCGGGGACCTCGGTCTGGCAGCGCGGGCGGGCGCGATGACAGCGCGGATGGAACGGGCAGCCGGGAATGGTGTGCGCGGGCGACGGCATGTCGCCGTGCAGGACGATGCGCTGCTGCGCGCCGCCGGCGCGCGCCGCCAGGCCCTTGGCGACATCCGGCACGGCGGAAAGCAGCGCCTCGCTGTACGGGTGCCGGGTATGCGCGAAGAGCGCCGGCGCCGGCGCGGACTCGACCACCTTGCCGAGATACATCACCAGAATCCGGGAGCAGACGTACCGGACCACCGCCAGATCGTGGGCGATGAACAGTAGCGCGAGGTTGAGCTGCTGCTGGAGGTCCTTGAGCAGGTTCAGGATCTGCACCTGCACGGACACGTCGAGCGCCGATACGGGCTCGTCGGCGATGATCAGCTCCGGCTCGACGGCCAGCGAACGCGCGAGGCCGAGGCGCTGGCGCTGGCCGCCGCTGAACTCGTGCGGATAGCGACGCGTGTAGGATGGGTCGAGGCCGACCGCGCGCAGCAGGTCGGCGACGCGCTCGTCGCGATTCTCGCGGGTCGTGCGCCCATGCGCCGCGACGGCTTCGCGCAACATGCCGCCGATGGAGTGGCGCGGATTCAGCGAGCCGTAGGGATCCTGAAAAATCATCTGTGCGCGACCGCGGAAGGCCTTGAGCTGCGCGCCGCGCAGCCGGACCATGTCCACGCCATCGAGCAGGACGCGCCCGGCATGGATCGGCTCCAGCCGCAGCAGCGCGCGGCCGAGCGTGCTCTTGCCGCAGCCGCTCTCGCCGACCAGCCCGAGCGACTCGCCGCGCCGCAAGGAGAAGCTGACGCCATCGACGGCGCGCACGGGATGCTGGGCCTTGCCGTAATAAACGCGCAGGTCCTCGACAGCAAGCATGGGATGGGAAATGTCAGTGGTCATTTGTCATTAGTCAGCTGTCAGTCGTCATTGGTCACTTGTCGCGGTGGGAGACTGCCCATGTCTGCAAGATGCATGAGGTCTGAAGAAAAGGGAGCGGCAGCCAAGCCCCATCCGCACAAATAGCGCATGCAGTTCAAGCGCTGATCTCCTTCCAAAAGAAGCAACGGACACCGCGGGCCTCGGTGGCCGCGAACTCCCAGTCGGGTTCCCCGACACGGCAGCGCTCGCGCGCATAGGGGCAGCGCGGGTGGAACTTGCAGCCTGCGGGCAGTTCGGCGGGGTTCGGGACGTTGCCCTCGATCGCCTTGAGACGGCCCTCGGCGCCTTCGAGTCTGGGCACCGCTTCGAGCAGCGCGCGGGTGTAGGGATGGCGCGGCGAGGTGAGCACGTCCGGCGTTGCGCCGCTCTCGACCAGGCGCCCGGCATACATCACGTTGACCCGGTGCGCGGTCTCGGCGACGAGGCCGAGGTTGTGGGTGATGAGCAGCATCGCCATGCCCAAGCGCTTTTGCAGGTCGCGCAGCAGGTCCAGGATCTGGGCCTGGATGGTCACGTCGAGTGCCGTCGTCGGCTCGTCGGCGACGAGCAGCTTGGGCCGGCAGGCGATCGCCATCGCGATCATCACGCGCTGCTGCTGGCCGCCGCTCAACGCGTGCGGATAGGCGCGCAGCCGTTGCTCCGGTTCCGGGATGCCCACCAGCCGCATCAGTTCCAGCGCCTCGGCACGCGAGTCCGCCTCCGGCCGGTGCAGCCGGATGGCTTCCTCGATCTGGTAGCCGATGGTGAAGACCGGGTTGAGCGCGCTGCCGGGCTCCTGGAAGATGTAGGAAATTTCGCGCCCGCGGAGCGCGCGCAGTTCGCGCTCGCTCATCGCGAGCACATCGCGACCGCCGAACAGCACGCGGCCGCCGGCGTAGTGCCCCGGCGGCTGCGGCACCAGCTTCGCCAGCGCCATCGCCGTGACGCTCTTCCCGCAGCCGCTCTCGCCGACGAGCGCGACGGTCTCGCCCTCCGCGATGTCGAAGCTGACGCCATCCACGGCGCGCACCGGATGCGCGCCGCCAAAGAACTGCACCTGGAGCTGCTCGACCACGACCAGACTGGGCGCGCCGTTCGCCATGCTCATCGCGCCGGTTGCTGCTGCGTCAGGCAGTGGATCGCGCCGGAGCCGAGCACGACATCCACCGCGTGGATGCCGACAACCGGCCGGTCGCGGAACAGCTCGCCGAGGATGCCAAGCGCCACGGAGTCCTTCGGGTCGTTGAAGGTCGGCACCAGCACCGCCGCATTGCCGATATAGAAGTTGGCGTAGGTCGCCGGCAGGCGCACGCCACGGAAATAGACCGGCTCCGGCATGGGCAGCGGTACCACCTCCACGCGCGAGCCGTTTTCGAGCCGCGCGCCCTCGAGCCGCTCGCGGTTCTCCGCCATGCGCCGGTAGTTGGCGTCCCCGCGGAATTTCTCCTGGCACAGCACCACCGTGCCGGGGCCGACGAACCGGCAGATGTCGTCCACATGCCCGTGCGTGTCGTCGCGGCCGGCGATGCCGTCCTTGAGCCAGATGACGTTCGTCGCGCCCAGGTTGTCGCGGAAAATAGCTTCCAGGTCGGGTTTGCCGAGGCCGGGGTTGCGCACCTGCGTCTTCTGGTCCAGCAGGCACTGTTCGGTCGTCAGCAGCGAGCCGCGGCCGTTGACGTCGATCGCGCCGCCTTCCAACGCCACCGGCTTCCCGTTGTGCAGGGCCGGGTAGAGCGGCAGCTTCAGCCGGTGCGCGATGAATTCCGGCAGCGCATTGTCCTTGCGGAAATCGCGGATCAGCGCCCAGCCGTTGAAGCGGAAGCGGCTGATGGCCACCTCGGGCCGCGCCCCACCCTTCCGCAGAAACAGCGGCCCGCTGTCGCGGATCCACCCGCGCTCCGTCGGGCAGGCGATCAGCTCGACCCGCTTGGCATCGGCGCCGACGGCGGTGACCACATCGCGCGCGGCGCGCAGATCGGCCGCGGTGTTGCAGAGCACGCGCACGGCCTCGCCCACCGCCAGCTTGCGGATCAGCTCGCCATAGAACCAGGCGATCGCCTCCAGCTTGCCCGGCCAGTCCGGCTGGTGATGCGGCCAGACGAGCCACGTCGCCTGGTGCGTCTCCCATTCCGCAGGCATCCGGAAGCCCTGGCTCGCCGGCGTTTTGTTGACAGTTTTTTTCATAAAATCAGGTGCGCCTGTGCCCGCCCAACGCCTTTCCGCACGCGGCGACTCTAGCCGTTGCCCATGCATTGGGCAACCCCTAGAATGAAAAGGATAAGGGATGCGCCTGCTGGCCGGGCGGAAGGCGGCCGGAGGCAGACTGCGGAGAGGAGCCCTGCCCTCACGGATCAGGCCTAGGCCACAGCTTTTCGAAGTGCAAATAAATAGGGCTGGCGCGTGGCTCGAATAAAAATTACAGCAGGGCGCTGACTCGGCACGGTACCTGCTTAATTGAGTTTAGACGGCAGAAACATAAAATACTTTAAGGACGCTGCGTGTAACCTAAGGGTTTCCCCAACCCGACCTCCTTGACGCGCAGCGTCCTTTTCTTTTTGCGAGGGACGCTTCGTAATCGGCAGGTTGTATGTTGACGGCGACCGCAGGTC
>CAITZM010000161.1 GCA_903896925.1 uncultured Lentisphaerota bacterium | reverse complement strand
TCCTCCGCTGCTCGACCTTAACCCGGTATCCGTGCCATGCCTATCCGGACTCGTCAGTGGCTCTTCCTGCTCGGTGCGCTGGCGCTCGTGCTGACTGCATCCATGCGCCGGGTGTGGGCGTTGACGCAGCAGCGCCCGGGCGCACCGGCTACGGTTGCCGACCGGGTCAAGCAGTATGGCGCCGTCGTGCGCGCCCGCCTGCTGCCGCACTTTGCCCGCGTGGGCGTCACCTATCCGCCGCGGGCCGTTGCTCTGGTCGGGTTGAAGAGCGAGCGCCGGGTCGAGGTCTGGGTGAGCGGTGATGGCGTGAAGTTCCAGCTGCTGACCAATTATCCGATCCGCGCCGCGAGCGGGGGGGCGGGCCCCAAGCTGCGCGAGGGCGACCGGCAGGTGCCGGAAGGCCTCTACCGCATCGAGTCGCTGAACCCCAACAGCCTCTATCACCTCGCGCTGCGCGTGAATTACCCCAATGACTTCGACCGCCGGCAGGCGGCGGCGGAAGGCCGCACGCGGCTCGGCGGCGACATCATGATCCACGGCAGCGAGGTCTCCATCGGCTGCCTCGCGCTCGGCGATGCCGCGGCGGAGGATCTGTTCGTGCTCGCCGCCGAGACCGGGCTTAAGCATGTCGAGGTCATTCTGGCGCCCGTGGATTTCCGTGTCCGTGCGTTGCCGGCGGACACCAAGCCCCTTCCCGCCTGGGCGCCGGAGCTGTATGCTGCCCTTAAGCGTGCACTGGCGCGGCTGCCGGTGGCCGCGTCGAAATGACAGGACCGATGACGGAGCCAACCACAACGAAGAAGAGCACCATACGCGAGCGCGGTGCCATGGGGTGGCTTGTGCTGCGCGAGGCGGTGCGCGCGTTCCTCGACAACAGCAGCTTGGAGACCGCCGCGACACTGGCCTATTATGGCTTTCTCGCACTGGCCCCGCTGCTGCTGCTCGTGGTCTACTTCCTGGGTGTCATCCTGTCGTCCTCGGAGACGGTCCTGGAAAACATGAGCGACTTCACGGAGCATGTCTTCCCCAAGTTCAGCCAGGATGTGCTCACCGATCTGCTGAATTTCGCCCAACAGGGCTCGTGGGGCGTCATCAGCGTCGTGTTGCTGATCTGGTCCCTGACGCCGTTCGCGGGCGCGCTGCGCAGCGCCTACCTGCGCGTCTTCAAGCTCGAGCGCACGCGGCACTTCCTGATCTACAAGCTGGGCGACCTCGGCGCCGTGCTGCTGCTGCTGGCGATCTTCGTCATGCTCATCGCCATCAATGCGCTGCACTTTGTGAGCAGCGAAGCGCTGCTGCCCTCCAGCCCCGGCCTGATGGCCGTGCTCAAGGGCGGCACCCTGTTTCTCCTGACCTTTGGCATCCTGACGCTGTTCGAGAAAATTTTCGTGCCGGTACGCCTGCCTCTGTCCGACCTGCTGCTCGGTGCGTTCACGGTCGCCGTGCTGCTGGCGGCGATCCGCCCGCTCTTCGACCTGCTGCTGCGCTTCAACCCGAACTACGGCTATGCCTTCGGCTCGCTCAAGGTGATCTTCCTGCTGATCATCTGGGTCTATTACACCTTCGCCGTGCTGCTCTTCGGCGCCGAGATGATGGCGGCCGCGTGGCGCCGCGAGACGCTCGTCCTGCGCCGCCTGTTCGCGGGCCACGGACGGAGGCAGCCCGCCGCCGTGCTGTTGGAGCGCTTCGCCCGCGAACTGGCGCCCGGTGCGCTGCTCTTCCGGCAGGGCGAGTCCGGCCCGGCGATGTTCTACGTGCTCGAGGGAACCATCGAGCTTTTCGTGGGCAAAGAAAAACTGCGCGCGATGCAGCCGGGCGAACATTTCGGCGAGATGGCGATGCTGCTGGAGGCGCCGCGCACCGCGACTGCGCAGGCCGGGCCGGAGGGCGCGCGCCTCGCGGTCATCGAGCGGGGCAACTTCGACGTGATCCTGCGCGAGAACCCCGGCATCGTCCTCGAACTGCTCCGGGAGATGGCCGACCGGCTCAAGGAAACCAACCTGAAGCTCAACGGTCAGGCGGACTGAGCGGGCAGGGGCGCAGAGCGAGTGACGAGTGCCGCGTGACGGACGGACACGGCGGGACTGCGCCCCTATCGTGAGGAATGTCCCTAACGCTTTCCAATGGATTTGACACATCTCCTGCGCAACAACGGCGGCGTGACACGCCGCCCTCCAGCGTGGAGGGCGCAGCTTGTACTGTGCAGGCCACCTCCAAGCCCCCCCCAATCGAAGTTGATGGCGACCTCGTCCAGGAAGCGCACGCCCCCTCGTGGGTTGCCACAAGGTTCGAAACTGTTCCCGGACCTTGCTTACGGGCTTGGGTGCTCGGAGCGGCGGCACTCTTGCCGCCGCGAAGGAAACGCGGGAAGTCGGTCAGCTCGTGTGTTGTGTGGCGCCGTCAGATATTTCACTGGAGGGATACGTGTTGTGCGGTTGCTTTCTGTTCGGCGGCAGGAGTGCCGCCGTTCCCGAGGAGTCAGGCACGCTCACGGCAGCTTGATGCGGGTCTTCAGTTCACTCTGCCATTGCGGCTTGCCGGTCTCCCGGATCTTGCAGGTGACGTTCATCTCCACGGTGCCGGCGGCGATCTCGGTCACCAGCACGGTACATTCGATGCCGTCGCCGGTCTTCTCGTCCTTGACCTCGATCTTGCCTTCCTGTCCGGCGCGGGTCGTGATGCGCGGCGCGGAGAGCACATCCCACTTCTTGCCGTCGGACGATTGCTGGATCTTGATCGACACCATGTACTGGTGCGGCTCCTTGGCCGACTCCACCGAGGTTTCCATCTTCTCCACCGAGGTTTCCATCTTGTAGTTGCCTGCGCCCGTGCCAAACCGCGCCGCTTCAGCAGCCTTGGCTCGGAAAACCACGGCGTTTTGTTCCACCACCGCGTCCATCCCGGTCAGTTCGCCGAGGTAGCGGATGACCAGCTCCAACGGCATATCCGTGAGGCAAAGCGTAATGGTGGCCTCCGGCTTGCCGGTCACGATGAAATTCACGCCGGATGCTTTGCGCAGGAACTCAAGCACATCGGTGAAGGCGCAGTCCTTGAACTCCACCGTGATGGTTTTTTTCAGCTTGGCGGTCAGCGACGCGTCCGCGCTCTTTGCGGCGCTGGTCACGCCGCTGACGGCCGTCGCCTTGCTCGCCGCCGCGCTGTCCGCTTGTGCCGAGACCAGTCCGCTGATGATCAGTATGAACAGGATCTTTTTCATGGTCATTCCCTTGGTTGTATTATTTCCACAAACTCTTCGTGGGGTGGGCGACGAACAGGCCGGAGGCTTCCGTGCCGTTGCGGTGGAACACCACCAGCCGGCGTTCCTTCCAGCCCGCGCTGCGTTGGATGACGATGTGCGTCGGGCTCTTCCATTCGATGCGCACCGTGTGGTCTGGCGTCGTGCTCATGCACACGAAATCCTGCGAGCTGTGCGGCGAGATGGTATGTCCGTCGCGCAAGCCGAAGTGCGCCGCGCACAGAATCAGCGCCGCGGCCGCCGCGGCGCAGGCCGGCGCGCGCCACCATGCCTGTGCATGCTGCGGAGCGATTGCCGCCAGCACCCGCGCGCGGGCGGCCGGCGTGAGGCGCAAGGCCCCCGCTCGTTCCTGCAGCGTGGCGCGCAGCTGCGCCGCCAGCGCCGCCTCGCGGGCAAAATGCTCCCGGCATGGGCCGCACTCCGCCAGATGCCGGCCTAGTTCGGTGCGCTCTGCGGCGTCGAGCGTTCCGTCGGCATCATCCAGCAGCTTTTCCTGGCAGGCTTCGCAGTTCATGGTCTTCATTGGTTGAGTGCCTTGAGCGGGCGAAAAGGTTCAAAGAGCGGGCAGAATCCCCCGCAGTTCCCGGAGCGCGTAGTGGAGGCGCGACTTGACCGTGCCGGTGCTGATTTCCAACCGCGCGGCGATTTCGTCGAGCCGCAGTTCCTCGTAGAAGCGGAGCACCAGCACCTCGCGATGTGCCGTAGAGAGGCGCGCGAGCGCCTCCCAGAGCGCGTCGGCGTCGCCGGCCTGATCCAGCGCCAGGCCCGGGGCGGGGGTGACGGCAGCGGTTTCCGGGACGGAGTCGGTGACGGTGACGCGCGCGGCCTGGCGCGCGTGGTGGCGCGAAAGATTCCGCAGGATGCCGTGCAGCCAGGTGTAGAGCGCGGATTCGCCTCGGAAGCAGCGCGCGGATTTCACGGCCTGCAACAGGGTCTCCTGCGCGAGGTCCTGTGCGTCGGCCGCATTGCCGCAGAGCAGGTAGGCGGAACGCAGCAGCCGGTCGCCGTGAACATCCATCAGCGCTGCCACCGCCGCCGTCTCGCCCGCGCGCAGCCCCGCAATGATGTCGGCCTCGTCCATTTCCTGTTTGTGCCACAACGCAGCGAAAGGTTCAATCGGCGGCGGGTAGAATCTTCACCGCCAAGGCGCCGAGAACGCCAAGGTCGGAGAAGACAGGCATGGCATCCACAGATTACAGAATTATTTCCAATTCAAAGGAGATGCCTCCAATCTACGGAATCTGCCGCAATTTGTGGCGGAAGTCTTCCCTTGGCGGCCTTGGCGTCTTGGCGGTTCAATCTTCCAATGACGGGGGCTCACGGTTGCGCTTTACAAGCCGTGGAAAACGCGTCAGCAGATAAGGCCATTATCAAAGCTGAGTGACGATAGCGGGAATGGAAAGCCGAACAACGAGAGGGGTTCACGCGCCTGCGCACGCTGATACCCTGTGTTCAAAAAGCGACGTATCAGAGTGCATTTCTTGCGTTTCGCTGTGGATGTTCAGTCCCTCGACAAGCTCGGGGCGGGCAATCGTCGGGATCATTCCCCCTGGACGTCTGGCTGCTGGGCGGCCGCGGCACGGGCGCCGAAGCTGGTGCGGTAGAAGTCCCAGTTGGCTGTGCCCAGGGCCGCCAGCACGGCCATGGTGTTATGGTCCACACCGGGTAGCACCGTGAAGGTGTGCGGGATCTTCAGTTGGGTTAGCTGCGCTGCAAAGTCCCGGTTCAAGGCCAGGGTGTTATCGCGGTCGCCGACCACCAGGCGCACGCGCGTCCGGTCCCGGACCGCGGCCGCGTGCTGCTCAGCCAGCCTCCAGGGGCTTTGGGCTTGGAAGCACGCCAGGTCGTTGCCGTAGACGGTTTGGAGGATGCGCGCGCGTTCGCCGGGATTGGCGGTGGCACGCGGGCCCTTGAACGACAGGTCCAACGGGCCGCCTGCCAGGATAGAAACCGTGCCGAACAGGGCGTGGTACTTGAAGCCCAGCCGCGCCGCGCCATAGCCGCCCATGCTGAAGCCTTCGAGCAGCCGGCCTTCGCGTGCGGCGATGGTGCGGAACGTACTGTCGATGTGCGGCACCAATTCCTTCACGAGCACGGTCTCCATCGGGACGCGGCCGTCCTGCGAGTCGCACCACATGCTGCTGGCCATGCCGTTCGGAAATACGACGAGCAGGGGTGGCACTTTCCCCGCGCGGATGGCGCTGTCGAAATAGGCCGTCAACGGCCGGACGCCGGCCAGCCCCCCGCCGCTGCCGTGCAGCCAATAGAGGACGGGGAAGCGCTGTGCGGGGGCCGTGTCGTAAAGCTCCGGAGTGTAGACGTGGAAGCTGATCCGGGTGCGGGCCGCCGCGCTCTCAAAGGTCAGGTGCTGCAGCCGTGGCGCCGCGACCGCCGGCGTGACCCACGGCAGGGGGGCTTGGGGCGGCGTCTCTGGTTGGCGGTGGCAGGCCAGGTGGAAAACGGCGAGGCAGCCCACCGCGACCGCTTTTGCATAACACACGGACTTCATCCGCAACTCACCCTCCGAGGGCGTCCTGGATTTCCTGGCGCTGGCGCTCGAGGTCGGCGATCTCCTGCTGCCAGAAGGCTTCGTCGCCCCAGCCGGGCAGGAGGCGCGCGAAGCCGCCGTCGGCCTTCTGCCGCGCGCACCAGGCGGTGAAGTGGATGAAGCGCATCGCGCGCAGCGGCTCGATCATCCGCAGGTCGAGCGCGTCGGAGGTCCGGAACGTCTCGTACCCGTCGAGGATCAGGTTGAGTTCACGGCGCGAGTCGCGCAAGTGGCCGGGTAGCAGCATCCAGAGATCCTGCACCGCCGGGCCGAGCGCCATGTCGTCGAAATCGATCAGGTGGAACGGCTCGCCGGGGCGGCAGAGGATGTTCGCGCGGTGGCAGTCGCCATGGATGCGGAGCTTTTCGACTTCGGCGAAGAGCGGGGCGATCAGCTCGACGATGCTCTGCACGACGGCGGCGTAGCGGTCGCGCAAGGCGGGGCGGGGGAACTCGATGCGCAGGATGGCTTCGAGATGGCGCGCGGTGGAGATTTTGGGGTCCAGCTCGATCCGGTCCCGGGGCGGGTGCAGCGCGCCGATGGCGTGGACGCGGGCGAGCAGGCGGCCGAGTTCGAGCCACTGCGCGTCATTGGGCTCGTCGAGCGGCCGTCCGCCGCGCTTGGGGAAGAGCGCGTAGTACAGCCCCTCGTGCTCCTGCAGCGTGGCGCCGTTGACGCCGGCGAGCGGCGCCACGACGGGCAGTTCTTGCGCCGCGAGCTCCTGGACGAAATCCTGCTCGTCCTGCAGCGCGGCGCGGCTCCAGCGGCCGGGGCGGTAGAACTTGGCGACGACCCACCCGCCATCTTCCATCTCCAGGTCGTAGAC
>CAITZM010000160.1 GCA_903896925.1 uncultured Lentisphaerota bacterium | reverse complement strand
TGCCCGCCGCGGCGCTCGCGTCGCGAGCGCCCTGCCGGCAGGTGGCTTGAAAAGTTTATTGAAGGAGTTTGTGACATGACAGCCGAAGAAACCGTGGTCCAGGAGTTGGTCGCGAAGTTCCCGTGCTTCGAGGGTAAGATCCGTGTGCAGCGCGCCCGCCGCGTCTGGGCGGAGGTGCCCGCCGACCAGTTCGAGGCGGTGGCCCACGAGCTCTTCGAGCGCATGGGCTTCACCATGCTGTGCTCGCTCACCGGGCTCGACGAGGGCGCGACGTTCGGGCTGCTCTATCACTTTGGACGGCCGGGCGGGATGCTGCTGGGCCTCAAGGTTTCGATCCCGCGCGAGCGGCCGGAGTGGAAGACGCTGATCGGGATGTTCCCCGGCAGCGAGCTCTACGAGCGCGAACTGGTCGACCTGTACGGCGTCCGCTTCGAAGGCCTGCCGCCGGGTCTGCGCTATCCGCTCCCGGACGACTGGCCGGACAACGAGTTTCCGATGCGCAAAGACTGGAAATCCAAACAGGCCGTGGCCCCTGCGGCGCCGGCCGTCGAGGTCAAGCCATGAGCAAGATTACGATTCCCCTCGGTCCACAGCATCCGGCGCTCAAGGAGCCGGCTAGCTTCAAGATCACGCTGAACGGCGAAGAGATTTATTCGATGGACATGCGGCTGGGCTACAACCACCGCGGCATCGAGAAGGCGTGCGAGGAGCGCACCTACATCCAGGGCCTCTACCTGATCGAGCGCATCTGCGGCATCTGCTCGCACTCGCACTCGACCGCCTACATCCAGGCGCTGGAGGAGCTCGCGGGCCTGCAGGTGCCCAAGCGCGGGCTCTACATCCGCACGCTGATCGCGGAGCTCGAGCGCATCCATAGCCACCTGCTCTGGCTCGGCGTCGCCGCGCACGAGGTCGGCTTCGACACGCTGCTGATGTACGCCTGGCGCGACCGCGAGCTGGTCATGGACCACCTCGCCGAGATCGGCGGCAACCGCGTCAACTATGCCGTCAACACGCTCGGCGGCGTGCGGCGCGACCTGACGCCGGCCGAGATCGCGCATATTTTGAAAGACGTGGACACGCTTGAGGAGAGGACCAAGTATTACGCCCAGGTCGCCACGGAGGAGTCCACGCTCATCGCGCGGCTCTCGAAGATCGGCTACCTGTCCAAGACCGACGCCGAGCTGCTCGGCGCGGTGGGCCCGACGGCGCGCGCCTGCAGCGTCGACCGCGACATCCGGCGCGACGATCCCTACGCCGCCTACGGCGACGTCCAGTTCAAGGTCTGCGTGGACGACCACTGCGACGTCTACGGCCGCGTGCTCGTGCGCGTCGGCGAGCTGATGGAGTCCTACAGCATCATCCGCCAGCTGCTCAAGAACCTCCCCGACGGCCCGATCGCCGTGAAGGCGCCCCGCCGCATCCCCGCGGGCGAGGCCATCTCGCGCTACGAGGCGCCGCGCGGCGAGGATTGCCACTACGTTAAGGCCAACGGCACCGACAAGCCGGAGCGCGTGAAGATCCGCGCCCCCACGCTCGCCAACTGGCGCGCGGTGCGCAAGATGATCGAGGGCAACTATCTCGCCGACGCGCCGATCATCATCGCCGCGATCGACCCGTGCTTCTCCTGCACCGACCGCGCGATCGAGCTCGTGCGGCCCGCCGGCGCCGCGACGCTGACCTGGGGCGCGCTCCGCCAGCACGGCATCGACTGGTACCGCAAGCAGGGGTTGGATTTCGCCGACCTGAACAAGAAGCTCGCCACTCAACTGGGACGCGTCAAATAATGGCACTCTTCAACATCTTCATCTTCCCCGGCATCCTGTTCCTCGTGGTGGCCGGCCTGTGGTTCGAGTTCGTGGACCGCCGGATGTACGCCCGGATGCAGCACCGCCAGGGCCCGCCGTGGTTCCAGCCGCTGGCGGACTTCATCAAGCTGATCGCCAAGGAGACGATCATCCCGGAGAACGCCAACCGGCGCCTGTTCGTGTCCATGCCGGTCGTCGCGCTGACCGCGACCATCTCGGCGTTCTTCTACATCCCGCTGTGGAGCACGCACGCGCTGTACTCGTTCCAGGGCGACTCCATCGTCGTGATGTATCTGCTGACCCTGCCGACCCTGACTTTCTTCCTGGCCGGCTGGTATTCGACGAGCCTCTATTCCACGATCGGCGCGGTGCGCTCGCTGACGCAGTTCTTCGCCTACGAGATCCCGCTGTTCATGGCGGTGCTCGCGCCGGCGATGCTGGCCAACGACTGGTCCCTCGCCGGCATCGCCACGTACTTCACGGCGCACCCGTTGCTCGCGCTGCTGAACGTCCCGGCGTTGGGCGTCGCCCTCGTCACGCTGCTCGGCAAGCTGGAGCGGGTGCCGTTCGACATCCCCGAGGCCGAGACCGAGGTCGTCGCCGGCGCGTTCACCGAATACACCGGCCGGCACCTCGCGCTGTTCCGGCTGGCGATCGACATCGAGGTCATCGTCGCCGGCTCGCTGCTCGTCGCCATGTTCCTGCCGTTCGGCCTGGCCCTGCCGGCGTGGCTCGGCTTCCTCGTCTACCTGCTCAAGATCACGTTTGTCGTCGCGGTCATCGCCATCCTGCGGTCGATCATGGCGCGGCTGCGCATCGAGCAGATGGTCAACTTCTGCTGGAAGATCCTCGCGCCCGTCGCGCTGGCCCAGCTGCTGCTCAATCTGGTCGTGAAAGGATTCCTGCACTCATGAAGAGACCCGGAAGAATGCTGGGCGAGGTGCTCGCGCACCTTTGCGCCAAGCCCAACACCATCAAATATCCTTTCGAGCCGGCCGTGGTCGAGGCGGGCCTGCGCGGCAAGATCAAGTTCGTCGCCGAGAAGTGCATCGGCTGCAAGATCTGCGTGAAGGACTGCCCCGCCGACGCCATCACCATCACCAAAATAGGCGACAAGCGTTTCGAATGCGTGTTCGACCTCGACAAGTGCATCTACTGTGCGCAGTGCGTGGACAGCTGCCCGAAGAAGGCCCTGTCCGTCACCAACGAGTTCGAGCTGGCCCAGCTGGACAAGCATAAACTGCGGTTTGTATTCCATGCCCCCGACGCCCCCCCAACTCCGCCCGCTCCGGCCGCCCAGCCTGAGCCGCCTGTTGCAAAAACGGCTTGAAGGCGCCGAGCGCGTCGCCCTGCTGGCCGTCGGCTCCGACCTGCGCGGCGACGACGCCGCCGGACTGCTCGTCGCCGACTATCTGGAAAAAGACCTGAGGCTGAAGGCTGAAGGCCGAAGGTTTTCGGATGCGTCCGTCGCCACTTATCAGCATACGACAAAGGGCAGCCCTCTTCCGTCTTCAGCCGTCCGCCTTCAGTCGTCGGCCTCTGCTCTTCCTTCATCCCCCATCCTCCATCCGCCATCTTTCCTGCTGCTCCGCGGCCACACCGCGCCGGAGAACTGCACCGGTGCGATCAAGAGATTTGCGCCGACTCATCTGGTGGTCGTGGATGCCGCCGACCTCGGCCAGGCACCGGGTACCGTCGTCGTGCTTGAGCCCGGACAGATTGCCGGCGTTTCCTTCTCGACCCACCAGCTGCCCCTGAGCGTGCTGTTGGATTACCTGAAGACCTCGATTGACTTCGAGGCCGTGGTCATTGCCATCCAGCCCGCGCAACTGCACTTCGGCCAGCCCGTCACCCCCTCCGTCCGCCGCGCCGCCCGCCGTCTCGCAACCGCTTTGGCCGGTTGCGTCCAAGTATAACTCGCCCAAAGAAGGTCAGCGGTTTCGTCTGGAGGTAGGGCGCGCTCGCCTGCGGTGAGCCTGTCGAACTGCCGAGCGCGCCGCCAGACGAATCAGCCGCAACCCGCACGGCGACTATCCACCTCCGCTCTAGAACAACCTTGAGTCCAAGCGAGAGCAATAGCTTTCGCCGCAGCTGAAGCCCGTCTGTAGCGGCGGCCTGTGGCCGCCGTCAGCGAACACCTCCCACCGCCACCGCAGAACACGCCAACCCAGCCCGCCAGGTTGGCGGGGCATTCCAGCCCCGCGAAAGCCGCACAAGCAAACACGCTGCACGTGCTGGCGGTTTTCCATTTTAAGCTCGCGAAGCCAAAAGAGCTCCTTCGTTTGCTTCGTTGGCTTCTGTGAAATAGGCAGCTGCTTCTACGTACCTGAAACTGGTCCGGACAGTAAACGCTCGCCATCCGTCCGGGCGCGTTTAGAATGCCGCCTAGGAACTCACCTATGAAGAAAATTCTGTTGGGGCTGTGTTTGGTCTGGGGGCTCGGGGCGCAGACTTTTGCGGCGGAGTCGCGCATGCTGGCGAATTGGAAATTTTCCGACGCGGCGGCCAAGCCGTGGACGCAGCATGCGAACCATTGCAAAGATATGCGCCTCGAGGCGGGGTTGCTCAAGGGCACGATGATGGGCCGTGATCCGTTTGTGACCAGTCCGGCGGTGGCCATCGCGGCCTCGGCCGGACAGGTGATCGAGTTTCGCGCGAAAAGCTCCACCGGCGGGAAGGGCGAAATTTTCTGGCTGCCGCCCAGCGCCAAGGAATCACAGCAGAAATGGTCGGTCGCGTTCGATTGGATCGGCGACAACCAGTGGCACGTCTATCGCGTGGCGCCCTATTGGCAGGGCGAAAAGCAGATCGCGCGGGTGCGGCTGGATTTTGCGCCGCCGGCCAGCGGCGAGGGCTTTTTTGAAATCGAATGGATCCGCATCGTGGAGGAGGCGTCTGCCAACAGCAGCGCGCAAGCGTGGCGGGGCGCCGGGCTGGCGGCGTGGCGTGGTGCGGATGGCGCGGGCCTCACCGCGCAAGCCGATGCGGTGGTGGTCGCCTCAGGCCCGGCATCGGGCGGCGCCCTGCTGAGCCCGAACCTGCGGATTGCAGCCGATGAGAATTGTGTGGTGTCCGTTGAGCTCGCGGTGCAGCAAGGTGACGTGGGCTATCTGGCCTGGGCCTCGGACTCGGTGAGCGGCCTGCAGCACAGGTCATTCCGGCTCAAACCCGATGGGCGGATGCATACCTACAACATTGATGTGGGCGGCCAGAAAAACTGGCGGGGACATATTGTCATGCTGAAGCTCATGCCGCTGGGCGGGAAAGGTGCCCAGGCGACGGTCCGCGCGATCAGCGTGGCGGAGGAGCCGCAGGGAGCGGCGGACGTGACCGTGGAGCAGGCGCGCCTGGCGGATGCGATCAACCGCGCTGGCCGCGTCGCTCCGCTGCTGATCCAGTTCAGCAACGGCGGCGGCAAGGATGCCCGGAACGTGAAGCTGGCCGTGACGCATTTGCCCCAGGGCGTGAGCGTGGCTGCCGTGCCGGGCTGGGACCGGGTCCCGGAAATTCCCGCACTGGGGACTATGACGCACACGCTGGCGCTGGCGGCCGAGCAGGCGGTGGCGGGCGAGGTGGAGTTTGCGCTGTCGGGCGATGGGCTGGAGGGGCAGAGCGTCAAGGCCCGGATCGAGATCCTGTCGGACTTAAAGTTGCCGAAAGCCCCCTATGTGCCGGCGCCCCAGCCGGTGAAGAGCGACTACGAAATCGGCGCGCTCTATTTCCCGGGCTGGTCCAAGGTCGAGGCGTGGGCCCGCATCTGGCCGGTGGCGCCGGAGCGCAAGCCGGTGCTGGGCTGGTACGACGAGGCCAAGCCCGAGGTGGTGGACTGGCAGATCAAGTGGGCGGCGGAGAACGGGCTCTCGTACCTGCTCGTGGATTGGTACTGGCACAAGGGCTATCAACATCACGACCACTGGATCAAGGCGTTCCAGCAGGCGCGCTACAAAGCCCAGCTCAAGTGGGCGGTGATGTGGGCGAACCATAACCCCGCGGGGAGCCATTCGGAGGCGGACCAGCGCGAGGTGGTCAAATTCTGGATCGAGAATTATTTCAAGACGCCGGAGTATTATCGCATCGACGACAAGCCGGTGGTCATGATCTGGAGCCCGCAGAACATGAACCGCGACCTCGGCGCCGATGGCTGTAAGCGGCTCTTGGAGCTGTCGCGCAACATGGCGGTGGAGGCCGGGTTCAAAGGCATCTATTTCATCGCGATGAAATGGCCGGAGGCCTCGTGGGAACCCAAGGTGATCCAAGGCCTCAAGGACATGGGCTTCGACATGACCTCGATCTATCACTACATGGGGCATGGCGGCAAGGCCGCGAACCCGCGGCGTTTCCCATTTGAGCTGGTGGCCGACTCCAACCTCGCCTTGTGGCAGGGGCTGCATGAGACCGGCATCCTGCCCTTCCTCCCGAACCTCTCGACGGGCTGGGATGACCGTCCGTGGCATGGCGACAAAGGCGCCGAGATCTACGGCCGCACGGTCGAACACTTCCAGCGCATCTGCAGGGACGCCAAGAAATTCGCCGACGCCACCGGCGTGAAGCGCCTGACGCTTGCGCCGCTCAACGAGTGGGGCGAGGGCTCCTACGCGGAGCCCTGCGCGCAGTTCGGCTTCGGCATGTACGAGGCGGTGCGCGACACCTTCTGCCAGAAACCTCCGGCGGGGTGGCCGCTGAACTATGGGCCGCAGGACGTGGGTTTGGGTCCCTACGACCTGCCGTTGCCGGTGAAGTCCGTTGGGCTGGAGAGCCTGTTCGCCCAAGGGACGCAGGGTTGGTCCGGCATGATGGGCGTGGAGGCGTTCAAGGCGGGCGAGGGCGGCCTGACCTTCAAGACCGTGTCGGCCGACCCGGCGATCGAGCGCACGTTCGAGGCGGTGCGGGCAAAACAGATCGCGCGGATTGTCGTGCGCATGAAGGTGGCGGACGCGAAAGCCGGCGACGCCTGCCAGCTCTTTTGGCAGGTGGGCACTACGCCGGCCAGCGAGACGACTGCGCTGCGCCTGCCGGTGACGCCGGACCGGCAGTTTCACGACTATGTGTTTGAGGTCGGTCAACACAAGGCCTGGCATGGCCGGATCGGCAAACTACGCTTCGACCCGATCAATCAGCGGGGCGCGACGGTGACGATCGAGAGCATCCGCCTGGTCCCCGCGGCGGAGTGAGGCGCCCCGTCGCGGGCCGGGGAAGCCGGCCGGCGGGCGCCCCCGGGCTTGACAGCTGTCAGGGTGTGAAGCATATTCGCTTCACAATGAAAGAGGCGACCGATGAAGATCGCAGCCATCCGTGAATTCAGCATCCGCGAAGTGCGGCAGTCCTTCCATCGCGTCTTGCGCTGCGTCGGCAACGGCGAGACGGTGGTGATCACCAACCGCCGCCGCCCGGTGGCCCGCATCCTGCCCCCGGAGCCGGCCGTCCCGGCCGGCCGGCCGCTGACGTGGTCTTTCCTGCCGCGCCTGAAGAAGCTGTTCCCCCAGCCCCTGTCCTTCAATCCAGTCGTGCGCGCCCGCGAGGATGAACGCTGGTGAAAACCTACTTCGACTCCAGCGCCATCGTCCCCATGTACATCCGGGATGACCGGTCGGAAAAAGTGCAGCGCCTCCTGCGCAGCCACGCGGCGCCGCTGATGGTTACGCCGCTCCACCTGCACGAACTGCACAACGCCGTCCGGCTCTGCCAGTTTTGGGGCCACCTGACCCCGGTCCGTGCGGCGGTGGTGGTGGAGCAGATCGCAAGCGATGCCCGCGACGGGCGGTTGATGTCCGTCATACCGCCGTGGGCGGAAGTCTATGCTGCCGGGCAACGCTTGATTGCGGAGCATACACCGCAGGTGGGTGCGCGCTCCCTGGACATTCTGCATGTCGCCACCGCGCTGGTGCTCGACGCGCAGACGTTTTGCAGTTTTGATGAGCGGCAGAATAAGCTCGCCCGCGCCGCCGGGCTGAACGTGCTGCCGACGGCCTGAGCCCGTGGCCTGCGCGATCCTAGACCGTGCGGTGCGGGTGCTTTAATTAGAAAAAAGAACTTATGCCATCACCAATCTTCCATCCGCGCGATCCCTTGCACGGCATCACGCTGGAGAACCTCCTCAACCAACTGGTCGCACGGTACGGTTGGGACGAGATGGGGCGGCGGATTCCCATCCGTTGTTTCCAGTTCGATCCCAGCGTGAAGTCGAGCCTCACCTTCCTGCGCAAAACGCCCTGGGCCCGCCAGAAGGTCGAGGCCTGGTTCATCGCCGATCTGGCGCAAAAATGAAACGCACGCGGTGCGCTGCCTGGCCCCCCGTTGCGCTGCTCAAAATAGTCTTGCGTCGATTTCCCCCCCATCTATACTCCCGCCAACTGCAAGGTGGCCAGGACATTGCCCCCTGACGGGCAGGAGTTTGGTCGGTGCGTTGTGGGTGCGGCCTTAACCTCGGCAAAGGCATAGCGGCAACATGAAAACGTTTGTGACCTGCTTGGTTAGCTTCTGGCTCGCGGGGCTGGCTGGTGCCCAGACCAGCGTGACCAGCCCCAACATCATCGGCTTTGTCAAAGTGGACCTGCCGGCGGATCAGATGCAGATCATTGCCACCCCGCTGAATCCGGCAAACAGCGGCACCAACAATCCCTTGATGACCTTGGATCAGATCCTGGGGACCAATAATTTGACGGCCAGCTACGACTCTTTCAGCGCCGACAATGTGTACCTGTGGACCGGCGCTGGTTATCAGTCGGCGTGGTTGACGGACGATGGGTGGGGCGGCGATGGGGGCCCGGTGTGGAAGTGGGTCTATTTTGATCCCGGCAGCCCCGTGCCGGCCTTGTGCGCCACCAACAATGCATTCGACGTCAAGGTCGGTGAAGCGATGTGGTTGCTGCATCGGACGACGACGACGACGATCTACCTGACGGGCGAGATTCCGCAAGCCGCCGTCACGACCACCACCTTGGATGCGGGCTTGACCATGATCGGCAATCCGTATCCGGTGGTGCAATCCTTGGATCAATTGATCGGCACCAATATCACCGGCATCACGGCCAGCTACGACTCCTTTAGCGCTGACAATGTGTACCTGTGGACCGGCGCCGGTTATCGGTCGGCGTGGCTGACGGACGATGGCTGGGGCGGCGATGGGGGCCCGGTGTGGAAGTGGGTCTATTTTGATCCCGCCAGCCTGGTGCCGGCCTTATGCGCCACCAACAGCCTGTTTACCGTCACGCCCGGCCAAGGTCTTTGGTATAATGCACGCGGCGGTGCGTTTAGTTGGCCGGTTACACGACCGTATTAAATCCATCCAATGGGGTAGGAACGATGATGAAAAAGTTTTTTGCAGTGATCGGGTTGTTGGGTTTGGTGTTCCAGACGTCCGCGAATGAAATCGATTGGGGCACATCAGCGAGCCGTCGCATTTACGATAACGATGGCTTCACCGCCCTCTCCACGAATCTGGTCACCAAAACATCCAATACGGCCTGTTTTGTGCAATTGGTTTATGCCGGCTTGAACGGCGTGGCCGATTCCGCAAACAAGACCGGTACCGGCGCCATGACGGACGATGTGGTGGTCGCGACAACGTACATCGGCAAGAACATGCCGACTTCCCAGGCCAACTCGGCAGGGCGCTTTAATATGAGCGGCATCTCGTACGGGTACGACAATACAACGTATGTCGATGGTTCTAAGTTTTTCATCCGCGCATGGGATCTGCCGGCCACTGATTACAATGCGGGCACGGTGCCTACGGACGGTTATTATGGAAACAGTCAGATCTTTACGGTGAGCAAATATTCCATCAATCAGCTCGACCAGTTTGTCCTGACGTCAGACTTCAGCACCACGCTCCAGGCGATCCCCGAGCCCGGTGCGCTCGTGATTGGCCTGGCGGGTGTCGGCCTGCTGGTCGGCTATCGGCGCTACAAGCTGTTCGCCCGCTGAAGACCTGCCGTTTTGTCGCGGTCAGGTTGCACGTTCAACCCGGGTTGCGTGTTCCTCCTGTCCTTGGTGCTGGCGCAGTTTGTTAAAATCAAACTTCCCCCGCCTGTCATTTGCGCTTACCATCCGGCGCAGGGAAATCATGGGCAGCGACATTCTATTTTTGATCAACGGACTGGGCATGGGCAACAGCACGCGCTGTCATGCCGTCATGCAGCCGCTTGCCGAGCGCGGTCATCGCATCCATGTGCTCACCAGCGGGAACGGGCTGAAGTATTTTGCGGGCAAGCCGGAAGTCACCTCGCTGCATGCGATGGAGGCGCTGTTCTATTCGCAGCGCAAGGGCCGCATCAGCGGCTGGCAGACGCTGCTCGCGGGCCGGCAGTTGCTGCGGCTGGCGCAATCCAAGCGCACCCAGCTCGAGAAGCTGTTGGCGCACCTCCAGCCTGCGGTGGCGGTGACCGACTCGGAATATGCCCTCGGCCCGCTGCGCCGCGCGGGGGTGCCGATCGCCGCGCTGAACAATTCCGAGGTGGTGGTTTCGGAATATCTGCGCTGGCATGACAACCCGCGCTCGGTGCGCAGCCAGTTCTGGTTCATCGAATTTCCCGACTATCTCTTCCACCGGCGCTACTGCGATCTCGTGCTGAGCCCTTCGCCGCATCCGGGCCAGCCGCGGCATCCGAAGTTCCGGCGTGTCGGGCTGATCGTCCGCCGCGCCGTGCGCTCGGCGGCGCAGGCGGCCATCCCGACGTATCCGCTGCCGCGCGAGATCCGCAACGTGGTGTTCATGCTGAGCGGCTCGATCTTCGCCTCTGCCGTGCCGCTGGACACCTTCGAGGAGCCGTTCCATATCGATGTGGTCGGGCGCGACGGCACGAGCACCCCGCGCGTCACCTATCACGGCCGGCTGATGGACAACCTGCCGCTGCTGGCCCGGGCCGATGCGCTGGTGATCAACGGCGGCTACTCGGCGGTGAGCGAGGCGCTGGCGCTGAACAAGCCGACGTTCGTGCTGCCGGTGGCGGGGCACGCGGAGCAGTACGTGAACGCGCGGCTGGTGGCCGACCTCGGCCGCGGCTATGTCGCGCACGAGGAAACGGTGATGGATCTGTTGCTGGGTCTCTACCGCACGAACGCCTGGAGCGGGCTCAAGGAGCCGCAGCCGATCGCCGGGCTGGCGGGCGCGGATGTGGCGGCCACGGCCATCGAAGGCCTGCTGGCCGCACGGGCGCCGCGCTGACCGGGAGGTGGATGTGTTCGCGAACAGGAGGTGAACCATGATGATCTGCGCTGATGATTTCGGGTTGGCGCCGGATGTGGACGAGTCCATCGTGCGGCTGGCCGCGGCGCGCAAACTTTCCGCGGTGTCCGTCATGGCCGCGCTCCTCAAAGAGCCGACGCCCGCGTTGAAGCGGCTGCTGGAGTTGCGCGGGCAGGTGGAGATCGGCCTGCACCTGGTGCTGACCGACGAGGTCAGTCTGCCGCCCTCGGAGCATGGCGGTTCGCTGCACCGCAACGGCCGCTTCCTCTCCTTCGGCAAACTGCTGGGCCGCAGCCTGGCCGGCGGCGTGCGCTCGGCCGACGCCCGGCGCGAGATCGCCGCGCAGTACGAGTGGTTCGAAGGGCTGACGGATGCCGCGCCGGATTTCGTGGACGGGCACCTGCACGTGCAGCAACTGCCCGGCGTGCGCCGCGGCCTGGTTGAATTCATCGCCGGCCTGCCGCCCGACGAGCATCCCTGGGTGCGCAACGGCGCCGAGCCGATGGAAACGATTTCGCGGCGCGGCGTCGCGCCGCTGAAGTGCTGGGCGATCGCCAGGTTGGGCCGCGCCTTGCGCGAGCGCCTGCAGGCGCGCAGCATCCCGACCAATGACGGCTTTGCCGGCGTCTGCGACTATGGCGACTGGAGGCACTATCCCGACACCTTGCAGCGCATCCTGGCGCAGGTGCGGCCCGGCAACTACCTCATCATGACGCATCCCGGCCAGCGCGAGGACTGGCGGCGCGCGGAGTACGAGGCGTTGCTGGCGGTCACGCTGCCCGACGGCGAGCCGCAGCGCTTTGCGCGCAAGCAGGTCGCATGATGCGGGGCGGAGTGCAGGTCTTGTTCTCCCGGTGCTTGCACGGCCTGACGTGGCGTTTGCCCATCTTGCTGCTGACCGGCTGGGCTTTGGCACTCAACCTCGCGATGCCGTATCGGGCGCTCGACTCCGACGTGGCCACGTTCGGGCTGATGGGCAACGACCTGCTGCGCCATGGGTATGTGCCGACGTTGACCTACGGACAGAACTACCTGTTCTCCCTAACGCCGCACCTCTATGCGCTGCTGCGCTGCCTGTGTCCCGCGCTCTCCGGCGTGCTGGCCCTGACGCTGGCCGGTTCGCTGCTCTCGCTGGGCGGGCTCTGGCTGGTCTATGAGGCGCTGCTGCTCACGGAGGACCGCGCCGGGCGGCGGCGCATCTGGCCCTTGGCCGTATTTTGCGTGCTGATCGGTGGCTCGTGGAACTACCTGTTCGACATCTCTGTTTTTTCCAGCATTGAACTCTCGCTGCTGCTGCTGGGGGTCATCGTGTTCGCCGCGGCGCGCATTGAGTGGGCCCATGCGGCCGGCGCCGGCTCGCCCTGGCTGGGGTGGGGGCTGCTGGGCGCCGCGACCGGGTACGCGCTCTGTTCGCGCCCGCAGATGTTGCTCTTTGGCGCGCTCGCCATAGTGCTGATGGGCGTGCGCCAGCGCCTCTGTAGCGGCGGCCTAGGGCCGCCGACGGCGGTCACAGACCGCCGCTACAGCGGAAGCCGCAACTGGATCGTCGCGCTGAGCGCCGGCCTGTTCCTCGGCTATCTGCCGATGCTGTTGCATCACTTGTTGCGTGCCGCCGAATGGCCCTTCCAGCATCACCTGCCGCTGCAATGGGTCACCGGCCACAAGCTGGTCGCCGCGGCCGCGGTTTTCTTTGCGCAGATCGGGCCGCGCATTTTCGCCTTGAGCGTTGAGTACTGGCCGCATGCGGTGCTGACCTTGCTCTGGATCGCCGCGGCGGTGCTGCTCTGCCTGTTGCCCGCGCGCCGCCGGGGCGCGCCGCTCACGGCGCTCGACCGGGTCTGGGCCCTTGGCGCGCTTGCCCTCGTGCTGATGATGCTGCTCGCGCCGCAGCTCTCGCTGAACCAGGAGAACCGGCGCTACTGCCTGCACCTGTTCCTGTGCGCCGCCTGGCTCTTCGCGCGTTTCGCTGCTTCGCCCGGCTGGCGGCTGCGCACGGCCAGCGCCGGGGTGGTGGCGCTGACCCTGGCCGCGCTGCCGGCCTGGCGGGAACAGCTCGGCTGTGCGCGCCAGGCCGATCGCGAACTGCGCGACGCCGAGCGCGAGTTCGTGCCTTATCTGCAAGCGCAGCATGCGCCCATTCTGGCGCCTTACTGGGATGCCTATGTGCTCGCCTTCCTCGCGGATGGCCGCCTGTCGATCGAGGCTTACCCGTGGGACCTGGTCCGCACCTATGGCCTGCTCTCCGAGAAGGACCTGACCGCGCGGACCCTCTGGCTGGTCACCAGCGGCCGCGGCAAGGAGGCGTGGTGGCGGCTGGAGCAGGAGCTGGGGCCGGAGGCTGTCCGGGGTATGCACCGGCAGGACGCGCCGCTGCGACTGCAGGGGCGCGCTTGCGAGTTGTGGGAGTTCAGCGATGGGCGGAGCAGCGTGGCGCTCATGAAGAAATACCACCCGCGCTATTTTTCCACGCCCTATCCACCCGGTCGGCGCGCGCCCGCCGAACATCGCAACTGAGCAAGCATATCAACCCAGCGACTCCGGTCGAAGGGCTGTCGTTGGACGTGCCGTTTTCCAAGCTGCAGCCACGGCAAGCGGCTGCACTCTGCGGGGCGGTGCGGCCACCGCCCCTTCAGCCAGTCAGACAGCTTGAACCTGGGCGTGCTTCGTGCGCATGAGGGCGTGGCGATCTGGCGGCTCTTATGGGCGGCTTTCTTGTTCTTGATGGTAAGGCTCAGCGGTTCAGGTTGACCCCGCGGCCGGCGGTGTGTAGTCTCGCCGCGCTTTTCCGGAGAACAAACCATGCCACTAATGCTATACCTCATCGGCGCGCCGCGCGCCGGCAAGACCGCGGTGTTCGATGCGCTGACGAACACGCCGCAGGGGCCGCACTGCTTCGTCAAGGGCCCCCACCGGCTCGGTACCGTCAAGGTGCCGGACGCCCGCTTGGAGGCGTTGCGCGATCTCTACAACCCCAAGAAATATACGCCCGCCGAGGTCACGTTCGTGGATGTCGCGCTGCCCCCGGCCTCGGCCGGCGAAGGCAATTCGTTCAGCCAGCTCAACGCGTTCCTCGGCGACGCCGACGCGTTTGCCCTGGTCATCCAGGCGTTCGGCGAGATGGACTACCAGGGCAACACGCCGGACCCGGCGAAGCAATTCGAGTCGCTGCTGCTCGAACTGATCGTCGCCGACATGGAAAAAGTGGAGAAGCGTCTGGATAAAATCGACCAGGAGTTCAAGCGCGGCCTCAAGGGCAACGAGGCCGAGCGGGCCGTCCTGGCACGCTGCAAGCAGCAGCTCGACGAGGGCAAGGCGCTGCGCGACCTGACGTTCGAGCCCGAGGACGAAAAGCGCATCAGCAGCTTCCGGTTTCTCACGCAGCGCCGCCTGCTGGTGATCGCGAACGTCGCCGAGGACGGTCTCAACGGGGCCGCCCTGGAGCCGCTGCGCCAGGCGGCGTCCGCGCACAAGCTCGAGGTGCTGGTGTTCTGTGCGCCGCTGGAGGCGGAGATCGCCACGCTCGATTCCGAGGCGGCGGCGGGCTTCCTCAAGGATTATGGCATCTCCGAGCCGGCGCGGGTGCGGCTCGTGCAGGCGGCGTACCGCCTGCTGGACCTCATCAGCTTCTTCACCATCGGCCCGGACGAGGTGCGCGCGTGGACGATCCACCGCGGCACGCTGGCGCCGCAGGCGGCGGGCAAGGTGCATTCCGACATCGAGCGCGGGTTCATCCGCGCCGAGACCGTGGCGTGGGAGCCGCTGTTGCGCCTGAAGAGCCATGCCGCCTGCCGCGAGCAGGCGCTGCTGCGGCTCGAAGGCAAGCAGTACATCGTGCAGGACGGCGATGTGATTGACTTCCGCTTCAATGCCTAGCGAGCGCTTTTCATGGCGGTTGTAGCCTGTGTGGCGCTTCTGGTGCAAGCGACCTCCGGTCGCTTGCCCACCATTTAATGCGGCCGGAGGCCGCATCTACGGGTCACAGTTCTGCTGCCGCGCGGCCGAAGAAGCTGCATCATCAGGGAAAATACATGGGCTCC
>CAITZM010000159.1 GCA_903896925.1 uncultured Lentisphaerota bacterium | reverse complement strand
TGACAAGGTCTACCACATCCAGTTGGAGCCGAAGGGTTCTGGCTGGAGCGTGGACTTCCAGTTCGGGCGCAGGGGCGCAACGCTCACGGCCGGAACGAAGACCCAGACGCCGGTCAGCGAGGCCGAGGCCCGGAAGATCTTCGACAAGCTCGTGGCCGAGAAAATGGCCAAGGGTTACACTACCGGGGAAGCTGGCACGCCGTACACCGGCGCGACCGACAAGCAAGTGAGCGGCGTGCTGCCGCAGCTCCTGAACTCGATCGAGGAGGAGCAGGTTGAAGCGCTGATCGTCAATGACGACTGGTGCGCCCAGGAGAAGTTCGATGGCCGGAACCGGCTATTGCGTATCGGTGCGTCCCGGGTTGAGGGCATCAACAAGCTGGGCCTCGTGGTGGGTATTCCACATCCGATCCACGACGCGGGGCTGCGGTTCGGGCCAGGCCTGCTGGCCGGGGAGGAGATCGCGGACACCCTGCACGTCTTCGACCTGCTGGAGCTGCGGGGCCGGGACCTGCGTCTCACGGCATACATGGAGCGCTACCAGGACCTGGTGGACATGCTCGACTGCATGCCGGCGACAGCGCACAGCGCATTCAAGGTGGTCGAGACGGCCTGGACCACGCACGAGAAGCGCCAGATGCTGATGGACCTGCGCGCGGCCAACGCCGAAGGGATCGTCTTCAAGAACATCCACGCGCCAGCTATCCCCGGCCGGCCCAATAGCGGTGGCCCGCAACTGAAGCTGAAGTTCTACAAGACCTGCTCGGCCATCGTCTCGGTTGTGAATGCCAAGCGCAGCGTGGGCCTGTGCCTGCTGTCGGACACTGGTGAGTCGGTGGGCGTGGGCAATGTGACCATCCCGCCCAACAAGCCGGTGCCGCAAGCAGGCGCAATTATTGAAGCGCGTTACTTGAACGCGATCCAGGGAGGCAGCCTGTTCCAGCCGGTCTATCTCGGCCTGCGTGATGACGTGGAGCCGGCTGAGTGTCGCCTCGCGCAACTGCGCTACAAACGTAGCGAGGAGGACTGACATGAACCGCGGCGTGGGGGCAGCGGGAGCGCAGGAGGTTCGTGGCCATGCCCACTGAACTGCGCAAGCCGGTGGTCCGGCGCTGTGCCGACCCTCATGACCACCGCCACAAGCGGCTGGTCGTGGCGCTGGAGCCCGGCGATGTGATCAGCTTCCGGGAGGAGCGCTCCCGGAAGCGGTTCACCGCGCCACCCAGCCGGGTGTACCGGCAGGTGGTCATTTGGAATGTCGAAGCAGAACGTGCTCTCAAGAAAGGAGCCAAGCAGTGCGTCAAAAAATCATGAACTATATCCGGGCGGGATACCCGGGCCTGTTCGTCATATCCCACGAAGAAACCCGCATCGAGGCGGAGCTGCAGGCTGTCGCCAAGCAGCTCAAGTATGGGCTGTTCGCCTGGTCCATCACGGAAGGGTTGGTGGATACCAAGGACGGTGGCCGGCGCGAAGCCAGCGAGCCGCTGGAGGCCATCACGCAGATCCAGGAGCTGGGCGAGAACGTGCTCGTGCTGCTGCGGGACTTCCACGCGTTTCTGGCCGATGCCAACCCGGTGCTCGTCCGGGCGGTCAAGGATGCCCTCCGGGTGGCGAAGACCAAGGGCCGCGTGCTGATCATCGTCGGTTGCCGGCAGGTGTTGCCGCCGGAGTTGGAGCGGGAGTTCGTCGTGCTGGACTTCGCGCTGCCGGACAAGGCGGCGCTGAGCACCGTACTCGACGGCATCCTGAAGTCGGCGAAGCTGAAGAAGCCCGAGGCCGAGGAGCGCACGGTGATCCTGGATGCGGCCAGCGGCCTGACCACCACGGAGGCGGAGAACGCCTTCGCACTGTCGGTGGTCGAGACCAGCAAGGTGCTGCCGAACGTCGTGAGCCGGGAGAAGGCGCAGTCGATCAAGAGGAACGGCCTGCTGGAGATCGCCGAGGTGCGCGAGACGCTCGACGACATCGGCGGGTTGGACGTGCTCAAGGACTGGTTGCTCAAGCGCCGTGAGGCGTTCAGCGACCGGGCCGTGAGCTACGGACTGCCGGCGCCGAAGGGTCTGCTCATCCTGGGAGTGCCGGGCACGGGTAAGAGCCTCGCCGCCAAGGCGACGGCGAGCGTGTTCCAGCGGCCGTTGCTCAAGCTGGATGCCGGTCGGATCTTCGGCAGCCTGGTGGGGCAGAGCGAGCAGAACCTGCGCTCGGTGATCCAGACCGCTGAGAGCATAGCGCCTTGCGTTTTGCTCGTGGAGGAACTGGAGAAGGGCTTCGCCGGCAGCAGGAGCTCAGGCTCCAGTGATGGGGGGACGACCAGCCGGGTGTTCGGCAGCTTCCTCGACTGGTTGCAGCAACGGACCGCTCCCGTGTTCATCGTGGCGACGGCCAACGACGTGAGCCAGCTGCCGCCGGAGCTGCTCCGCCGCGGCCGGTGGGACGAGCTGATGTTCGTGGACCTGCCCAACCCCGAGGAGCGCGCGGCGATCTGGCGGATCCAGATTGCCAAGTACCGGCGCGACGCGGGCAAGTTCGACATCGCGGCGCTGGCGCGAGCCTCAGAGGGCCTGACCGGCGCGGAGATCGAGCAGGCGTTCATCGACGCTCTGTATCACGCCTTCGCGGAGGGCAAGGAGCCCACGACGCTGACGTGCTCGCTGGTGCTTGGCGAGCTGGTGCCCCTGTCGCGCCTGATGGGCGAGCAGCTCAAAGGGCTGCGGGAGTGGGCACGTGGTCGGGCACGGCTGGCAACGAGCCGGAGTGCGGAGAGTGGGGAGCGCCGGATCGCGGCGTGAAGCTTGAACCAGATCCCGTCGGGCAGGTTGCCGGCGGGGTCTGGGTCGGCGGGGTGGGGCGAGTTGTTTTCTTAGCTATTCCACTGGAGTAAAATACAGGGCGTGTCTGCAACTGGTGATCAAGATTTTAGAATGCGCTTGATAGTGCTTGTGCTTTTCCCATGTCGCTTCGAAAGCGTGGATAGAATATCCATCTTAAAGCGCCTTTTCGGCTCAGCCAGCATTTGCATATATTCGAGCTTAATCTTGTCACTACTCTCCCAAATCTTACTTTTATCCATACCACCCCGGCGTTTAGCAGTTTCCCCCCCTTTTGTAGCTAGTCTTCGCGCCAGTCTATGGTCACTAATAGAGGCAACCCAGAGTTGATTGTCATCTGACGAACAGACACAGCAGCCAGCATCACTCCCGTCGTCTTTGATGAGTTGCAAATAACTCCGTGGGGGTTGGTTGCTGGACCAACGTGCCGATTTCACCGTGTAGGGGCACTGGTTATGATTAATCAGAGATCGCGCGATAGTAGTAACGGGTGCGGCAATAGCCATTGTATTAACTACTAGCCACATAACTCCGTCGGGATTGATGCTTCCCGATGAGTCTTCGGATATGGATGAGCGCTCTTGTTTCACTTGGTTCTCTAATAGTTGCCGAATAGTAGCAAATGATTCATCGAGCCAATTCTTAATATCAGCAGGCTTCGATTCTTGCGGGCGAGGGAGTTTAGATAGGTTCCAGTTGGTGATTTCAATTGTGTAATCCGGCGGTTCGCTCGCCGGTGCCTTGAGCCAGGTCCTAAAGTGAAAAACAGTGTGATAATCCCGTTGCTCGACCGTGTATTTCCACCTTGATGGTATTTTAATTATTTTCAGGTACATGTTGCCCCTCATGAGCTTGGCAGCAAACCGGGCAGCCCCGCCACAGCCTTACGCTTCTGTTCCATATCTGTGTGAGTATAAATCTCGGTCATCTCTGGCGAGCCGTGTCCGACCAGGCTTAGGAGTACATGTTGTGGTGTTCCTGCCGCCGCGCATAGGCTCACGAACGAGTGCCGCAGGGAGTGGAAGCCCACTTTGACGACGGCATGCTTCCGGCCTTTTATTTTTTCAGTGGTAGTTATGCCGGCGGCCTTAAAGAGGGCCTGAAACTTCCGCGACAGACCTGTGCGGTTACGCTCGTATAGCTTAGCCTCTGCGGGGAAGACAAAGGCACCTTTCCTTCCCAAACGCTTTTGGGTGGTCAGCATATGCTCCAATGCTGGTGTGATGGGGATTTGAATGTGTTTTTTCTTGTAGGATGTCTTGCCGGGCATCACGTCCAGCTGCTTGAGTTTTAGGTCAACGGAACTCCACCGTAACTGGGCCACATCACCAAGGCGCAGTCCGGTAAGGAGTCCGACCAGCATCATGTTACGGAGGGCATCCTGTGCTTGCGTGAATACCTTTTGGAGCTCATCGGCAGTGAAGGCGCGGCGGCTCTCTTGCTGTATCTCTGGCACGACCACATCCCTCCAGGGGTTCTCAACCAGGCCAGCTTGAAGGCGCAACTTGGCGAACAGGCTGCGAAGAAATTTGAGATGCCCGGCTCTGGTCCGACTGGCAAAGCTCTCCTGGTTCAGATCGGCCGCGTACTGCTCAGCACGTGCCGGTGTAACCTCGTGGAGGTGTTTTAAGCCCGCTCCTTCGGCCCATTTTTTGAACCGCTGCCACGCGGCGCGATAGGCCCATAGCGTGCCCTCACACGGCTCCCGCTTCTTTGACGCTTGCTCCCATTTGGCCCACGCCTCTTCAAGTGTAATGCGCTCGCCGGTGCCAGCGAGGAGGGCGGCGGCAGCTCGTTGTCTTTGGGCTGTTAGTGTGGCCAGTTTTTGGACGTCTCCAGTCGCGGTCGTCTCTTCGCGGTTGAAAGCAGCCAGGAGAGATGCGAGTGCGTCGGCTACGGTAGTGTTGCCCTGTACGTCTGCTACGGTCCGCCGTAGCGCGGCTTCGGCTTTGCGGCGGTCGCCGGTGTGCGTGCTTCGCCAAATATCCTTGCCATCCTTCTGGATCCGCGCGTACCAGATCGCGCCGCGCATGATGAGTTGGGCCATTTACATCTCCGAATCTTTTGTGCTCACAGCGGATTATATGGGCGCGCAGATGCAAGTGCAACCCGAATCACGTAGCACAGGACGTAGCAAGCGTAGTTTTCTTCTGCCGGGAAGGCGATGAGGGTGTGCGCATAAAGCATTGGTACTACAGTGGTGCCGGAGGTGGGAGTCGAACCCACACGCCTTTGAAGGGCGCTGGATTTTGAGTCCAGTGCGTCTGCCATTCCGCCACTCCGGCAAGGTGCGCGGTGTGTATAGCAAGTTGCCGCGCGGCTGCCAAGCCTGTGCAAGAGATTGATCACTTTCTGCTGTGCAGGGCCCTCTCGCCGGCTATACTGCCACACGCTGTTTTGCAAAGGAGTCCGCCATGAATGAAAACGCCATCGTTCCGCCGCTCGCCGGGTTCAAGGACCGCCGCACCGGTCTGCTGGTTTTCGGCATCCTGGAGATCATCCTGGGTTGCCTGCTGGCCCTGATGGTGCCGTTGATGGTGCTGGGTCAGCTGCTGGCTGGGCAGCTTCCGGGTGCCGAGCCGACGCCGCTGCGCATGCTCCTGCCCGCCGTCCTGATGTACGTGGGCATGGCGGCGGCCTTCATCTGGTTGGGCATCGGCTCGGTGCGGTGCCGCCGCTGGGCGCGCGCGTTGCTGCTGATCATCTCGTGGATGTGGCTCGTCGGCGGCATCGCCGGCACCCTTGCGGTCGGCTTCATCCTGCCGCAGATGTTTAGCGGCGGCATGCCCGGCACGCCCCCGGGCACGCCGGCCATGCCGGCCGCCGCCCGCGCGGTGCTCACCGTGATCATGCTGGGGTTCTGCGCGGTGTTCTACGTCATCCTCCCGGCCGTGCTGGTCTTTTTCTATCGCAGCCCCCACGTCAAGGCGACGTGCGAGGCGCGCGACCCGGTGCCGCGCTGGACCGATGCCTGCCCGCTGCCCGTGCTGGCGGTCAGCCTGATCCTCGGCCTGGGCGCCGCCATGATGCCGCTGATGATCGTCATCTATCGCTGCGTGATCCCCTGCTTTGGCACCTACCTGAACGGTGCGCCGGCAGCGGTGGCCCTGCTGGTGCTGCTGGTCGCCTATGCCTACGCGGCGCGCGCCACCTACCAACTGAAGGTGGCGGGCTGGTGGATCGCCGTCCTCGGCTTCGGGGTTTCGGTGCTTTCCGCGGCGGTGACCTTCGCGCGCGTCGGCCTCCTGCCGATGTATGAACTGATGGATGTCCCGAAGGCTCAGATCGACATGATGCGGCAAATGGGCTTCCTGAACAGCCCCTGGCTCTGGGTGCTGATATTGGCCTGCTGGCTGCCGTTTTGGGGCTTTGTGGTCTACACGAAAAAATTCTTCCGGCGGTGAACGGCAGCGCGGAAGGATCCCAATATGCGCATTCTGGTGGCCGAAGACAACGTGGTGTTCCAGCGCATCCTGGAAACCAGCCTGCACGCGTGGGGCTATGAAGTGCTTATCGCCTCCGATGGCACGGAGGCGTGGAAGATCCTCACGGGTCCCAACGCGCCGCAACTGGTCATCCTCGACTGGATGATGCCCGGCCTCAGCGGCCTCGAGCTGTGCAAGAAAATCCGGCAGGACATGCGCGAGCCCTACACCTACGTCATCCTCCTCACCGCGCTGCACGGCGACGCCGAACTGGTCGCCGGCATGGAGGCCGGCGCCGATGACTACATCACCAAGCCCTTCAAACTCCCCGAGCTGCGCGTGCGCCTGCGCGCCGGCCGGCGCGTCATCGAGCTGCAGACCGACCTGGTCCAAGCCCGCGATGCGCTGCGCCTCAAGGCCAGCCGCGATCCGCTGACCAGCCTGTGGAACCACGAGGAGATCTTCCGCCTGCTCGACCTCGAGCTGTTCCGCGCCGAGCGCCAGAACACGCCGGTTGCCATCGTCCTGGCCGATCTCGATCACTTCAAGAAAATCAACGACTCCTTCGGGCATCTCGCCGGCGACAGCGTGCTGCGCATCGTCGCACAGAAATTCCAGGCGCTCGTCCGGCCCTACGATGCCATCGGCCGCTATGGCGGCGACGAATTTCTGTTTGTGCTGCCGGGCTGTGACCGCGCCAGCGCCCTTGGCCTGATCGAACGCATCCGCGCCAACGTGTGCGCGGGGAAGCTCGACACGAGCGAGGGCCAGGTCCCGGTCACGCTGAGCATGGGCCTGATCGTGTACAGCAAGCAGGCGGGCGGCGATGCGAAGACCATGTTGCGCGATGCCGATGCCGCGCTCTACCGCGCCAAGAACGCCGGCCGCAACCGGATCGGCATCGCCGGCGATGAGCAGCCCGCCGCAACTGCGCCCTGAGGCGGGGCCGCAAATGAACCTTGAACACCGAACATCGAACATCCAACATTGAACGGGGGAGCGTCACGGTTTGAGGGCGCATCCGGCAACAGATGGTCGTTGCCTGTGTGATGCGTTCTACGAATGGGCCTGAACCAGAGCGCTCGTCTTTTTGGTCGGCTCCCTATGGACGGCGCCCTTTTCTGTCTTCCCGGGTTCCTCGGTCGCCCTCAGGAAATCAGTGCAATCGAAATCTGTGGAGGATGCTCTTCAGGCGCGTTCTGACGAGCGCGGCCACGGAAGGTGGCTGAGGAAGGGTATCGAAGCAGCCTCACGCGGAGCGTGAGGGCCACCATCCGGAAAGTAGCCCTCACGTTCCGCGTGAGGCTATGTGATCGGTGACCTACCTCAAATCGGCAATCGACAATCTGCCATCTAAAATGGCCAGGTCGCATCCTGTCGAACGGGGCGTCAGCCCAAGCAGGCGGTGTCCATCACAGCGTCTCGAGGTTCAACGTCTTTTCGTCGAGCGTCTCGGTCACCTTTTGGATGGCGTTGAGGAAGCGGCCGCCCATCGCGCCATCGATCACGCGGTGGTCGAACGAGAAGCTTAGGTAGAGGCGGTCGCGGATGACGATCTGCCCGTCGAGCACCACCGGCTGCTTGACCACCGCACCCATGCCGAGGATGGCGACCTGGGGCTGGTTGATGATCGGCGTGCCGATGATGCTGCCGAAGGCGCCGAAGTTGGAGATCGTAAAGGTGCCGCCCTCGACATCCACGCGCGTCAGGTCCCGGGCCCGGGCGCAGGCGATCAGCCGGTCCAGCTCCTGCGCAATCTCCGGAAAGCTCTTCCGGTCGGCGTGCTGGACGACCGGCACGACCAGGCTCTCGTCCGGCAACGCCACCGCGCAGCCGATGCTGATATCCTTGCGCAGGATCAGGCTCGCGCCGGCGACGGAGGCGTTGATGCTCGGGAAGTCGCGCAGAACGCGTGAGGTGACGAAGATCATCAGGCCCGTGTAGGTCAGCTTGGCGCCGAAGCGCTGCTCGAACTCGCCCTTGATCCGGTCGCGCAGCTCGACGAAGTGCGTCACGTCCACAAGGTGGACCATGGTGACGTGCGCGCTGGTATGGATGCTCTGGACCATGTGGTCGGCGATGGTGCGGCGGATGCTGGTCATCGCCACGACCTTGCCGAGCGCGGAGAGGTCCTCCGCCGCCGGCGCGCCGTTGTGGAGCTCGGCCTGCACGGTGCTGGCGCCGACCGGGCGGCGCGCAAGATATTGCAGCAGGTCGCTCTTGGTCACGCGCCGGTCGCGGCCGGTGCCGCGGATGCCCTGCAGCTCGCCGAGCGTGACCCCGTTGAGCATGGCCAGGCGCATGACGTAGGGTGAGTAGCGGTCGCGGTTGATTTCCGGCAGTTCGTGGTTGATGCGGAACTGAGTGTTGCTGGAAACCGTCACGGCGTCCCCGGCGGGCGCGGCGGCGTGCGGCGTCGCAGCCGGCTCGTCCGCGGCCTCGACCTCGATGTGGCCGATGATCTCCCCGGCGGCCGCACGGTCGCCGGCCTGCTTGAGACAGGTGACCAGCTGGCCGGTGGCGGAGCACTCGACCTCGACATTGGTCTTGTCGGTCTCGATCTCCATCAGCACCTCGTCGGCCTGGACGGCCTCGCCCACCTTCTTTTTCCATGCGACGATCGTGCCCTCGGCCACGCTCTGGCCCATCTGCGGCATCAAAATTGGCACGCGCTTCTTCATGGCGGTTCCTCAGTGTTCCAGCAATTCGAGCAGCGCATCGCGGATCTTCGCGGCGTTGGGGCGGTAGGCCTTTTCCAGCTCCTGCGCGAACGGGACCGGGCAGTCCGGCGCGGTCAGCCGCCAGATCGGCGCGTCGAGCAGGTGGAAGGCGCGCTCGGCGACGAGCGCGGCGATCTCCGCGCCGAAGCCGCCGGTGTGCCAGCCCTCGTGGACGATCAGCACGCGGTTGGTGGCGGCGACCGCGGCGAGGATCGAGTCGGTGTCGAGCGGCTTGAGCGAGCGCAGGTCGAGCACCATGACCTCGCCGCCGTCCTCGGCGTGGACCAGTTCGGCGGCGCGCAGCGCCTCGTGGACCATCGCGCCGTAGGTCAGCACGACGGCGTCGGAGCCGGGCCGGCAGACACGCGCCGTGCCGAGTGTCGTCGGGCCCCATTCCGCCGGCAACCATTCCTTGACGTGGCGGTAGAGGTACTTGTTCTCCAAGAACACGACCGGGTTCGGGTCCAGCGTCGCCGCGAGCAGCAGCGCGCGCGCATCGGCCGGGAAGGCGGGATAGACGACCTTGAGGCCGGGCATGTGGCAGAAGAACGCTTCCAGTTCCTCGCTGTGGAACGGCCCGCCCGCGAAGCCGCCGCCGCAGGGCGCGCGCACGACCAGGGGCGCGGCCACGCCGGTGCGATAGTGCAGCGTCCCGGCGTTGTTCAGCAGCTGGTGCACCGCGGTCATCGCGAAATCGGAGAACTGCATCTCGACCACCGGCCGCAACCCCATGGTCGCCATGCCCAGCGCGGCGCCGAGGATCGCGGACTCGCTGATCGGCGTGTCGAACACGCGGTCGGCGCCGAATTCCTTTTGCAGGCCCGCGGTGACCTTGAACGCGCCGCCGAACGCGCCGATGTCCTGCCCGAACATCACCACGTCGGAGCGCTCGCGCAGCAGCCGCTGCAGCGCCTGCCGGATCGCCTCGAGGAAAGTGGTTTCAGCCGACGGCATAGACCCCTTCCATCAGCGTCGACGGACTTGGCGCCGGGTCGCCAAGGGCCTGCTGAAAGGCCTCGTTTATTTCGGCCTGCACGGCGGTGTCGAGCGCATCGAGTTCAGCCTCTGACGCGAGCGTCGCGGCGACCAGTTTTTCCCGCAGCACACGGATCGGGCAGCGTTGCTCCCAGGCCGCGAGCAGTTCGCGCGGCACATAGCTGGCGTCGTCGTGTTCGCCATGCCCGCGCATCCGCATGGTCTCGCAGACCAGCAGCACCGCGCGTGGTTTCTCGCGGATCTCCTCGACCAGCGCGGCGACGGTCGCACGGAGCTCAAGCACGTCATTGCCATCGGCCTTCACACCCTGGATGCCGTAGCCCACGGCGCGGTCCACCAGGTCCTTACAGCGGAACTGGTGGGCGTTCGGCGTCGAGTAGGCGAACTGGTTGTTCTCCACCACGAAGATCACCGGCACCTCGAACACCGCCGCAAAATTGACCGCCTCGTGGAAATCGCCCGTGCTCGTCCCGCCGTCGCCGATGTAGGCGAACCCGACCGCAGGCCGGCCCAGCCGCCGCCGCGCCATCACGCCGCCGGTGACCACGGGCAGCATGGCGCCCAGGTGGGAGATGAACGCGAAGACCCCGCGGTGCAATTCGCCGTAGTGGATGTTGCCGTCGCGCCCGCGCGTCGGCCCGTTGGCGCGGCCGAGGAACTGGCGGAAGATGTCGCGCGGCGGCGTGCCGCGGCCGAGGTGGACCGTCATGTCGCGGATGCAGGGAGCGAAGAGGTCGTCGGCGCTGGCGACGGCGGTCGTCGCCGTGCCGATCGCCTCCTGCCCGAAGCCGCAATAGACCCCACCGAAGATCCGGCCCTGGTGATAGAGCCGGATCAGCCGTTCCTCGATGCGCCGCGCCAGCAGCATCACGCGCAGCAGCGCCAGCGCCGCATCCTTGGTTATGTCCGTCTGCGGATTCATGCCGTCGCGGGGAGAGTAAGCCAGCGCCCCCCCGCGGGGCAAGCCTCGGTTCACCAAGGGAAAGCAACCAACTGAATACATTAAACTTGAGACGCGAGACCTGAAACCTGAGGCCTGAAACCTGAACCCGGAAGGCGATCCACCGATTTCAGGATTGCGCGGATTTTCGGAAGGGAAGCAGCTCACCGCCAAGACGCCAAGCAAGCCAAGAAAGGCAGCCACGGAACAACACGGATGGGCACGGAAGAGAGGGCGCGCCACCACCCTGAGCTCTGTCGACTGCCGCGGTAGGTCAGGGCTTGCCGCTCCCGTGGGTTGTCGGTGCAGGGACTGGCAGGCGCATCCTTGGCATGACGGCGAATACGAGCAGCATCCCTAGATATACCGAGCCCGATATTTTGTCCCGACTTCTGATGAAATCAACCAAGGTTTGGTGTTGCAGGAGGACCGCCAATCCCAACTCGGCAGAGACTGAAAGAGCGAGCGCCAGAAACCCGGCTGCCAATGACCGACGACGCGTGCCTACCTCAGGGAAGCGGCGCAAGATGTACCCGGCTCCAAAGAAGATAACAGCGGCCATGATCGGCATTTCAGCAAGCTCGGCCCAGCGCTCACCCAGGCGCGGAACAAGTATCGGAACGCGGAACGCGCCGAGTACGAAGCCGGAGCCCAGCACGATGGCGAAATAGGAGAGCGCGGCCCGGATGGTCTGTGACACAGGTGCGTATCGTGCTGACACCGGCAGACGAGGCTGGGTCGCATCGTTGAGCGAGCTGGAAGTTGTCTTTAGGCCGTCTTGTTTTTTCATCACGGCGGCACGGTAAGAAGGTGCTGCTGGCTTTACAAGCGGAAAGACGTCCTGTGCGACATTGCTTAAACGCGCGATCGCTTTCTGTTCCTTGACGAAATTGTCTTTGTGCAGACACGCCGCGGGATGACAAAAAGGGCACGGGGGCAGCGGTCAGATGGCAGAGGACGGAGATCAGAAGACAGCGATCCACCGAAAGGAAAAGACAACGGGCGTAAGTGAAAACGGTCTGATTCCGAGGCAGGCATATCGTTGTGGCGGCAGGCGGCCCGCCTGCCGGTGTGCCGGGCGTCCCGCCCGGTGGCTTCAGCTTTCCAGCAGGCGGCGGGACGCCGCCTGCACCGGCCCGCGGGACGCGTGCCGCCACATGTTGGACGGAGCCTGGACAGATGCCTGTCCTCACCCTCGAAAAGGGAGCTTGATCCTGGTTTGGTAGCCCGGAGCGGCGGCAGGAGTGCCGCCGAAACAGCCACAACCTGACCAGGGCCTTGCACGTTCAGCAGGAGCAAGGCTCGCGTGCGACGAACTGGCTACGGCGGCAGGAGTGCCGCCGCTCCGAGGACATCCTGTCGGTTCGCGCTAGTCGTAGCCTGACGATACCGCCCACCGGCCACCCGGCCAAAAGCCCGCTGCCAACGACACACGCTCTGACTATCTGCGGTGTTCAGGAGGTTTGGAAAACGCGTTTGCGTTTTAAGGGCGCGCGCATTGGGTTTCTGGTGGCTGCCCAACTGCATCTAGTTGTGCAGCTCTCGGCGGCCACCCGGCTTCGCCAAGAGGCTACGCCGGGGCAAGCATCGAAGTCCGTCAGGGGCATATGCCACCCGCCCCTCGACCCTTTCAGGTTTCAGGTCTCAAGTTTCAGGTTTGGCCCGCAGGCTGTGCGGCGAGCGCCTTGTTGATCGCGGCGGCGGCGATGCGGCCCTGGCCCATCGCCAGGATCACCGTGGCGGCGCCGAGGACGATGTCGCCGCCGGCATAGACGGCGGGCAGCGAGGTCAGCTGCGAGGCGTCGGCGATGATGTTGCCCCACTTGTTGTGGTCAAGGCCCGGCGTGGTCTGGCGGAGCAGGGGGTTGGACTCGTTGCCGATGGCGCAGATCACCGTGTCCACGTCCATGATGAACTCGCTGCCCTTGAGTTCTACGGGGCGGCGGCGGCCGGAGGCGTCGGGCTCGCCGAGTTCGTAGCGGATGCATTCCATGCCGGTGACGAGGCCCTGCTCGTTGCCGATGATGCGCTTGGCGTTCTCGAGCAGGTGGAAGATCACGCCCTCTTCCTCGGCGTGGCCCACTTCCTCGATACGCGCGGGCATCTCGACGCGGGAGCGGCGGTAGACCAGGTGCACTTCCTTGGCGCCGAGGCGGACGGCCATGCGGGCGGCGTCCATCGCCACGTTGCCGCCGCCGAGGACGGCGACCTTGTTGGACCGGAAGATCGGGGTGTCGGCGCGCGCGAAGTCGTAGGCGCGCATCAGGTTCGCGCGGGTCAGGTACTCGTTGGCGCTGAAGACGCCGACGAGGTTCTCGCCGGGGATGTTCATGAACTTGGGCAGGCCGGCGCCGACGCCGACGAAGATCGCGTCGAAACCGTCCTTGGCCATCAAATCGAGCAGCTTGCGGGTGCGGCCGACGACGAAGTTGGTCTGGATCTTGCAGCCCATCTGTTCGAGCGTCTCGACTTCCTTTTGCACGATCACCTTGGGCAGGCGGAACTCGGGGATGCCATAGACCATGACACCGCCGGGTTTGTGGAAGGCCTCGAAGATCGTGACGGCGTGGCCTTCGCGGCGGACGTCGGCGGCGACGGTGATGCCGGCGGGGCCGCAGCCGATGATGGCGACCTTCTTGCCGGTCTCCGGCTTGATCACCGGCAGCTTGACCTTGCCCTGCTCGCGCTCCCAGTCGGCGACGAACCGCTCGAGCCGGCCGACAGAGACGGCCTGGTTCACGTCCTTGAGCGCCTTGCCGACGGTGCAAGGCTTCTGGCACTGCTCCTCCTGCGGGCAGACGCGGCCGCAGACGGCGGGCAGCAGGCTGGACTGCTTGAGGATGTCCACGCTCTTCTGGTAGTCGCCGTCGGCGATGGCCTGGATGAAGGCGGGGATGTCGATGGCCACCGGGCAGCCGGCGACGCAGGGCTTGTTCTTGCACTGCAGGCAGCGGAGCGCCTCGGCCTTGGCCTGCGCGGGCGTGTAGCCGAGCGCGACCTCCATGAGATTGTGCCGGCGGACCTGCGGGTCCTGCGAGGGCATCTCCTGCATGGGAATCGCGAGCCGGTCCTTGACCTTGAGCGCGGGCAGTTGTTCGAGATCCTTCAGGCACTTGTTGGCGGCGGCGGCGAGCTGTTCCGGGGTGGGGTGACTCATGGCTTGCTCTCGTTCTCTTTGCGGGCGATCGCTTGTTCCAGATTGCAGGTGTGACGGGCTTTGTCTTCGAGCGTCTTGTAGGACCGGAGGCGCTTCATCATGTTGTCGAAATCCACCTGGTGGCCGTCGAACTCCGGGCCGTCCACGCAGACGAACTTCGTCTCGTTGCCGACCGTGACGCGGCAGCCGCCGCACATCCCCGTGCCGTCCACCATGATCGTGTTGAGCGAGACGAAGGTCGGCACCGCGAAGGGGCGCGTGGTCTCGGCGCAGAACTTCATCATGATCGGCGGTCCGATGGCGACGACGAAGTTGGGTTTCGGCTCCTGCAGGCAGAGCTCCTTGAGCGGCTCGGTGACGAGGCACTTGCGTCCGTAGGAGCCGTCGTCGGTGCAGATGATCAGCTCGTCGGCGATCGCGCGCATTTCCTGCTCGAGGATCAGCAGCTTCTGGTTGCGCGCGCCCATGATGATGATGACCTTGTTGCCGGCCTGCTTGTAGCCCTGCGCGATGGGGTGGAGCGGCGCGACGCCGATGCCGCCGCCGATGCAGACCACCGTGCCGAGCTTCTCGATGTGCGTAGGCCGGCCCAGCGGGCCGAGGAGGTTTTCGATCGCGTCGCCCTCCTTGAGCGCCGCCAGTTTCAGGGTCGTCTTGCCCACGGTCTGGAAGATCAGGGTGATGGAGCCTTCCCGGAGGTCGGCGTCGGCGATGGTCAGCGGGATGCGCTCGCCGAAGTTGCTGTCAATCTGGACGATGACGAACTGGCCGGGTTTGCGCTCCTCGGCGATCAGCGGGGCGTGTACTCGCAGCTGGAAGACATCGTCGGACAGCTGTGTCTTTTTCAGGATTGTGTTCATGCAAAAAGCCCTGTCTCAAAGGTTTGAGGTCATCTGTTTTTCGGCGCGCGGTTGCTATAGCGGTTGCCCGCGCAGGCGTCAAGCCGTTTCCTTCTGTAGAGTTGGCTGTCAACCAGCTCGCTACTGCGATCAGCTGTTTTTCTGTGTTTCGGCCCCTATTCCGATATGCCGTGTACCGCTGATAAGAACCGCGCCCTCACTTGTCGTGTCGGTCTGCATCATAATACTGCACTCTACTCTCTTGAAATCAGACGAGAAACGGACGAGAAACGGATCTTGACTTTACAGCGAGAAGCATAAGAATGCGTCTGTGTTTTTTCAATGGCATCGTGAATCCGAAATGCTGCGTGCACTGGTAGGCACGCTCAAGTAGCAGCCGAAAGGGAGGTTCAGAATGAGTGACAGTTCTCAATGTCAGTCGCGCTCAGAAGGGGATTCCGGGCTCACTCGGGCCATCAAACCCTTGCTTATCACGGAAGGGGTGTTTTTATTGGCTGCGGCATTGGCTTTCGTCTTGCAGATCGGTTATGCGATCTTAATTTGGGCTTTATTTATTCTCGTCTCAGTGTTTATCACTTACAGCCTTGTTAAACTTACCTTGGCGAAGGCACAAGTTTTACAAGAACACGATGTGGCGCTTTGGAAGGACAGAATTCGCTTGGTCGCTTGGAACCCGACCGAGGGCGTTGTCTTCCTCAAGAACAAGCAGATTCAGTACGTTGATGATAGCCCGCATGATGGTGGCGGGATTCGTGTTATGTATCCAGTACTTGGAGAGGAAATGGTGTTGCGGGTGCCACTAGAGATCCAGACGCTGGCGTTTAAGGATTCAGAGGTCTTAACCAAAGAATATATGCCGCTAGCGATTCAGGGCACAATGTACTGGAAAATATGTGACCTAAAACAATTCTATCTATGCATAAGCAAGGAACTTCACACGGCCAATGACAGGGGGGGGCACAGTGTTGGTGCTTCATCCTTAAGGCCAAAATTTGAGGTCGCTGAACAGTGGTTGCGCCTAATGGCGGAGGAAAAGACACGAATGATCGTGTCGAAGATTGGAACGGGTTTACTCATAGCTGATCAACTTGCATCTGATTTGCCCAAAGCGTTGCCTGAGAGTGCTGCGACCTTGGAGGCGCCACAGTCCTCTCCTGCCTACCGCTCTTCGACCGAAGGACTCGCGCACGCTATCAAGAACGAATTTGAGACCGCTGTAAAGGATTACGGGCTTGAAATCCATAGAGTTGCCCTTCAGGAAATTAAGTTACCGCCGGAGATATATGCTGCCGCCGTAGATGCCTGCAAGGCGGCGTACCTACCGTTAAAGGCTAAAGCTGAGGCGCTCGAACGGAAGATGAAACTGCAGGCAGATGTGGATGTAATCGGTAAAGACGCCGTTGGCATGAGAGAAATCGCAGGGAACATTCCTGCGCTGGCCTTTCAAGAATTCCTTGCTCCATTATTCTTGGATTTTAATCGCCGCAAAGCTGGCTTGAACGCGCAGAACAATCCTGCTTAGTCTGTTTTCGCTGACGATGAGTCAAAAGCTGCGCAGCCCAGATTTGACTAAAGGCAAATTCATATATTCAAGGGCGAACGGTGGGGTTCATTCCCGAATTCCCCTAATGGAACCAGAGCGATGGGTGGAAGGTTGCCGCGCGTTGCTGCTCCGTCTATAGTCTCGCTCATGGAAGTTTCGACTAGACCGGGCGGACGATGGCGCGCGTGGCTGGAACTGCTGCGCGTGCCGAATTTGCTGACCGTGCCGGGCGATGTGCTCGCCGGCTGGCTGCTGGCCGGCGGCCGGGGCCACCCGGCGCTGCTCTTCGCCCTCGCCGCGAGCCTCGGGCTGTATGCCTTCGGTTTGGTGTCCAACGACATCGCGGACTTCAAGACCGATACCCGCGAGCGCCCGCAGCGGCCGCTGCCCTCAAAACGGATCAAGCCCCTCCCGGCCGTCGGCGTGGCGCTGGCGCTCGGGTGTGGCGCGCCGCTCCTCGCCTGGCTGGCCAATGGCAACGCCTTTGAGTGCGCCGTGCTCCTGTTCCTCGTCATCGTGCTCTATAACACGATGATGAAAGAGTCCGCGCTGTTCGGCCCGCTGACGCTCGGCCTGTGTCGCGGACTGAACCTGTTGCTCGGCGCCGCCGCTTCCACCCAGGCCACGGCCGCCGGCCTGCGCAGCGTGCCGCTGGCCAATACGGTAGGCGTCGGCATCGCGGCGCTGGTATTGATGGTCTACATCGTCGCCGTCTCCGCCCTGGCGCGGCGCGAGGTCGAGACCGGCCGCGCGGGGCTGATCGGCGCGCTGCTGCGCGGGCTGCTGCCGCTGCAAGCGGTCATTTGCCTCGGCGCCAGCCTCTGGCTGGGCGCGGGGCCGCTGGGGTGGGGCGCGGCGGCGGTGTTGTTGGCGCTCTGGCCGGTCGCCGGCTGGCTCTCCAAGCGGTTTTATATGAGCTGAACATGGGCACACTGGACAAGAAAATCCTGGTCGTGGATGTGGCTGCGCTCGGCTGGCAGCTGGTCCAGCGCATGCCGCCGCCGGCACCGCTGGCGTTCCAGGGCTTGGCAACCGTGTTTCCCGCGGTGACCTGCCCCGTGCAGGCGGCCTTCCGCACCGCTCGGTCGCCTGCGGCGTGTGCGCTGGAATCCAACGGCAGCTTCCAACGCGAGCTGCGCAAGATTTCCTTCTGGGAGCAATCCGCACATCTCGTCCATGGGGGCCGTATCTGGGACGGACTGCGGGCCCGCGACAAGAAGGTCGGGCTGATGTTCTGGCAGCAGAGCCTCGGCGAGCAGGCCGACCTGCTCCTCACGCCCAAGCCGATCCACAAGCACCACGGTGGCATGCTCCAGGACTGCTACTCGCAGCCGCACGATCTCTACGCGCGCCTCTCCGCCGAGCTGGGTCGGCCGTTCAACCTGATGCACTACTGGGGCCCGCTCGCCTCGCACCGCGCGACCGACTGGATCGTCGAGGCGACCTGTGCCGTGATGTCCGCGCCCGACCTCGCGCCGGACCTGCTGCTGACCTATCTGCCGCACCTGGACTATGACCTGCAGCGTTTCGGCCCGGACCATCCGCGCGTTTTCCAAGCCCTGGGAAAAACCTATGCCTGGCTGGCCAAGCTTTGGACAACCGCCGCCGCCACCGGCTACGAGATCGTGCTGTTCGGCGACTACGCCATCGAGGCGGTCACCGGCACGCCGGTTTTTCCGAACCGCGCCCTGCGCGCCGCAGGACTGTTCAACGTTCGCACGGTCGCCGGCCGCGCCTATCCGGATTTCTTTGCCAGCGCCGCCTTCGCCATGGTCGATCACCAGGTCGCGCACGTTTTCGTGCCGGATGCAGCGCGCCGCTCTCCGGTGCGCCGCGTATTGGAGCAACTCGACGGCGTCGGCGAAATCCACGAGAGGGGCGACGACTTTCTGGTGGCCGCGCAGCCGGGCCGCTGGTTTGCCTATCCGTGGTGGGAGGCCAAGCGCGAGGCACCCGATTATGCGGGCCACGTGGATATCCACAACAAGCCGGGCTATGACCCGTGCGAGCTGTTCTGGGGCTGGCCGCCCGGTTCGGTCAGCCAGGATGCGACGCGCGTCCGTGGTACGCACGGCCTCGCCGGCGCCGGCCGCGAAGTCGCGTGGGCCTCGTCGCTCTCCTCGTTGAAACCGGCGACACTGTTGGACTTGGCTCAGCAATTGAAAACCAGACTGAACACAGAGTGAAGAACGGCGACCACAGGTCGCCGCTACAGCAGCGAGTTTTTCTGTAGCGGCGGCCTGTGGCCGCCGGAGTCTGAGCGGGAAATGTCTGAAATCGGAAAAGAACGTTTGCATAGGCTGAGGATGTTGTATATCGAACATCCGCTTTTCTTTGTCACGATGAGAACGCATGATCAGCGCTGCCGGTTGGATGCCCCAATCATGCACGAAACTTTCAAAAAGTTTGGCAGCGAAGGTGTACCGCGGGGTTGCTTCGTGGGCCGATACGTGCTGATGCCGGACCACTTGCACCTGTTCGTGAAGTTTCAGGCGGGCCCCGAGGGTTCGTTGGTCTCGCTTTCGCAGTGGGTAAAGCTGCTGAAGAATGCGTGCTCCAAGGTGTGGCGTACACAGGGAATTGCTGCGCCGCATTGGCAAAAAGGCTTCTTCGACCATGTGCTGCGCTCGTCCGAGTCCTATGGCGAGAAATGGCGCTACGTGGAGCAGAACCCTGTGCGCGCCGGGCTGGTGACGCGATGTGAAGACTGGCCCTATCAAGGCGAGGTCTGCCGCTTGGAAATATGACACTTTGTGAAGAACGGCGACCGCAGGTCGCCGCTACAGCGAAAACGTCTTCTGTAGCGGCGGCCTGCGGCCGCCGAAGAACAACATGAAAATCTTGAACCAGAAAATTTCTGCCGGCTTTGAATTCCCGGTGCTCTTCACCCGCGATGCGCTCAACCTGAAAAACCTGGCCCTGGGCTGGGCTCTGGATCGCCTGAAAGAGCCGGGCCGACGCCACGCGATGGTGTTTGTGGATGCCGGCCTCGCACAAGCCTGCCCGGAGTTGCCGGGCCGGGTCGAAAGCTATTTTTCCTATTACCGTCGGCGGTTGGCACTCGTAGCCCCTCCGCAGCTGGTGCCGGGTGGGGAGGCTGCCAAGAATTCCTTCAATCATGCCCTGCGTATCGTGCGCGCCCTGCTGGAGCAGCATCTTGACCGCCAGGCCAGCGTCGTCGTCATCGGTGGAGGCGCGGTGCTGGATCTGGTCGGCTTCGCCGCCTCGCTGGTGCACCGCGGGTTGCGCGTGGTGCGTCTGCCGACGACGGTGCTGGCGCAGTGCGACTCCGGCGTCGGCGTCAAGACGGCGGTGAATTTCGGCGCCGCGAAGAACCTGGTCGGCACCTTCGCTCCGCCGTTTGCGGTGGTGGACGATTTCGACCTGCTCGACTCGTTGCCGGATCGCGACTGGCGCGGCGGCATCGCCGAGGCCTTCAAGGTTGCGCTGATCAAGGATGCCAGATTTTTCCGCTGGCTTTGCCGGCACGCGGTGGCGCTGCGGCGGCGCGACCCGGCGACGATGGCGCGGCTGGTGACGCGTTGTGCCGAACTGCATCTGGAGCACATCCGCGGCAGCGGCGACCCCTTCGAGCTGGGCCGGGCGCGGCCGCTGGATTTCGGCCACTGGTCGGCACACCGGCTCGAGGTGCTCTCGCGCTACCGCATCGGGCACGGCCAGGCCGTCGCCGCCGGCATCGCCCTCGACGCCGCCTACGCCGTGCGCCTCGGCCAACTGCCGGCCAAAGCGTTTCATGACCTCGTGCAGGGCTTGTTGCAGGCCGGCCTGCCGGTCTGGTATCCGGAGCTGGCGCGCCGGCCGCGTGGTCGGCCGCTGGCGATCTTCCAAGGGTTGGAGGATTTCCGCGAGCACCTCGGCGGCGAACTCGCCCTGACCCTGCCGCATGGTGTCGGCCAGCGCCGCGAGATCCACGAGGTGGATATGCCGCTGATGGGCCAGTGCATCGCCGAGCTGAAGCAATGGAATGAAAACTTCTCATCCGCAGATTGCAAAACTGAATCTGTGAAATCTGCGTAATCTGCGGATTCTTTTTCCATGCAAATCCAAAATCAATCACCCCTGCATCTGACCTACTGCCTGAACATCCATCCCGGCGAAACGCTTGCGGAAAATCTCGCGGCGATCCGGCAGCATGCGGTGGCGGTGAAGCAACGGCTCGCGCCCCGGCGTCCCTTCGGGTTGGGCCTGCGGCTCGGCGCGGCGGCCGCGGCGGAGTTGCGCGCGCCGGCGGCGCGCAAAAAAATGCGCGACGAATTGGACGCGCTCGGCCTCTATGCGTTTACGATCAACGGCTTCCCGTACGGGCAGTTCCACGGTGCGCGGGTCAAGGAGAACGTGTATGCGCCCGACTGGCGGACGCGCGAGCGGCTCGACTACACCTGCTTGCTGGCCGACATCCTCGCCGACCTCCTGCCCGAGGGCCTGAGCGGCAGCATCAGCACGCTGCCCGGCTCGTTCAAACCGTGGATCCACAAGGAGGCGGACGTGCGTGCGATGGCTCAGAACCTCGTCGCCTGCGCCAGGCATCTCGCGGCGTTGCGTGCGAAGACCGGCCGCGAAATTCATGTGGGTATGGAACCGGAGCCGTTCTGTTTCCTGGAAATGACCGATGAGGTCATCAAGTTTTTCGAGGGTCCGCTCGCCGCCGCGTGCGCTGACGCAGCGGAGCGCGAGCTGGTCCGGCGTCATCTCGGCGTCTGCCTCGACACCTGCCATGCGGCGCTGCAGTTCGAGTCGCCGCTGGACGCGCTGCGCCGCTACCGCGCGGCGGGCCTGCGTGTGTCCAAAATCCAGCTCAGCGCGGCGCTGGAGGTGGTCCTCGCGGAGTTTCGTGGGAACCGGAACTCCCGCCCAGAAGAGGTGGAAGCGCTCCGGGCCTTCGATGAGCCGGTCTATCTGCACCAGACCAAGGCGCGGTTCAAGAGCGGCGAACTGCTGGCGTGGCCTGACCTCTCCGACGCACTGCCGGCCATTGCGGAGAGCGGGCGGCTGGAGACGGTGCGCGTGCATTTCCATGTCCCGCTGTTTTGGAAGGGTGGGGCGCCGCTGCGCTCGACGGCCCCGGATTTGAGCGCTGAATTTTTCCGCGAAGCATGTGCGGCGACCGGGCACCTGGAGGTCGAGACCTACACCTTCGCGGTCCTGCCGGAAACGATGCGCGCCGCGGGCGTGGTCGACTGCATCGGCCGGGAACTCGAGTGGGTGCTGCAACGCCTGTAGCCGCATGCGTGAGGATGCTGCGCCTCCGGAAGGACGTCGGGCGGGTCCAAGTTGTGTTTTGTTTACCGGAGCATGAGAGCCGAGTCACGGCGTGTTTGCGGTTCAGCCGCGTTTTGACAAACGCGGCTACATGTTGAATGCCGCACGCAGGCCAGATTCCGCACGCTGCTCGTAGCCGCATTCGTGAGAATGCGGAGCACCCGGAGCGACGCCAGAGGAGTCCAAGTTCAAATCCACGTCAGAGCCTCGCACTCGAAGGAACACGGAGGGCCCAATCATGGCGCAGTTGCAAGCGCGGCTGCGTTTTGACAAACGCGGCTACAAGGCGAGCGGTTACGTGGGTGCGGTGCCAGCTTGCGGCGCGGCGGCCGGTGCGTCTGCGGGCGCCGGCACGGCGGTGGCGACGGCCGGTGCAGGTACAGCGGAGGGTGCGGGCAGCGGCGGCGGCGTGGCGTTGGCCAGCAGGCCCGACACAGTCACGATATCGGCCGCCGCTTCCGGCGCGGCGGGGACCCCGGCGGCGGCTTTGCGGCGTTTGATGAACTCGCGCGCGAGGTGGCGGTAGGCCGCGGCGCCGGTGCAATGCTTGTCGTAGACGATGATCGGCTGGCCGTAGCTGGGCGCCTCGCTCAGGCGCACGCTGCGCGGGATCAGCGTCTCGTAGACCTTCTCGCCAAAATGCTTGAGAACTTCCGCCACGACCTGCTGCGCGAGGTTCGTACGGCCGTCGTACATCGTCATCACGATGCCCTCGATCTCCAGCCGCGGGTTCGCGCCGCTGGCGCGCAGCTGGCCGATGACGCGTTCGATCACGCTCAGGCCCTCGAGCGCGAAATACTCGCTCTGGATCGGGATCAGGATCGAATCCGCCGCGCACAGCGCGTTCATCGTCAGGATGCCGAGCGAGGGCGGGCAGTCCACCAGGATCACGTCGTGATGGTCGGCCGCGAGCAGCGGCGCGAGCGCCTCGGCGAAGCGGTGGAGGTAGCGGTCGGCGCGCGCGATCTCGATCTCGGCGCCGGCCAGGTCCACTTCCGAGGGGATCAGGTCGAGGTGGTCGATCGCGGTCGGGACGATCAGGTCACTGGCCTTCACCGAGCCGAGCAGCGCGCGGTAGATGCTGCCGCCCTCGCGCTTCTCGATGCCGAAACTGCTGGTCGCGTTGGCCTGCGGGTCGAGATCGATCAGCAGCACCTTCTGTCGCCGTTCCGCGAGGCAGGCAGCGAGGTTGACCGACGTCGTGGTTTTGCCCACGCCGCCCTTCTGGTTGCCGATTGCGATGACCCGGGTATGTGCCATGTTGGTGTCCTGAAATGCCGCACGGAGCATACGCTGCGGCCGGAGCCGGTTTCAAGCGGCAAGTTGCGGTCAGATTTTTTCCAGCAGTCGGCGTATGGCGGGAGCGCCCGGGCTGCGTACGATGAACACCAACTCGGAAGGCATCTCGCCGTCGGCCTCCTCCAGGGACCAGCCGGAGGACGAATAATCCACATGGACGCAACGCCCGTCGTGGCGCGCAAAGCCCTTGATCCGGAAAATATCGCCATGGGCCGAGGCCACTGCAGCACGGAGCTTGTTCCAATCAAGCGGGTCCGGCAGGGTTCTGACGAAACTCTCAAAGTGCGGGTCGCGGCAGGGCGCGAGTTCGCCGTGGGCGGGGCTGGCGGGCGCCGCGGCGAAGAGGTCGGCCTCGTCTGCACAGTAGCGGGTGCGCGCGATTTCCAGGGCGGGGTTGATGTCGCGCAGCGCGGCCTCGGTCTGCTCGATGACCGCCAGCGGATACAGGTCAGTCTTGTTGAGCAGCGCGCGGTTGGCGGCCTCGACCTGGGCGCGGATGTTTGGCAGCGTGTGCAACAGCTTCATAAACGTGCCGGGGTCCACAATCGCGGTGACGGAGGCGAGCCGGTAGACGGCGTCGAGCCGCGCCTCGCGCAGCAGGGTGCCCGTGACGGCCGGGTTCGCCATGCCGCTGGCCTCGACCACGACGCCTGCCACCGGTGCTGCCGGCGTGCCGAAGCGGGCCGGCAGATCGCGCAGGTGGGCGATGAATTCCGTCGCGAGGCAGCGGCAGAAGATGCTGCCGCCGGCGATGGAGACCACGTCGGCGGTCTCGCCGCCGAGCACGGCGGCGTCCACGTCGCGCGCGGAGAACTCGTTGACGAGCCAGACCAGCTTGCGGTCGTGATACCGGTCGATGAGCTGTTTCAAATAGGTCGTCTTGCCGCTGCCCAGGAAGCCGGTGACGAGCGCGAGGGGGATCATGCCGGCCTCTTGGCGCCGATCCGGGCCTCGATGGCCGCTGCAAGCGTGTTCTGGTCGGGGATGATGGAGGCAAACGCCACGACGCCGTCGAGGCAGATGGTCGGGATGTTTTTCACGCCGAGCCGCGTCATGACGCCGATGCCTTCGCGGCTGGTGATGCGGTGCTCCTTGACGATCACCGGCTGCGAGAGCCGCTTGGTGGCGCGGTGCACCGCGTCCATCATGTATTGGCACGGCGCGCAGGAGGCGGAATCGAGCGTGATGACGTCGATGGTCACGTGTGGTTCGCGGGCGTAGTCAGGCAGCGGCACCTCGGAGGCGTGCGCAGCGGACTTGGCGATGAGTGTGCGCTTGGCGACCTCGCGGCGGTACCCGTCGTGGACCATGCCGGCGATGGCGGCGAGGTTCTTCTCCGGCGTGTTGAAGGGCAGGTCGCAGCCGGGCGCGAGCACGAAGCCGCAACCGCCGCCCACGTCGATGCAGCGGATCGCGTCCAACTGCGCGTCCTCCTCGTCGCCGAGCAGCAGCACGCTGGTCAGCTTGAGGTTGCCGCCGAAGGACTTGTTGCGGCCGCGGGTGAAGTCGCGGATGCTCTCCAGCGTGATGTTTTCGTCGATGGAGATGTTGTTGCAGTCGGTGCGGCACATGGCCTCGAGGTTGCGCGTCGCGTCGCCGCAGACGAAGAGCGAGGAGAGCGCCTTGCGGTCGCGCACGAAGGCAAAGATCTGGTTGACGGCCGGCGTGACGAACAGATCGAAGTGCTCGGCCGAAATCTGGCTGGTCATCGGGTCCACCACCGCGATCACATCCGCGCCGTTGTCGAGGTAGGCCTGCGCCACCTTCTGGCCGACGGACGCGCAGAAGCCGATGACGGCCTTGACGTAGTCGGGATGATCGAACATCTGGAGGAAGATCTCGTTGCCCATCAGGTGCAGCGCCAGGGTGAACGGCCCGCAGAGCAGGCCGTAGAGCGCGATGTCGTTACCCATCTCCTTCTTGGCCGTGCGCAGGGTGTCCATCACCAGCGGGAAACGGCCCATGCTTGGATCGAACACCGGCAGCGCGACGAGCGACTGGCCCTGTTCCAGCGGGTGGGTGCGGACCGAGGGCGGCGTCTGGTCGGCCCAATGCAGTTCGCAGCCCAGCACCTCGGCCTCCAACTGCAGGTCGAAGGCCACGGGGAGGCCGTCGGGCTGATAGAGCTCGCGGGCGCGGCGCAGGCCGGCGGTCATCAGCTCGCCCGACTGGAGGTATTCGCGGGCCGTCTTGCCGATCAGCTTGGCGCCATGGACGCCGACGAACGGCACCCAAGCGGGCCGCGGCGTGGTTTCGTTGCGCAGGGCCTTGAGCAGGATCTCGCGTGAGTTCATTTTCCGGTTCCTTTCACTTGTTCGACGGCGACCAGACCAGCACGGTCTGGTTGAGTTGCGGCGCGGTGGCGGGCCAGACGAGCTTGGCGCCCGCGGTGGTTTCGGTCTGGATATAGTACTCGAGGTCCGCCTGGGCCTTGATCTTCACGAAGTAGACGGCGCGTGTCTCGCGCTTGAGCGGCACTTCCTCGAAGGCGCCAGCGCCCAGCGGACGCCAGTATAACTTGGCGTTCGTCACCGGTTGCCGGTCGAGCGCAAAGACCTTGATGTTCAACCACTCGTTCTTCGCCGCGAGCGTGCGCACCGTGGGCACGGTCAGGCGCGCGGGGCCGGTGTAGCTCTTGCGCAACGCGATTTCGTCGGGCAGCGGCTCCCCGGCTATTTTCTCCAGCTCCGTGTCGTGCGCGGTCAGGAACTGCAGCTGCTTGCGGGTGTGCTGCTCGAGGTTGGCGAGCGTGCCGAGTTCGCCGGGGGTGTCGGTGGCGGCGACCTGCCAGCCGATCATCCGCTCCCAGGCGCGCGAGAGTTCGATGCGCAGCTTGGTGGCGGCGAGGATCAAGGGCTTGAGCTTCTCGGGATCCTTCTCGGTCTTGAGCGCAGGCAGGGCGCGGTCGAAGGCCCCGCGCCGGCAGCCGACCTCGGCGAGCGCGGCCATGTAGCGATAGGTGTTCAGCCAGTAATCGAAGCGCTCCAGGTTGCCCGCTCCCTGTACCTGCGGACGCAGCGCGGCGAGTTCATCCACGAAGGCGTACTTCGCCTTCACCTCCGACCACGGCGCCTTTTCGATCTTGATGCCGCCGGGGCCGTGCAGCCAGGTCGTCGGCTCCGGCAGCTGCGTGCCGTCGAGCTTCGCCAGCAGTTGGCCGGCGGACTCCGCCACCCCGGCGCCGAAATTCGCGCGGGCGAAGTCTGTGTAGAAGCCGGCGACCGGCATCGTGCGGTCGCGGCGCGGATTGGTGTTGTGGTCGGTGGCGGTGTCGGCCTCGTAATCGGCGACAGCCCCGCCGCCGCAGTTGAGCTTGCGTTGGAACACCGCATTGCTGATGACGATGCCGGCGATGCACGGATACTCGACCTCGTGCGTGAACTCGACCCGCAGCTGGCCGTTGGTCACGGCCACCGCGCTGAACGGGTAGTCGAGCGCCTTGTTCCGGCCGGCCTGCGCGAAGAGATCAAGATGTTCGAGCACCTGCCGCCCTTGCAGCTTGACGCCGAAGACGCGCTGGCCGGCGGCGGTATAGCGCGGCTCGTTGAATTTGAGCGTGACGGCGTAGCTGCCGTTGGGAACTTCGAGGCGGAAGGCGCTCATGTTGTAGCGTACGTTCTGGTAGACCGCGGGCACATCGGCCCCGGCGACCGGCGCCGTGAAGTGCGCGGCCGTGCCGCCGACGGCGCCGAGGGTCAGGCTGTCGTCCAGTTCCGTCGCTTCCAGCTTGTAGCTTGCGGGCGTCCACGACTGGTCCCAGGCGGCGTCGGCGAGCGCGGCCACGTTCAGCATCATCTGCTTGGTCCGCCAGTGGATGCCGAGCAGCCCGGTGCAGCCGAGCAGGCGCCCGTCCACGGCGTCGGCGCGCATCCGGCCGGCCCACGGCTGCGGGGCGACGAGGTTGGGATCGTTCTCCATCCACGGGATCACCCACTTCGGCCGGTTGCTGACCTTGGCGAAGCCGGCTTCGTCCGGCGCGTGGCCCACCTGGCGGTTGATGCAGCTCATCGGGCATTCCTGCGGCAGGATCTTGTCGAGCGCGGCGCGGTCGCTCTGCGGGCCCAGCACCCAGCCACAGGTCGCCAGCGTGAAGGGCTTGCCGATCGTGTTCAGCGCCGCGAGCGCGGCGTTGATGTCCGCGATGGTCGCGGCGAGTTCCTCGGGCTTGTTCCCCTTCCACGTCCAGTTCTCCGGCGTCCAAAGCCAGTAGTAGTCCACCGGGTAGAGCTTGGCGATGCGCCGGAACATGCCCTCGTAGAGCTCGCGCACGACCGCGGGATCCTTCGGGTCCTTGCCCTGCTGCTTCAAATGTTCTTGTACCAGCTTCGGAATGGTCAGCGGTGTCTCGGTGCCGATGCAGGTCTTCACGCCCAGCGCGCGCGCCTGGGCGAAGACCGTGCCCAACATGGCGCCGACGTCGTTGAACAGCTGGTTGCTGGGCAGGGGCGCAGCCGGCGCCGGCATCCGGTTGAACAGCACCTCGGGGCCGTAATCGTTGCGCTCGAAGAGCTGGTTCGCGCCCGCGCAGAAATCGTCGGCCTTCATCGCCGCATAGCCCCACATGCCGGTGCGCATCGTGTTGGCCCATGTCGACGGGTAGCTGAAGTCAACGCGCCCCTTGCGGTCGAGGTCCTGCGGCAGGCCGATCCACACCAGCGGCTCCGGCCCGACGCCGCCCGCGGGATAGCAATGCAGCCCGAAGAAATTCATCCGCAACTTCGCGAGCTGCCCGAGGTAGGCGAGGTAGTCGTCCTGGTTCCACCAGTCCGGTCCCTCCGGGAAATCGTGGAACGGCTGGATGCCGCGCGTGGCGAAGAGCGGCGCGCCGGACTCGTTGACCTCCGGCAGCGCCGCGAGCCGCTCGTCGGGGACCACGTCGCCGTGCAGGTAGAAGCGCACGCCGAGTTTTTCCGCGAACCGGTAGGCGCCGTAGAGCAGGCCGGCCCCGCTGCCGCCGGAGATCGTCCAGACCCGGCGGCCGTCCTGCTGCGTGGTTTTGATCGCGAACGCTTCCGCGCCGAGCCCCGGGTCGTGGGCCAGCAGGATCGCCTCGCCCTCCGCCGGGAGTTGCGCCGCGACTGCCGGCTTCGCGCCGGTGCGCAGGTAGACGTAGCGCACGACCTCCTTCGCCGCGAGCTGCGCCTGGGGCACGGCCTCGCGTGGGCACACCACCACCGGCGCGGCCAGCGCCTCAACGCCGACCAGGGCCACCGCCGCAAAATAGGTCAACTTCATGCCTGCTCTCCGTTCCATCTTTTCCAAACCTTGGAAGTCACCGACACAATTTCTTCCAAGCCCCGGGAAAAGTCACGCCTCGCTTTTCCAAGGCTCGGACAACGTCTCGCCCCGGTGGGCTTGTCCCATCGGCGCGAAAGTACGCTGGCCATGGCACTGGCCGCAGAACTTCTTCCCCTGCCGGACAAGCCGGCAGGGGTCGATCAGCCATTCTATCATTTCGCAACAAGGTGCAAGGTGTGGGTTGGCTTCCCCTCAACGACGCTTTCTTCCGGGATCTTGGCGATGGTGATCTCCTGGGTGAACTCCGGCGCGCCCTTGCCGCGGCCGTGGTCATAGGCGATGTAGATCGTGCCGTCATATTTCCCCCGGGCGTCGGCGCCGAAGGCGACGTTCGGATAGGAGGTGCCGGGCTTGGTGCGCTCATCGAAGACGTAATAATGCGGCCAGGTTTTGCCGCCATCGTCCGACAGCGCCACGCACATGTTGACGCGGCTGGTCGCCAGCCGGTTGAACGCGAGCACCAGGCGGCCGGAAGGGGAGCGCGCGAGGTCGGCCTTTGTGTTGTTGCAGTTGGGCTGGCCCGTGAAGGCCACAGGCGTGTCCCATGTTTTTCCGCTGTCGCTGCTGCGCGTCATATACTGGCTGCCGGTGGTCCGGAAGCAGGCGAGAATGTGGCCCTGGCCGGTTTCCGCGAGCGAGACCTCGAAGCAGGAATTCAAGCTGCCGTCCGCAGCCGCGTAGGGCAGACGGGAAACCAGCTCGGTCTGCGCCTGGCCGTTGGTGATGCCGAGCACGCGGTGGAGCTTCATGCCCACGCTCTCGGGCCACGGCGGCGTTCCCGAGGAATTTTGATTGGCGGTGAAATAGACCTGGCCGCCGATGAGCGCGGGCGAGCCGACGAAACCGAAATCGATGTACTTCGGCTGACCGAAGGCGAAGGGTTCGCCCTTGGCCAACGGATTTTTCAGCAGCACCGTCCAGACGCTGCGGCTGCGGCCCTTCTGCCCAGAGACCGGGATGAGCAGGAGCAGCGGGCCTTCCGGCATGGCGATCAGGCGCGGATCGATCACGCTCTGCGCGGCCACGATGGGGTTGGGCACGAAGTAGGCGATCTCTTGCCACGTCTTGCAGCCGTCATCGGACATCGCGAGCGTGTTGTAGCAGCCGGTGCCTTCGCCGGAGATGCCGGGCTGGCCCTTGTTCACGCCGTACCAGATGCAGAACCAGCGCGTGCCGACGCGGGCGATCGCGGGTATTTGCTGGCTCACGCGCTTCCCGTACACCGCCGTGTTGGTGGAGATGACGAACGGATCCGTCGGGACGGGCGAGGATGCGCCTGCCAGCGCTGCGCTTGCGAGCAGCATCAGGGCCGCGATGGATTGTTTCAGCGCCATATCTTTCGTTCTGTTCAGCTTTCCCGAACTTCGGAGCTTGCCAGCGCTATATTCGCTGACCCATGGAATAAGTCACGCCTCGCTTTTCCACGCCGGGCATCGTGGCAGGATAGGTAGGGCGCGCTCGCCGAGCGCGCCGCCAGCAAATGCCCCCCCCAGAAACGACAACTTGATTTCTCATGGCAGGTCCCGGATCGACAACACCATGCCACTCACCGCCGTTGTAGGTCGCGTCCCCGACGCGGCATCCCTCGCGGAAGCACTGTCGTGTCCCTTCCTTGGAAGCGGCGGGACGCCGCTTCCACGCTTTCGATCCGGGTCCACACCGCGTACATGTGCTCACAGTTCAAATGCCGGAATCTTCAGCAACTCGCCATCCTTCAGTGCGGATTGGTGCGCGACGATTCCGGCGACCGTCATGTTCAGCGCCCACGCGACGTTCACCAGCGGCTGGCGGTCTTCCAGGATCGCGGTGACGAACTCGTTCATCAGGTGGCCGTGGGAGCCGCCGTGGCCGCCGGCCTCGACGCCGGGCGGCAGCGGAGGGCGCTGTACCTCGGCCTTGTTGCGCTCCAGCCCCACGAAGGCCTTGTAATAGGAGCCCTTCTGCCCCCGCACGCGCCCCATCTCGCCGTCGAACCCCGGCGTGTCCCAGCTCACGGCCATCCGTGCGCTGCCGCCCTCGCTGGTGCGGAACAACGCGATCTCCGTGCCGAACGGATTTTTGTAGCGGTTGTTTTCGGCCCGCAGGAACTTCAGTTCGCTGGGCATGCCCATGCACGACACCTCGGTGAAGTGTCCGCCGGTCACTCCGATGTAGAAGGCGTTCGAGTGGGTGGGGTACCACTGGGGCGGGAGACCGGTGCGCCACTCCTTGTAGGAAGGCAGCGGATCCTTGTGATAGTGGAAGTATTCGCCCTCGGCATAGACCAGCTTGCCGAAGCCGCCCGCGTGGTAGATCTGCCGCATCGCGGCCAGTTCGTCGCGATAGCACGAGGTCTCGAACATCATGTACTTGCGGCCGCTCTTCTTTACCGTGGCGAACAGCGCTGCGGCATCCTCCAGCGAGCCGAACACCGCCGGCACGGCGCTCGCCACGTGCTTGCCGTGGTTCAGAACCTCCATGCAGTGCCGCGCATGGCTCGGCGCGTCGGTCGCGACGAACACCGCCTCGATCCGGTCGTCCTTGACCAGTTCCTCGAGCGAGGGATAGGTCTTCGCGCACTTGCAGGCCGCCGCGAGGTCGGCGCAGCGCTCGGGGATCAGGTCGCTCACCGCGATGACCTCCACGTTGGGGTGATGCTGGAAGCCGAACTGCGCGCCAAACTTGCAGTAGCCGTAGCCGACGATGCCGACGCGCACCTTGCGGTCCGACACCGGCTTCCAGTCCTTCGATGCCCCCGGGTCGGTGGCCTGCTTCTCGAAGCCGGGGATGACGGTTTCCGCGGCGCGACCCGCCGCCGGCAGCCCTGCCGCCGCGGCGGCCGCGCCCAGCCCGCGCAGGAATGAGCGCCGGGAGCAGTCGGTTTGCATGGTCTGTTTCATGTTGTCTGCCTTTCTAATTTGCTGCTGTTGGCCGCGTTCTGACGAACGCGGCTACACGCGGAGCCGCTTGCTCCCGTAGCCGCATTCGTCAGAATGCGGCCAGCTGTGGCGCACACCGCACGCCGACCCCAACACCGAGGCCGCGTTCTCACTAACGCGGCTACGTCAGCGGCTGCGTTTGCTCCGTAGCCGCACTCGTGAGAGTGCGGCCAACCCCTGCGCCTTCCCGCCAGTCCGATTTCTGCAGTGCCGCCTCATACAGCCGCCAGAACAAGTCCCAATAATCCGGACCGCTCACATCCAGATCAGGATAACCGGGAATCAGCACGCCGGAAAAGGAATATGCTGAAGCCGCCGGCACCAGACCGGCGCGAACGGGGTTTTCCAAGATGTAGAGAACGATCTTTTCAAAGGCGCCACGGTGGCGGTCCTGCTCACGCAGCACGTGGTCATACCCCTCGCGTTGCAGTTTGCGCGGCGCAAGCAGTCGATCCATCTGTTCACGGAAAAATCTGGCCGCTCTTCTCTGGTCGCAGGCAGGAGCAATGCCCATCCAAAGCATGTGCAGATGATCCGGCATGAGGCAGTAGGCCGGGCAGAACAGGTCATAACGGGTCAGCGTGTGCAGCAGCATCTCCCGGAAGCGGGCATGAAACAGGTCGTCAAGCCAGCCTGTGCTACGGTCTTGGACGGTCAGGCTCCAGTGGACGATGGCGTTGCGCTGGTAGCATGCGGCCGTCAGGCGTGGCAGGTGGCGATGCGGGATGCCGGTTGGAACTGTTTGGCTGACGTTCATCTTCGTGCACAGTGTGCCGCGTTCTGACGAACGCGGCTACATTTTTCTCACGTCGCAAATTCATTCATCTGCGGACGAACTCTTCCTGTAGCTGCACTCGTGAGAGTGCGGCCAGCCAAAGCCAGAACCGCGTTTCCACGGACACGGCTACCTATTTCCTCCTGTATTTCGTGCTGTAGCCGCATTCGTGAGAATGCGGCAGGCCCTGGCGACCACCGCACGCCTGCATTCAACACCGTGGGGCGGCGGTTGATATGTTTGGCTGACGTTCATCTTCGTGCACAGTGTGCCGCGTTCTGACGAACACGGCTACATTTTTCACGCGTCATTTTTCACGCGTCGCAAAGTCATTCATCCGCGGCCGAACTCTTCCTGTAGCTGCACTCGTGAGAGTGCGGCCAACCAAAGCCGGGACCGCGTTCTCACGAACGCGGCTACCCGCCACCAGATGCCCATGGCGAGAGCTACCACGCCTCGATGAGGCGGATGATGGTTTCATAATTGGTCATGGTCCGCGCGGAGATGGTGCGCCCGTAGGGGCTCGCCGAGGGCTGCAGCACGAAGCCGCGGCCCGTGCCAGCGGTGCCTTCGGCGAGCGCGCGCTTCACCTTTTCCTCGAACTGGTCCGGCGGGAGCAGTTCCAGGTCGCTGATTTCGAGGTTGCCGAAAAGGACCAGCTGTTGGCCGTGGCGCTTCCGGACCTCGCGCAAGGTCAGGTCGCCTTGTGGTGGCGGCTCGATCGGGTCGAGGGCATCCGCGCCCATCCCGGCGATCAGGTCGAGGATGTTCTTCAGCCGCCCGTGGCTGTGGATGCGCGCGAAACCGCCGTGCGCCTGGATGGCGCGGACCATCGGGCCGGTGTAGCGCACGACGTATTCCTCGAACAGCCGCGGCGGCAGGTAGGGCTCCGAGGCATATTCGGGTCCGTAGATGCGCCAGAGGCGGCCGGGGAATTGCCGGCTGACCTGCTCGGTGCGCGCCTGAATGCGCCCGGCGGCTTTTTCCAGCAGACGGTGGAACAGCCCCGGCGCCGTCAGGGCGAGGACCGAGTAATCCTCCGTGCTGAACAGCGCGGCACTGGCGCACAGCGGATCCTCGGTATCCACCATCACAAGGCCCTTATCGCCGAGCGCGGCCTCCTCCGCCAGCAAGGGGGCGACGTCGATCGTTTCCGCGAAGACCTCGTCGGGGATCTGCAGGTACGCCCGAGCGTCGTCCTCGCTCTTCAGCAGGTGTTCCGTCGTCCACACCGTGTCGAGGTTGCGCTCGCGCTTCGTGGTCTGCGTCAGGATCCGCCCGGCGATCGTCAGGGTGGTGCGCGTGATCCGCACGCCGTCAGCCTCGGTGGTCTTCTCGTGGAAGAAATCGCCCCATGCGCTGGAGGTCGCCGAGCCGGTGGGATCGATGGAGCGCGTCCGGACCGGGCTCAGCATGCGGAGCAGGTCGGTGTGCTCCTCGGCGAGCCGCAGCAGCGGCTGCCAGTCGGGGGCGTTATAGATGTTGTACGGATCGGGATGGCCCGGCTCGACCTTGAACCCGCCGACTTCATAGAAGCTGACCGGCGGCCGGTCCACCGGCTCGCCGCGCAGCGTCGCCAGCAATCTTTCGCGCCGGGTCATGTCGCCTCGCTTTACGGAAAGACGCGGAACTCCCAGAGCGAATGGCCGAACTGCGTGCCGCGCTGGGTGCCGAAGTAGCGGACCCAGCGGGTTTCGACGGGCGCGAAGCGGATGACGTCGGTGCCGCCCTTGCCGGTCTTCGTCTTATACACGTCGGTCCACTTTTGCCCATCGTTCGAAACTTGGATTGCGTAGGCCGTCGCATAGGCGCCTTCCCAGACCAGCTCGACGCCGCTGATCTTGGTCGGTGCGCCGAGGTCGATCGCCAGCCACTGCGGATCGGAAAATTCCGACGACCACCGCGTGCCCGGGTCGCCATCCACCACGGCTTCCGGCCCCGTCGCACCGGACCGCGTGATGCTCGACGAGGCGGTGACGCGCTTGCCGAAGGCAATCCCCTTCAATGAGGCGATCTGCTCCGCCGTCAGCACCGAGAAATCGCGCAGGCTGTGCACCGCGCCGCATGGCGTGTCGAGCAGCGTGGCCACGGCTTGATACTCGCCGGGTTGGTCCGGAATGGCGACGGTGAAGCTCACGCGGTTCGTGCCAAGGCCGACGGCCTCGGCGGGGAGGGTCTGTTCGGCGATGTCCTTCCCGTCGCGCACGAGCCGGAACTGGACATAGCCTTTCCACGGCGTTTCGAGGTCGTTGATGATGCCGACAGGAAAGTCCTGCTGCTGGCCGGCAGTGTAGCTGGCCGCCCAGGCATCGATCATCAAGCCGACGGGCGCGAACGCGTCGCGGACATACTTGTAAAATTCCGGCTCCCACTCGAGCTTCGCCACGTCGAGCCAGTGGTCGCTGGTCTGGCCGTCGGGCCGGGAATAGCCGAGCGTGGTGAAGTGCAGCACCGCCGCCGCCGTGCGGTGCGCGCGCCAGAATTCCGTCTCGGCGGCGGTGTAGCGCGCGTAGAGCTGCCGCCGCTGCGCCGTGGTGGAGTTGGTGCCGAGCAGGTTCGCGTAGAGCTTTTCCGTCAGCGTGGTCGGCGTGCCGTCGCGGTTGAGCCAGAGCCAGCCGTACTCGTTGATGATCACGCCGTGGCCGTCGCCTTTCCGGCCCCACGGCGCGGGATTGGCCTTGGCGAGCTGCGCGAGTTTGTAGCCCGGGTTCGAGAAGTGGTAGGGGTGCTCTTCCAGCACGTCGCCCGGTTGCGCGGGCGGCATGTAGCTGTTGTCCCAGGGCCGGCCCGAGAGATCGAGCCCGCGCACCTGCGCGACGGCGGGCGAGGTTTCGTCGGTCGTGGTCTCGTTGCTCGCGTCCCACACCGCCACGCACGGATGGTTCCAGCGCTCGCGCAGCCACTCAGTATATTCGATGACGAGTTGCGGGGTTTTCAGTTCCTTTGCCGACACGTTCCACCCCTTGCCGCCGAACCAGATCGGGAACTCGTCCTGGATCAGCACGCCTTCCTCGTCGGCGATGCGGTACCAGAGTTCGGGCGGGAAGCCGATGCAGTAGCGCAGGCTGTTCCAGTGCATATCCTTGATGCGCCGGTGCAACTGGCGCACCCAGTCCTCGCGCCACGGCAGGTCGGCTCGCGCGGGATCCTCGAAGAAACGGTAGAGCGTGATGTTGCTGCCGCGTAGGAAATAGGGTTTGCCGTTGAGCAGCGCGCGCCCCGTCGCCGGGTCAAATTTGAACTCGCGCATGCCGAAGCGCGTCGCGAACTCGTCGCCGCTCGTGCGCACGGTCAGCGTGTAGAGAAAGGGATCTTCCGGCGACCACAGGCGGCAGGCCTTGATGGGCACGACCGCATCCAGTTCCTTGGTGCCGGCCTCGGCGTGGACCATGGTCTGGCCGGCGACCTGGCCGGATTTCGCCTCGCGGATTTCCAGTTCGACGCTCGTGGCCTGCGTGCCGTCGAGGTAGATACGGATCTTGGCCTGCTCCTTGGAAATCTCCGGTGAGACTTGTGCGTTCACGATGTGCGGCGTGCCGCACAGGATCAGTTCGACCGAGTCGAAGATGCCCGGGATGTAGCGGTCCTTCTCAAAGTCGAAGCCCGAGGGATACGCCCCGCCGACGGTGTCGCGATCCGCGGCGACGCGGATGAGCACCTCGTTCTCGCCTGTCTTCAGCGCGCCCTGCGCATCGAAGAAGCCCGGCGTGAAACTCGGCCGATGCTCGCCCAGATCCTTGCCGTTGAGCACCACGCGCGAGCCGAACATCGCCTTGCCGATCTTGAGCTGCGCCACCGCGGGGATGGGCCCTGTCACCGTGAGCGTGCGGCGGTACCAGAACGCATCGCGACGCGGATCTTTTTGGAGGATGGCCTTGCGGTCGGCGACCTTCGGCCCCGGCTCGACGAACGGCGGTATCGCCATGTCCACCAAGCCCGGCACCGGCACGGTGCGCTCGAACTTCGCCGGCACCTGATCGAGCTTGCCCTCGGCGATCTGCCACTGCCGATCGAGCGCGATCACCTGCCGTGCCGCCTGCGCTTCCAATGATTGGAAAAGCAGAGCCCCGAAAATTCCTAGCATTGGAAAAGTTAGGCGTGAAAATTTCCAAGGCTTGGAACTTTGGCCGCGGTTTTTTCCAAGGCCTGGGAAATCAGTTTTGTTCGCTACGTTCATGTTCTGTCTCCTTTCCTCATTTTGCACGTTGCCGTGAATCGCCCCAGTGCTGGATACCGGTCACGCGCCCGGTGTCCGGGTCCACGCTCACGTTCAGGCCGCCACGCATGGGCGGCTGGCCCGGCGCGGGAATATTTTCCAGCAAAAACGATATTTCCGACGTGCCATCGCGCCGGCTGGTCGTTAGATGGGTGAAGCCTTCTGCCGGATCGAAGCGGGCAATCGCCTCATCTGCGGCGTGGTTCTCCAGATGCTGGAACACATCCGCGGTAAGTTTTTGCAGCGTCTCGGCGGGCAGGTCGGTAGCGTCCCTGCGATGCCCCGCCTGTTCGCAGAGCAGCAGATGCGCCCGCAGGCGTAGCCGCGCATCAGGATCCTGCGTGGCGATGGCTTTCAGGTTTTCCACTTCGCCGGTGAGTGCGGCAGTCGTCAAAAAATTATTGGCGCCGAGCGCTGCGCGCAGTTGCGCCACGGCCCGCGCCTGCGCCTCCTCCGGCGACCCGGCGCGCAGCCCCAGCCGGTACACATGTCCTGACTCGCGCAGCCAGACCTGTCGGTGCAGATAATCCACCTGCAATAATTCGAGTCCCGCCTCGGCTTCCGCCAGCGGGCGCAAGAACAGCGACTGTTGCGTCTGTTCATTGACCAAGCCGGCACGCGGACCGGTCGGCAGCATCATCACGGCGCTCAACCGCCAAGGTGTTATTGTCCGTGCCGCCTCCGGTGGCTCTGCGGCGAAATTTCCCAAGGGTTGGAAAAGTAGCACGGCCAAGGTTCCAGCCGAGCTTGCGAGCCGGGCGGCCTTGCTGCCAACCATGGGAAACCACTGGATTGATTTCATGATGTGCTTCGTTCGTTACGGTTGTTTCTTCTGTGTGAGCTGAAGGCGATGTTTCGCCCACAACAAATTTGCCACGAGCCCCGGGCTGGACTTGATGCGGCCTTGATTGGCGGCGATGAAGACGGGCAGCAACTCCGGCTGAAATTCGCAGAGGTCAATCCAACTGCCGCCGAGGCCGCCCGGCGGGTGCTTGCCGGGGGTGCCATCCACGCGGCCCATGAATTTGTTGCCAGGCTGTTGCAGCACGCAGCTGACGGTATTCGCGAGCGGGCGCATCTGCTCGGCGGTGAGGCCGTAGCGTCCGCTCACATAGGCGCGCGCGAGGCCGGCAACGTCGTAGCCGCCGTGGCCCGTGTCTTCGATGTGCCGCAGCGGCTTCTCGAACACGTAGGTCCACTTGTAGCAGAGCTTGCCCTTCGCCTCATAGCGTTCCACCGCCTCGAAGAACCAGTCCACCGCCGCCTTGACGATGGTGTTGTAGCGCTGCGCGCGGGCGGCATCATCGCCGAGCAGGTGGTGACACTCCGCGAGACGCTGGAAGCCGTTGAGGAGCATCGTCTGCTGGTTCCACGGCACGGGCTGGTTGGCCGAGCCGGGCCGGGCGACAGACTCATAGAGCGGCGAGTCGGGTGAGTAGCAGCGGTGAGTGTCGGGGCGTACGAGCCACTTGAGGATGAACGTGTCCAGCGTGCGGTCCATCTCGCGGACGTAGGTGGCGGCGCGCTCACGATAAGTGGCGCCGAAACCGAACGGATCGCCGCCGGGGACTTTATCGCTCCATAGCTTTTTGTTTTCCAGGATCAGCCGCGCGGCATAGGCGATGTGGCCGATCACATCGCCGTTTTCCGTGGACGAATAGAGCGGTTTGCCATCCTTGGGCGCCTGGTTGGGCCAGACGAGTTCCCGCGCGCCGGTCCAGATGACCGCGCCCGTCTTGGGATCGTTGCGCCCCGCGAGCATCCGGTCGGTGAAGACCAGCATCCGGTTGAGCAGTTCCACGTCGCCGCTGATCTCGAACACGCGCCCCAGCGCCTCCGCGGCCTCGCCGCTGCCGCCATAGACCATCGCGTTGCCAATGTTGTTCGTCGCCGGCGGCACATCTTTCATGAAATTCTTGAACGCTGAAATTTCTTTTATTGTGACCGGGCCGGTGGGCCCCTCCACGATCATCGGTTCCGCGGCGCGCACGGTCGCCAAGCCCTGGAAGCACACGAGGGCCAGCGACCATACGGACAAACAACCCAGCCGGCGCCGCATGAGGTTACGCGGCCTACAAACGCACCATGATGCCACGCCTCTGCCCTTGTAGGCCGGGTCACCGACCCGGCGGGAACGACCTTTGTCGATGTCACCAAGTTTGGGAGGAAGTCTGGCTCTGTTTTTCATGCGGTCCTCATTCGATCGGCTTGCAGTTGGTCGCTCCGCACCGCCGCTTCATTTCAAACGTTGCGAACGCTAGCAGGCTGCCCTGTCCGGCGCAAGCACCGCCAACTATGGAGCGGTGGCTGCGTGGCTCGGCGGCTTCGATGCTTGCCCCGGCGAAGCTTCTTGGCGAAGCCGGGTTGGATGTTCGGTGTTCGATGTTCATCGTCCCGTGCCGGGCTCTGGTTCAATTCGTTGCCAAGGCTTTCTTGGGCGCGCCGGGTCGGCTTGCCCGCCTCAGGTGGGAGACCCGGCCTACAGCGCGTGGCGCACGGGAAACATTTTGTAGACCGCGGCTCTGACGCGGCGCACACCAGCGCCAACAGCCGCTGTGAAGCAGGCGAGTCTGACTCGAGCTCTGCGCCGGCCGTTGCCGCGTTTGTCAAAACGCGGCTGCCCGGCGACTGCGTCATGACTTGGTTCCATGTGCTCAGGTGCTTGGACGGGCGCGGCAACGGAAAGTACGCCTGAGTCATGCTTCGTCCATTGTCAGATTGGGCTCTCCGCATTCTCACGAATGCGGCTACGGGCAACGTGAGGCTCAGAACAGGGGATGCAGCCTTTTCCCCGCGACCTTGGGGCGAGAGGGTGGGGCGCCGCCGGAGTTTCATCTCGCCAGCAGGTTGACCGCGTGGACAGTGCGCGTGCGTTCTTCGATTTCGGGGGGCAGGCTGCCTTTGAACCACGCCTTGGCGCGGTAGGAGAATTCGCCGCCGGTTGGCAGTAACGCAAGCGGTCCGCCGCGCAGCGCGAGCGGCGCCTGGCTGGGCTTGATCGTCGAGTCCGGGGCTTCGTGGCAGCCGGTGCACGACTTGGTCTCGCCGGGGCGCGCATAGATCCATGTCAGCTGGTTGCCGACCACCTGCCGGTCGCTGTCGAGCACCTGGAGGTGCACCAGGCGGTCGGCCGGCAACTCGATGTAGAATGAGCCGTCGGGCGCGAGGGGCACGGTGCCTAGCACGCGCGCCAGGGTGCCGCCGTGGTTCTTCCAGACCGGCTGGGAGCCGGTGTGCGTCTCGTGCCGGGCGACGACCGGCACGCCCTCAATGAGCCGCACCAGGCGGCCCCGCCGGGCGATCTCCGGGTCCTGCGAATTGAACACGCTGGCGCACAGAAACTTTCCGCCATACGCGGTGCGATTCCCGGCTTCCGCCAGCACCGGCGGCGGGCGGCGCGCAAGGATCGGGCGCGCTTCGTAGTCGGCGGTGGCGGGATCGTTATAGATGAGCTCGAGCAGGCCCGTGCGCGGGTCGAGACGGTAGAGGCCGAGGTCCACCTTGTTGCGGTCGGGTGTCTTGAGCGTCGTGGCGCACAGCAGCGTGCCGTCGCTCAGCGGCACCGGGGTGGTGTAGGCGCGTGTCTTGTAGTCGGGCGAGATGAGCTGCTCGGTGTCGTGGCGCGTGCCGACCAGCGTCAGGCCGCCCTGCGTGGAGACGACGATGCGGCCGTCGGGCATCGGCTGAGGCTGCGTCATGCGCAGCACGCGGTGCGTCAGCGGCGCTTCCTGGCCGTCGGCGGGATCCTTCGGGCCATGGTCGAGGTCGCGCCAGAACTTCCGCCGCTCGGGGCCATAGAGTACGACGTCGCGGGTGCCGTCGGGGCAGACCGCGTGCAGGGTCAGCTCGGTCTTGTTGCGCGAATAAAAGACCTCGAGCCGGCTGAACACGATGCGGCCGTCGGGCAGCAGGGCCGGCTCGTTGTCGCGGCCGATGTTCGTCGCGATGGGGTGCAGGTCGCCGCCGTCGGCGTTCATCACGTAGAGCGCGGTGCAGGGATAGCCGTGGTATTCGTCGCGTGTGCCGATGCGGCTGGAGGCGCAGACGATGCGCCCATCGGGCAGGAACGCCGGGCCGACGTGATGATAGGGCCCGTGCGTGAGCTGCCGGAGCCCGGTGCCGTCCAAGTTCATGACCCAGACGTGCCACCAGAGGCTGGTCTGCTCGCGGCGCGTGAAGACCACCTGCCGGGCGTCCCAGGAAAGTTCCGGCTCGCCGATCCAGCCGTCCGTGAAATGCGTCAGCAGCGTCACCTGGCCATCCGGCCGCGGCGGATTGAGCACGAAGAGATTGTCCCCGGGGCGGTAGACCGGGCCTTCGTCGGTTACCGCATAGGTCTGACGCCAGCGGTCGGCCTGCTCGACCGTCTGCGGCGTGTTCGGCAGGTTGTTGTTGCCCTTGATGAACAGCAGCGCGTTGAAGTTCGTGCCGAAAATGCAGGGCTGACCGTCCGCCACGGCCGGCGGTTGTGCAGTCGCTGCCGCGGGCGGGCGCGCAACCGGTTCGGGCTCGAGGCCGCGCAGGGCCAGCGCATCGCGCGCCACCTGCCGCACCGTGCCGAACGGATGCGCGCTGGCCGCGTGCCGCAACACGGCGAGCGCGGACTCGCTGCCGATATCGCCCAGCGCTTCCGCCGCGGCATGACGCACGTCGAGCACGGAGCCTTCGTCGTCGAGGACTTTCGCGATCAGGCCGACGTGTTGCGTCGCCTGCAAGCTGCCCAGCGCGCGCAGCAGGCCCTCGCGCCAGCGTGGGCACGGATCGTTGAACTCCTCCTGCTTCCACACCTTGCTCCAGCCGTAGCCGGCCTCGGACTGCGCCGCGGCCAGCGTTGCCGCCAGCGGTTCGATGGCGCGCGGATCGCCCAGCCAAGCGATGGCTTTGGAAGCATTGAGGCGCACCCAGCCATTGGTGTGTTGCAACAGCTCCAGCAGCCGCGGCAAATCCTTGCGCTCCGTGCAGACGCAGGGCAGCCACGGCGAGATGCGTTGCGCTTTGAACGCCGGCCAGACCAGAGCCGGTTCCGGATTGGCGGCGCGCCGCGGCTGGCCGAGGCGGGCGAAGGCCTGCTCTGCCGCCTCCTGCCGCAGGTCTGCTGCGTCGAGCAGATGGCGTGTCAGCAGGTGCCCGGTTTCCGGCTGGTAGAGCAGGAACGTATCGCCGTCGCCCGGCAGATTGGCCATGACCAGCGGTGCCAGTTCGCGCAGCCGTGCACGGTCACGCGGGTCCGTCAACGGGAGGCGGCACAGCGCGTGGGCAATCCAGTAGGGCGTTTCCAGCATCCGGTCTTCCGACGGGAACTTCATGTCATCATCGGAGGGGACGTCCTTCGGGTATTTCTCATTCAGCCCTTTCGCAAAGCGCGCATAGGCTGTCAGCAAAGGGCCGACCGCGCGTGCATCGCCGACATCGCCGAGCGCCTCGGCGGCGCAGCGTGCCCACATCGGGTTGGCGAGTAGGTCGAGCAACCAGTCGCGGCCGGCGTCCTCGCGCAGCCGCCCGGCGGCCCGGATGCCCGCGCGCACCATCGGCCGCAGCGCGGGCGTTGAGGGTGGGGCGTTCCCCAGAGTTGCGATGATCGCCGCCGTCGCACCCCGGCCGCCCAGCGCGCCGAGCGCGCGCAGGCCGCGTTCACGCCGCCAGGCCGCGGACATGTCCTCGCCCTTGTTGCGCTGGCCGTTGATCTCGATCTCGCGGAACGTCGTCGGATACTTCTTCTGTTCCGAGCCCAGGCTGGTGATGCGTACAAAGCGCGCCGGCCGCGACGGGAAGTTGACGATCAATTCCACCGGCGAAGTTTCCTGACGGCGCACGGCGCGCTCAAACTTCTTGCCGTCGAGACTGGTGCTCACCTCGTAGTCCGTCATGCAGTAGCCGGAGGCGTATTGGTGGACCGTCACTTGGTGTAGCTCGGTCGGCGCGCCGAGATCGACCTGACACCACTGCGGCGGCGTCACGCCCTTGGTCTGCCAGTAGCCCGTCGTCAGGTCGCCATCGACCAGCACGTCCGGCGGTCCGCGATAGGTACTGGAGGCTGTCACCTGCCAACCATGGGAAGAAGGCGGTGGTGCCGCCAGCAGCGTCAGCACCTCGGCGGGCGGGCGGTCAGCCGGCACCTGCCGCCACCAGGTGCGCCAGATCTGGGCCTGGCGCTGCGGCTCACCGTCCGGGGCGAGCGCGTTGAAGGGGAATTCCATGCCGGTCAGGTTCTCAAGGGCGACGTGCGCCGCCTGCCGCGTCAGCCAGTCGGGATCGTCGAGCTCCGCCAGCAGCGGGTCTACCGCGCTGCGCCCGCCACACCAGCCTAGTGCCAGTGCCGCCTGCCGGCGCACCTCCGCGGAGGCGTCGCCCAGCCGTGCCCGCAGAGCGCTCTCGGCGCTTGGCGCGCGCAGGAAGCCCAGCGCCTCCACCGCGCGCTGCCGGACGTGCGGCGCCGGCGCGCTCAGCAGCGCAATGTGCTCCGCGATCTGTCGGTCATAGGGGTTGGTGGGCACCGGCTGCTCCGCTGCCGCAGCGGATAGCGCGAGGCTCGCGGCGAGAAAGGCGACGACAGGTTTTAGCGCACATGTGCTCATAATCATTTGAAACGTTGCGCAAGCTAGCAGGCGGCCCCGTCCGGCGCAAGTGCCGCCAAGAATGAACGCGGAGGCGTGAGGCTCGCGCTGCTCCGAACTTCGATGTTCGATGTTGGATGTTCGGTGTTCGATGTTCAGCATCCCGTGCTGGGCTCTGGTTCAATTCGTTGCCAAGGCTATTTTTGGGCGCGCTAGGTCGGAGACCCAGCCTACAGCGCGAGGGGCACGCGAAACGTTTTGTAGGCCGCGTCTCCGACGCGGCGCACACCAGCGCCAACAGCCGCTGCGCAGCAGGCGGGCCGGAACCGAGCTCTTCTCCGCCGTAGCCACGTTTGTCATAACGCGGCCGCCCTGCGGCTGCGCCATGAATTGGCGCTATGTGCTCAGGCGCGCGCGGCAACTTCACTTGGCTTTGAGCCTGGCTTCGTCTGTCGTCAGTTCAGGCGCGCCGCATTCTCACGAATGCGGCTACGGGCGGGGTTCCAAAGCTTGGCGAAAGGCGCAAAGCCTTAGGCGTCATGCCGCCAGCTTTTTTCAATTTCTTCCAGCGAGCGGCCCTTGGTCTCCGGCACGAGCCGCCACATCACGGCGATGAGTACCACACAGAAGAAAGCGTAGACGTAGAATGGGAAGGCGTGGTTGAAGTGCGCGACGAACCACGAGTTCTTCGCGTCCATGATCGGGAAGGATTGCGTCACGGCATAGTCGGCCACCCAGAGGCAGAAGGTCGCGAGGCCCAGCGCGCGGCCGCGGACCGCGGTCGGGAAGATCTCGGAGAGGATGACCCACACGACGGGGCCGACGGAGAGGCCGAAGCAGGCGATGTAGAGCACGATGAACGCGAGCATCAGCTTGCTCGCGGCGGTGGGATCGCTCATCGTCTGCGCCATGACGCCCATCGCGACGAGGCTGACCAACATGCCGGCCGTGCCGACGAGCATCAGCGGCTTGCGGCCCCATTTGTCCACCGTGGCGATGGCGATCAGCGTGAAGAAGACGCCCGAGCCATTGATGATGATCTGCTGGAGCAGCCCGGCATCCACGCCGGTGGAGGAGCTCATCGTCTTGAAGATCGTCGCGCCGAAGTACATGAAGACGTTGATGCCGGTGACCTGCTGCAGGATCGCCAGCGCGATGCCCAGCAGCAGCGGCCGCCGCAGCGCGGGCGAAAAGACTTCGGACCACGTGCCCTTCTCGCCGGACAGCGCTTCGCGGATGCTGGCGATTTCCGTCGACGCAAACGCCGCGCCGGCGACCTTGGTGAGAATCTGGCGCGCCTCGTCCTCGCGTTTCATCTCCACCAGCCAGCGCGGGCTTTCCGGGATCAGCAGCAGCAGCGCGCCGAAGACCAGCGCGGGCGCGATTCCGGCGGCGAACATCCAGCGCCAGCCGGTGGCGATGTTCCACGCCTGGTCGCCTTGGCCGGCAATGTAGTAGTTGATGAACGACGTGGCCGCGATGCCGCCGACGATCGCGATCTGGTTCACCGCGACCATCCGCCCGCGGATGCGCGCGGGCGTGATCTCGGCGATGTACATCGGCGTCGAGATCGAGGCGATGCCGATGCCGATGCCGCCAACGAGGCGGAACGCGATGAAGGTCCAGATGTCGCCCGGCAGCGCGGTGCCGATGGCCGAGATCAGGAACATCGCCGCCGCCAGGAACATCGCGAGCTTGCGGCCGTAGCGGTCGGAGAGCGGCCCGACCGCCAGCACGCCGGCGGCGCAGCCGACCAGCACGCAGCCGGAGGCCCAGCCTTTCATCACCTCGCTCAACGCGAAGCGCGCCGTCAGCGCCTCGATCGCGCCGGAGATGACGCCGGTGTCGTAGCCGAAGAGCAAGCCGCCGAGCGTGGCGACGATGCAGACGAGGACAACGTAGCGGGACGTCACAGAGTCATTGGTGTTTGTCATAATGCCTTCTTACCAGACTTTGATGCGCACTGCACGACCGCCAGTGTTTTCACCAAGCCGGTCTACGAGTTTGACCCTACCGGGATGATTCAAGGGGCGGTTCCTTGGATGGTGAGTTTCCCGTCATTTTTCAAATCAACGACATCTGCGCTGACGATCAGTCCCTTTTGCAGAAACCTGCCGGGCTTTTCAACCTGGTTGTCTTTGAATTCCACTCCAGCGCATTGCGCCAGGAGGACGGCACAGCTCTGATCAACCCCTGCGGCGGCTCCGAACCTGAGGGGCGGGTTCTGATGCGACCCGATGAGCCGGTTGTTTTTGATGACCACGTGCCTGGCCGATGTGACCAGTATCCCCACGCCATCGCTATCCTGGATGACATTATTCTCAATCAGGACATCCTCGAACAGGCCCGGCGGGCGGAACAGTTTTCGGCCTTTGTTCTTCGGATCGCCTGCATCGGCAACGACGGCAATCGCGCCGGCCTGCGCTGAAGCCGTGTTTTCACAGCAATGCCCCGGGGCGATCAGGACATTATTCCGAATGATGATGCGCCTCATCCCGGCAGCGGCATCGCCCGGAATTTCCGGGCAGACCATGATCCCGTGCAGATCCGTCAGCTTGTTGTTTTCGATGATGCCGTTGCCGGACTTGAGCAGGATGCGTCCCGAGCTATGCACCTGGTTGCTGCGAAAAATATAACCTTCTGCATGACGGTCTGGCGAATAGACCGACGCGCCCACAGCGCAGGGCACAGGCTTGTCCAAGATCAATTCCAGACAGTCTGCTCCCACCCGCCAGCGGGAATACTGCTTCGCCCCGTTCAATTGCTCCAACACCGCTGGAGCCAACCCGGCTTCCTGTCGGGCGACCTTCCTGACGACTTGCCGGATGGTCACTTCCGGTGAATCCAAGGACAGCCGCAGGCGATCTCCCACCTGCAGATTATTCGCGCCGTGGTCACGGGCCGCCACGACTGCCTGGGTTCCCTCTGTTTTCAGAACCAGATAGTCGCTGGCCTGAATACTCCATGAATCATCACCGGCATCCTTGATGACGCAATTTTCCACCAGCGGCCCTTGGCGGCAGGTTTTGTGCTGAATCGCATCCCAGGACGTGGTGAGGATCGGCGGCTCGGTCGCCCCGGCCGGAGGCGGGCCGGGAACAATCTGTACCCGGTTGAAATGCGCACGGCCTTCGCCTCCGCTCTCGAGGATGCCCATCCCGGGCGCACAGTGCACGGTGAAGTCTTCGAGCACCGTTGCCTCGGAATCGGCGATGACCACGCCATGACAGGGGAACCCGGTTTCCGATCCGGTGCTCATCGAGGCCAGGTCGCCGACCCGGGCAATTTTGCCGAGATCCTTCTGCGTTACCCGGACCACACCGGCTTCGGTCAGGCTGGCCTTGGCGCCCCACAGAAACGGCATCCCGCGTTTGCGCATCCGGGTCGTGCGGTCAACAATATCAATCCGCGAGTAGGCTTTGAGCGGATACCCCTGATGGATCTTCACCTCCACCCAACTGCCATCTTCGGCGACTTTGACAATGTCGCCTTGCGTGAACGGGAGGGGGTCGTAGGTGATAACCAGCCCGCTGATGCCAAGGTTCTTGCAATGCTCGATCTGCAACGCCCGGGTCAACCGCGTGCAAACCATGGTCACGCCGGCGGCCTTGATCTGGAGATCGTGGGCACGGTTGAGGGTAATCACTGTCCCGCTGTTTTTTTCCGGCCCGCCACGGTAGATGCCCGGCGGGATCACCAACTCCCTTGCCTGCTTGCCGACGGCATCGGCCAGCAACGCCCGTAATTCCTCCATCTCGTGGATCGTCGCCCGATCCGCCGCAGCGGGCAGCGCGGCCGGCGGCACCAACAGCAGAACCGTGAAAATAGAAACCAACCACTTCATGTCATGACCTTTCACCAGACCTTGAGCTTCAGCGTGCCGCTGCCCGGCTTCTCAAACGGGCCGGGTGTCGGGTTGGTTGTATCACGCGGCTGGCCGAAATAATCGTAATCAATTTTCAGCGGCGAGCCGTCGGTGTTTTCATATAGCTGGTCGGAGAGCTTGGCCTTGCCGAGCGCGGCGGTCGTGATGAGCTGGCACGGTTGTGCTGGGGCCAGCGCGAGGGCGAGGTGCCAGCCGTCGGCTTGCTCCGTCAGCGCGAGGCCCGGCTCAAGGTCCGGCACGACGTGCGGCCGGGCTTCGTGCTTGGAGGGTTTCGCGCCGCCGAGGAAAACATTGTCCTTCATGAACACCGGCAGCGCCGCCTTGTCATAGACCGATAGATCGGCGCGCTGAGTGAACAGATTATTGTAATAGTGCTCGTCGCCGCTCGGATTCTTGAGCAGGCCTGCAACGGCGCAGTTTCTTTCTTCAGTCATGATTGTTCTTAATGACAACGTTTGTGGCAATGTCCGGACATATAATGACAATGGCCGTTGCCTTCGCGAGGGAAAACCGGTTGTCGAGGATTTCCGACTTGCCGAGTTGGCCGTGGATCGAGATGGCGTTGCTCCGGCAATTTTCCACGACGTTGTCGTTGATGTGTAGTCCGGTGACCGGCGACGATGATTCGCTTGTGAGGAAATAATCACACTCACCGGCCACTCGGTTGCCGGACACCATCAAGCCGGTGGTGTTGTTGAGGAGGATGGCGGACAATTGTCGGACTGGCTTGGTGGCGCGGAACAGGTTGTTTGCGACAATGATGTTCTTGCTGCCGCCGATGGTCAGAAGTGCACCGGGCGCTTGCGGGTCAACAACGGTATTACCGCTGACCGTAACGTTGTCGCAGTTGACTAGGCGGGCGAACCGTGCGTTGGTCGTGTTGCCTCGTTCGGTATGCCGGAAGTTTTTGTGGTGCGATGATCCGACGCGATATGAGGTGTTGCCGCTGACAGCACCATTGGCGGCGAACCCTCGTTCAGGGCCGTCATAGTTGATGTCACCACAAGCGGAATTCTTGAAGACGTTACCGCTGATGGTCCAGTTGCGCGGAGCGCCTTTCCCCTTGTAGCCGAACCAGCCCATGTTGATTCCCAGCATGCACTGCTCAATAGCGTTGCCGGTGATGGTCGTGGAGTTTTCCTGCGACTGCTCGACGCTGCCGGGATGGCCCATGCCGATGCCGAGGTCGCAGTTAAAAAGCCAGTTGCCGCTGATCACGCCGTGGGCGCCGTTATTGAACGCGATGCCGCCGTCCTCGCCGTTGAGGATGATGTTATCGGCGACGAGGTGCCAGCCGTTGTTGTAGTTGAACGTGTCGCTCGACGCGCCATCGCAATAGTTGTTGCGGGTGAAAGTCCGTCCACCCGACAAGGAGATGGCGAGGCTGCGCGAAAATCGATTGCTGGCGCTGGCGCGCGAGAGATTCTGGAACCGGTTGTTCTCGATGACGAGCGGTGTCGTGTTGATGCCGTTCTCCATCCGAATCACGTGGAGGTCCGCGCCGCCAGCGTCGAACACGAGGTTGACGATGTGGACATTCGCTGTGCCGGTGATGTTGACCATGACGCCGATCCGGATGCCGTGCTCGGTGTTCGTCCAGACGCCACCGCCCCATTTGAGCACAGAGGCGCCGCCGATTCCTTCCAAAGTGCAGTTGGCGCCAATTGCGACCGGCGCGGTGAGGACAAACGTGCCGCGCGGCACGACGATGGCTCCACCGCCCGACTTGGCTGCGGCATCAAGCGCGTTCTGGATGGCGGCGGTATCGTCGTTTGTGCCATTGCCTTTCGCGCCAAATGCGGATACCGAAATCCATTCGCAAATCTCGTCGGCAGCTTGTGCTCGGACAGGCAACGCAATGAGCATCAGGGTGGTAACGGAGGCGATGAGAGTGAGAAATCTGATTTGAGTCATGGGTTTTTTGCTTCCGTTAACGTTGGAAATTCGGCGATGCGCAACCGGGTGCAGCCGTAGGGAACAAGTTCCACGTCCACTTCCGGTTCGTTGCTTGCCGCGGGCGACAGAGGCGTCGGCCCCGCGACGGCAGGTACCAGTTTGCCAGCGGCAGGGTTTTTGCCATCCACCAGAGTCCAGTTTGGAATCTGCCGGGCTCTGGCCTTCAGAACGATCGGTTCGTTCTGCTCCACAACGATGCGCTCGAAACCAACCCACTGTTTGTCGGCATCCGGCATGACTGGCCAAGTGTTGACGGCGCCGGGGGAAAGCCGTGCCAGCCATCCGAATTCCCTTTTCGGATCTTCGTACTTCATCGGCCACGGGTTGCCCGCAAACTTCAGGTTGGCTTCGGCGGGATGCGGCAAGACCCGGCTGACTTCGGCCTTGAACGGCGCGCGCTCGATCCGCGCGGTGTCGCCATCGGGAATTTTGATAATCGCCGGCTCGCCTTTGCCGCCGAACGGCATTTTCCCGATGGGGTGTCGTGTGAGCGTCAGCGACGACTCCGGGTGTTGACGGTCCAGTTTGAGCGCATAGTTCCACGGCGTGGCGGGATGAATCTCCCAGTCATAGATGGGGAAGCCGCTCTTTTCGCGCCAGGGCTTGGCCAACAAGTGGCCTTCGGATGTCGCGGGAGATAGCCAGAGACACTCGCGGTAATCGCAGCCGATACGCAGCGCAAAGTAAAGCGGGCCGCGTTGAATGGCGGCGGCGCCGTGGAAACGTTCTTCCACCCGCAACCGCATCGGAAAATCAAGTTCCACCACGTCACCATTTTTCCAGGTCCGTTGCAGCGCGAGGATCTCGCCGGGTCGTGCCGCCTGTTTTTGGCCAGCCACATGTGCCACCGTTCCTGCCGCCCAAGCCGGGATGCGGAACGACAACGGAAATTCGACCGGCCGGTCCATTTTGAGCGTGAACCGGATTGTGCCGTCGAAGGGATACTCGGTTTCCTCCAGCACCGTCACCGACTGGCCTTCAGCGCCGACCTTGGCCGTGACTTCGTTGGGCGCGTAAATGAACGCGATCAGGCCGTTGTCGTGCGTTGCCAGCCAGAGATTCTTGACGAGCCGCGGCCATGCCTGATGCTTGCAGGCGGCGCAACAAGTCCAGTTTGCCTGGTGGCCGTAGATGCTGGCCCACGCGCTGTTGTCGAAGCCCCGGTTGGCGACGTTCACCATCGCCTGATTGGACTCGGTGTCGTATTGATGGCACCACATATCGGCGGACATTTGACCCGGCCAAACGTTGTAAGCGAGAGCTTCGAGCCGGTCACCCGCGGCGGGATCGCCGAGAATCTCAAAAATCTGCTCCAACGAATACGCGAGCTGAACGGAGTTGCACAACTCCGTGCCATGTCGCGGATCGTAGCCGGTTGCCTGTGCCGGAAAATTCTCGTGAGCGGCAAAGCGCCCACCGATTTGTCCAAACCACCGGTCCAGCCGTTGCACGCCCTGATAATACGCCTGCCGGTAACAGTCATCCGGCTGTTGCTGGAAAAACAACGGCGGAAACTTCAATCGCCATGACGTCATGACGCCGTGCGTGGTGGTTTTCAAATCGGGGAATTGAAGGAATCCTAACGCAATATCGTCGATGCCGGGGATGCGATGGCCCGGCAGCGTGGAATCATGATGGTGATTCAAATCGCCGCGCTTCCACAATTCCGGCTGCGGCTTGGTGCGCACAACGATTTCCCGGACTTGGTCGAGCAGTTGCCGGTCACCGGTGCGGTTGTAGAGCCAATAGAGCGGCACCAAATGCTCATGGCTACCTTGGTGTTCCCAATAATGTTCTTCCGGCACGAATGAACCCGCGCGCCGATACCACTCCCGCATCCACGGCACGATGCGCGCGTCGCCGGTGGCTTCCTGATATTCGGCCATGAATTGCATGATGCAGGCATTGCCGAAAGTCAGCGGCCACTTGACGTGCCGCGGTTCCAGCGTTAGCCGCCGGTCCACGTAACCTTTGGCAAGCGCGTTCAGACGCGGATCATCTCCCAAGGCCAGCGCCAGAGCCACAACTCCTTCTTGATGATAGGCAGGGTTGGAATCTTCCGCGGGCGAGAAGAAAGCGCTCCACAGATAGCTGGTCACGCCGTCGGCTTGCAGCCGGAGTTGATCCTTGAGCCAGCCCCGCGCTTTCACTGTCCCCAGTGGCAAATGAACATACGCCGTCTGCTTCAATGGTGCCCGATTGACCGCGTAATGCGCGTTCTCCGCGTCAGCGCGCATCACAAAAACCAAGGTGATGATGGCTGCGAGTGTTCTGCGTAGATTCATTGTTTTGGCCAGACCTTCAGAGTCTGGGTTCCTTTGGCGGCGTTCGCAAACGGACCGGGGAATGGGTTGCTGTTGTTGCGTTTCGTGTCGAAGTAGTCGCTGTCGAGTTTCAGCGGCGAACCGTCGCTACATTCGTAGGCGCAACCGGACACTTTCGCTTTGCCGAGCAACTCGGTCGTCACCGGGCTGCGCTTGGCCTCATCACCCCATCGCGGGTCTTGCACAATGGCGAGATACCAGCCGTCGGATTTTTCCTCCAAACTGACGGCAAGATCGAAGTCAGCTTTAACCAGCGCGTCGCGCTCGAACGCCGCCGGCTGGGCGCCTTTGACGAGGACGTTGCCGGCGCCGACGCAAGGCAGCTTCGCGTTGTCGAACGCCGACAGCTGACATGGGCCCGCGATGAGGTTGTTGTAGAAGCGATGATCACCACCGGGCGCGTCAGATAACCCAGCGATCGCGGTGGAGTGCGGTTTGTGGAACGGCGTCTGACGTGCGTCGTAAGCGATGATTTCAAACGGGCGGATGAGAAGATTGTGGACGATGGCCAGACCTTTGGCGTTGATCAACACTGGGTGAGTTGTTGATAAAAACAGATTGTTGGCGATGAGCAGCGGGCCATGTTGCATTTCGCAGAATATATCGCGCGGCCGGTTGTCATGCAGCAGATTGCCGGTGACCTGCGCGCCTTGCGCCATCCAGTCGAGCCAGATGCCAGCGACATCGCCGCAGCGATAGATGTGATTGCCGGCGATGGTGACATCAATCGCGCCGTGGAACTTGATGCCCGCCATCTCCGCGCCGGTGAAGAGCCGCCGGATGTGGATGTCGTGGATCACGTTGCCGGTGACGGTGCTGAAGGCGCAGCCGAGGCTGCCGACGATGCCCGTCTGCTCGCAGTGCGAGATCGTGTTGTTGCGGACGATGTGATGACCGATGTTTTCCTTCGTCCACGGGATGGCGTGGGCGTGGGCGCGCTCGATGGTCTTCACATAACCCTCGGCGGAATTCGCCGAGGTGTTATCGAACTGATCGCCGTGCTTGCCGAGCGCGACGCCGGAGCAGATCGAGTGGCTGATGGTGTTGTTCTCGATGATCCAGCCCTTGCTCCAGTGCGTACCGATCAGGCCCGGCTGCTCGGCGGTCGGCGGCGCCCACGGAGTCGCCGCGTGGCGCAGGGTGAAGCCGCGCACCGTGATGAAATTCCGGCCCGGCTGGTCGGGATAGAAAACCGTCTGGCGCGCGTTGACCTCGACCAATTCTTCGTTCGGGTTAACACCCTTGAATTGCGCCCAGATCGTTGTGTTTTCTTTGTCCACCTGCGCGAACCACAGCGGCGCCGAGGGCGCGGCCGGGCCGGGCCGGTTGAAGACGAAACACAGCGACTGCACGCCGCTCAACGGTTTGACGCGCACCTTGCACGTAACCCACGACTGCCAGCCGCCGCTGTTGGCCAGCGTATAGTTGCCGAGCAGTTCACCGGTGGGGGAGTCGCGGCGCACCTCGATGACCGCACCGGCCGCGGCGCACGAGGCGCGCAGTTCGATGTGTTCGGTGGGCTGCTTGAACTCGACGCGCTCGCAGCGGATCCAGTCGCCGGGCTCGATCCAGCCGACGCACTCGCCGCCCTCGGAGCACGGCGCTTTCTTCAGTTCGTGATTGCCCGTCATGCCGGTGAAGGAAAATTTCTCCGCGCCCTCCCCGGGCCGCAGCCACGTCAGGTTGATGATGTATTCCTTCTTCGCTGACTTCGCTGGCGGCTTGCTGGTGACCTTGCCCAGCACCTCGTCGAGCGTCGCGGCCTCGATCAACCAGTCGCCGTTGAGATAGACCGCGCCGGTGTGATGCTCACGGCCCTTCGCGTTAAACCAGTCGCCGCGGATCAAGTCATTGAAAGGATTGAAAGTTCCGAAGAAGGAATTCGGCAATGTCGCTTTCCAGGCGTCGCCCTCGACCTTTGTCCAGTGCTTTACGACCTCCGAGCCTTTGATCTCGACCAACTCGCCGGGCGTGGCCTGATAGGTGATGCGCACGGCCTCGGACGCGCCGCCGCGCGGCGGATTGATCCGCTCGCGATAGACGCCTGCATGGACGGTGATCACATCGCCCGGCTGTGCGACCTCGGCCGCGTGCTGTATCGTACGGAACGGCTCCGGCCTGCAGCCTTCGCCCTTGTCATTGCCGTTCGTGGCCACATGCCACGTCGCCGCGTGCGCGGTCGCCAGCGAGGCCAGCAGCAGCGCGGTGAGAGTTGGGAGTGTGATGTTCTTCATATGGTTTCATTTCGGTTCAGTTGTGGGGGGGGGGGGCTTCCCCGGCTTCGTGCGGCGCTACGCCGGGGCCAGCCGGCCAAGCGGCTGCGTGCTGGTGTGGTTCGCGGGGCTGGAAGCCCCGCCCACAGCACAGGGGTTCTGCGTCTGCGGTCTGACTAGCTGGGAGGGGCGGTGTCCTCACCGCCCTGCATGGTGGAGCCGCCATGCCGTGATCATAGATGAGTGTGCAACGCCTACGCTTGATCGCCCCTCTGCGGCGGCAGGCTTGCCCCGGCGCAGTGCTTGGACGAACCCGGGAATGTCGCCGTTCCCAACTAGTGTCTGCGCGGGTGCATGGCTCGCGAGTACGCTCGCCCTCCCGTTGCGCGCTGTTGGGCGGGGAGGGCGA
>CAITZM010000158.1 GCA_903896925.1 uncultured Lentisphaerota bacterium | reverse complement strand
GCTCCAGTTGGGTTAAATCGTCGGCAGTCAGAGCCTTCTCAAGTGTTTTCGTCGTCATGCCGATGACCATAGCAGCCCAGCGGTCGCGTGTCTAGTTATATAAGAGACACTACACTAGCTATGCGGGGCGGTGTCCTCACCGCCCCGCATAGTGTCACCGTCGCGCCGTGGCTGCAGACCCGGGTGCAGCGCTACACCCAACGGCTCATCTGCAGCGGCAGGAATGCCGCCGCTCCCAGCTGGCGAAGGCGCGGAGCATCTCGTTCTTTTCGCATAACAACCATGGAGCGGGCGCGCAGCTTCTCGCCAGGCACTCCACCCATGCTTGCGCAATAGCCAAGCCTTGGAAGAGGTAGCCGCATGCAACCGCCGGAGGCGAACCTATGATTGAATTATTGACCCTGCTATGGCTCTTCAACGCCGCGCAACCCGCGCAGAGCACGCTTACCGCACAGGCCCCGCAGGCTGAGTTCCCGGCACCCGCGGATAACACCAACGGGTTCACCCTCAAATTCACGGTGGACCTGAAAGCCTTCACTGGAGAGCAAACCATCCTCGCCATCCCGCAGGTGCTCGACGTCCGGCTGCGCCAGCACGCTCCGCAGGACCGCAAACGTCAAAATTATCCTGCGTTCAAACTCCCCGACGGCACCGTGCCGGTGCTGGAAGCGACCCTCCAACTGCATTCAGCCGGGCATCCCGACTGGCAGCACATGACCATCGGCATCCCGCTCGCCATGCTCAAGCAGCCCGCGGACGAACACGAGGTGGTCCTCAACTTTTCCGGCGTGCGCTGGACCCTGTATGTGGACGGCGCCTTGCTCGACAACGATTTCCCGTTTGGCTATCCGCGCTGGGCGGAGAAAAACACGTGGAAGCTGGAGGGCGGGTTCATCAAGCAGGCGGCGCTCTATGCCCCCGCGATCCAGCCGGTACAAGAGGCGCAGAAAAGCAGCTCCGCGCCCGTTCAATACTGGACGCCGCCCGGACACAACAGCTGGGTCGGCGATGTCGTGACGTTTTTCCAACAAGGCCGCTATCACATTTTCTACCTGTATGACCGCCGTCACCACCAGAGCAAGTTCGGCAAGGGGGCGCACTACTTCGAGCACCTCTCGACCACCGACTTCAAGACGTGGACCGAGCACGAGGCCGCGACGCCGCTCGACGAACAATGGGAATGCATCGGCACGGGCACACCGTTTGTCTTCAACAGCAAGTTTTGCATCAGCTACGGCCTGCACACCGGGCGCCTTTACCCCCAAGACCAGACCACCTGGCCCGCGCAATGGGATTATCTGAAAAAGAAGGGCCGCACCGGCGATTTCAGACGTGACACGACACCCGGCGTGCCCGCCGGCTCGACCTACGCCGTCAGCGCCGACGGCGTCGCGCACTTCAAAAAGACAGGCGTGATGTTTCATCCCTGCCAGAACCCGAGTGTCTACACCGACCCCAGCGGCAAGCTGCGGATGCTCGCGAACGCGGGCGCCAAAGGCATTTGGGAATCCGATTCGATCGACAGCGGCTGGCACTGCATTCACGAAGGGTTTCCGCCCGGCGGCGATTGCACCTTCATCTTCCGCTGGGGGAGCTTCGATTACATCATCGGCGGCTTCACCGGATTGTGGTCGAAACCCTCAGGCGCGCCGGACTCCGCATATGCCGATCAAGTCCGCCAGGGGCTCGATTTCTACGACGGCTCGAACGTGCCCGCGATCACCGAGCTCCCGGGCGGCCGCTTCCTGATGGCGGCGTGGCTTCCCATCCGCGGCTGGGGCGGCCCGCTGGTCATCCGCGAACTGGTGCAGTCCCCCGACGGCCGCATCGGCTCGAAGTGGATGCCGGAAGTGACGCCGGGGACCGACACGCCCAAGGCCCTCGCGACGAATCTTTCGGGTTCAAAAGCCTACGCGACCGGCAGCAAAACCTTCATGCTGACCTTCACCGTCCAGCCTTCCGTGGCGAAGCAAGGCAAGCTCGGCATCACCTTCCTGCCCGAGCACGGCGAGGCGGCCGCCTGTGAACTGCAGCTCGATCTGGCTGCCCTGCGGGCGCAGTTCGGGCCGGGTTCCTTGAGCAGCTTCGCGGGCCGGCAGAAATCCCTGCGCGAAGGCGGCGCGCCGCAACACGCCGGGAATTACGCCATCGAGCAACTCAGCGGCGTTGAACAACCTTTCACGGTCCGCGTGTGCGTCAAGGGCAGCGAGAAGTTCGGCGGATCCCTGATCGACGCCGAAATTGCGGGACACCGCACGCTGCTTTCGTATCGTCAGGAACTGACCGTGAAGCAGTTGCTCTTCCGCACCGACGGCGTCGAACTCCGGCAGGTGCAGATCGCGCCGCTCAAACCCTAGGCCGGAAACCATTGACACCACATTTTCACGCACGTAGCATCCCACGCAAATCACGCGGCAGCAGACATAACGACGGGCGGAGAAGCGGTATGAGCATATCTTTTCGCGGACTGGCGCTGGTGGCATGCGTTGCGCTGTGCGCTCAGGCGCAACAGGAGCAGCCCGCGGGCGCCTCGCCGGACCTGCTGGCGGAACTGAAAAATTACCCGCACAAGATCCTGATCGAGACCAAACGCAACGGGCACTGGGAGCTGTACCGGATGAACGCCGACGGCTCGCACCCGGAGAATCTGTCGAAAACGCCGGATATTGATGAACTTTACCCGAAGGCGTCGCCGGACGGCGCGTTGATCTGCTTCGAGGTGGACGAGGGTGCGGGCGACCAGCGGGCGCGGAATCTGTACGTGATGAACGCCGACGGCAGCGCGCGCCGGAAGATCGCCGACAATGCGCGCGACCCATGCTGGCGCGCCGACAGCAAACAGATCGCCTACCTTAAGGGCGAGTTCGATAAATATTCGCTCACCGATTTCGCATCGCGCGGCATTTTTATCTACGATCTGGCCAGCGGCCAGACACGCGAGCATCCGAACAAGAAAATCAAACATCTCTACTGCCTGAACTGGTCGGCCGACGGCCAATGGTTCATCGCCGTCGTGCATGGCGGCATGGGCTTTTCGCACAACATCATCGCGGTCGAGGCCCAGGGCGAGGGCCTCTTCGATCTGCACTGCAGCGGCTGCCGGCCCGACGTGAGCTTCGGCGACAAACGCATCGCATGGGGCAACGGCGATTTTGATGTCGGCATCGCCGATCTCGACCTTTCCGCCCCGCCGCCGAAGGTCAGGAACCGCCGCAACACCATCGAAAGCAAGAAGCCCATGGAAACCTATCACTGCGACTGGTCGCCGGAGGCGCGCTACATCGCCTTCAGCCGCGGCGCGAAACACGAGGGGAAAAACCTCAAGGGACTGCTGCCCGAATTCCCCGGCGTCGAGGCGACGGGCTGGAACACCTGCATCGCGGATGCGCACGCGACCAATCGCTGGGTGCAGATCACCTTCGACGGCAACTCCAACAAGGAACCCGACTGGCAGTACGTCAAGCCTTCCAGATGCGAATGGTTCTTCCGGCTGTTCAAGTGGTGAGCGCGCGATGAGATTAGCCCCAACAATCACATTTCTTTTGCTCGCCATGTCGGCCACTTTCGCCGCCGATCAGGACAAGCCCCGCGTCACGGCGACAGCCGGCGGCGCGGAGATGGCCTTGATCCCCGCGGGCTCGTTCACGATGGGCAGCGTCCATGGCGATGACGACGCCAGGCCGCCGCACAAAGTTTTCGTGGATGCCTTCTGGATGGATCGCACCGAGGTGACGCAGGGGCAGTTCGACAAGCTGCAGCTTTCCAATCCATCGCATTTCGAGGGCGATAAACTTCCGGCGGAACAGGTGACGTGGGCGCAGGCGGCGCGCTTCTGCAACGCGCGCTCGAAGGCCGGGAAGCTGGAGCCGTGCTACGACGAGGACACCGGCGCGTGCGACTTCGGCAAGAACGGCTACCGTCTGCCGACGGAGGCGGAATGGGAATATGCCGCGCGCGCCGGCAGCGAGGCGGAATACGCGTTCGGCGGCGACGCGCGCCAGCTCGCCGCCCATGCGTGGTTCGCGGGCAACGCACAGAAAAAGACGCATCCCGTCGCGCAGAAGAAACCGAATGCGTGGGGCCTGTTCGACATGCACGGCAACGTGGCGGAATGGTGCAACGACGGCTACGCCGCGGACGCCTACGCGAAAAGCTCCGACAAAAACCCGCGCGGCCCGGCGACAGGCAAACTCTATTGCATCCGCGGCGGCGCGTGGAACTCCAGCACGGAGGCCGCGCGCATCTTCGTGCGCGCCGGCGAGAACCCCGGCTTCTCCGACGCCTGCCTGCACCGCGACGCCATTGGGTTCCGCTGCGTTCGAAAGGCGGACGCCAAATGAGCTTTCCACTGTTTGGTAAACTCCGCGGCAATAATTTCCAACCATTGGAAAATCGCAGTGCCTGACTTCCCGGCTTGTAACTGACGAATCAAACGAAAACGAGCAGAACACCGATGAAACACATCAGCATAATCCTTCTTCTGGGCGGATTGCTCCCCTCCGTCGTGTCCGCCGAAACCGTCTGGCTTGACGATCTGAGCTTAGCCCCTATCGTACAAGGCTGGGGGAAAGCCCAAAAAAACAAATGCGCGGCCAAGAACTCAAAGGACGGCAAGCCTCTGACCATCAGCGCGAAAAGATTTGAACGCGGCGTCGGCACGGTCGCGGAGAGCGCTCTGAATATCCATCTGAACGGCGAGGCCACGACCTTTTCCGCCCAGGTGGGGGTGGATGACTGCAAGCGCGGCTCGGCCAGGGCAAGCGTCGAGTTCTTCGTTATCGGCGACGGCAAACGCCTTTGGCGCAGCGGCGTGATGCACGCCAACGAGGCGGCAAAGGCTTTCGAAGTTAGCGTCGCCGGAGTCAAGCAGCTACTGCTGAAAGTCGGCGATGCCGACGACGGCAACAATGACGACTTCTCCGACTGGGCCGACGCGAAATTTCTGACGACAGCTGCCAAAACTTTTAAAACTGGCCGGGAACCCGACCCCGCGCCGGTCGCACCCTATATTTTAACGCCCGCTGCCCCGCCCACGCCGCGCATCAACGGCGCGAATGTGTTTGGTGTGCGCCCCGGTTCGCCGTTCTTATTCACCATTCCGGCAACCGGCGACCGGCCGATGGAGTTTTCCGCAGCGAATCTTCCGAACGGCCTGAAGGTGGACAAAAAGACCGGCCACATCACGGGAACACTGCCATCCAAGGGTGAATTCATCGTCACGCTCGGTGCAAAAAACTCGCTCGGTTACGCAGAGAAGAAATTCCGCATTGTCTGCGGCGACACCCTTGCGCTGACGCCGCCCATGGGGTGGAACAGCTGGAACTGCTTCGCACACATGGTTTCCGCCGATAGGGTGAAAAGTGCGGCGGATGCTATGGTCGAGAGCGGCCTCATTAACCACGGCTGGACCTATATCAATATCGACGACTTTTGGGAAAACCACATCCCGACGACTGACAAGGACGTGCAGGATCTGGTGAAGCCGTTGCGGGACGAAAAGGGTTTCATCGTCTCAAATGCCCGGTTCCCCGACATGAAGGGTCTGGCTGATTACGTTCACGACCGCGGCCTGAAAATCGGTTTATACTCCTCGCCTGGACCGACGACGTGCGGCGGATGCGCCGGGAGCTGGCTGCACGAGGAACAGGATGCGCAAACCTACGCCAGGTGGGGCTTCGACTATTTGAAGTATGACTGGTGCAGCTATGGCGACATCGCAGCTGGGACCACCGCGAACCCGCTGAACGTCCCGGTCCGGAAAAACTCCAAGAATGACGACTTTGCGATATATCCCTTCAAGGTGATGGGAGGCCTTCTGCGCGACCAGAAGCGCGATATCGTTTTCAGCCTCTGCCAATACGGTGCAAGCGACGTATGGAAATGGGGAGGTGCAGTCAAGGGCAGTTGCTGGCGCACTACCGGTGATGTCAATGACTCATGGCGCAGCATCAAGGAGATCGGCTTCTATCAAGACAAGGCCGCACCGTACGCCAAGCCGGGCAACTGGACTGACCCCGACATGCTCATCGTCGGCTGGGTTGGCTGGGGCAAACCACATCCGACAAGTCTCAGCGCGGATGAGCAATACACGCACATCAGCCTCTGGTGCATGCTCGCCGCACCCTTGCTGATCGGCTGCGACATGACCAAGTTGGATGCGTTTACCTTGAATCTCTTGGCGAATGACGAGGTGCTGGCCGTTGATCAGGACGAACTCGGCAAACAGGCGACGTGCGTGATCAAGGTCAGCGAGATTGGCGACCGGGTCGCCGATCTGCGCGTGTATGAAAAGGAACTGGCCGATGGCGGACGCGCGGTCGCCTTCTTCAACCTCGGCACAGAACCGGTGAAATTGGAATTCACCGCTTTCACCAAACTGCACCTGTCCGGTAAACAAATTGTCCGTGATCTGTGGAGGCAGCAGAACGTAGCCACGGTGAATACGGCGAAGGATTCCCTGCCGCTGGTTATTCCGGGGCACGGCGTTCTGCTCTACAAATTCACCGCAGCAAAACAATAAAACCTCCAATGAATGGTAATGTCGGAATTAGTTCGGATTTCGGGCTTCGGGTTCCGGTTTTTCGCGAAGCGGCTTAGCCATGCTCTTCCATACCTGGATATTTTTCTTTTTCTTCGCGGTGGTTTACGCGGTGTATCTGCCGCTGCGGAAACACAACAAGGCGATGAACCTGTGGCTGATGCTGGCCTCGTACTTTTTCTACGGCTGGTGGAACCCGTATTACCTGCTGTTGCTGTTCGGCACGTCGGCAATCGATTTCTGGATGGTGCTGCTCATGGAGCGCAGCCAGACCCGGCGTGCGAAAAAGGCCTGGCTGGTCACGAGCCTCGTCAGCAATTTCGGCTTCCTCGGCTTCTTCAAATACGCCTATTTCTTCACCGACAACCTGAATGCGCTATTCAAGCATCTCGGCACGACGTTCCTCCTGCCCGACCCGGTCACCTATCCGAATGCGATGCTGCACGCGCTGGGCCTGCCGGACAGCAGCCTGTTCGTGCACGTGCTGCTGCCCATCGGCATTTCGTTCCACACCTTCCAGTCCATGAGCTACACGATCGACGCGTATCGCGGCACGGTGGAAACCGAGCGCAGCTTCGTCCGCTTCCTATGCTTCGTCTCGTTCTTCCCGCAGCTCGTCGCGGGCCCGATCGAGCGCGCACGAAACCTGTTGCCGCAACTGCAGCGCGCGCCGCAGATCACGCGCGCCGACGTCACCGAGGGGCTGTCACATTTCCTCGTCGGCTTCTTCAAAAAGGTTGCGCTGGCCGACTACCTCGCGCTGTACGTGGACAAGGTGTATGGCGCGCCCGACACGGCCGGCGCGCCCGCGCTGATCCTCGCGACCGTCGCCTTCGGCTGGCAGATCTATTTCGATTTCAGCGGCTACACCGACATGGCGCGCGGCCTCGCGATGATGATGGGCTTCCGCCTGATGCTGAACTTCAACAACCCGTACGCCGCGACCGGCCTCGGCGATTTCTGGGCGCGCTGGCACATCAGCCTTTCGACCTGGTTCAAGGACTACGTCTACTTCCCGCTCGGCGGCAACCGGCACGGCAAATGGCTGACCTACCGCAACATGTTGCTGACCATGGTGCTGTCCGGCGTGTGGCACGGCGCGGCGTGGACGTTCGTCATCTGGGGCGCGCTGCACGCCATCGGCCGAGTCGTCACCCGCGAGCTCGAGGAAGCCCCCTGGTACCGCGACCGCGTGCCGAAGCTCGCCAAGCAGCTGGGCGTCTTCGCCTTCGTGTCCTTCGCGTGGATCTTCTTCCGCGCGCCAACGCTGCCCGACGCGTGGACCATCGTGACGCGCATCTGCACGGCGGGCTGGACGGACCCGCAATTTCCTCTGCTGATGGGCGTCCTGATCCTTTCCGTCTGGATTTACCAGCTCGCCTTCGCCGACGAAGCGCGCCTGCGCAACGTCCTGGCGCTGGCGCCGGTGCGCTTCGGCCTGGCCGCGGCGATGCTGGCCTACATCGCCGTCATCGCCCAGCGCGGCTCGCAGGCGTTCATCTACTTTCAGTTTTAGCCATGAAGGAACAGCTGACATTCGACAAGGGGCGACCGGAGACGACGCGCGGCATCCGCGCGCACGACGCCTCTAACACGCTGCAGCTTTCCGCGCGCCAATGGCTGGCCCTCGCGGCGCTGGCCGTGGTGCTGGGCATGGCCGTGCCCGCGCTCTGGCCGCGGCTGGAACAGCTTTCGTTCGCCGCCGATTACCGGATGCCCTTCGAGCTGAGCAACGACTACTGGCTCTACGAGCGCTGCACGCGCGCCGCGACCGCGCAGAGCGACGTGCTGGTCGTCGGCGACTCCGTCGTGTGGGGGCAATACGTCAAGCGCGAACAGACGCTGACGCACTACCTCAACGAGCGCGCCGGCCGCGAGCGGTTCGCCAATCTCGGGCTCGACGGCGCACATCCCGCCGCGCTCGCGGGGCTCGTCGAGCATTTCGCGTCCGGCCTCCGTGGCAAAACCATCCTGCTTGAGTGCAACCTGCTCTGGATGAGTTCGCCGCAGCACGATCTGCAGGAGCAGAAGGAATTCGATTTCAACCACCCGGCCCTGGTGCCGCAATTTTACCCGCACATCCCGTGCTACCGGGCCGACGTTTCAACGCGGCTTGGCAACGTGGTGGACCGCAACAGCGCCTTCAACGCCTGGACGCGGCATGTGCAGCAGGTTTATTTCGGGCGTTCGACGATCCCCGAATGGACGCTGGAGCATCCGTATGCCAATCCGCTGCAGGCGATCACGCTGACGCTGCCGGCCACCGGCGGCAAACTGCGCCACAAGGCCGAGCCGTGGACGCAACAAGGCATCGCGCCGCAGGATTTCCCTTGGGTGGCGCTGGACTACTCTTTCCAATGGCGCTCGTTCCGCCGAGCCGTCGACATCCTCCAGCGGCGCGAAAATAGGGTCATCGTTCTGCTGGCACCCTTCAATGAGCATATGCTCACCGCCGGCAGCCGCGAGCGTTTCGCCCAACTCAAAGCCGGGGTGATCGCGTCACTGCGCGGCGACCACATCGCCTGCATCGCGCCGGCCTTGCTGCCGAGCGAGGCCTATGCCGACGCGAGCCACCCGCTCGCCTGCGGCTACAAACAACTTGCCGACGAATTATTCGCCAGCAACGTTTTGGGTACAGCGGAACCGGGGCGATGATTCAGACTAAAACCTGAACCCTACGGCCGCGGCGGATCACGCAACGATGGGATTGGCATCTGCCGCGGCAGCGGGTACGCTGCCGCTGTTTTCGTGCCATGCAAACGGACGACAGCATGGCGTTGCTTTCACAGGAGAACCTATGCAAACGACAGAAACCGGGGCGGGCGCTTTCACGAGGAGAGATTTTGTGCGGACACTGGCAGTGGCTACGGCCGGCGCGGCGGTGATGCCGGAAGCCTTCGCGCAAGCGGCGGCGCCGGTGGTCTCTATCGCGCTCGTCGGTGGCGCGCACATCCACGCGCCGGGTTACCTCGAGCACATCAAGTCCACGCCGGGCCTGAAGCTAAAGAGCGTCTGGGACCCCGACGCGCAGCGCGCCGCCAAGCGCGCGGAGATCTGCGGCTCGCAGGTCGTCAAGAACCTCGGCGATATCCTGGGCGACAGTGAAATCGCCGGCGTCATCATCTGCTCCGAGACCTTCCGGCACGCTGAACTCGTCCCCTTGGTCGCTGCGGCGAAGAAGCCGATGTTTGTCGAGAAGCCGCTCGGCATCGCCACCACCGACGCGCGCACGATGGCCGACGCCATCGAGAAGTCAGGCGTCTGGTTCACTACCGGCTACTACCAGCGCGGCATCGGCGCACACCGCTTCCTCAAGGACCAGATCGCCAAGGGCAGCTTCGGCAAGATCACCCGCGCCCGCTGCTCCAACTGCCACGACGGCGCGCTGGCCGGGATCTTCGACGGCGAGTTCCGCTGGATGGCCGACGTCAAGCAATCCGGCGGCGGCGGCTTTGGCGACCTCGGCACGCATGTCCTTGATTTGCTGATGTGGTTCTTCGGCGACCTGGAGTCGGTCACCGCCGACATCAAGGGCGTGAGCGGCAAATACGGCACCGACTGCGACGAATCCGGCGAGGCGATGCTGCGCTTCAAGAACGGCGTCACCGCGAGTTTCGCCGCCGGCTGGGTGGATGTGGAGAACCCGGTGACCACGCTGATCAGCGGCACCGAGGGCCACGCGATGATCTACCGCGGCCAACTCTTCTTCAAGAGCGCCAAGGTCGAGGGTGCCGACGGCATGCGCGCCTGGAAGAAACTGCCGGAGAGCCTCCCCAGCCCGCTCGACCAGTTCCTCGAAGCCGTCGCCGGCAAGGCCGGCCCGGGCGCCGTTCCCGCGCGCGAGGCCGCCGCCCGCGTCGGCGCGATGGAAACCCTTTACCGCGCCGCCCGCGAGCACGCCTGGCTCAAGCCGGCGTGAACCGTTTCCGGGTGTCAGGGGAGTTCCGCACCTGAGTTGGCCAGCGCCTGCCGCGTATATGCTTCGCACATTCTGTCACCCTCCATGAGCGGCAGGTGTGCGTCTACGTGGATGGACACCTGGTGGGACGAGCGTCCGACGCGCCCTCCCGCCGCTACGGCAACAGCCGCCAATATCTCTCCGTCCCCGACCACTCGTTCCACGGCCAACTGGCCAACGTGACACTACGAGCGAATGCGGACACCACGCCCTTGGAATGACGCATAGCGCATAGCCGGGCGGGACACAGCGTCACCGCAGATAGGTGGTGTAGAGCAGGCGGGCGAGCGTGAGCGCGACGACGCCGAGGAAGAAGACGCGGATGAAACGGATACCGCGGTGGAGCACCAGGTGCGCGCCGAGGAACGCGCCGAGCGCCTGGCCGACGCCCATGAGCAAACCCACCAGCAGCAGCACCTGTCCGGCGGCGAGGAAGAAGACCAAGGCGACCAGGTTGCTGGTGAAGTTGACGACCTTGGTGTGGCCGGTGGCCCGGCGCAGGTCAAGCCCTGCCAGAACTACGAAGGCGACGGTCCAGAAGGTGCCGGTGCCGGGGCCGAAGAAGCCGTCGTAGAACCCCAGCAGCAGGCCGAAGAGAACCGCGAAGACGTGGTGCGGAATCCGGTGTGGCTTATGGACCCCGCCGAAGTCGCGTGCGAGGCAGGTGTAGATGAACAGCACGAGGAGCAGCACGACCATGATGTGGCGCAGGACCTCCTGCGAGAGGTGCTGGATCGTCAGCGTGCCCGCGGCGGCACCCAACGCGGTGCAGGCGATGAGCAGGCCCATCTTGCGGATTTCCATCAGCCCCCGGCCGGCATAGCGCCAGGTCGCCATCGCGCTGCCGAAACAGGCCTGCAGTTTGTTGGTGCCGAGCACCAGGTGCGGCGGCAGCCCGACGGCCATCAGGGCCGGCAGGGTGATGATCCCGCCGCCGCCGGCGATGGCATCCACAAAGCCGGCGACCAGCGCGGCCAGAAACAGGGCGGCGTAGTGCTGGAATTCCAACGTGTGCATCGGGCTCATTGGGCGACAGTCAGGCGCAAACCGCACCGGCGGGAGCGTGTCCCGGCAATGGGGCCTAGGCCCTCTTGACGATCACATGGAAGCCCATGTGCGGCTGGGCGAGGGCATCCCAATCCCCGGGCTGCCCGCCTCCCCGCGGAAAGTCGCGCGCTTCGAATTTCATTCCCTCATCGACCAGAAATCCGTTCTTCCTGAAGAACTCCCACCACCACTCGCGGGTCTCCAACGTCACATGCCAGATGGCCCCGGTAGCGGGATCCTTGTCGGGGAACGTGGCCACCGAGGCCATAAAGCGGCCCTGCGGGGCGAGATGCTTGGCAATATTGGCCAGCAGCACGGCGAGATCAGCGACCTGGATGTGCTCCAGCACTTCCCAGGCTGTAATCAGATCGAACTGCAGGGGCTGGCCGTGCTCATCCAGGAGCGCGAACGGCTTCGTGATATCGCACGTCATCAGATTTTTCCGCAAGAGCGCCCACTCGGCCCGCTGGTTCTTGAGCGAGTAATCGCTGCCTTCCAACCCCATGGCAAAATGCCCCCGCTGGATGAAGTTCAATACGAGGCCGCCCCCGCTGCAGCCCAGGTCCATGACCTTCAGGTTCGGCCCCAGCGCTTCTTCGACTTTCCGGACGAAACGCAGGGAGCGGGTGTTGTCATTCGCCGTGCCGCGCGGGAACTTGTGGTCGTCGGAATATACGGCCACGGGATGCCGGGTCTCGAGCCGGCCGGCGAAGTCCTTGCCCGAGGGTGCCAGCTGTTCAAGCTTCAGCATGACGTCCAGCGACCGGGCCATCTGCGCCTCGTGCAGTTTCTCGATATTTTTCGACAGCAGCTCGATGCGGGCCTCGAGCTGCGTCTGCCGGGTGCCGATCTGCTCCAGGATGGCCACCAAGCTCTTCACCGCCTGGGCGGGATGCAGGAGCGACCTGATAAGAATATTGTTTGCCATGCTCAACCTTTCCCGACCGCAGCGGCTCGGGTGTGTGGGTGGACGTGAACGCCGCTTGAAAATGTAGACGACCCTGCCGGGGCGTGCCCGCCGCAGGAGCGTCGCTTTTCCGCCAGACGATGACCTTGAAAAATCACGCGCGCATTTTCACGAGCCGCCCTGCAAAGTCAATGCCGGTTGCAGAACAATCGCGCAGCAAACGGCAAGGCGCGGCTTCCATGAGAGGCCTCATCGCGACAGCAAATGTGCACCTCCAGTCCAGCGCTCTCAGGGTCGGGCTTGCCCGCCGTTTCAACGGAGCCTCCTCCGCACCTGTAGCCGGGATCGGTGATCCCGGCTGTACCGGAATCAATCGCAATGCAAGACCGGCATTCGCCCAAGACGCGGTCTGGCGGCGGCTCAGGGGACCTTCGCCCCCAGCGCCAGCGCCAGGAAGCGCACCGACGGATGGGGCGAACCGGCAGCGGCGCTGAGGAGCGTGGCCGTACGCGGATCGGCCGGGAAGCGCATCGCGGCCAAGCGCACGACGTGGGCCCGGACTTCGGGATTCCTGGAGCGTCCGCCCACGGCGCCGTAGTCCGTACCGACAGCCTGGGCCAAACCGTCCAGCGCCTCCGGTATCTTCAGTTCCGTCAGCGCGATGGCCGCGGTGGACCGCACGTATTTGTTTTCATCCTTCAGCAACAACTGGAGCAAGGGGACGCCTTCCGCCCTGCCGATCCGCGCCAGCGCCTTGGCGATCTGGATGCGCAGGTCGGCCAGCCGCCGGTTCTCGTCCTTCGTGGTGTCCTTCTGCCCCGCGAGTGCGCTGAGCAGTTGCAGCCCCGCGCTGCGTTTCGGGGGCCGCTTGCAGATCAGTTCCTGCAGGACCGGCAGGCCGGAGTAGTCGCCGTGCTTTGCCAGCGCTTCGACGATGCGGACCGAGGTGTAATCCCACTCGGGGTTCTCGAGGCTCTTCTTCACAAGGTCAATCTTCGCCTTGTCGCCCAGCTCGAGCATGCCGATGGCGATCCAGGTCTTGAGCCACTGGTCGTCGCGGTAGAGGTCGACGGTCGCGGCCAGCACCTTGCCGCCGCGCGCGCCACCGTGCTTCACCAGGACGCGCACGATGTCCGGGCGCAATTCCGGATCCTTGTCGGAGGACAGGAAGCTCTTGCGCACCTGCTCGAGCTGCTTCTGCGACCACGCGAAGCCAGTCTCGTCACCCGCCTCGACCAGCAGGCTCCCAGCGTAGAAATTGTCCCACGGGCTGTTGAGCGTCATGAGGCCGCCCTTGGTCATGCCTTTCAGGATGTCGATGACGTCCGTGTCCTTGTAGGTGAGCAGCAGGCTGCGCAGGGCGGCGCGCTTGTCCTCCGAACTGATGCCGAACCCCTTCTTGAAGCGGCTCAGCGCGGGGACGGCGCGCGGGTCGCCGGCTACGTCGAGCCCGTAGATCGCGCTCCGGAAGGCATTCGCATGCAAGATGCCCTGCGAGTACTCGCTCAGCTTTTCGATAATCGCGTCGTGCTTGTCCTTGGGCAGCTCCTTGTCGGAAGCCAGCCAGCCCAGCAGGCGCAGGGCCACATTGACCTTCTCCTCGTCCGGATCCTTCAGCGCCGCCATCAGGAAAGCATAGGCGCTGTCCGGCCGCGCTGCGGCCAGGCCCTTGACGCACCGGGCCTGCATCTCGGGATACGGAATGTGCTTCATCCCGAACTCGAAGAAATCGGCGGCCTCCTGTTTGTAGCCCGCGTGGACCAGCTGGAAGGCCGCCCCGATCCAGTCATCCCAATCCTTGGCATATGAGCTTTCGACGTCGGAGCCGGCGTCCGAGACGATGTCGTCGCGGGCCGCACCCATGCCGATGCCGGTCAGCACACCGAGCGACATCGTGAGCTGCTCGTCCTTCGTCACGTGGGCCTTCTCCTTGAGCGAAGTCACGAGCTGGTCCAGCGCCTGCCGGCGCTGTTCCGCAGAGATCATGCCCTGCCCCTCTTCCACGAGGAAGTCCACCACAATGCCGTTGTATTCGCCGGCGAGGGCCTTGGAGGCCAGCAGCGGCTGGAGCCCGGGCACGGCAACGCCGGCAGGCCGCTGCAGTTTCGCAGCAGGCGGAGAGGCTGGCGGCGCTGGCGCAACCGCCGGTGCTTGCGGAGCCGGCGCGGCTGCCGGTTCCTTTGGCGCTGGCGCAGCCACCGGTTCGACCGGTTTCATGGACGACGGAGCGGGCACGGCGGGTTCGGGGGCAGGCGCGGGAGCCGAGGTGGTTGCGGGGGTCGAAGGGGTGGCGCCGCCGCCCAGGAGCTGCACGAGGTCGGCGAACCCCTTGCGCTCGGCGATTTTCAGCGGCGTATCGCCGTTCATCAGCCGAGCCTCCGGGCTGGCCCCGGCCTTCAGGGCTTTTTCTGCCGCCGCCCGGTCGCCTTGGTTCACGGCGGAGAACAGCGCATTGTCCTCCTCCCGCCCTGCCCATGCGGCAACCGAGACGAAGAACAGTAGGATTCCCACGATCATAGCGCATCGACGGCAGTTCATCTGAAACCTCCCTATGAGTTCAATTGACCCAGCCAGAACAAGAAAGCGCCTGGGCGTGGTCAATGGCAGCATGTTGTTCCTCGACCGCACGCGGGCACTGAACAACCCTGCGGGCATTTTCTCGCGCCGCCCAACCAAGTCAAGCCACTTATAGGAGCCATGCTCGCGCCGAGCCCGCGCACAGCGAGGATGCCGTTTCCGGCGGGACTCGCAGGGCTCGAAACCCGTCCATGCAGAGACAGCCTGGTGGCTTGGGCACGTGTCGCATGCAACCGACTCATCCCCCTTCCGGACTTCGATGCTTACCCCGGCGCAGCCTCCGGGTGAAGCCGGGTTCGATGCTTGCCCCGGCGCAGTCGCTGGGCGAAGCCGGGTTGGATGTTCGCTGTTCGATGTTCAAATCAATCGCAGTGGAACACTTCCTCGGCGGCGGCCCACCACTCGCCCTCCGCGCGGTCGGGCAGCGGCTCTTGGCACGGCTTGCAGACCGCCCACCAGCGCTGCGTCTCGGCGTCGGCGGCCATCTGCGCCATGTCGCCGGGGAAGTCAGCGCCGACGTATTCGAAGTAGCTGAAGAGGTAGAACTGCCCGTCCGGCATTTTTCTCAGGTAAATCGAGTAGTTGCGGATATGGCACTGTTTGATCATCCGCAACACGCCGGGCCAGACGGCCGCGTGCAGGCGTTTGTACTCTGCGAGCTTTTCGGCTTTGACGGCGATGACGGATCCGTAGCGTTGCATGGCACTCTCCTTTTCATTCATCCGGTGAACCGCGCTGGCAGAGCACCGGCCGCTCCAGCGGCGGCAGCTTGAATTCGTCGCCGCCCGACCGGCGTTCGATCAGCATGTGCCACTCGCGTGGATCGGTACTGCCCTCCCGATGGCTCAAACTCTTGCTGCCGATCTTCGTCGGTCCGTCCACGCCGTTGGCGAAGAGGAAATTCGGCGTCCGCTCGAAGACGAACAACGAGGCGCCGGCAGCGCCCTTGGCGTTGCCGCCATGGCCGAATAGGCGGATGTGGTCACAGTCGCTGATGGCCAGCATGGGCTTGTTGCCCTCATATTTGGTGCCGAAGAAGCTGACGTGCTGCGCGCCGCGCAATTCACTCGTCACCTGCTGCACGCTGTACTGGTAGAAGCGCAACGGCCCCGGCGTGTTCTCGATCAGCGGCCGGGCGGCGGCGTCGCGGAAGTTGTACCAGTGGCCCCCGCCGTGGCCGCTGATGATCACAGGCGCAGGCGTCACGGCCGACCGGCCGTGGATTTCCACGCTGCGAAAGACCGAGCGTCCACCGCTGCGCCAATGCAACGACTGCGCACCCATCACGTTCGATGGATTGTACAACCCGAGAAAGGCCAGCACGGTCCCAGCCTCCGCGGCGTCGGACGTGCGCACCAGCGGGACAGGATGCGCCGCGTCGGCGAAAGCGCCTGACGCCGCCGGCACCAGCAGCGAAATCGTTTGCCCAACACCCATGAGTTTCGTCTGCGGTTTCAGCTCGAGCGTACGCGAGAGCAGATAGCAGCCCTTGGGCAGGAACACGATGTCGTGCTCGTCCACGGCGCGCTGGAGCGCGGCGGTATCATCGGTGCAGCCATCGCCCTTGGCGTTGTAGGGCGCGTCCTTCACGTTGGCCGCGCCGCGCGACTCGAAACTGGGGAACTGCGACGACCACAAATGCTGCGCCTGCAGGCCGGAGGGCGGTGCGCAGCCGGGCGTGACGGTGCGCACCATCTCGACCGAATGACCATCCGTATAGACCGGGTAGCGATAGGTGTGGCCCTGATTTTCGCGCGGGCTGCTGGGCGCCGCGAATTGCCGCACGTGCAACCAGCCCTGCGGATTCCCGGTGAGCTCTTGCTTCTGTTCCGGATCAACACAGACCTTCGTTGCGCCCTTCACATAGACGTTGTCGAGATAGATACCGCGGTCCGACGACACAACCACGCGCTCTGACTGGGCGAGCGCCGTACCACTGAACTCAATCTCGCTATCCACCAGCGTCAGTTCGCCTTGATTGGCCTGCAGGCCCTTGCCGACCTGGATCAGCGGACCGGTGCAGCGGTCGGCGACGATTTTCAAGCCCACCGCAACGAGCGTCTGCCGGCTTGTGCTGCGGATCGCCGCCTCGGTCTGGCCGCTCAAGGTGAAGCCGGTGATCACCGGCGTGGGCTGCGTGCCGGACATGTAGCCGGTGAAATCCAGCCCCACGCGGCCGCCGATCACCGTCACGCCCGCGCTGCTGCCGCCGGAGCCGATGCCGCCCTGGATACCGGTCAGCCCGTGCGTCGCGTCAATCGTGCAGTCCTCGATGGCCGACCCTTCCGCGGCCTGATGCCGCAAGGCGATGGCGCCGGCGTTGCCCTCGCCGATGACGAGGTCCAGGTTCACAAGCACCTGGTTCATGCCGATGTTCGGTTGCTCGACCTCCGGCGGGAGGCCGTCGCCGACGCGGTCCGCCGTGGTCGGGTTCAGATAACCGCGCGACCAGAAGTGCACAAAGATTTTTGGCTTGTCCGGATCGCCGAAACCGGCGGCGCGCGGCGCCAGCACCAGGCGCGGACGTTGCGGCCCCGCGCGCGAACCGACCAGCATGACGGGAAACCGGTTGCCGCCGAAGGTCCGACCGTTCGTCCGTTGATAGAGCTGCTGCACGCAGGTCAACGTATCCGAGAGCAGATAGGCGCCCGGAGGAAAGAAGGCGGCCATCTGGTGATCGCGTGCGAACAAAACAGCCGCTTGAAGCGCCTTGGTCGAGTCGCGCCGGCCCGTCGGGTCGGCACCAAACGGTGCGCCGGTCACATCCACATAGCCGAGCGCGGCCAGCTTCTGTTTCTCCAACTCCGCCGGCACGCCGAGATTCAGCAGGTCGGGGAACGGCTCGCGGATCGGCGGATGCGCGTACTGGAGATAGTTCCCGCCGCCGCTCCGCTGCTTGGCGGCAGGCTGCGCTTTTTCCGCCGACTGCACATCCAAGCCGCCACAGAGCAGCAAGCTCAAGACAACCGCGGCAGTTTTCATGCTCATCAGACTGTCCCTTTCCGTCCTTGCACCATTTTTCCAAACCTTGGAAAAAGCACGCCTTCCGTTTTCCAATGTCTGGAACTCATGCTGCCTAACGGCCCGCCGTACAGCTTATTGCCGCCTCATTCGGCAGGCAGGATCACGTCGGCCTTGCGCTCCGGCGGCGTCACGTTCAGCTCGGCGAGCTTGCCGTCGCGGATTTTGCCGGCGACGACGGTTTGCAGCGGCGCGTGGAGCTTGAAGTCGCAGTCCCAGTCGCGTGGCCAGGCGGGCAGCAGGTAGATCTTCCGGCCGTCGGTCTGCATCAGCAGCGACTGCACGCCTTTGAGCAGCACACCGCCGTGATCCTGGTCAGGCACCCAGTCGTAATTGGGCCCCCAGAACGCGGGGAAGCGCGAACGCGGGTCGTGCCGCTTGGCGCGGTTGACGAGGCTGCGGCGCGCTTCGTCGGTCAGGCCGAGGTAGGCCATGAACAGGTCGTCCTGCCGCCAGCCGAAGTCGCCTTTGTCGGTGCGGTGATGCAGCGCCTCGACGCCCCACTCGGGATGCGGCTTGCCGAGCGCGATCAGCCGGAACGGGAACACGGCATAGAGTTCAGGGTTCTCGCAATTGCGCTTCATGCCGAACTTTTCGGCGGGCGCGAGCGCCTGCTTGCCTGCGATCTCGCGCAGCGGCAGCGCCGGCAGCTTGGCGTGGAATTTTCCCCAGAACACCTTTTCGCCCGCGGGCGCGTCCGGCAGCGCAAGCAACCGCTCGCTTACGGCGATGCAGCCGGCGACCTCCGGCATCGCGTTGGTGCATTCCCACCACGTTTCGCACGCCTGGCTGGGATACATTGACAGCTTGCCATCGGCGCCGGTCGGGTAATGCTGGTCGAAGAAGGTCAGGATTTCGCGGCAGAACGGCAGCGCGGTTTTTTCAAGGAACGCGCGGTCGAGCGTGTGGTCGTAGTAGTCGAGCATGAACCAGCACAGCTCAAGGCCGCCGACCCATTCCCATTTGTGCCAGCGGCTTTCCTGCAATTTGTCGGCGCGCTCCTCGAACGGCGTCCACCCGTAGGTCTCACTGAACATCGCGCCCCAGAAATAGATGCACTCGGGATAAAACGCGCCCTCGTGGCCGCAGTAGAGCTTCGTCCGATACTTGCACAGCGGCAGGAGTTCCTCGGCGTACATCTTGAACAACGGCTTCATCAGCTCGGTGTCGCCCGCCGCGCACATCGAGAGATAGGGCAGCCGCGTGTTCTGCCACCAGTAGCCCGGCCCCCAGCGGCGATAGTCGTGATCGCTCTTCTCGTCCGGCGCGACGGTGAAGAGCGACCCGTTGTACTTGATCGGATGCGCGCCGCGCCCGGCGCAGGCGTTGATGAACCGCTGTAGCGCGTACATCTGGCTGACATGCGCCGCCTCGTCGGCGACCGCCGGCGTGGTCGAATCGACAAGCTGCTTGCCGTTGATGGAATTTTTCCAGCCGGTGGCGTCGGCCGTGGCCACAACGCGTGCCCACTGACCGGCGGGCAGCGCATTCTTGAAGTTGAGCTGGGTGGCGCCGGAGATCAGCCGCAGACAGTTCCCCGGATGCGTATCGAGCAGGAAGCCATCGCTGCCGCCCGGCATGATCTTGTCGAAGATGCGGCCCTTCTCGCCGGCGGCCGGCTTGACCTCCGCCGCCAGCGTGAAAACCCCGTTAAAATTCGTCGGCACTTGGACGTTGCGGATCTCGCCTTTGAATTTGCTGCCGCCGTGCTGGTCCACGCCAACGCGGAACGGCAGCTGGTTGACCGGGACCACGCCTTCGGCCTCGGTCGGCGCGGCGTTGGTGTTCTTCGTCGCGCAGATCCAGCTGCGGCTCCAGAATTCCGCCCACCATTGCTGGTGCGCCCCGAAATCCGGCGCGCCGGCGCCGCTGACGAGTTTATCAACGCTGGCCAGCCACTGCTCTGGCGTCGCGGGATGCTGCGTGAGCACCGTGATATCGAAGCCGTGCGACGACTTCAGGTGCGTAACGTCGAGCCGTTCGCCTTTTTCAGCGGTGATGACCGCGCCGAAGGTACGGTGCAGCAGCGGATCGGCCTGTTTATAGCCCGTCATGCCCTGGATCTTGGCCGTGATCTCCGGGCCGACGGACTTGAGGTTGTGATGATACCAGCCGACGGCGCCCGCCATAGCTTCCGAGCGCAAGCGGGTGCGATCTCCGCCGAGTTGGAGCACTGTGTCCGGCTCGACGAACATCGCCTCTTCCTTCTGTCCCGGCTTCTTGCGGTTCAGCATGATGTCGCTGCACTGGAGCGGCGTGATTTCCGTGCGGTTGGTCCGCCACAGCTCGATGCTCGCCACCGCCGGCAATTCGGTGGTGACGTGGATGACAGGTTGGTTGGCATCCACCCAGAGGCGGAGAATTTCAGATTGATGATTTGCCTGCCCTGAGCCTGTCGAAGGGCCGATTGAAGATTTGAGGACTATCGAACCGCTCTGGAGATCTAGCTCCTGCCGAAATTTCCCCGCGAACGTGCCCGGCGCGAACCGCACCACCACCTCGCCCACCTTGACCAGCCGCGCATTATCATCCCACGCATCGGTCTTGCTGATGAGCAGGTGGAGCGAGCCATCGGGCAGCGCCCACGCATTCACCCCGATATCGCCATTGCCCAGTGGCATCGACCCGCGGCAGTCCGCGCTCGGCGTGTCCCACACCACGTTGTAACCCGCCGGCATCTGCGCCGCCGCGGCGAGCGCCGCACAGAGCCACATCAACCCACATGTTTTCATATTCATAACAACACCTGCCTGTACACTGTCACGATGCTGCCGAAATCAACCAGCCGCGTCTTCCACAGTAGTCATCTCGCTCCGCGAGATGTTCCCAGTTCATCACCTCACGCGGAGCGTGAGGACTACTTTGATTCGCTCAATCGCGCACGACAACCTAGCGCTCGCTCTCAACGCTGGCTATGTGGTGCTTGGTTTCTTTTTCCGGCGCACGCCGGCTGGAGCGTCGAGCAGGAACTTGACGGCGGGCGCCTTGAGTTCCACGAGCACCTCAACCGTGTTTGCCTTGAACTTGCCCTTGTCGCTTGATTCGAGCAATTCCGCCGCCTCGACGAGCTTGTCCTTGAGTTCCGCCAGCGGGAGCGTGGGCGCTATGGCCGGGTCCAGCGACATGACTTTGTTGATATCCTGCGCTGCGGCGATGAGCTGCTTGTGCGTCTTCATGGTTTCCTTGATTATTTCCCACCGAGATAGTTGCCGTAGGTCAGCAGCAGCACTGCACCGATGAGGATCGTCAACGCCACGGCGATGGTGCGGTGCGTCAGGCGGCGACACTGGCGCCATTCGCGCAGGAGGATGCCGACCAGATTGCTGATGAGCACGAGCATGATCATGTGGATCGCCCAGCTCGTGAACTTGTAGGTGCCCATGCGGACGTGGCCCAGGTTGTAGAAGAAGAACTGGCCGTACCAGCATAGGCCGGTGACCAGCGCCATCGCCCAGTTCAGCGGCAGGCTGGCTTTCTCAGCACCTGCGGGCAGCTCGATCAGTTCGCCGAGCGTCTTGTGCCGCGCGTGCAGCCAGAGGCAGTAGATCGCGGTCGTCAGGAACGCGCCGGTGTTGGAGAAGATGTAGACCACGTTGCCGCGCCAGACGCCCGCGCCGTGCGCGCTGGCGATGTCGGCGATCGGCTCGCCCGCCTCGAGCGCGAAGCCGTAGACCGCCGACAGCACGCCGGCGAGCAGCGAGAGCAGCAGTCCCTTGAGCATCGAGAACTGGCCGGTGGCCTGCTGCGCGCTCAGGTCGCGCTCCTTCAGGCGGCCCGCCCAGCCCGCGCCGGCGATGCCGAGCGCGCCGGCGAGGATGCCGGCGATGATCCAGTCCCCGCCGGTCTTCGAGAGCGTCACGACGAGCGTGCCCTTGATCAGCGGCGGGATCAGCGTGCCCAGCACGCTGGAGAGGCCGACAGCGATCGCGTAGGTCAGCGAAAAGCCGATGTAGCGGATGGAGATGCCGAACGCGGTGCCGCCGATCCCGTAGGCCGCGCCGAGCGCGAACGAGCGCCACATCGCATCCTTCGGCGCCTCGCGCAGCACGGCGCACAGGTCGGGAATCGTCAGCCACGCGCCGAGGAGCGGCAGCAGGAACCAGCAGAACGAAGCCTGCGTGAGCCAGTAACTCTGCCACGACCAGCCCCGGACGCGCTTCTCCGGCGTATAGCAGGTGGCGGCAAAGGTCGCGCCGATGGCGTGCATCGCCACGCCCAGCAACGGATTCGGGGAGATCGGATTCATGGCGTTCCTTTTTCGTCAAACTCGCCGAGGTGGAGTGGATAATTGCCGAACTCGCGCACCAGCTTCACGATGTAGTCATAGGTGTGGCCGGAGACGCTGCTGCTGACGGAATGGTCGGACTGGAAGATGTACCCCCCACCCTTAGCGGCGTTGAGCTTGCGCAGCACCTCGCGCCGGATCGCGGCGCGGTCGCCGCTTTCCCAGACCTGGATGTCGCTGTTGCCGCAGATGCCGAGCCGCTGCCCGTACTGGCGGCGCAGCTCGACGGCGTCGAGGCCGGCCTTCACTTCGAGCGGATTGTAGGCGTCGAGTCCCATCGCGATGTAGTCGGGCAGAATCGCCTTCACGTTGCCACAGCCGTGGTAGATCACCGGCAGGCCGTGTGCGTGGGCGAGCGCGATCATCTGCGCCACCCACGGCTTGAAATAGGTCCGCCAGTAATCCGGCGCCATGAAAGTGCATTGCTTGAACGCGACGTCGCCCCAGATCACGAAGCCATCGAGCAGCCCCGCGCCAGCCGCGAGCTCCGCCTTGGCCAGCTCCAGGTAAAAGGCGCCCAGCCGGTTGATCACCGCGCCCATCGCCTCCGGCTCCTCACCCATCCAGATCAGCGCGTTCTCCTGCCCGATCAGCCGCGTCAGGCATTCGCTCGCCTCGATGATGCTGCCGTAGACGGCGAAGTCCGGGCGCAGCGATTTGACCGTCTCGATCCACGGCGGCGTGTTGCGCTGGAAACCGTCGCCGACGCCGGCGATCTGGTTGTCGCCCGAGCTGAAGAAGCGGCGCGCGTCGGTCGGGGCGTCGAATTCGACGCGCTGCAGCTTCTCGAACGTGTCGGTGTCCCACGCACGCATCTCCGGCATCGGATAGGAGAAGTGCTTGTGCATCTCCGCGCCGAAGCCGGTCTTCACCACAACCTCCTCCGCCGTCTCCTTGAGCGTCGCGAACGGGCGGATCCACGGATCGAAATTCGGCACGGTGACGATCCAGTCGAGATCGTAGTGATAGTAGGGATTCGCATCCGGCGCGAGCCCCAGTTCCTCGCGCCAGCGCTGGATGAACCCGCCCCAGAAGAAATCGCTGACCGGTACACGGTCCGGCTCCTCGTGGCGGAGCGCCTTGTTCATGCGCTCGAGCTTTTTCAGCGTGCCCGCCTTGCGCCCGCTCGCGTCGGCTTGCTTTCCGAATGTATCGAACATGCTCATGGTTGTTTCTCCTTCAACTTGAATAGTACGGTTGTAATGCGGTACTCCGCGGCGTGCAGCGCGGCCAGCGCCGCCAGCAGCAGGGCGCTGAGGAGGGTGAGGGCGTGTTTCATGACGTCAGATTCCTTCCGATCTTATGGTCTTGGTTTCGCCGTTGACGCGGACTTTGACCTCGCGTGGTTGAGGCGAGGTGATCCGGCAGCTGGTGACTTTGCTGTTTTTCCATTCGATGTCCACGGTGAAGCCGCCACGGGCGCGCAGACCGGCCACCTTGCCGGTCGGCCAAGCGGAGGGCAACGCCGGCAGGAGTTCGATTTCACCGGTGTGGCTTTGCAGGAGCATTTCGCAGACGCCGGCGGCGTAGCCGAAGTTGCCGTCAATCTGGAACGGTGGATGGGTGTCGAACAGGTTCGGTGTGATTTGGGATTTGAGCATGCCGTTGAGGATTTTGTAGGCGCGGTTGCCGTCGTGGAGACGCCCCCAGATGCAGATTTTCCAGGCGCGACTCCAGCCGGTGGAGCCGTCGCCGCGGGCGTTCATGGAGACTTTCGCGGCTTCGGCAAGCTGTGGAGTGCTCCCGGGTGAAATCTGGCGGCCGGGATGGATGGCGATCATGTGGGACAGATGCCGGTGCGTGTCTTTGGGGTCGTCGCGATCCTCGGCCCATTCCTGGAGTTGGCCCCACTTGCCGATTTGCGGGCCCAGCAAACGGCTGCGCATCGTTTCGACTTTCTTGCGGAACTCCTCGTCCACGCCGAGCGCCTGGGAGGCTTCGATGTAGTTGGTGAAGAGGTCGTACACCAGTTGTTGTTCGTAGGAGTTGCCTTCGGCCCACGGGCCGTGTTCAGGCGATTGACTTTTCGGGCTGACGAGTTTTCCGTCGGGACGTTCTTTCAGGAAGTCTGCCCAAAATTCGCAGAGTTCCTTGAGGATGGGATAGGCGCGGGTTTCGAGGTAGCGCCGGTCCTGGCTGAAGGCGTAATGGTCCCAAATGTTTTGCGCGACCCATGCGGCGTCGCCGGGCACCCAGTGGTAGGTGGCGCCGCCGAAGATGCCGTTCTCGGAGCGGGTCGCCCAACCGCGCGTGCCAAATTGTTTTTTGGTGGCGTCACGGCGGACGGGGACGACCGAGTGCAGCCACTCGGCCAACGGCAGGAAACATTCGCCGAGATTGGCGGCATCCACGAACCAGTAGTTCATCTGAACGTTGACATCGCTGTGGTAATCGCAACGCCACGGCGGGTTGTTGCTGTGGTTCCAGACGCCTTGGAGGTTGGCCGGCAGGTCGCCGGGGCGCGAGCAACTGATCATCAGGTAGCGGGCGTATTGAAACAGGAGCGCTTCCAATTCAGGATCAGGAAGGCCTTGGCTGGAGGCCTCCTCTTTGTTGCCCTCGTACATGGAGCCTTTGGCGGCGACGGACTCGGAGCCACGGTAGGCCACGAATCGCCGGTCGGTCGGGAGTTGCCGGGAGGTTTCGGTGGTGGTTCCGAGATTCAGGGCGAGCCTGTTGAAGAGCGCTTGATAGTCTTGCACGTGCGCGGCAAGGAGTTTGTCATACGGAGTCGCGACGGCCTTGGCCAACCGCGCCGTGATCGCCTCGTGGGGATGCTTGCCGCGCCAGTTTTGGCTGCGTTGGTTGTTGTAATCGGTGCCGGCATCGAGAAATATGGTCAGCGTGTTGAGGCCGGTGAAAACGAGCTTGCCATCTTTGGCTTCCACCGTGCCGCCGTCGTTCTGCGCGACCACCTGCGCCTCGTAATCGAGGGCGATGTTGTACTTCGCGTTCTTACCCGACAAGCCGTGCGTGTAGCCGGCCAGATTGCCTTTGGCGGTCAGGCGGTTGCCGTCGGCAGTGACGCTGCCCTTGTGCGCGTCGGTCAAGGTGAGGGTGCCGGTGAGCGCGCCGGGCTTGTCGGCGCTGAAGCGGAAGATCATCACCTTCGCCGGGTGGCTGGCGAAATACTCACGCCGATACTGGACGCCATCAATGGAATACTTCACGGTGTGGACTGCGCGGCTGATGTCCAGTTCTCGGCGATACGCCGTGGGCGTGGCCGTGGCCGGCGGGTTGGGACCCAAGGCGATTTCGGCCACTTGAAAATGCGGCGCATTGTGGGTTTCGAGAAACTCAAAACGGTAGTGCTCATAGGCAGTCTGGTTCTTTACCGGAAAAGCCTTGGGCGACCGCCGATCTGGCCAGGCCGGGACGTCCTTCTGTTCGTCAAGCACGGTCCAGGCAACGCCATCCGGCGAACCGAGGAACCGCCATGCCTTGGGATCGCGCTCAGGCATTTCGCCTGCGGAGGTGATGGTGTAAGAGGTGACCGCCGGCGATTTGGGCGGCATAGCCATCTGCCAGATGATGGGGAAACGGCCACGGTGCTCCATGCACCATTTGGTTTCCACTTTGCCATCGACGCTCTCCAGGATGGTTTCCGTTCTCGGCGAGGCATGGTTGCTCGGATTGGTGACAGCCAGCTCTCCGTCCCCGAAAGTCACAACCAGGTCGCCAAACGCCTGATACGCACCGGTGTCATTCTCGTCGCCGATCCAAAGAGTATCCTCATTGAACTGGATGCGTTCGCGCCCGATGCCGCCGAAGATCATCGCGCCGAGCCGCCCGTTGCCGATGGGCAGCGCCTCCTGCTCCCATCGCTCCGCCGGCTTGTCGTACCAGACTTTCGTTTCGTCGGCCTGAACTGTCCTGGCCGCCAGCAGGACGGCGAGAAATATGAAGGTGTGTTTCATGTTGTTCCTTTCGTCTTCATTTGCTTCGTCAGTTCCAAGCCTTGGAACATCGCGCAAGTTGCGGCCCACGCGCGGTGGCGCCAGCGGCTTTTCCCATGGTGTCGAACATGCCATTCATGTGAATGCTCCTTCTTCAAGTACCTCGAGCCACTACACGCGACCAGCAGGTGGCCGACAGAAAAAGGGAGGGCAGAAAGACGGGGCAAATGCCGACTTGGTCTTCATGTTTCTGTCCCCGGTTTTTCCGTCGCCTCTTCGTGACATCATTCCACGTCAAAACAAACGACTTCGCTGATCGGTACGCGGGCCAGCGTGACCTCAACACCGCCCTGGCCGGCGCGAACGCGCAGCTTGTCGCCAGCCACCAGCGCACGGGCGGCGGCGACCTTCAGCGGCAGGTTCAGCCGCACGGTCACATCGGTCAGCGGGACCGGGTCCTCATGAAACTCCGGATGCGGCGGCGCCTTGCGCACCGGCGAATAGTTGATGACGTGGACCAGGAAGCGCTTCTGCGCCGACTGCTGCGTGACGGTGATCTCGGTCGAGAGCGGGGCGCTCGAACGGACCAGCCGCTGCGGCAGCACCTCGCCGAGAAGATGCTCGAACGCGGCGCGATAGATCCAATAGCCGTTGCGATAGTAGCTCTGGCCCACCGGGAACGCGATCAGCCCGACCCGCCCGCTGCGGGCCATGGCGGTGAAGTCGGTGAGGTGGTCGAACGGCGACTGCTTGTGGCTGGTGAAGTGCTCGGCGGTCCGCTGGAACTTCGGCTCGCCCAGCGCCGCCAGCGACGTAGCCGCGCCCGCGGCCTTCCATTGCGAGGCGCCTTCATAGAGCGCGTACTCATAGGCGGGGATATCGCCGGTGAACGGCACCTGCGGCACGAGATAGGCCGGCTTGAACGGCGAAGCGCCGGCATAGGTCAGGCCGTAGCGCTCCAGCCAGCTGGCCGTCGCGCCGGCGGCGAGGCCCGCCTCGTGGCAGACGAGCACCGCCCCACCCTTCGCGACAAACGCGTGCAGCCGCTCGACCGTCGCGGCGTCGGGCCGGAAGCCATCGGGCAACACGACAAGGCCGTAGCGTTCCCATTCCTGGCTGGGCTCGACGACGTCAAACTGCAGGCGCGCCTCCAGCATCAGCTTGGTCATACCGTAGAGGTACTCGTCGCGCAGCCGGTCGAATGGCACCGCCGGGATCAACATCGCGGCCTCGGTCACCGGCGCCGCACCTTCGAGATAGGGCTCCAGCGCCTTGATGCGGCCATAGGATTTTCCGATCACGTGATAAACCGCCGCGTCGAGGCGGCCGGTCGGCGGCATCTGGTCGCCGATGTCGCAGCGCGCGGCGTTGGCGACGATGCTCGCGAGTTCCACGTCGAGCTGCTGCGGCAGCTTCAGCCCGCCGAAGTCGGCCCACGAGGTGACGAACCGGCCGGTCATGCCGTAGACGGGCAGGCCGAACGTGCGCTGGTAGCGGATTTGCATCGGCGCGTAGAAGTAGCCCCACCCTGCGCCGGTCGGCAGCGCCTCGATATCGATGTTGTCGAGCAGCCCGGCGCGCTGGCTCACGCACGCGAGGCCGATGTCGTTGAAGTCCACCTGGCAGCCGGGGCGGGCGGCGCGCACGAGGTCGCGCATCCGCTGGTGCCAGCCGAGGAACAGCTGGTTCTTGTGCGCACGTTGCGCCTCGGCGTCCTTCGGGTCCTTGCCCGCCGCCGCGAGCTGCCTGCGGCATTCCGGGCAGTAGCAGTCGGGCGCGATCGGCTCGGCCATGTCGAACCACGCGCCGTCGAGCTCGTACTTGCCGACGAACTCGCGCGTGTGGTCGTCCATCAGCTTGCAGAACGGCTCGTGCGCGAGGCAGAGCGCGGTCCAGCCCGGCGTCTGCCCGGCCTTGGGCAGATAGTTCGAGCCATCGCGTTTGATGACGAGCCAGTCCTTGTGCGTGCTGGCCAGGTGATGGTCCCACGTGGTGCAGTAGTAGGCGTAGACGGCGATCTTGCGCGCGCGGCACGCCTTGACCTGCTCGCCGAGCAGGTCGAACGAGAGGCCCGGATGCACGGGGCCAAACTTGCTTGGGTAATAGAACTGGCCGTGCATGTCCTTGGCGAACACGACGACGGAGTCCACGTTGCCGGCCAGCAGCCGGTCGCCGAACTCATCGGCGTTGAACTTCTCGCCGATCTTGCCGATGTGCGCCGTATTGTGGAAATCGAGGTGGATCTTCCGCCACGGCCTTTTCGGCAGCGCGGCGAACCGCGGATCGATCCACGGCTTGAGCGGCTGCGGCGTCTCCGCCGCCGCGCGCAGCGGCAGCGCGTGAACCGCCGCGACGCCCGCAGCCATCACGCCCAGAAACTCACGACGATTCAGGCCGTTAGTTGTGTCACGCATGGTCAATGCTCCTTTTTCTAATTGGCTCCGGTTAATAACTCATCATCCACCGCGCCGGCGAAATCGCGCAGGCGGAAATAGGTCGCCTTGCCGGCGGGATCGGGAAACTCGGTGAGCGTGAGTTCATAGTCGGCTTTCTTACCAAGGCCAAAGCCGGGTTTCCACGCTTGAATGCGGCAGCCGAGTCCATCGGGACGGACGGCGCTGCTGGGCACGGCCGCGGCGAGCGAAGCGGGATTGAGCGCAATATAGCCGAGCTCGGTGCCGTCGAGCTTGGCGAGCGCCGGGTTTTGCGCCGGATCAAGGCAGAAGACCTGCGGCCCGCGCATCACGGCGACGCGACCGGCCTGACGCTGGCGGCCCTTGACCAGCCGCCACGGCATCGGCAGTTCGAGCGTGACCGTGTCGCCGGCTTTCCACTCGCGCCGCAACTCGAAGAAAGTACCGGGTTGCAGGACTCCGCTGACCGGCTGGCCGTTAAGGGTCGCACTCGCATTCACCGCCCACGCGGGAATGCGCAGGCGCAGCGCAAACGTCGCGGGCTGTACCGGCTCCACACAAATGCGGACACGGCCGGAACCGGGATAGTCCGTTTCCTGCCGCAGCGCGACCACCAACCCATCCTTGAGCTTCACCGTGGCCTGCGCCGGCGTGTAGAGGTTCACCGTGACGCCGTCGGCCGCGCGGTAGAAGACGAACGAGGGCAGTTCGGCGATGATGCGTCGAAAGTTGCACGGACAGCAGTAGGTGTCGGTCTTCCAGTAGATACGCCCGCCCTCCAGCGGCGCGAAGTAGCGCAGGCGGCGGCCGTCGGGCGACTGCGAGGCGAACAGCGCGTTGAAGATCACGCGCTCCATCAGGTCGCCGAGGCGCGCGTCGGCGTCCAGGCGGAGCAGGCTGTCGTAGACGCGCAGTTGATAGGCCAGCGCGCAGGTCTCACCCACGTCGCCGCGCGCGTCCTGGTCGCCGGTCCAGATTTCGCACTGCCCGCAGCTGCCGGTGATCAGCATCCCGTCGTGGTGCGTCATGAAAGTGTGCGCGCGGCGCGATGGGCGGAGCAGGCCCTCTGCCGGATACACTGCCGGATACAAGCGCTGCAGTTCGAGCTGCGCGAGGCAGCGGGTCAGGTAGGCGTAGACATGGCCCTCGATGCCCGTTCGGCGGCCGACGACGATGCCGAGGTCCCACTCCGGCAACGCGCGCATCCGGGTGACGAAATCGAGATAGGACTTCTCGCCCGTCGCGCGGTGCAGCGCCAGCAGGGTGCGCTCGATCCCGGTGAAGGCGACATGCGGCGCGACGTCCGTTCCGACGCCCCAGTCCGGCGGCAACACCGACCAGTTTTTAACGAGATAATCAGCCGCCTTGCGCGCGGCGGCAAGCGCGTCGGCGTCGCCAAAGAACTGATGGTCCGCGAGCAACGCCCAGATGATGTAGCCCATCTCGTGCACATCCCACAGGGTCTTGATGCGCTTCGCCGGCGGGAGCGTTCCAAAATAACCATCCGCCTCCTGCGCCTTGATGATCCCCTCGACGAAACGTTTGCGCAGCGCGTCCACCCGCGGGTCGCCGGTGTACGCCGCGAACCGCACCGTGGCGTCCAGCGTCTTGCCAAGCCCGATGTACTCGCCCTTGCGAGGCTCTTCGCTGAACGGCCGGAGGAAGTCGTGATCGGCATCAAGCTTGAGCAGGTTGTTGGTGACCGTGACCGCGATGCGCCGCCCGATTTCACCACCCACCTTCACCTCGCGCAAGTCGAGCGGTGTCAGCACATCGGCCGCCGCCGGGAGCGCCGCCAGCAACAAGGCAGAAATACAGCGCCGCAGGAAGTGAGGTTTCATGGTGTCGTAAATCCTTTCTGGAGCAGAATATCCATCGCAGGCGCGGTGTGTTCGCCGCTGTGCTCATACCCGGCGGTGATCTTATCCAGGTTGCCGCCGGCGCCGCGCCCATCGAGCAGGAAGTTTTCGTAGACGCCGGGCCGGGTGATTTCGAGACGCTGGATTTTCTTCGGATGGTCGAGACATCCGACACGCCCGGTTGTGCCGATCGGCGACTGGGCCGAGGCAGACAGCGCGAGCAGCAACAAGGCTCCAGCCAGTGGGCGTACAATATGCATGCCCGCTTTTGCCATAGCGCCCCGCTGTTTCCAAGCATGGGAAACCGGCAACCCGATTTTTTCCATGCCGTGGACCATCTCGCAGAAACTTTTCCAAGGCTTGGAAAATCCCCATGGCACACTTGCGCAAGTGTGCCATGGCACCTCACACACCTGCGGGGCAAGGCAGGGATACCTCGAACTCCGAGGTGTCCGGCTCGTTGCCGGACTTTCACCCGTGAGGTCAGTGCTGGGCGTGGATGCTCGGTGGTTCATCGTATCGGCACTTGGTTGAGCGGCAGCAGCACGAGAAAAGATTCCTGCGACTTCACCGGCTGTGCGGCGAGGCTCAGGAGTTTCGGCTGGCCGTTTTCCAGCAGCAGCTTCGGCATTTCCAGACGCTGGAATTCCTGCCGGACGCCGTCCTCCCACGTGATGGAAAAATCTTTGACGAGCGTGTGGCTGGAGGGTTTCCAGTCCAAGCCGTCGGCCGATTCGAACAGCACGAGGCTGCGGCCGTGCGGCGTCAGGAACGGCGCGTCGTGATCCTTCATGATCGCGTAGTAGCGATCGCCTTGGAACCACTCGAAGTGGTCATCGATGTGGAAGTTGAAGGGCCTGGTCGTCTTCAGCAACACCCGCTTGTCCACCAGTTGCTTCGGCTGGCGCTGGAACGGGCCGAGCGGATTCCAGGCCGTCGCCGCAAAATGCACCACGCCGCCGCCGAACTTGCCGGGACCGGGCGCTAGCGTTTTGTAGAACAGCATCAGCCCGCCATCGGGCCGCACGAGCAGATTCGGCACGGCGGTGATGCCCTGCCCGAACTCTGGGCCGACCTCGAGCAGCGGCTTGTCGGAGCGCTGCCACGGCCCGCCAGGCTGATCGGCCACCGCGACGCCGACCCGCTGGTTGTTGCGCTGCGCCCACCATTCCTCCGACGAAAGTTTGATCGGCCGGTCGGCACGCCATGCCGCGGAGCCGTGATTGCCGGTGTAGTAGAGATAGAATTTTTTCCCTAGCCGGACGATGCAGGTGTTATAGACCGAGTGGCCGTCCCAACATTCGCCGCCGCGCGACGGCAGCACGACACCGCGAAATTCATACGGGCCGGCCGCGTTGGTCGCCACCGCCCACGCGATCTCCGCGTGCGTCGCCCATGCATCGAAGCCCAGCTCCTGCCGCCAGCGCGAATAGAGCAGATGATAGGTTCCCGTGTCATCGCGGACGACGCACGGATCCCACAGACACCAGCCGTCCTGCTTGAAAACCGCCGCGCGCGGAATCGTCGCCGGAATCAGCCTGGAAAAATCCAGCGTGCTTGGCGGCAGCGCCTCGCCGGCGTGCAACACCACCGACGCCGTCACCAGCAGCACGGCGAGCAGTTGCCGTTTGCGTTTCATTTGGCAGCCACCTTGTACGCTTTCAAATCGTCGAAGAGGATCGAAACGCCGCCGGCGAGGAATTCGATCTCGGTCTTGTCCACGTGGATCGAGGGATGGCGGCCCTTGAGCGTGGCGTGGTCGTGCAAGGTGACGGCAAACTCTTCGCCACACACCACGGCGGTGACGGCGTACCACTCCCCGGTTTTGAGTTGGACCGGCGCTTTGCCGAACACGACACCTTTTTCCGGCGTGTCCTTGGGCAGGTTCGGGCGATCCTTTTGCACCGTCATGCCGCTCTGGGTGATGCTCACGCGGCAGAGATTTCCAAACTTGTTCCGGAGCAGCAGGATCGCTTCCTTGCCGCCCGCAAACTGGAAACGGAACTGGATCACGGCGTCGTGATAGTCACGCTGGCAGGCGAGGCCGGCCGGATGCTTCCGCTCAGGCGTCTCGGTGCCCGTGAGCACACCCTCGGCGACCGTCCACTTGCCCGCACCCCGGCGCCACTTCACAATCGCATTGGTCGCCGAGAAGTCTTCACTGACGAGCACCGCGCCCCGCGTGACAGGCAGCGGCAGTTCGTCGACCGCCCGCGCGAACAGTGGCGCCAGTAACAGGCCGGTGAGGAGCGAGAGGATGTGTTTCATCGGTTCGCCTATTGGCTGAGCTTCTCATCCCCGTGCTTCTTGATCCACTCGCGCATCCAGGGGGCGGTCGGGCAGCCGATATCCAGATGGGTGTTGCCCAAGATGACGAGGTCGGAGACGCGGCCTTCTTTGAGCCATTGGAGTCCGAGTTTGCACTGGTGTTCCATGAGCTCGATCGGCACGGGTTTGCCGAATCGGTAGGTCGGGTCGGCTTTCTTCTTCTCGTCGATTCCGGCATAGTCCCAGAGGTAGATGCCTACGGCGATGCGGCTGGTCTTCGGCTTGATGGCCTCCAGCAGGGCGAGGTTCTTTTCCAAGTCTTTCAGTTCCGCGCTTTTCCATGTCCAGAGCACGAGCACATCGAAGTGCTTCATGGATTCGACCAGCGGTGGCTCGCAGGCGGTAAAGTCCGGGTTCTTCGGGTCGAAATCGCGGCTATAGATCGTGGTCCAGACTTCCATTGGACGGCCCGCTTTGCCGAGTTGGTCACGCATGGATTTCAGTTCGCCCTCAGTCATCGCGGGCTTGCCGACGCGGCGGCCATCGGGGCGTTTCTCGGGATATTTGACGAAGTCATCAAGGTAGATGCCACTGAAGTTCGGGTAGCGTTTGGCCAATGTCACGATGTCGGACACAAGCTTGAGCCCGCCACCGCCGCTGGAACCGACGGCGGCCCAGTTGACCCGCTGCATTGATTCGAAGGATATCGCCCACTGCTCCATACTGGTCTTGGCTTTCCATTTAGCCTCCGCCCACTGGGCAGGAGGACGGTTCCAGTCCTGAGTGACGAACAGAAGATTCCTGATGCCTAGCCAATGCGCGCCTTCCACCGGGGTCATGCGTGAACCGCCGCGGATACCGGCATTTTCCAGATATTCGGCATCGCCACCCGGCGGGCAGCCGAAGAGCCAGAGATGATCGCTAACGGTGCCAGACGCAGCCTGCTGCGAATGCGCAGCCAGCGGCGCCAGCAGCAGGGCGGTGAGGGTAAGAGATGCGATTTGCTTCATTTGATTTCTCCGTTCATTTCCAAAGGCTGGAAGTTGCCCACCTGACTTTTTCCAAGGCTTGGAAATTCATAGGCGCGACCTTGCACGCCCAGCGGCGCCAGCAGCAGGGCGGCGAGGATTATGAGGGCGGGTTTCATACTTCTTTCCTTTCTGCAGCTTTGCAGGCGCGTCTCGCTGACGAAGCCTTTCTTGGGTAAGACCATTTTGGGGTCCAGGTTGAGCTTGAGGAACGGATCGGCACCGGTCATCGCGGGGCTCCTGGATCCGGCCGGCTTTGCTCCCGGATGACTTTGACGCTCTCCGGCACCGCGAGGCGGAGCGGCCGCCCTTCAGTGTTACCGCGGACGACAATCCTCCCCGTCACCTTTCCGCCAAGGCTGACGTCGGGCACGTTGGCCGGCCGGCCGTCCGGCTCAAACCGGCAGTGGTCGAGCGTCAACTCCACCCGGATCGGATGGACGGCACGGGCCAAGCTGACCAGCCGTCCGCTGCTCGTGACGTTCCTGAGCGTGGCCGCGAGGTTGGAGTTGCCGCTGATGAAGCTCGGTCGCGTCGGCGACCCGCTGGTGCAGTTCTCGAAGTTCACCTCGCACACCGGCAGGGCGTCCGGTTTCACCTCGGGATGCACGGCCCGGTGATACTTGCCATCTTCCCAAGCAGCCGAGAAACCGTTGCGGGCCAGCGACCGGATGTTGCGGAACGTGACGTTGCGGATGCTCGCCCGGTCGACGCTGTCGGAGGTGTTGTGGACGAACGTAAGCCCTTCGGGCGACTTCCACGCCCCGGCCGTGTGCTCGGGCGGCGTGTTCGACTCGTGCTGCGTGGTGTCGAACGTGGCCAGGACGCGGTAAACATGAACGCCGCGCCGCACGGTGTCGCCGTTTTGCAGCCGGATGCCGGGATGCCAGTCGATCCAGGCCCCGGTAAGCAGTCGCGACACGCTGCCGGGGTGGCGCACGCCGGGCTTCCGCGGTTCATCGGTGATGTTCTCGACGAGGCCGCCGATGATGTCGCCCTGGGCCGGATTGGCGCTCGGGTAGTCCTGGGCGTTGAGAGCGAGGGCGTCATCGCCGGTCTGGCAGACGCCGTTTCGGATCACGAAGCCCTTGCCGGGACCGAGATGCACGCCGTCCTTGTTGCCCCGGATCTCGAAGCCGTCAACGAGCAGATTCTCGAACGTGCAGACATGGAGGCAGAACTGCGGCGTCTCGAGGTCGCCGCACCGGAAGTTGGTGACGGTGGCCCCCTTCACCCGAAAGAGCGACACCAAGCCCCGCATGCCGAACGCGGGATCGGCGGGCGGCGGAAGATTGACGTTGCCGTTGCAGGCGATCTCGAGGCCGTCGATGACGACGCGTTCGTTCCACTCGCGGGTGCGGATGCCGCGGTTGGCGAGCACGAAGCTGTAGCGGGACGCCTTGCGAAACACCACGCCGGGGCTGCACTGCAACCGGGTGTCGCTGTCGAGCCACACGGTGGCGTCGAGGCCGTAGACGCCCGGCTGCGTGACGGCGACCGTCTTCCGCCCGCCGTCGAGAGCCTTCTGGAGGGCTGCAACGTTCTTGCCGGGCGCGGCGGAAGGCGAAAACCCGAACCCCGCCGCATCAACGCGGGGCGTCTCGCCGGCGAAAGCAGCGGGGATTGCGGCCAGCGGCGCGAGCAGCAGGGCGGTGAGGAGGATGAGGGTGGATTTCATGGTGCTCATTTCTTTTGGGATTGAGATGATTTCACCTTTACACGCACAGGGGCCGACAGGCCGACGAGGCCGTCGTTGTCCACGGCGGTTGCGATGAGAGTGTTGTTGCCTGCGAAGAGGTTGCTGATGGTGAAGGTCTGGTCGGTCTGCGCGGCGTCGAGCTTCGCCTCGGCGCGGAGGTAGCCTTTGGCGAAGAGTTGCACGGACTGGAGCTTGCCGGCTTTGTCTTCGGCATGGACGCGGAAAGTCGCGGGTTGGCTGGGAACGAGCGCGCTCGGATCGCCGTCAAAGGTGAGCGTGACGGCGGGCGCAGTTTTGTCTCCGGAGTCCTCGTCATACCAGCGGATGTAGTCCACCACGAGTTGGTCGGGCAGTTTTGCATCCTCCAGCCAGCCGTAGAAGGGCAGCTTGCCGCCGTCCTTTTTGAGCTGGGGAGGTGTCTTGAACACGCTGCCCACGAGGAGCTTCTGCGGGACGGTGGTGATGGGCGTGTCCTTGTAGGTGAGGCGCATCGTTTCCTGCCCATCGACGTAGAACACCTGCTCCAACGGTCCCCAGCGCAGTCCGATGGTGTGCCAGCCCCCGTATTCCTTCAGGGGATGAACGGCCTGCCGGAGGATACGGCCCGGCTTGGTCACCGCGAGCACATCCTTCTTCCGCGTGTCGAAGGCACTGGCGCCGCTGCCGTCTCCCTGATCCTGGAAACCGAGGCCAACCGTGGCGTGGTAGGCCTGGCAGATCGCATTCTGATACCTCGCGGTACGGGACGGCTCGATCTTGGGCTTGTAGAAGTCCTCGAAAATGTCGAACTCCTGCGGGTTCTCGAAGGTGTCGTCGCCGTAGTTCGGCAGCGTGTTGTTGCGGATGGTGCAGACGAAGCCCCACCAGCCAGGCTGCGTGCTGAACTGCACCCGTGTCTCGATGTAGCCGAACGCTTTTTGGAAATCGCGCGTCATGAGGCCGCCGTTGAAGGCGATGGTGCCGTCCTCGTCACGGGTGAGGCGAACGACGAGGTTGCCCTGGCCGTCGAGCGCGCAGTTCTCCTTCGCCAGCCGCGTCTTGAAGCCCGGATGCGCCCACTTCGTGTAATCCGAGGGCTTCCATTTCGCCCCGTCGATGGCCGTGCCGTCGAATTCATCGCTGAACACAAGCTTCCATTTCGTGCCCGACGGCGGTCCGGATGGCGATGATGTGGTGTCTTGTGCGTGCAATACGGACAGCGGCGCGAGCAGCAGGACGGAGAGGAGAGTGAGGGCAGGTTTCATAGCGTTTCTTATCGGTTCAGTTTTTCGTCCCCGTGTTTCTTGATCCAGTCGCGCATCCACGGAGCCGTGTTGATGCCGATGTCGAGGTGGGAGTTGCCGAGGACGACGAGGTCGCAGACCCGGCCCTCCTTGAGCCACTTCAGCCCGAGGCCGCACTGGTGCTCCATGAGGTCGGGTGGCACGGGCTTGCCGAATTTGTAAGTCGGGTCGGCTTTCTTCTTCTCATCGAGGCCGACGTAGTCCCAGAGGTAGATGCCGAGGGCGATGCGGGTGCTCTTCGGCTTCATCGCCTCCAGACGGGCGAGGTTCTTTTCGAGGTCGCGCAAATCGGCGCTTTCCCAAGTCCAGAGCACGATCACGTCGAAATGCTTCATCGAATCGACCAGCGGCGGCTCGCAATGCGTGTGATCGGCGTGCTGGGAGTCGAGATCATAGGTGTAAATGGTGGTCCAGATATCCATGGCGCGTCCGAGTTTGGCGGCTTGCTCCCGCATGGCCTTCAGCTCGTCGTCCGTCATGGCGGGTTTGCCGGAGAAGCGACCATCGGGGCGTTTGGTGCGGTCTTTGACGAAGTCGTCGAGATAGATGCCGGTGAAGTTCGGGTAACGCTTCGCCAGCGTCAGGATGTCGGGCAAGGTCTTCAGCCCGCCGCCCCCGCTGGAGCCGACGGCCGACCAGTTGACCTGTTGCATGGATTCGAAGGAGATCGCCCATTGCTCCATGGTGGTCTTCGCTTTCCACTTGCTCTCGGTCCACATGGCTTTGGGGCGGGTGTGGTCCTGGGTGACGAAAAGAAGGTTCTTGAGACCGAGCCAATGAGCACCCTCCACCGGGGTCATGCGGGAGCCGCCGCGCACTCCGGCCATTTCGAGATACTCCGCGTCCCCTCCGGGCGGGCAGGCGAAGAGCCAAAGATGGTCGCGGACGGTGGCGAGCGCTGGTGTTTGCTGGGCGTTTGCGGCCAGCGGCGTGAGCAGCAGGGCGGTGAGGAGGGAGAGGGTGTGTTTCATGGTTATGATGGTTCAATGCTCGACTCTGAGATGAGTCAGGCCATTGAGCTTGAGGTGAATGGTCCGGGTTTCTTGATTCACGGAAGCGTCAGTGCCCGTGACGCGCACTTTGCCTGGTGCGTTGTCTTCCAAATGCAGCGTGACGCGGCCCTCGCCGCTGAGGGAGAGTTCCATTTGATGGGCGTCGTAGTGAGCAACGCAGGTGTTGACCGGCTTGTCGGAGTGGATCGTGACGGGGAGTCGGACGATGACGGCGGTTTGGCCGGGGGTGAGTTGCAGGTCGGTGCGGGTGCCGGTTTCGTCGGCGGTGGTGAGCTGGGCGTGCGGGGTCAGGCGGCCTCGGGCGTCTAAGAGGCGGATGTCGTGGAGGTGATGGTCTTGCGGCCAGCCGTGGATGCCGGAGTTCATCGTGACGATGCGTTCGCGGCCTTGGATGCGCCCCGCGTGGATGGACTCGATGGTGAGCGGATACATCTCCGCCGTGATCATGCGGTGGGTGAGGAAGGAGGCGCTACCCGTATACCAGTAGTAGGTGTAGAAACTGCCCCAGACGAGCTTGGCGCGGATGTCGTCATAGATCATTTGCGTCGTGCTGATCTGGGTGGGGTTGGCGAGGCCGTGCGGCGCGGGGCTGAGGTGCAGGCTGGCGCAGCGGGCGTCGCCATCGTTCGTCTCCGCCGCCCAATAGGCCTCCTGCCGGGCAAAAGTGCGTGGAACCGTGGTCATGTGATTGATCCACACGCGGCCGCCCTTGGCGTTGATGCGGCGGATGTATTCGAGGAGCACGTCTTTGCCGAGGGCGGCGGCGATGCCCCACTTGCGGCGGATGGTTTTGGTGGTGGGATCGAGTTCGACGGAGAAGCCGTCCCACGGTGCGAGCGTGCGCACGTATCCGTTGGGAAAATCGCCCATGCCCGCCGCGTAGCCGGAGAGCAGTCCATCGGCCCACACCATGCCAACGCCGATGCGATCCATCATGAAGTCCGCGCTCTTGAGCACGTCTTTGCCGAAGCTGTTCTGCATTGTCGCGTAGTAGGGAAAGAAGGCCCAGCCCTCGCGGCGTCGATTCTCGCCGAGGTAACGCGCGTAGTTGCCATACATGTCGTGCTTGCCGGAGGCGGCAAGCATGAGCGAATCGGCGTAGAGCTTGCCGGGCTGATCCGTGGCGTAAATGTTGTAGGCCACGTGGAAGCCGGGAACGAGGCCGGGGTAGCGCGACTTCCACTCCGCATAGTTCTTTCGCAGCGCTTCACTTTCCTTCGGGTAGTTCAAAAACTCGATGCCTTGGAACGAGAGCTCGGAATCGTCGGCCACTTTCGTGAGGCAGCCGGACGAGGCATACTTGAGGCCGCCCAATTTCACCAGTGGCTCGGGCGGTGCCTTGCGCCCCCACACGCCGCTGTGCGACATCGCGAGGCAGCCGTCCACGGTCAGGCCATTGAGCCCTTCATCGCGACGAATGGCGTTGATGAGGTCGTAGTAGTCCGTGGTCGCGAGCGGATAGATGGCCCATTCCAGCGTATGTGCCGCGCCTTTGGCGATGCCGAGCCCGGCAATCTTCGCGCCGCCCGCGCGACCTTCCACATACGTCGCCTGCGTGAGCTGATAGACATCGTCGAGCGGCACCAAGCCGAGGCCGTGATCCTTCGCCCGCACGAACAGCGGCGGGACGGGAGCGGCGAGGGCTTGTAGTTCCACACCCTGTTTGTCCCGCGCATCCACACGATTGTCCAAGGCTAGTCCGAGGTCGGCATCGGTCAGGTTTTCGATGCGGTCTTGGACGAGGATGCGGCTCGGCTGCGGTGTGAGTTCGCGCGTGATGCGGTAGTGCTTTCCTGTCGCCACGATGCGATGGCCATGCGCGCCCAGCTTCTCCGTCGTCACCGTCCACTCTTTTTCTCCCGCAGCATCCGGTGCGTTGGCGACCACGAGCCGATTCTGCCCGCCCTGTGGATAGCTGAACGACGACTCCACCGGATAGGACTGCGCGCCGATGCGCACCGCGAAGCCGCCACCCCGGCTCACCTCCAGCGAGTAAGCCGCCGGACCCGGCACGCCGGGCAATGGCCCCGCCTTGCGCTCCTTCGGCGGAGGCAACTGCGGCGGAGTCTCGGGATGCGCAAACGCGATCACTTCCTCCGCCCGCACCTTGTCGCCAGCGCGCACGGACACCGCCACCGTGCAGGCACCGACGGCGAGCGGGCCGAGGTTGAAGCGGAAATCTTCGCTCCCCGACTCCGCCACCGCCGTTCGCTCCAGTTCCTGCACCGGCTTTCCATCCGCACCGCGCAACACCGCCACCACGCGCTCCGCTTTCCCCAGCGGCAAGACGCCTCGCAGGTCCGCCTCGATGATGGCTTCGAGCGTGTCGCGATAGATGAACGGCCGCAGATGCAGCTTCCCGAGCCACGAGCGATCCGTGCCGAACCGCTCCGCGCCCGCCGCATACAGCGCGACGACCTCGCCCACGGACAGCGCGCCAGCGTAGAGCCGCGCCTCGCTCATGAGGCCCGCCAGCGATTGCTCGGCGGCGCTCAAGGTGAAAGGCACGCAACCCGGCGGTAAATTCTGGTAGGTGTTCACCTCCGCGTCCTTTTTGCCATCCACAAACAACGACACGCGCTCGCCCTGCTTCACCACCGCGATGCATTGAAACTGGTCCTTCACCAGCGCCGACTTCGAGAAGCCCTGCCGTGGCGCGACTTCCTTCGGCCCCTGGCTGGAGCGCGCATAAAGCCGCCCTGAGCGCCCATCCATGCGGCAGTTGAATCCCGACAAGCGATATTCCTCCCAGGTAAAAAGATGCCAGTTCGCGTTCTTGTCCGGGAACGTCTCCGCCATCGGCTTCACCCACGCCGAGAACGAAAAATCCCCGCTCCGCTTCAAAGCCGCCAAGTCGCCGAAATCCACGAAGCTCTTGTTCGCACCAAACTGAAGCCCAAACCCAACCCCGACCCGCACCCAAGACGCGCCCTTAATCGCGCCGTCATGTTTGTTGCCGCTCCTGTCATGCAACACCTCGCCCGAGCCTTCATCGAAGGACCAATGAGCGACGAGCGCGGGCTCTTGGGCAGCAGGGACTGCGGCCAGCGGTGCCAGCAGCAGGACGGTGAGGGCTAAGGTGTGTTTCATAGTTTCCCGTTATCGGTTGAGTTCGTCTTCGAGCACGGGCTGCACTTCGACGAAGTTGCAGATCACCTGTTGCCCAATGGGACCGCCGGGCGCGTCGGGTTTGGCCCAGTCGCTGATGCAGAGCTTCGCCGTCGGACCTTCAGCGCGGAAACGCAGCCAGTGATAG
>CAITZM010000157.1 GCA_903896925.1 uncultured Lentisphaerota bacterium | reverse complement strand
TGGCGTGCGCCGCCGCTGCGGCGGGCTGGCCCGCGGTCCTGGCGGACGGCGCGGGCGCCGCGGCCGGCTGTGCGCGGGCGACGGCGTTGGTTATGCGCAACGGTGCTGCCTGCCGGTGCTGGCGCTCCGCGCGCACGACGGCCAGCAGCTCCTGGTTGCTGTGCCACAGCATCACCAAGGCGGCGCCCAACGCCAGCAGGGTGGCCAGAATCAACCAGGGTTTGTACATGGCGACGCGCGGTCTTTCGGCGCGGCTCAATATTTCTTGTGGAAGCGCGGCTGCTTGTCATCCGCGGGGCTGGCGCTCGAGGACTTGATCTCGCCGGCGGGCGGTGTCTGCGGCGCTTCGGGTTCCGCGGCGGGCGCCGGCTGGGCGGCGGGGGGCGCCATGAACGGCGTCGCGTGGCCGGCCTGGGTCTCGACGAACGTCAGCTTGAGGCTGGAGAGCGTCTCCTTGAGCATCTGTTCCTCGTCCGCGGTGAGGTTGCCGTGGGTCTTGGTCGCGAGCATGTCGAGCATGTCGATGCTCATCTGCGCGGCCTCGAGGTTGACCTCGGCCTTGCCGCCCTCGCGGCTGACGAGCTTGCCCATCTGCTGCATGGCCGCGCTCGCGAACATCATCACGACCTGGGCGAACATCGCCGCGTGGATTTCTTCGAGGGTGTATTCGTGATCATTTTTTTCCGTCATGGCTCTGCTCCTTTGTGGCTGGTGAAACGGTCGGGAAAACCTGGGAGACGACGCGGCGGTCGGCGTGGAAGAAGTCCGCCGCCATCCGCTGCAATTTTTCGGCGGTCCAGGCGCCGAGCCGCTCCTCGATCTTCAGGCTGTGGTCGAAGCCCTGCCCGTACAGCTCGTTGAGCGCGCAGGTCTGGGCGAGGCCCTCGTTGTGCTGGCGGCTCATCTGGCTTTCGGAGACCAGCTGCTCGCGCGCGCGGGCCAGCTCGTCGGGGCGGGGCCCGGTGGTGGCGAGGCGCTGGAGCTGCTCGGCCATCAGCCGCTCGACCTCGGGGGCCTGGTCCTCGCGCGTGCCGGCGTAGAGGAAGAAGTGGCCCGGCACCAGGCCCGGCCGGTTCGAGGCGCCGACGTAATAGACCAGCCCGCGCTTCTCGCGGATCTCCGTGCCGAGGTCCGAGGACAGGCCGCTGAGGATCTCCTCGAGCAGCGCGAGGGCGTCCTCGCGCGGGTCGTTGACGGCGACGCCCGGGAAGCCCATGAGCACGATCGCCTGCTCGCGCGGCTCGCGGGCGCTGCGGCGCGCGGGCAGCTGCGGCTGCGCCGCCGCGACGGCGCCCAGCGGCGCGGCACCCTTCGGCACATCCTGGAGGATGCGCTCGGCCAGCTGGCGTGCCCGGTCCGGGGTGATGTCGCCGAAGATGGCCAGGGTGAGGTTGCCCTGCACCAGGTGCCGCCGCAGGTGCGCGAGCAGCGCCGCCCGCTGCAGGGCCTTGACGCTGGCCGCGGTGCCCTGGACGTTCAGGCGGTAGGGGTGTTGCGGGAACAGCGTCTGCCGCAGCGCCTCCTCCGCGATGAAGATCGGTTTTTCGCGCTGCTGGACGATGGAGGCCAGCTGGATCTCGCGCTGCTTTTCGATCTCTTCCGGGGGACAGGTCGCGTGCAGCAGGCAGTCGCTGAACAGGTCCACCAGCTGGTCGGTGTCCTTGACGAGGCTGGAGGCCTGCAGACCGAAGCTGTTGCGGCCGGCGAAGCTGCCGAGCGAGGCCCCGAGCTGCTCGGTTTCGCGCGCGATCTGCTCGGCGCTGCGCCGGCCCGTGCCGCGCGTCAGCAGTTCGGTCGCCATCTGCGTGATGCCGTTGTTGTCGTCGTTCTCGGTCAGCATGCCGCCCTTGGCGACGGCGCAGAGGTAGAGCATCGGGATGCGGTGGTCCTCATGGATGATCACCGGCACGCCGCGGATTTCGCCGAGCTTGGCCGGCTCCTTGACGAGCGCGGTGGCCGCGGCGGGCTGGGCCGCGGCGGCCGCGGCCTTCGGCAGCAGGGTGACGAGCGTGCTGTTGTCGTCCGTCAGGTAGCGCCCGGCCACGGCGTGCAGCTCGGCCGCGGTCACGGCGCTCAGGCGCCGCAGGTACTGCTCGTTGAAGTGCGGGGTGCCGGCGTAGAACTCGCCCTGCGCGATGCTGGCCGCCTGGCCGTCCATCGTCTGCAGGCTGTTGAGCTCGCCGACGATGACCATGCGCCGCGCCTTGTCGATCTCCGCGTCGCTGAACTGGCCTTCGCGCCAGGACGCGGCCTCGGCGCGCAGCGCGGCGGCGACCTCCTGCGCCTTGGCCGGCTCGAACCGGGCGAAGACGCCGAACAGGCCGGGGTCCTGCGGGCATTCGGAAAAAGCCTCGACGTCGAACACCAGCTTCCGCCGTTCCTTGAGTTCGGCGACCAGCCGCGAGCTGCGGCCCTGGCCGACGATGACCGAGAGGAGGTGCAGCACCGGCGCGTCCGGGTGGTTGAGGCTGACCGTGTGCCAGGCCAGGCCGAGGCGGCCGATGTTGAAGTCGCCGGTCTTGGTCAGCGTGCGCGCGGCGAGCTGCCGGGGCTCCGGCGGCAGGAACACCGGCCGGGCCGCGCGCCGCTCGAAGCCGGCGAAGGTCTTGCGCACCTGCGCCTCGACCTCGTCGGGGTTGACGTCGCCGACGATGACCGTGAGCATGTTGTTGGCCACGTAGTGGCTGTGGAAGTACTGCACGAGCTCGGCGTGGGTGCGCGCCTTGAACACCGGCTCGTAGCCGATCACCGGCACGCGGTAGGGGTGCGCGCGGAAGGCCGTCTCGTAGAGGGCGTACCAGAGGATGTGCTCGGGGCTGTCGCGGCCCATGGCGATCTCGCGCAGGATGACCTGCTGCTCGCGCTGCCACTCGTCGGCGGGGAAGGTCGCGTGCATGACGGCGTCGCCGAGGATGTCGAGCGCGGTGGCCCAGCGCTTGGCGGGCAGGGTGAGGTGGAAGACGGTGCGGTCCTGGGCGGTGTAGGCGTTGATCTTGCCGCCGGCGTCGGTCGCCTGCTTCATGATGTCGCCCGGCGTCCGCGTCGGGGTGCCCTTGAAGATCATGTGCTCGACGAAGTGCGAGAGGCCGCTGCCGAGGAACTCCTCCTCGTGGATCGCGCCGGAGCCGACCCAGATCTGCACCGCCGCCACCGGCGCGCTGTGGTCTTCCTTGATCAGCAGGATCATGCCGTTGTCCAGCACGACGCGCCGCAGACCCGCATTGGCTTGTTCCAAAACTTTCAGGACATCCACAGACTCACCTCCCAGTACGGAGCCGCAGCTCCACAGGCCGAGCAACACGAGGCCGAGCATCCGGCGCATGGTTCATCCTTTTTTCGTCGTCCGCGCCGCGCGCCGCGCCGGTGCGGCCGCCGACTCCGGGCGGAAGGGGGCGGCGAACGCGCGTTCGAAATCGTAGCCGCCCGCGAAATCCTCGCGGCGGTCCTCCTCGGTCTTGCCGAGCGCGCCCGACTCGACCAGGTTGAAGACGATCTCGCCGAAATCCTCGCTGCGAGAAACGCCCCAGTGGTGCAACACGCGCAGGGTCAGCGGCCCGAACTCCTGCAGAGCGAACTGGCGGATGCCGTCGAGCAGCTCCGCGCCGCTGACGTGCCGTGTCGGGCCCTTGTCCGGCTTCTTCAGTTCCTTGATCGTGAAATCCAGCGCCTCGCGCAGGAACAGGTAGGCGTCCGCCGCGTAGCGCTGGTCGTGCTCCAGGATCTTGCGGAGCGCCTCGTGAAAGTCGGTCTGTTTCATGTCACGGCCGCCTTGATCGCTGCCGCCAGCCGCTGCAGCTCGGCGGGATCGTCGTATTTTTTCGCCGCCCAGTTCCAGCGGTGGCCGTCGGTGACGAACCGCGGGATGACGTGGAAATGGAGGTGCGGCACCACCTGGCCCGCGGCCGCGCCGTTCGCCTGCATGACGTTGACCCCGTCGGCGCGCAGGCCGCTCAGCTGGGCCGCGGCGATCTTCTTGACCACCGCCATCAGCTGGGCCAGCAACGGCTCCGGCGTCGCCGTCAGCGGGTCGAAGTGCTGCTTGGGGATCACCAGGGTGTGGCCCTTGACGACCGGGCCGATGTCCATGAACGCCAGCACGTCGGCGTCTTCATAGACCTTCGTCGCCGGAATTTCGCCCGCGACAATCTTGCAAAAAATACAGTTTGCGCTCATCGCTTGTCCTTCGTCTCCGCCGCCACGCCCGCCGGCTGATAGGCGTCCGCCCGCTGCCGGTGCAGGACCCACGCGCGCACGCCGAGCCCGACCAGCGCCGCGGCGAGCACGCCGCAGACCACCAGCCGCTCCTGCGGCGTCAGCTCGAACAGCGCACGGCAGCGCTGCCAGCCCGTCGGCCCGTGCTCACCCCGTGACGACATGCAGGGTACAATACCCATGCCACCGGCATCCGCCAGTCTAAATTTGCCGGCGCCGGACGGGGTGGGCTGCCCGGGGCGGCGGCACCAGGTTCGACTGACTAGCTGGGAGAGGCGGTGTCCTCACCGCCTCGGGCGAGGGGCGTGGATCAACCCGGGCAAGAAAACCGCAATGGAAGCGTGGAAGGTCGTGTGAGGCGGCGTGCGGGTTGCTGCGCTGGCCGGCTGCCGGGGTCACCGACCCCGGCTACAGCAATGGCCCGCCCTTGTAGCCGGGATCGCTGATCCCGGCCAACCCAGCCCAAGCCAGCGGGAGCTGGAGCTCCCGCCCACAAGAAACAGCCGCTGTTTTTGGTGTGTAGCTGGTGCGGGTCGCGTGTATGACGACCCCTGCCGGCTTGTCCGGCAGGTGAAGGAGTTCTACGGCAACAGCGCAAGCCCGGCCCTTGTAGCCGGGATCGCTGATCCCGGCCAACCCCGCCCAAGCCAGCGGGAGCTGGAGCTCCCGCCCACAAGAAACAGCCGTGGTATTTGGGGTGGAGCTGGTACGGGTCGGGTGTATGGCGACCCCTGCCGGCTTGTCCGGCAGGTGAAGGAGTTCTACGGCAACAGCGCAAGCCCGGCCCTTGTAGCCGGGATCGCTGATCCCGGCCAACCCCGCCCAAGCCAGCGGGAGCTGGAGCTCCCGCCCAC
>CAITZM010000156.1 GCA_903896925.1 uncultured Lentisphaerota bacterium | reverse complement strand
TTCATCTTGCTCCAGGTTTTGCCTTGGTCGAACGAGTATGCATCCAGGATATATCCCGAATAGGTGCGGGCCGTGCAATAGAGCGCCTCGCTGAGCGGCACCGTGTTGAACTCGGCGTTGATCTTCTTGCTCAGGTCGGGATCTCGCAGACCGACCATACCGTCCGGGCGGGTTTCCCAGGTCAGTTTGTCCACGACTTTTTCCGTCTCGATGTTGCTGGTGCAGACGAGGTACCAACCTTCGTTATAGTCCGTCGGTTTCTTGCCTGACGGGGAAGTCTTTTTCGTAAACGCCATGAACAGCTGATTGCGAAAAAGCTTCGGCTTATCGATGCTCCAACCTGTCCACCACCCCCTGGTTCCGTCGATCGCCGTCAGTCGCGTGGGGATCAGGTGGCGTTCCGACCAGGTCTCCCCGTTGTCATCGGAGTACTTGAATGCCCACTCCGCCGAAAACCGGGCAATCCGATCGTAGGTCTGATAGAAGGCATAGATGCGTCCATAAGAGGTCAGATAGGTCGTAGCCCAGGCCGCCGTCTTATCGATCACGACGCTCTTCTTCCACGTCCAGGTTTTCCCTACGTCATCACTCCACCAGACGCTGAGATTGCAAGGAAGTCCTTCTCTTTCGCGGGTAGTGGCTATCGCCAGCCAACGCCCGGTGGACAAGACGACCACATAGGGCTGATCAACAGTCGTCGTCCCATCGCCATACATGGTCGTGCCATGATTCCAATCGCGGTAATCGACACTCCCCAACGGACCGGCGACAACGGGAACAGAGGGCGCGGAGGAGTCGTTGGCGGCCTGTGCGACGGTCGTCCCGAACGCAGCCAGCAGCAGGGTGGTGAGGAGGGTGAGGGTGGGTTTCATAACGGTGGATGTCAGGGTTGGGATGTCTGCGCGGGGCGCAGGGTGATGGAGCGCAGAAGCACAAGTTGCCAGCCGGCGGCGATCGGGCGCAAGGTGAGCTCGTGAACGCCTGGCACGGGGATGGCCAGGCGGCCGAGGACGACGGGCGATAAGCCATCCTGGAGCGTGGCGGTGGCGGATTCCTTGCCGATCTGGAGCCTCAGTTTCGCGCCCGATTTGGCGGATGCGAGCGTGGCGACGATCTCGTAGCTGCCCGGCGCAGCGGCCTCGAAAGACCACGCCAGATAGGTTTTCGGGTCCGTCCAATTGACGATGGCCGGCGCTCCCGCGTCCTCGCCAAGCCGGGCCTCGGCGCCGTAGCCGGTGTTGTGGATGTCCGCCATCCAGAGCGGGAGGCGGATCGTGCCGTCGGCGGCGGGCGACGGCAGGCGGTTGTCCACCTCAAGCGGGCCGTCGAGTTCGACGCGGATGACGCTGGCCACCGGATCGGGCGCGGACGCGGGCAGGTGCAGCAGTTTGTCGTTGCCCTTGGACTCGACGCGCAGCGGTTCGCCGCCGGCGAGCAGGCAGGCGGAGCGCACGGACGATTTCAGCCCGGGCACGACGAGACGGCCGTCCTGGGGCCAATTGAAAACGTGCAGATACAGCGTGCCGGTTTTTTGGGTGCAGCGGCCCCACGGCAGTTTCGCGAACGGGCTGGCGGAGCTGCCGTAGATGGCTGCGCCGTTGGCGCGCGTCCAGCGGCCCATCGCCTGCAACCGCTCGACGCTCGGCTGCGGGATGCGACCGAGCGCGTCGGGGCCGACGTTGAGCAGGAAGTTGCCGCCCTTGGAGGCGACATCCACGAGCTTGCGGATGAGATCGGTTGCCGGTTTCCAGTCCTGGTCGTGTTGTTTGTAGCCCCAGGTGTCGTTCATGGTCATGCAGACCTCGAAATCCCGGCCCTTGAAGCCGGTCGGAGGGATCGTCTGCTCCGGCGTCTCGGTGTCGCCCGGGAATGCGCCCTCGTCCCGATTGTTGAGGCGGTTGTTGGTGATGATGCCGGGTTGGAGCGCCAGCAGCGCGGCGAGTTTTTCCGCGCGCGCCCGGTTCATGCCGACGGGCGTATCCCACCAGAAGACCGCGACCGGGCCGTAGTTCGTCAGCAACTCGCGCGCTTGCGGGATGGCCACGCGGTTGAGGTAGTCATCGAAGCTGCCCTCCTGCGCCTTGTCCCAACGGCCCGCCGCCGGGTCGCCGCCGTTGAAGGTGTTCTTGTAGGCGGCGCCGCCGGGATGATGCCAGTCCTGGGCCTGCGAGTAGTAGAACCCGAGCCGCACGCCATGCTTCCGGCAGGCGGCGGCCAGATCCTTCATCACGTCGCGCTTGAACGGGGTGTGGTCCACGATGTTGAAGGGACTGGCCTGCGAGCGGAACAACGCAAAGCCGTCGTGGTGCTTCGTGGTGACGACGATGTAGCGCTGCCCAGCCTCCTTGGCGAGCCGCACCCAGGCGTCGGCATCAAATTCAGAGGGATTGAATTTCGCCGCTTCACGCGCGTAATCCGCGACCGGGATCTTCGCGTTATACATGATCCACTCGCCGATGCCGTGGCCGACGCCAGCGTCAATGCGTTTGCCCTCCCACACACCGGCCATCTGCGCGTAGGCGCCCCAGTGGATGAACATGCCAAACCGCGCCTCGCGCCACCACGACATGCGGGCGTCGCGTTCCGACGGGGTTTCAGCCGCGTGCAGAATTACCAGCGGTGCGAGCAGCAGGGCAGCGAGGGGTTTCAGGAGGGTGTGTTTCATGGATAACCTTCTTTCGATATTCATGGTGTGGGACTTCCCTTATCCGCAGGCAGGCCGTCGCTACGCCTTGCCACCAAAAAACAGCACTCCAAGGAAGCCAACGGCTGTTCCAAGATAAGGCATGGGGTGCCATTTACGGAGCGTACCGCCAGCGGTTGCGGGCCACCATCGACTCCGATACGCGACCACCGCCATGCTGAAAATCCGGGTTCCAGGAGGATCGTCGCCGCTGCCGCCGGGGCTGTACTCAAGTTCCAGAGGGTCAGCAGCATCCCGGCACCTGAATCAAGCCCTAGGGCTTTCAACAGAAAGACTCCCTCGGACGTCGTCCGCGCCAACAGCGGCCGTCCCTGCACCCACTCCATGGCCCGCACCAGACACGAGGCGCTCCAACGGCTCAGCAGCGACTCGCCGGTCGCCGCGTCGGTCGAGGCATTCAGCAGCGCGAACCGCACGCCCGCGGGACTCGTCCAGGTGAGCACATGCGGCACGCTCACGCGTCGCTGCTCGTCCAGGTAGGAAGAGAGGACCTTGCCCGACGGTACGCTCACGCGAAACGGCAGGTGTTCCCGGCCGGGCAAACGACCGACGAAATAATAATACGGCCATAGCTCGACACCCCCATCCTGCCGGTCGTAACGGAGGTGCATCACCTCCGTGGCCGCGCATCGGTCGCCGAGCGCCAGGCCGAGCCGCTCCAGCCGTCCACGACGCTGGAGCGTCTGCAGGGCTTGCAGGTCAAGAAAGGCCCCGCGCCGCAGAACCGCGTCGAGGCGGGCATCGCTTACATGCTGCAACGAATCACCCCAGTGGATCACGGCCTCTTCAGGAGTTCTCGCGCAACACAGCGGCACGCCGCGCGCCTGGAGCACCTTCAATGGTGTCCTGCGCAAGAGTCCCAGATTCAGCAGCTCCTGATCCTGCCAGACGGGCACACCCTCCGGCTGCACGACTCCCTGCAGCAATTTCTCGACGGCAAGCAACTGACCGCGGCGCCCTGCAAAATAATCGACCAACGAGCGTGACTCGGAGGCCGGCACCTTCGATCCAAAGGTGGCATTTAAACTCAAGGCCACCCGCGGCTCCCCCACGGACAGAATATAGGCGTGGTGGGCAAAGGCCGCCACCGGCGACTTGAGCGCCGGATCATAGGGGTAGTTTTCACATTCCGGGAAGAACTCGACGTCCTGCGGCATGTGCGCCTTCCACGCATCGAGGTCCCAGAACCGCCCCGGGTAGTCCACCAGCGGAACATCCTCGCGGTAGAGCGAGATCTGCGGCCGCACAAACGGACGCTGGTCGCCCGCCAGCGCCTGCGCCACACGAGCGACGTTGTGGGCCACGGTGCCGGCGTGCATGTGGCCCAACCGCGTCTCCGGCGACACCTCATGCACGGCCAGCCGCAACGCCCCGGCGAGTGAAACCAGATCATCGGTGATCAACTCCGACATCAGCACCCGCGCAGGCTGGTTACCCTTGGCCAGCAGGGATCCCACCGCCTTCGGATCGTTGGCGCAGCCGAACCGCGCCGCAAATCGGGCCACTCGTCCGGGCACAAAACACTGCGTAAAGCGCACCGTGTAATCGTCGTCGTTAAACAACAGCGCTGGCCGCAGGCGCCCATACAGGCGATAGGCCTGCTGGAGATACGCCCGCAGCCGCGGGCAGGAAGGGTCCAGCACCGGATGCGCCCCCGGTTGCCCATCCGCCTGCAACTGCCTCTGGAAGCCGTGCTTCTCCACCTCGCGCTGGGGCGCATAAAGATGCCCCAGCGTGTGGAAGACATTCAAATGGAACACGAGGCCCGCCGCCTTGAGCCGCTCCGCACAGATGGCGAGATGGGCGCAGATGCGTTCCAGTTCCCCGATCTCCTTGAACTGCGAGACGCCCAAATACTCGGTTGTGAAGAGAAACACTTCCCTGATGCCGACGCGTTCGCAGGTGCGCATCAGCTCCGCCAGATGCGCGTCGCTGTCCTCCAAGGGTACATAGTAACGCAGGACGGCCCCCCCTCTGCCAGCGCCGCCGACAGCCTGGAGCCCTTGCACGCTACGATCCGCCGGCGCCACGGCAGCCCCTCCGCGCGCAAGCACGGCGGACGCGGCGACGGAAAGGGCTGTGAGTCCCGTTACGGAGATGAACTCACGGCGGTTGATGGAAGCGGGTTGGGGTTTCATGGGTACCCTGCTTATTTGAACCACTCGTTGCCGCCGATACAGCCGGACAGGAAGCATTTCCGGTCCGGATACCAGGTCACCCAAGAGCCTGACCGGGAGGGATGATATTTTTGCATGGTTTCTTAGCCTGTGTGTTGGGTCAGCGGGCAAGCTCCAGCGCGATGACGGCGTGCGCGGCGTCGCCGGGTTTCGCCGGCAGCGTGAGCGTCACGCTCCGGTCGTTTCCTGTAAATTGCAGGGCGCGCCCATCGGCCAGCAGGACGGCGCGGCTGACCTTGACCGGAAGGCCCTCAACGCGCAGGCTGCCGTCGGCAGGCCAATCGAAGACGTGGAGGTAGAGCCGCTGGTCTTTGGCCGTACAACGTCCCCAAGCGGGCTGGCCGATAGGCGAAGCCGAGGTGCCGTGAATGCTCTCCGCGTTCTTCGCCATCCAGCGGCCGATGTCCTCGAGGCAGCGGACGCTCTCTTCAGGGATGGTGCCATCGGCCTTGGGCCCGATATTGAGCAGGAGGTTGCCGCCCTTGCTGACGATGTCGGCCAAGTGCCGGACGATCTGCGCAGCCGGTTTCCAATGCTGGTCGAGCTTGTGATAGCCCCACGTGTCGTTGATCGTCATGCAGGTTTCCCACGGCTCGCCCAAGGCGGCCTCGGAAATCTGATTGTCGCCCAGGGACCGGTAGTCCCACGAAGCGCCACCGACCCGGCTGTTCACCAGGCACCCGGGCTGCAGCGTGTGCACCAATTCAACGATCTGCGCGCTCTCCTCGTCGGGAATATTGTAGGGCACATCGAACCACATCACACCGACGTCGCCATAGCGGCTCAACAGCTCCCGGATCTGCGGCTTCGCCTTCTCATTCAGATAGCGGATGAAATCCTCCTTCGTCCGCGGCGGAAAATCCCAGGTGTTGCCATACTTGTTCCAGTTGGCCAGCGGATGCTGGTGGTCGCGGGCATGGCTGTAATAGAAACCCATCTTCAACCCCTGCGTCTTGGCAGCCGCAGACAGCTCCTTGGCGGGATCGCGCTTGAACGGCGTCGCCGCGACAATGTTGAAGTCCGACACCTTGGAGTCGAACATGGCAAACCCGTCCTGATGTTTGGCGACGAAGACCAGATAACCCATGCCGGCCTGCTTCGCCAGGCCCACCCAGGCGTTGGCATCGAACTTCTGCGGATTGAATTCAGCGGCGAGCTTGGCGTATTCGGCCAAGGGTATTTTGCCGCCCAGCATGATGTGCTCGGCATATTTCCCCTTCACCACCTTGCCCGGCCAGACGCCCGCCGGAATGCTGTAGAGCCCCCAGTGGATGAACAGGCCGAATTTCGCCTCGCGCCACCAGGCGAGCCGTTCGGACGCCACCGCAGATGTCTTTGCGCCAGCCGCCTGGGTCCGTATGAGCTGGAGGTCTTCCGCCTGTTGCTTTTCCGAGCCTGGGCTGCCGGCCGGCACATAGCTGGACAGATATTTCCCCAGCAGGAAGAATTTCCGGTCCGGATACCAGAGCACCGGCTGGCCCTTGCGACAGGTGAGGCTCGCATAGAGCGAAAGATCGAACCGCCCGCTCGTGCCCACCTTGCCGAGGCTGGTGTTGTCGTGGTCCATGAAGAACTGCAGGTCATCGAACCACACGGGCTGGTCCGCGCCGGCTTGATAGCGGCCGGCGACGAGGTGGATCGGGCGGCGATTGAAGCCGGTCACCGTCGGCACCGGCTTGAAGCCCTTGAAGTGGCCGTCGTTGTTGTGGATGAAGAGCACATACTTGCCGCTGCCCGCCTCATTGCCGCCGACATCGTAGATCGGGCACGGCGAGACCGGATGCAGCAGCGGCTCGCCGCCGTCCTTGCGCAGCAGGCGGCGCGGCTGCGTCCACGTTTCACCCTGATCAGCGCTCACGCTCCAGCAGGGACCGCCCACCATCGTGCGCATCACGCAGAACAGCCGGCCGTCGGGCAGCTTCACGATGGAGGGTTCCTGGCAGACGCTGTTCGAGGGGAAGCTCGGGCACGTCACGGCGAGCGCCTGCTCGTTGGGCATGAACCAGCTGATCTTCAAATCGCGCGGCTCGGGATTTTCGTCCACGTTCTCGAAGCGCATGAACTCGACGCGCGAGTCCGCCGTGCCCAGCGACTTCTCCTTCGGCTTGCGCACGTCGAAGCTGGTCCAGCGCGTGAAGCCCGCGAAATATTTTCCGTCCTTGCCGAGCCGCAGCGGCTTCTGCCAGCAGAGCATGTTCGGCGGCATGGCGGAATCGGGGCTGTCGTTGATGCTGCGCGCGACCGGGATATTCTGCGGCTTCGACCATGTCGCGCCGTTATCATCGCTATAAATGCCGTGCAGCCAGCCGGTGTGATGAACGAAGCAGTCGCTCTTGCCGATGCTCTGGCTGTAGAGCACAAACACACGGCCTTTCTTGCTCACCAGCGGATAGGCCCAGCTCGCCATAGGCCCATCCCCCGACCGCTTCGGCCCGGCGAGGATGCGCGGCTTCGCCCAGGTCTTCCCCTCGTCCTTGCTCTGCGAAAAAACGATGTGCTGGTCCGGCGGCGTTTCGGGCGAGAAGTTCTCCACCGAGCTTTGCGTCCACACCGTCATCAGCGAACCATCCGGGCCGTCGAACACCAGGAAATGCTCGTTGCCCGTATCGGCCGCGCCGGCATCGGCGACCTCGGGAACGAAGACCACGAAATCAGGCTTGGTTATATGCAGTTGTTTTTCGATGCGCGCCTTCAACGCCGCGGGCGTCGCGATGAAGTACGGGTTGTTGGTGGTATCGGCGGCTTGTGCGGATACCGCCAGCAGGGAGAGCATGGTGGTCAGCGCGCTCCGTGCGATGCAATTCTTGATCATTGTTCTCATAAAGTTGTCATCCCGCAGAGCGGGTTGTCTCCCTTTCAAATTCGTCACGCGGCGCGTGACGACCACTTTCTTTGCAGTCTTCATAGTAGCCATCTCGCTCCGCGAGATGCGTCTGTACCTCCGTCACGCGGAGCGTGACGACTACTTTGTTCGCGCTTTCCATTATGGTCATCTCGCTCCGGGAGCTGTTCCTTTCAGTGCTTGGGCACACCGGGTGTGGGGCCTATTTTCCGCACGCGATGGGTATTGGTATCGCCGACGAAAAGCGCGCCGTCGGCATCCACAAAGATGCCGTGCGGGCGGTCCATCTTGCACGCGAGCGCGTCACCCTCGGGGCCGTCACCTTTTGCGCCCGTGCCGGCCACCAGTTCCAGCCGGCCCGTCTTCACGTCGATCATGCGGACGCTGTGGCTCTCGGTGTCGGCGAGATAGACGTTGCCGTTGGGCGCGACGGCGATGCCTTTGGGTCCGGAGAGCGTCGCGAGTTTCGCCGGGCCGCCGTTGCCGGTGAAGCCGCTCTTGCCCGTGCCCGCAACGTGATGGATGCGGCCGGCCTGCATGTCGAACCGGAACACCTTGTTGCCCTCGCGCAACGCGAGCCACATATCGCCCCGCACGTCGAAGTCAATCGCGCGCGGCCCGTTCAGCGGTGTGCCGGCGATCTGCGCGCCATCCGGCGTGGCAGCTTTTTCGCCGGTGCCCGCGAATGTCGTGATGAGGCCCGTCTTGAGGTCCACCTTGCGGATGCGGTGATTGCCGATGTCGCAGATGTAGAGCGCGCCGTCAGGCCCGAACTGGATGCTGTGCGGCGACTTCAGCTCCGCCTTTGCGGCCGGGCCGCCGTCGCCGCTGAAGCCGGCCTTGCCTGTGCCCGCCACGGTCGAAATCAGCCCCGTCTTCGCATCCACGCGGCGGACGATGCTGTTGCGCATCTCGACGAAAAACATATTCCCGCTGCGGTCGAAGCGGATTTCATACGGTTCGAACAGTTCCGCCTTCGTCGCCGGCCCGCCGTCGCCCGCATACCCTTTCCGGCCACAGCCCGCGACCGTCGTGATCCTGCCGTCGGCTGCCACGCGACGGATGGCGTGGTTGGCCGTGTCGCAGACGTAGAGCGCACCATCGGGCCCGCGAACGATGCCGAACGGTTCTCTCAACTGCGCCTGCGTCGCAGGCCCGCCATCGCCGCTGAAGCCCTTCACGCCGGTCCCGGCAAAGGTCATGCTTTGAAGCTGGGTCTCCGCCGCGGCAGCGACTGCGAGGTGAGCGGCCAGGATGATGTAGAGGAGCTGTTTCATGGCGCTTTCTTCGGCTGCATCGATGAAGGCTTGTCGGAAATGTCCATCGGCACGCGCATCAAGAAGACGCTCTTGGCATCCTCCCAGACAAACACCAGTTCGCGCTTCTCCTCGTCGAGGAATCCGTCGGGATAATTCAGGCTGACGTTCTTCGCCGAGTCCTTGACCAGGTCCACCTTCACGTCCCAGGTCTTCATATCGTCGCGACTCACCCAGAGCGACAGGGGGTTGCGCGCGCCCATGACCTGCCCGCTATGCGTCGTCGGGTTGTGCAGGAGGAAGATCCGGCCGTCACGCGCGCGGAGCGGATGGACTTTGGCGCCGGGATTCGGAATGTCGCTCTTGACGGCCGGGGACCATGTCTCGCCCTTGTCCGCCGATTCGCTGCGCCAGAGCCAGCCGTCACGCTGCGAACGGATGAGCATGGCGATACGGCCGTCCGACAGTTCGACAACGCGCGGCTCGATCAGCCAGCCGTGCTCACCGCCGCGGAGATAGCCGCGCAACCGGAAGGTCTCGCCGCCGTCGTCCGACAGCATCACGCCGCAGACGTAGCGGTGATTGCGATCAGCCCAGTCGCAGCCGGCCTTGTACTGCAGGCCGGAGTCGGACCCCGGCGGCAGTTCGACCTGCTTCAACGGGCGGTCGCCCACCTGTCCCGCGGCCGGCGCGCGGCCCACGGACGGCTCGGCCCACTCGTCGCCGATGAGCTCGGCCCAGCTCACCGGCAGCATCCACCGGCCCGACGAGTGGACGATGCCGCGGTTGACCCACACGCCCGGGATGCCCCCGGGGATGGAGTGCGGGCCGGACCAGGTCTTGCCGCCGTCGCGGCTCACAGCGCGGTACCCCTGAAGCTGCGTCATCCAAACCCCGAAGCCGTAGGTTTGCAGGAAAGCGTGGAGTTCGCCCGCTCGCGGCGCGAACAGTTCCGTCGTGAACAGCCCGCGCGACGGATGCGTGAACCGGCCGGCACGGCTCCATGTTTTGCCGTTGTCGGTGCTGCGTGAGATCATGGTGAAGTTGCCAAGCGCGGGCTCGCTGAAACCGCCGGTGGTCCAGGTGCAAACCAGTTCGTTCGACCCGACCCGCCGCAGCAACGCCTCGCGCGTCCAGAGCTTGATGCCGGTGTCCGCCCAGGGATAGCCCTCCGGCCCGGGCCAGATCTCCACATTGCTGACCGCTGGATGAAAGACGCGGCTTGGCTCAGCAGCATGGCCGGCATGACCCCACAGGGACAAGAGACATACCAGCGAGATGAAGGGTTGTTTCATGGTTGGTCCTTGGAGTGTTCAATACGTCCCAAATTCATGGCACGCCTGCACCATCGCGGCGAAATTCTGCGGGTTGCACGAGGAGTGGATGCTGTTCGAGGAGCACAGGATGTAGCCGCCGCCGGGCGCGGCGTCCGCAATCGCCTGGCGCACCGCCTCGCGTACCTGCCCGGGTGTGCCGTGCGGCAGCAGGTGAGCGCAGTCAATGTTGCCGGTCAGGCAGACCTTGTCGCCATAGAGCTGCTTGACCTTCTTCAGTTCCATGCCGGCGACCGGCTCGATGGGATTGATGCCGTCGGGGCCGGCGGCGACGATCATGTCGAGCAGCGGATAGAGGTCGCCATCGGAGTGCTTGATGCAGAGCGCGCCCTCGGCGTGGATCAGCGCGATCATCTTCTGCAGCGGCGGCAGGATGAATTCGCGGAACAGGGCGGGGCTCATCATCGGCCCGCTGTTCCCGGCGTAGTCGTCACCAAGGATGATCACCTCCGCGCCGGCCTGGATCGCGCGCTGGACGATCCGCATGTTGCAGCGCAGCACCTTCTCCATCACCACCGTCACCAGTTCCGGCTCGGCGAGCAGATTCATCAGCATGTTGTCGAGGCCCATCAGGTAGGCCGACCACATAAACGCCGCGCGATGGTGAAAACAAATCGCGCGTTTGCCCTTGTAGCGCGCGACGAGGTCCGGCAGCTTGCCGAGCCGCTGCGGCGCGTCGGGGTCGGGCGGCGTGTAGCCGAGCGCATCCTCCAGCGTCGCGATCGGGCCGCGCAGCGGATGCGCCACCGCTTCCGGGCCCGGGAGGTAGCTCACGCCCCACTCATCGGTGTAGGAGCCGTCCGCGTTGTCGCGCACCTTCGCGAAAAATGCGCCGCAGCCGACCCCGTCCATGTCGAGCCGGTCCAGACAATCGGCCACGTCGCGGCAGCCCGGCACCGCGGCGCGGGCGACCTTTTCGTCCACGACAAACTCCAGCACCGGCACGCGGTCGGGCTGGCCGAGTTTCAAGGCGGTATGGACACGTTCAACGGAATTCATGGCGCGGTCTCCGGGAGTTTTTCAATGCTTGGAAAGGGCCGCGAACCGCGGCAACACGGCGAAATATTCCAGTAAGTTTTTCAGGTTCAGTTTGCATGGTTACCCTATTTGTTTCCGTCAGTGCTGGAGAACTTGTGCAAGCCCATGTCCCAACGCTGCCGCTGGGCGGGAGTGCCGGCGGCGGCGGCCAGATCCTTCACCATTTCCGGAATGGCGTTGGGATGAACGGCACCTGTATAGCGGAACGGATCAAGCCCCGCGCCGCAGGCGGGTGATGTCGCGGAGAGCTTGAAGCCGTCGCGCACGCGGCGGATCTGCTCCGTGCCTTGGTCGAAGGCGAAGACCGGCAGGGCCGGAGCGACGAACTGCGGGTCTTTGCCGATGACGCATCCGGTTTCGTCCTCCACGCGCAGGTCGCCGCCGCCGCCAAACCGGTAGTAGAGGTTATGGCTCCGCTTGAGGTTGGCCGCGGAGGCGGGCGCGTTGCGCTGCCGGTAGATGTTGCGCTCACCGTGTTCCGCGAAAATGTTGTTGAAGCAAAACAGATTCAGCGCCGGGCCCCCGGCCGCTCCGGGGTTGTCGGTGAGCGTGATCACTGAAGGCTCGGTGGCGTCCCGGTAGAAAACGTTGTTATAGAGCAGCGCGGTATCCGGCCCCTGAAAGCCGAAGGCCGCCTCGCCCTTCAGGCCCACGAACAGATTGTTCCGCACCACGAAGCGGCCCGAGGGATAGGGCGGCGTGTAGTCGCGCCACGCCCCGGCGTTTTGATGACCGGACTGCACGGACACATTCGCATGACCCTGTCCGGAGGAAGGGCCAAAGATGTTGTCCTCCCACAAAATGTCGAAACAGCCGCCTTTGCAATAGATCAACGTGTCGCCGCCTTGGTCGGCATGGAAGAACCAGCAGCCGCGCACGGTGATTTCAAAGTCGCGCACGCGCGTGTCCATGCCTTCCTGAAAGGATTTCTGCCCGCCGCGCCGCCCCGGGTTCCAGATGCAGCAGCGTTCCAGCAGCAGGCGGCGCGTGTCGGACACCTTGACACAATCGGCGTCGTTCGGCGCGTCGTGGATGTAGCAATTGCGCACGGTGACGTTGGTGCTGTTCTGGATATTCACCAGTCCATCGGAGGGCTTACCCGCGCCCAGCACCGAATAGATGTTGAAGCCCTCGACGCAAACATTCGAGGCGTGCTCCACGAACACGCCACGGCCGCCCTGTTCCACAAAGATGGCGGTCTGCACCGGACCTTTTTCCGACACCATCTTGATGCCGGACTTGGGCCGGACGCTTTCGCGGTAGGTCCCGGGCTTGACCAAAATCGTGTCGCCTTGGCTGGCTTTCGCGAGGGCGGCTCCAATGGATTTGGAGCCCGCATGTCCGGTCGCGTCCACGATCAACGTTGCAGCGACGGCCGGCGTAGCCAGCATCGTCGCGGCGAGGAGTATGAGAATCGGCTTCATGGCTGCGTCCTGAAATTCCACAGGGAACCTTTGATGATTCTGTTGCCCGCGCCCACGGCATCAATGCACCAGAAATATTCCGCGCCGTCGGCGCAGGCGACCTTTTCAGCCACGACAAAGTCCAGTACCGGCACGCGGTCGGGCTGGCCGGGCTTCCGGGCGGTGTGGACACGTTCAACGGAGTTCATGATGGTTCGCTTCCTTATCTCTCTGGGTCAGGGAATAAACAGCGGCACGGCCCATTTGCCGACGAGGATGGTTTCGCCGGCGGCGCAGTCTTTTTGGAAAAGGGTGCAGAAGTTCGCGGTCGAGGAGGGGTTGAAGAGTGGAACCTCCGGAAGGGCGACTTTCTCGAAGCCCTGGTCCATCAGCGGCTGCGCGGCAGTGTCACCGTTGCGTTCGAGCGCGGGCGTGAGGAAGAAGACGGTGCCGGCGCGCTCGCACTTGAGCGTCTTCTGGCCGTCCATCGCAATGGGGAGGAAGTGTGTGTTCTTGAGCGCGGCGGGAAGCTCGGCGGCGATGTAGGCGCGGTCGGCGAAGAGCTTCGTGCCGGGGACGAGAAGGTGCGGTTTGGCCTCGGCGCTTGTGAGCGTCCCGGTCCGGGAGGTGCGCAACGGTTTGCCGTCGGCGTTGAAGTGGACGGGGGCCGTGGAGGTCTTTGGCTTCTCCTGGCCGCCAGTAGCTTTGCTGACGAGCTGGCGGAGTCTCACATCCTGGCTGACGGGTTTGCCAGCCGCGACGTCTTCCTCGCGGAAGGCCGCCATGAGGATTTGGCGGTCGCCGGTGCGGCTGTAGTCGTAGATGATGCGGATGAGTCCGTCGGGTGTTTGCTGGCCGTCGGGATAGGAGACGCCGCTGCGTTCATCCAGCAAAAGGCCACCGCCCCACGTGTGGCCATCGTCCTTGGAGATGTAGGCCATGATATGCGACCGCCCGGTGCGCGTGTCGAGCGGGCCGTGTTTGACCAGCAGGAGATTGCCCGACGCAAGACGGCTGATGAAGAAGCGCGAGGGCGTGTGCAGGATGGCCGAGGGCTTCAGCTCCGGCCACTTCGTGCCGCGGTCGGTGGAGACGCTTTCGCCAATGCCGTAGGTGGTGCGGACGAGCAGCCAGAGCGAGCCATCTTTGCGTTCGACGAACATGTGCTCGTCGAACTGGCGTACATCCTTTGGCATGTTGCAGCCGCCGCGTCGGGTCCATGTTTTGCCTGCATCGGTGGAGACGATGAACTGCGCGCTTTCGTCGTGCTCGCGCCATCGGGAAATCGGCAGCACCCATTCGCCGGAGGAAAGCACGAGCGGCTTGCACATCATCACGCCATCGCCGATGCGGCGAGGCTGGGACCATGTCGGTTGCCCGGCATCGGGTTCGGTGGTCTCGATGCACCACACGCCGAGTTCGGCATCGCGCCGGCCTTTTTCCATCTGCGCCCAGAAGAAGAACAGCCGGCCATCGGGCGACACCCACAGTTCCGGATCGAATGCCCGCACCGGCCCGGCCGCATCGGGGTCAACCACGAGCGCCTCGGTCCACGTCGCGCCACCATCGCCGCTGGTGGTGAGCACGACGTAGTTGTTCTGGTCCTCACCCGGCGTCACACCCGCATACCACGTGGCCCACATCCGCCCCTTGGGGGCGACAGCCATGCTGGGGATCCCGGTGAAGGCGCGGTTGGTGACCGACTGCCCGGGTGTCGGCGCGCCCACGTACTGCGGCGGCTGGAGCGAGGGCGAATCGGCGGCAACGCACAGCGCACCCAGCGGTGCGAGCAACAGGGCGCTGAGCATTGAGCATGTAAGCTTCGCGTTTGGGCCTGTCATTTCACTCTCCATATTTTCACGTCATCGATCCATGCCGTGCTGGGCACGAGGAAGCTGAACCACCGCTTCATCGGATGCGCGAAGCCCTCCGAGCGATGGTGGGCAAGCAATTTGCCATCGAGGCTCAACCGCAACTCGTCACCCTCGGTGACGAGCACGAGATCATGCCACTCGGTATCCGCTTTCCAAGGCACGCTGATCTGCTTGGTCTTGAGCAGCGCATCGAGATCGGCTGGGACCTTTTCCTTGCGCTCTGCAATTTCCTGCCTGCGCTTGCGGATTTCGAGATTCATCACGCCGGTCTTGTGATCGATGAGCGTAAGGCTGCTGCGCGACAGGATGGCGTAGCAAAGATGGCCCGCATGGACGCCCTTCACTTCGCGGTCCACGAAGCCCAGCTGGAGCGATTCATCCTTGCTCAGTCCGGGGAACTTGAAACGCACCAGCACGCCGCCATCGGCGAACCCGGCGTCGTGATGGATATGCGCGGCGTGGCCCGCTTCCTTCGTGGCACTGGCGATCTTGAGGATCCCGGCATCGAGATCGGCCTGCTTGATCTTCGGCACGCGGTCGGCCGTGGCACTCTCCCAACCGTTGCCGATACCCTTCAGGCCATTGCCGGTCTCCTCGCGCTCGAAGGCGTCGTGGAAGAGGAGCGAGCCCTTCTCCCGCAGCCACTCGGCGTCATTGCGCGATGCAGCTGATGGCTTGGAGTCAGCGGCGTTGAGCGCGGCCAGCGGCGCGAGCAGCAGGACGGCGAGGAGGGTGGCGGTGTGGTTCATGGCTTGGTTTCCTTGATGGCTTTCAACAGCAGAACAGCAGCCGCGGGTTTTTCGCGCAAGGTGATGTCGAAGCCGAGCATGAGTTCGGCGCCGGTGCGAACTTCTTTGCCACCGTCGAGGTTCTCGATCTCGTAGCGCTGCTGAGAGTCGAGGCCGCGCAGTTTCACGGTCAAGGTCTCGCTCGTGGCCTCGGGACGGCGGAAGGCCTGCACGACGCCCTCACCGAGGTCGGCGCGGTGGAACTGCCACGCGATCCATGAGGTCTTGTCGAGACTGTAGGCCGTGAGCGGAAAGTAGTCGCCGAGCATCAGATGCGAGAGGCGGCGGATCTCGCGATAGCCGCGGATGGTATCGGCACGCTTCTGCTCGTTCTTTGTCCAATCGCCCGCCGCGATCATGCCGAAGCCGGTGATGTAGTAGCTGCGCACGGCGTAGCTATCCGTGAAAAACGGCACGCCCGCGCCCTGCCACGGCAGCCACGACGAGAGGCCGTAGGTCTGCGCCTGGTTGCCCTCGACCTGCAACGGTTCTTTCGCAAACGCGGTCACCGACCAATCGCTGCGCAGCAGCGGCACGGCGCGGCGCATGGTCTCCAGATCGTTGCGACGCCCGCCCGAGGCGCAGGAGTCGATCCGCAGGTGCGGATTTCGCCGGCGCAGTTCATCCCAAAAGGCAAGATGACCCTGGACGTAGAGATTCTCGGTGATGCCCTGGCGGTCGGGCGCGTCGTGCTTTCGCCATGCGGTGCCGTAGTTACCGCCGTTCAGGTCTTCGCGATACCAGTCGAGGCCCTGCGACCTCACCATGCCGTCGATGTGCTCGATGAGCCACTTGAGCGCGGCGAGATCGCCGAGGTTAAGCACGTCACCCGCGCTGTTGCCGGGCATGAGCCACTCGGGATGCTGCTTGCCGAGCCATGAATGGGGGTCGCCCACGCGCTCAGGCTCGAACCAGAGCAGGAACTGCATGCCGTTCGCGCGCACCTTGTCGCTGAACGGCCTGAAACCCTGCGGATACTTTGCGGCATCGACCTCCCAGGTGCCGGTGTTGAGCCAGATCTTTTTCGGATCGGTGAAGGGACCGCCGGCACTCGGATACCACGTGTTACCACCGCCCGCGTCACGCCAGCAGATGTCGGGCTTGATGCCCGTGTCGAGATACCTCTGCACGTTCGGCCAGTTGGCGAGCGAGCCGTCCACCTGAATCTGTGTTGTCGGCGCCTGCGGAGCGCCTTCGATGCGCGGCAACACGTGGGTGACATACCAGGAGCGCCAGAGGTTCTGCGCGCGCACGACATCCCCACCCTGCCAGAACAGCAGCGTGATGGACGGCGTGCGCATCTCCTCGCCCGGCTTCAACACGAGATGCGTGAGCTGCTGCCCGGCCTTCACGCGCAAACCATGCTCGTGATCGCGCGCAAACGTCGCCTCCCATTGCCCCGGCCAGCCGACCGCGAGGATGATGCCACCGCCAGGCCGTTGCAAATTCCAATACGGCCAGCCATCCGGCCCGTCCGACGATTTGCCCGACACCTTGTCGCCCGCGACCGGCGGTGAACAACGCTTCATCGCATCCGGCCCGAGCTTGAGCGCATACGGACGAAAACTCTCCGGCAGGCACGAATCGCCCCGCACGCCGTGTAAAACAAACTCGCCTGCGTTCTCACATTCGACCGCAAAGTCGAGTCCTTGGATGCTTTCGATGAGGGCCGTGTCGGCCTTGCCCGTATTTTTCAGCCACACGGTCCACTCCACGACCGGGAAGCCCGCATACTCGGTGGCCACGAGGCGCACCTGCAAACCGGACGTCTCGTCCGTCCACGTACGCGTGCGCTCGCGACGTTGCGCACCGAGGTCGCATTCAGCGCCCGTGCGCTTCCAATCACGCAGCACTTCACTTGAGGACTTGCCACCGACCGAGAAGCTGAACGGTGCCTTCGCGTTGTCGGCGAAGACCTTGCTCTGCGCCCATTGCTGCGCGATCGAGTTCTCCTGCGAAGTCGGAGTCGCGGCATGCAGCGCGGCCAGCGGCGCGAGCAGGAGGGCGGTGAGGAGCGTGAAGCTAGGTTTCATTCAAGCACCAATATTCTATCCGCGGCTTGGCCAACGGTTTGAATCCGCAGTCCCGTACCGGTCGACTCCACGGCATACGTCCAGCCTGACGCGGGATACCGGGCCATCACCCGGGTCGGCGCGGCAAACTCGCGGCGAAGCTCCACGGTGCAAGGGCCATCGTCCAACAGATGCAGCACCCAACGATGCTGTCGCTCCTGATGCGTGAGGATGACGCGGTTCTCCGGCGGTTGAACGGTGAGCGGTGCGGGGCCGGCCAATTGGTCAATCGCGGTTTGCGATACGTCGGCGATGCAGGCCATTCTGCCCTTGCCATAGGGCCGGACGCGCAGCGAGGGAGGCGGCACAGCGCCGCGCTCCATATCCAGTTCCTTGGCCAACGCAAAGAAGCCCAGTTCCTTTCCCTGCGCATCATGCCGCAACGCATCGCCGCCGACCAGCAGGCTGCCCCCTTCGCGGACGTAGTGCCGCAAGCTGTCAAGTTCGGTGGCGGAGAGACCGGAGGTGCGCGGCAGGATCAGCAGCTTGAAACGCGCGATGTTCTTCTGCGGATCGCCCAGGTCCAGCGCGTTAATGAACTCGACCGGTGCACTGCGCTGAAGGCTGTTCGTGGCGATCGGCTCCAGCGCGCTGATGTAGGGTGCGCGGTCGCCGTTCGGAAAGCGAAACCGCGTGGCCTCGGAAAACACGACACCAACCTGCGACACGGGCGTGGCGTCCTGCAACCACGGTTCAAGCTGGCTGACCATCGCGTAGAACGGCGCGAGCTGCTCCCGATGCCAGGCTTGCATGGCCTCGTTGGGCAAGAGCGTTCTGTGATTCGTGAGTTTATGACCATAGTAGGAGTAGCAACGCCCGCCGAGCGCGAGACAGGCCCGCCACTCGTGATGAACTAGTGGTGCGAGCGGCTTGCCGGGATCCCACCCCGCCTTGTTCATCAGGCCGTTGATCGCGGCGGACTTGCCGGTCGCGCCCCGGGCCAGCAGCAGCCGGAAGGGATCGCCAAACTCATTGTAGGCGATGTCCAGCAGCCGCCCGACGTTCAGGCTGTTCTCGTGGTAGCTGTTCAGTCCGTTCTGCCAGACCGGCACGGAGGGTTTGATGCGCTTGCAGAGCGCGCGCAACCGCTCCACCGCCCGCGTGGTGGTGGCGATGTGGAAATCCATGTGCCGCCGCTGGTCGAAATCCTGCCACCGCGTCAGCTCCTGCCCATACAGTTCGCGGAACAGCCCCCGGCATCCCTCGCACGTGCAATCCGACGATCCATGCAAACCACCCTGCTTCGCCGAGATCAGGATGTCCCAGCGCATCCCGTCCACCGGGTAGTTCTCCAGCACCTCGCGCGTGTAGGCCTCCACGAGCTCGAGGTAACCCGGCGCATTGAGGCAAATCACGCAACGCGACGCGCATACGCCCTCGGCGTCCGGCCGGCCATGGATGAAATCGCGGCCGAGATTCTCGCGGATGAACTTCCAATTCCAGTTCAGCGTGACGTAGCCGAAGGCGGCGATCTTGCGCTTGTGCAGCTCCGAGATCGTCCGTCCGAACCAGTCACCCTTCATTCCGGGGAACTTCGCGCCCACGCGCGTCTCAAAGGTGCAGTAGCCGTGATGCGGCACGGCCATGACGACGGTCCCATCCATGTGCATCCGCTGGCAAAACTCTGCGAGCGCGACCGGGTCCGCCTCACTGAGAAACTCCGGGAGCTGGTCCGGTCGCAGCGCAATCCAGCTCCAATCAATATTGAACTGTCGGAAACAATGCTCGGGCCCTTTGGGCTTGTAATCGGCCACGCGCTGGAACGGCGCGAACCATTCGTCGGCAAGGCTCGTCATTGCGGCTGGCGGCAGCAACAGCATCGCGACAAACAGAGGGAGCGCTTTCTTCATCGCGCTGTTTCTTCTCCTGCGGGTTGCTCCTTGCGGAAGGCGCCGGCGAGGTCCGGGACGACCCGGCACAACTCCTCCACCAGCAGTTTCGCCGTCAACTCCTGCCCGGGCTTGGCCAGATGCGTGTGGTCGCGCTTGCCGTCCTTGCCCATGGGCCCCAGTTCCTCGCTCGCTTCCGGGCCGAGTTTCTCAATGGCCTCGACGCTTTTCTTGTAGAGATCGGCCAGCGGCACCTTCTTGTCCGAGGCTACCGCGCGCGCCGCCTCCACGTAGGGAGCGAGCTCGCCGACGAGCTTGCCATCCTTGAACGTGCGACGCGGAATCGAGGTCACCAGGATCGGCTGCGCGCCGGTGGCGCGGACATCCTCCACGAACCGGATGAGGTTGGCGCGGTAGGTTGTTTTCGGATCGGTCTCTCGTTTCGGCCCCTTGCCCGGCATATCGTTGTGGCCGAACTGGATCAGCACATGTGTCGGATGCAGCGCCACCGCTTGCGCCCAACGGCCGCTGTCGAGGCAGCTCCTCGTGCTCTCCCCGCCATGCGCCGTGTTGGAACAGGTCACGCCGGGTGCCAGCCGCTCTGCGAATGCGCGGCCCCAGCCGGACTTGTCGGTGACCGTGGAATCGCCCGCCAAGACGATGCGCAGCTGCGGCTCGGCCGCGCCCGCCACACCCGCCAATGCCATCAAACCCGACAATAACAGGCTCTTCATCGCATCAGCTCCTCATCAGGTTGTCCAAGAGGTGGACGACCCACTCTTTGTCCATGTCGCATGAGCGTGTCCATGGAGTTATTTAACAAAATCATACGTACTGAATCAGCTGTCTGCATGATTTTGTAACCATGATTTTGTTATCTCTTCATCACGGAGAGCCGGCGCGGAAGTTGCCGACGGCCTCGCTGGTGCGGAGCGCACGGGTGTAGATGCGCAGCGCGCGGACGACCGGCGCGAGCTTCGCCGTCGCGGCGCCGTTGGGCGTGCGGAAGGTCGCGCTGTAGCGGCCCCAACCGAACTGGCGCTCGTCGCCGCCATCGCAGAGTACGCCGTTGATGACGAAGGTGATGATCTTCGGACCGCCATCCACCGTCATGACGACGTGCTGCGGCTGGCCCGCGACGAGCTTGCCGGCATCGCCCGCCCAGCTGACTTCCTGCCGGCCGTCGTTGAGCGTGAGCTTGAGCGCACCGTTCTCCGTCGTCGTCACAAGCACCCCCTGCCCCGCGGCGTTGCGGCTGTCGAGGATGATTTGTCCGCCGGTGAGCGCATCGAGCTGCAGCCAGAGATCCACGCTGAAGCCGGTGCGCAGATCCATCCCGCACATCGTCTCCGACTTGTTGTCGCGCTTGTTGAACTCCGGCAGCTTGGGCATCGGCGCCTCATGCGCCGCGAGCTGGGCGGCGGTCGCCTTGAGCGCAAGCGAGTTGGTCGCCACCTTGCGGCTGGTGAACTGGCTGAAGAGCCCGTTCACGAGCGCCGTCGGAATCTCGTGCAGGTGGCCGATGGTCTTCTGCGTCTCGGTGACGAAGAACTTTCCGCCCTCTTCCACGAGGTCTGGATAACTCATGCGGATATAGGGATCGTCGTCGTAGAGCAGAATTTCCGGCTGCGACCACGCGATCATCTTGCCCTGCGGAGTGGTGATCTCCTGGCCGGCCATCAGCCACGCGGGGTTGCGGTCGTCGTAGGGGCTGCGTCCGCCCTTGCCATTCGCGCCGAGTTCGCCGACGAACTTGCCGCCATGGTTGTGGAACCAATAGAGGAATTTTCCATTCGAACAGTTCCACGCGAAGTTCGCCGCGCGCGGATGTTTCACGCGCTGGCCGTCGGGCGTGTAGGTTTTGTAGGCAGGCGCGCTCCACGTGTGACCGCCGTCGCGGCTGTAGGCGCAGGTCGGCCAGCCATCGATCGTGCGGTAGACGCAGTAGAGCGAGCCGTCGCTCAACTTGACGATGCTCTGCTCCTCCGCCACGCGTCCGCCGCCGGACGGCGTGCGCAGGCCCTTGTCGCCATCGGGCAGGGTCTCGAACGTGATCTTCTCCGGGTCGCGCTCGGTCAGGATGTTCTTGCTCGCGAAGAACGCGCCTTCCGACTGCGCGAAGAAACCGTCGCCCATGGCGCCGACCTTGTGCATCACCATGACCGCCGCGTCGCCGAGGATCAGCGGGCGGCCGACGTTCCAGAAGAACCGCAGCTTGCCGCCGTAGACGTTGTTGCGGTCGCACTCGAACTCGCGCAGCGAGATTTCGTAGCGCTTGGCCGACCATGAGCATCCATGGTCGTCGCTGAACTTGAAGACGTAGTGGCCGAGCGAATCCACGCGCTTATAAACGCCCTTGTCCTCGCGCTTGACCTCCGGCACGCGGTCAGTGTTGTGGTTATAGAAGGCGTAGATGCGGCCGCCGGGCACCTTGAGCAGCACCGCGTAGCTCGCCTCGGGGCCATCGGCCGGTTCGAGAGGCACGATCTGCTCCCACGTGCGGCCCTGGTCCTTGCTGCGCATCGAGACCACGTGCTGGCCGCCCGCGCCCTCCTTGCCCACGCCGGTCGTCATGACGCACAGCCACGCACCGTCATCGGTTTTCACGATGTAGGGCTGATCGGCATAACCTTCGCTCGGAATAATCCGGCCGGTGGAAATCAGCCGCGGATCGGTGGCGGGCGCCACGGGTTTCTCGGCGGCGCCGGCGGTGTACGCCAAAACGGCAGCCAGCATCAACTTGCAACATGTCTTCTTCATGGTTTCCTCCACGCTCACTCGACCTTGATCGAATCCAGTTTCACCTGCACATCGTTGTTGGGCGACATGCCCATCGGCCACGGCGGCGCCGCGTAGAGGCCGCCGAAACAAATTTTCCGCAGCAGCGCGCGCTTAAAGGTCTGCGCGGGCGCACCGTTGATGGAGACCGACAAGCCGTCCGCCATCAGCTCGAGCTCGACGTGATGCCACGTCTTCAGCTTGCACGGCGCGAGATCGGCCCACTTGTTGCCGCCGATGGCGACCTGGAAGACATCGGCCTTGGCCTCTTCACTATAGATCACACGCAACGTCGTTCCATTGCGCGTCTTGCCGCCTAGCGTCAGCAGCGGCCAGTCGCCGCCGTTGTAGCATCGCACATTCACGTCGAACGCGAGGCGCAGCTTCGGCTGCCGCGTCAGTTGCTCCGACAGGACAAGACCAAGGCTCGACTGCCGCTGGCCGAAGTGCGCGATGCCGTCTTCGAGCTTCAGCCCCGCGCGCCCCGCGCGCGGCAACAGAAACGGCTGCGCGAAATCCGGCAGCGGCGCGATCACGCTGCTGTGGATGCCGCCTTGATAGGTGTAGGCGATGTAGAGCTTGCCACCATCCACAAAACCGTTCGGATAATACGCGCAACCACCCTGCGGTTGCACGACCGGCCCCGGCAGCAGCAGGTCGGGATCGCAAACTGGCGAGCCGTAGAGCGACAGAAAATAGCGGTCGTGGTTGATGCGTTCCGGCACGCGGACGTTGTTGTCGTTCATCACCATCAACAGGCTGTCGGGCGTGCCCTGTAGCGGCGGTCTGTGACCGCCGCAAGTACCGCAAACCTCGGACGGCGGTCGCAGACCGCCGCTACAGTTGCAGACTCCCGCACTGACGCCGGAGACGGCATAGCTGCGCGAGCAAACCGTGTCCACTTCAACCGTCCGCGCCTTCGTCCACGTCTTTCCCGCGTCGCTGCTCGTCGCATAAAGCAGCATCCGGTGTGGCTTCTCCATGCGCTCCGGGTTTTCCTGTGCCGTCGAATTGCGAATCAGCAGTCCGATTTTCCCATCTGCCTGCTCGAACAGCATCGGCTCCCAGAGCGTGATCGTTTCGCCGCCGAACTCCGCCGGTTTTTCACCGGCTTGCGTCCAGGTCACCGCCTCGATCGGATCGCTCCACGTCCACGTCTTCCCGCCATCCTCGCTGCGCAGCACGCCGGCATAGCGCGTTTTGCCAACGAGGGCGCGCGGGGTGTCGGTGAAGGGGATGCTGCACGGGAAAAGCATGACGCCCTTCCGCGTCATGAGACCGTGATTCGTCGGAAAGCCGCACGCCTTGCCCGTGAGCGCACCAGGCGCGTTGGCGACTTCGACGTTGTTCCAACGGAGGCCGTCGGTGGAAACCGCCACATACACGCGCCGGGCCACGAAATCGCTCCACGCGCAGAAGAGCGTCTCGTCCTTCCAGTTGATGAAGCCCGGCTGCCACTGGTTGTCGCTCTCCACGGGATTGGCGGCACCGGCACCGGCGGTGAACATCCGCACGGGCTTGGACCAATGCGCAAAGTCGTCGCTCACGCTCATATAGTTGTATTGTCCCGGCTTGTCCTCGCCGCGGTTTTCGTTGGCGTTCCACGCCGCGAAGAAGCGGCCCTTAAACTTCACGATGTCCACGTCGTGATTATAGCGCAGCAGCGGCTCTGCGCCGGGATGCGGGAAGTAGATGTCATTGAGCTCCACCTTCGGCTGATACACCGGCAGCGTTGCGGAGGCAGACGCTGCAGCGACCATGGCGACCGCGACCACCCTGAACCGTAAATTCATCATATCCTCATATAATCAGGGCCAGTTCCATTGAAAACAGTGAGCATGACGTCTTGCCGCTGTCCTGCCGTACAATTTCGATCGTGTTTTCGCCGGTGACGAGCAACTCGGGCCGGACCGCGAAAAATTTCACGCAGTCGCGCGTGGCGCAGGTTTCGTTGCGCTCGAGCGGCGGGAACAGCCCGGTGTCCTTCAGCTTGTCGATGAACGACGCCATGTAGGCCGGGCTGTTCGTCTTGTTGCCGCAGATGATCAAGAGTTCGTGGTTGAAGAGGCAGCGATACTTCACCGCCGCCGGCTTACCGCCGGGACCTGTGGCGCAACCGGCCACGACCAGCGCCAGCGCCGCGACGAGGAGACGGAAGGTTGGTTTGCGGCTCATATCACTCGAAGATCCGCTTGTGTGGATTGATCAGGCACCAGCAGACCGCGCCCATGAGGAAAAGCCCGCCCATCACCAACAGCGGCAGGTTCCAGTTGTTCGCGAAGTTTTTCAACAGCCACGTCACCATCAGCGGGCTGATCACCGAACTCAAGGCACCGGAGGTGTTCATCGCGGCGCTGACGACGCCCGCATGGTTGCCGCCGATGTCGAGGCAGGTGCTCCAGGAGGCGGCGAGCGTGAACATGCTGGCGGCCACGGCCGTGGCGATCAGCGTCGCGGCCAGCAGCGGGTGCGACACCACGGTCGCCATGATCATGGAGGTGCCCGCGAGCACGTAGGCCACCGCGCCGACGCCGCAGCGGCCGATCCGCAGGCCGAAACGCCTTGTGACATAATCGGTCGTGACGCCGCCGAACAGGTCGCCGCCTACGCTCAACATCAGCGGCAGGCCCGCGAACAGGCCGAGCTGCAGCGCATCCATGCCGTGCTTCTCCTGCAGATAGGTCGGCAGCCAGGTGATGCAGAAATAGAACGCGTAGCTGTTGGGGAAGTACATCAGGCAGAGCGGCAGCGTGTTCGGGTGGCCGAGCAGCCGTTTCCAGTAGGCCCAGCCCTCGTGATGCGTGCCCACGGGCGCGCGGTCGGCGACGATCTTCGCCAGTTCCTCCGGCCGCACCTGGCTGTGCTCGCTCGGGTCGTTGCGAAACCAGCGGAACCAGACCACCACCCACACGATGCCGATCATGCCAAACATGATGAACACCGTCCGCCAGTTCAGGTGCATCGTCTGCGTCAGCCAGATCACGATCAGCGGCGTCACGCCGCCGGCGAAATGCGCCCCGCTGAAGAAGATGCCCTGCACGCGCCCGCGCTCCGCGCGCGGCACCCAGCGCGAGAACGTCCGCGCCACGCTCGGCCACGCGCCCGCCTCGCCCGCGCCGAACAGGAAGCTCGTCACCAGCAACACGCCGAAGTTGAACGCCGCCGCCGTCAGCATCGTGAACGCCGACCACCACACCACGATCCGCGTCAGCACATGGCGCGTGCCGCGCCGGTCGGCCCACCATGCCGTCGGGATCTCGAAGAGCGCATAGGCCAGCGCAAAGGCGCTGTAGACCCAGCTCATCTGGCCCTTGGTCAGGTGCAGATCCCGCATGATGTCCGGCGCGCAGGTGCCCATGCACGCGCGGTCGAGGTAGGTCACCATCGCCAACGCGACGGCCAGTGCGATCACGCCGAAGCGAACGTGCGTCGCTGCAAAGAAACTGACCCGGTTCGTCACACTCATAGTCACGTCCTGTTTCCGCGGCCGCCGCCGCGCCCGGAGCGGGCGCAGTGACATGGCGCGCATTAAACCCCAACCCCGCCGCCACCACAACGGCGATTTTATTTTACAGTAAAACAACTGCGCCGCCGCACCAGCTGCCGGGAACACCGATCCCGGCTACAGAGCGAAGCAAACATCGAACACTGAACATCCAACATCGAAGTGACGGGCCGAGCCCGGTCCAGTACGGCTGCTTGCCTTGAGCAAGGCAGGTCCAGTGGTCTGGTTCCCGTGTCCCGGAGGGACGCCTCGAAAGTAGACCGGCGCTTCAGCGCCGGGGAAGCATATGCACCTCACACCCGAGTCCCGTAGGGACGAAAGAAGGGTTGGATCCACACGGCCGCGTTCCCGCAAACGCGACTACAACCCAACTTGCCGTAGCCCGATCATTGACCCCAACGTTCCCGCATCAGCCGCCTTTTGTGGGCAGGGCTTCCAGCCCCGCGAACACAAGCCGCACACCAACGGAAGAGCCGTGTTTCCACAAACGCAGCTACGAGGGGCGGACCTGTTGCCGCCGGAGCGAAGTCCCCGGCACCCAGCGGCCGCTGACGGCGACGATCTTCTCGCGCCGCGGGACGCCGTGCTCGTGCGCGTGCAGTTGGCCCACGAGCAGGTCCACCGCCGCCGCACCCAGCGCCTCGGCGTCCAGATCCACGCCCGCCAGCGGCGCGACCTCGTCGGACCAGTCGAGATGGACAAGCCCGACATCGCGCGGCACGCACAGTCCCAACCCCGCGACCCACGCCGGCACAGGAAGACCCGTGAAGAGTATGGCCTCGGGCCGATGCTGCTTCAGCCAAGCACCGAAATGCTTCGCTTCCTGACCGGGGCGCAGAATCAGGGCCGGCACGCGATCACCCGCCGGCAGGTCATGCTGATGCAGGAGGTAGGCGGCCAGCCACGCGTGGTCCACGCGCGCATCGAGGCCCGCGTCCAGCACCAGACCGGGGCGGCGATAGCCGAGCCGCTTGAGGTGATGCACCACCAGCCGCAGGTCCTCGAAGTGCGACGAGATCACGCGGTGCAGGCGGGGCCGGGCGATCGTCAAACCCTTGGCGACGGCGGCGAAATGGCGCCACTCCAGCGAGAGGTGCCCGCGCGCCTCCGGCAGCGACTGAAGCAGCAGCCCCTGGATGCCGCGGGCGCGGAGAATCCCGCTCATCCGCTCCGCGGTCATGCCCGCTTCACGCAGCCAGAACTCCTCGAGCTTATAGCCCAGGGCATGCGCGCGCGCCGCCGCGCCGGCGAAGAACCGGCGGTGGTTGGGCGAACTCTTCCAACCGTCGCGCGTCGGCCAGGAGGTGATGAAACCCAGCGTCGCCGTCTCCGTCCGGACCTTGAGCGTGCGCAGCTGCGCCATCAGGCTGTCGAGCACCGCATGCCGGCGGTAGCCGGCCTGCGCGGCGGCCTTTTCGACGCGCCGGCGCGTCGCCGCCGGGATGCGCGGGTCACGCCGCAGGGCGAGCGACGCCGTCGTGTGCGACACGCCCGCCTGCCGGGCCACGTCGCGTATGGAAGGGCGCACGTTCATTCCGTGCCATTCTTTCCAAGGGCAGGCAAAGCGCAAGCTCGGTTTTCGAAAGATGCGCCACCGTGGTCATCTCGCTCCGCGAGATGTTCCGTTTCATTCCCTCACGCGGAGCGTGAGGACTACTCTGCGCGCAACCGTGTCACACATCCTGGTTAGCGCCGCACGTAGCGGCATCAGTCGATGTAGATCACGTCGGCGCGGCGCTGGGCGACGCGCTTGGGCTGGTCCGGCGGCACGGTCGGCGCGGGGCGGACGCCGCTGCCGGTCCGCTTGGTCAGGGAATCGCCCAACGCCGCGCGGCATTGCTCGGCGAGAGCCTCCAGCCGAGCGACGATGTCAGGATGCTGCGCGGCGACGTTGGTCGCCTCGCCGAGGTCGGCATCGAGGTCATAGAGCTCCGCGGTCTCGATCTTGCGCGGCTCGTACTTGGCCGGGAGGCCATCGCGGCCGGCGGGCCGCCCGCCGAGCGTGCGGTAGGTGTGCGGGAGCTGCAGCTTCCAGCGGCCGTCCCAGACGGCCTGCAGCTGGTTGTTCTCGTAGTAGGTGAAATAGGCCGCATGCGGATTTTTCGCCCCGGCCGCGCCGGCAATCACCGGCCAGCAATCGAGGCCGTCGATCAGATGCGCGGGCGGCGTGGCGCCGATCTGCCTGGCGAGCGTCGGAAGGATATCGATCGTCATCAGCGGAGCGGCACTGGCGGTGCCGGCGGGGATCCGGCCGGGCCAGCGCATGATGCACGGCGTGCGCGTGCCGCCGTCCCAGGCGGTGCCCTTGCCCTCGCGCAGCGGGCCGACCGAGCCGGCGTGGTTGCCGTAGGAGAGCCAGGGCCCGTTATCGCTCGTGAAGATGATCCACGTGTTCTGCGCCACGCCGCAGCGCTCCAGCGCGGCCATGACCTCGCCGACCGACCAGTCGATCTCCTCGATCACGTCGCCGTAGAGCCCCTGCGCGGACTTGCCCTTGAACTTGTCGCTGACGTGCAGCGGCACGTGCGGCATGTTGTGCGCGAGATAGAAGAAGAACGGACGCTCTTTATTTTTCTCGATGAACTTAACGGCGCGTTCGGTGTACCAGGTTGTGAGCTGGCACTGGTCGGCGTGCGTCACCTCGGGGATCTTGATCCGCTCGTTTTCGTAGAGCGGCAGCGGGGGATAGGCGCCGGGCTTGGCTTCCGGATGCAAAGGCCACATGTCGTTGGAATAAGGCAGACCGAGCCATTCGTCGAACCCGTGGCGCGTCGGCAGATAGGGCGGCAGATGGCCGAGGTGCCACTTGCCCGCCATGCCGGTCGCATAGCCGCGCTGCTTGACCAGTTCGGCGATGGTCATCTCCTCGGGGCCGAGGCCGTGCCGCGCCTGCGGGCCGAGCGCGCCGTGGATGCCGATGCGGTTGGGATAGCAGCCGGTCATCAAACCGGCGCGCGACGCCGAGCAGACCGGCTGTGCCACATGAAAGTTCGTGAAGCGGCAGCCCTCGCGTGCCAGCCGGTCAAGATTCGGCGTCGTGAAACCCTTCGCGCCGAAACACCCGACGTCCGCCCAGCCCTGGTCGTCGGTGAAGATGATGACGATGTTGGGCAGCGCCGCCGACCCTGCACCGGGGACAGTCAGATCCGCGCCACACCCCAACCTTGGCCACAGGGCTGCGCCGCCTGCGCCGAGCGCGGCAGCCTGCAGGAACTCACGTCGTGTCGTGTGCTTTTTCATAGGCCTACCTTCAGCCTTTAGCGCGGGGCTCGTCAAGCGCTTTCCGGTTCCCGGCCGGTCAACCGACAGACCTTCCAAATCCTGAGAACCGCAATTGGGTGGCAGACGGGTGCGGCCGCGCGGTCCCGGAGCGGCGGCACTCCTGCCGCCGCAGCCAGCACGTCGAGCGCGAGCCTTGCTCCTGCTGCACGTGCTAGGCCGTGGCACGGCGGGGCTGTTTCGGCGGCAGGAGTGCCGCCGCTCCCAAGCAGCCCAACCAATAACCTGACTATGGTTTTTCAGGCAACCTGGAAGACCGCCGTCGAAATTTCCCAAGCCTTGGAAGACCAGAGTGCTTCTCTTTCCAATCCTTGGAAACTCCCCGCGCGGTCCGGGTTTGGGTTGTGGCCGGGCGGGCCGCACTCTGACGGACCGGCTACGGAAAGCGCGCGACGACAGCCGCCTTTGTAGCCGCGTTCGTCAGAACGTGGCCAACTCCAGCCTCACCCGCGCTGTATCCACTTGCCGTCGCACGGCGGCCCGGCCTATAACCGCGCACACAAAACGCGGAAGGCCTTCATGAGCACAGCACATTTGGGGATGCGGTTGTTGTTTTACGGTTGGTTGGTCTGTCACGCCGCGTTGGCGGCGCCGGACTTTTCCAACGGCTTGGTGGGACATTGGAACTTTGAGGGCAGCGACGGCAAAACAGTCAAGGACCGCTCGGCCAGCGGGAACGACGGCGTCATCGTGGCCGGCGCCTTGCATAAAGAGCGCGCCGCCACCTCGCTGGAACTGGACGGCCTGGGCAGCCACGTGCTCATCCCGCCGCGGGCGGGCACCGGCTTTTCGAACGCGCTCACCGCAACGGTGTGGGTCCGCGCTTCCGACCTGCGCAACAACACCGTCCTGTTCGGCGTCCCGCACACCAATGATTCGTGGACCACGCCTATGTTCGGCATGTACCTCTCCGGCAAACGGGTGGTCTACGGCATGTGGGGCGCGCGCGGCGCCACCAAGGCACTGGTGGAAAGCCCCGCGGAACTGCCGCTGGAGACCTGGACGTGGCTGGCCGCCACCTGCGATGGCACGCTGGCCCGGCTCTACGTCAACGGCGCACCTTGCGCCGAACTGCCGCGCAAAGGCGGCCTCGTGTCCAACGGCCAGCCGTTGATCATCGGCAAGGGCCTCGGCTATCACAAACCCTCGCTGGCGGGCCGGGTCGGCGAACTGCGGCTCTACGCACGGAGCCTCGGGCCGGAGGAGATCCGCGCCCTCTACGCACAGACCGCGGCGGGTTATGACCTGACAGCGCCGGCCCGGCAGGCGTCCAGGGACGGGACCGTGCTCGTTGAAACGCATGGCAGCAGCCCGGCCAGCGAGGCGCCCTGGCGGAAGAACCCGACCCGCCTGCTGGAGCAACTTACCAGCTACACGCCGCGCGGCGACAGCGTGAAGGTTGACCGTTTCGGCGGCTGGATGGACCGTCCCCAGGAAAAGGCGACCGGTTTCTTCCGTGTCCAGAAAATCGCCGGGCGCCAGTGGCTGATCGATCCCGAGGGCTATCGCTACTTCAACATCGGCATGAACACGGTCCAGGAGCCGACCAAGGCCGCAAAGCTGTTTGGTTCCGGCGAGCAGTGGGCGGAGACTGTGACCGGCCAGCTCCGCGACGCCGGCTTCAATGGGCTGGGCAATGGCGGCGCGTCCCGGTTGAACAAGGTGGCCAAGCCGTTGGTCTGGGTGCTGCGGAAGAACTTCATGTTCGCCTTCGCCAAGGACAAAGGCGTAACCGAGCCGGCCTCCGGAACCCTGGGCTTCCTCAACAAATGTATGCCGGTGTTCCACCCCGACTTCGAGGCCTTTTGCGACCGCTTCGGCCAGGATCTGGCGGAGACCGCCAACGACCCGACGCTGCTGGGGATCATGACCGACAATGAAATCCAGTGCCCCGTGGATCTGCTGGACCGCTATCTTGCGCTGGACCCGGCCGATCCCAAGTTCAAGCCGGGCCACGCTGCCGCCGCCGCGTGGCTGGCCGCCCGGCCGGGCGTCCGCAGCGGCGCGGACATCACCCTGCGCGACCGGTACGAATTCATCGCCTTCGCCTTTGAGCGCTACTACCGCATCGTCGCGAAGACCGTGCGCAAGTACGACCCGCACCATCTCTACCTCGGCTCGCGCATCAACTACCACCAGGGCGAACTCGACAACCCCTACTTCTGGAAGATGCTCGCGCCCTACCACGATGTGGTGTCGGTGAACTACTACAACCAGTGGGGCCCGGATGCGCGGCAGCTGGCGCAATGGGACGCGTGGGCGGGCCGGCCGATCCTGCTGACAGAATGGTACGCGAAGGCCATGGATGTGCCCGGGCTGGCCAACCTGCACGGCGCGGGCTGGCTGGTCCACACCCAGGAGGACCGCGCCCGCTACTACCAGCATTTCGCCCTCGCCGCGCTGGAGACCAGAAACATCGTCGGCTGGCACTGGTTCAAATATCGTGACGATCCCAAGGAATCCGTCGCGCTCGACGCGGCCGGCGGCGCGAACAAGGGCATGTTCGATTTCGACGGCCGGCCTTATCAGCCGCTGCTGCAGCGGGCCCGCGCGGTCAACCGCGAGGCGTATCCGCTGATCGAATTTTTCGATGCCAGAAACCGCGAATGATGTCAGACTCCCGCCCCACCCGGCTGGGCGCGGCAGCCCGGGCTTGTGGTGCACAATGAAATTGTCCCTCCATGGATGGTGGCTGCTGCTGGCGCTCGGCCTGCCCGGCGCGGTGCGGGCCGATGCGCACACGGCGCAGACGGCGACAGTCGTCGCCGAGGGCTGGCATCATCGCGTGTGGGCGCTCTATCCCGTTGAGAAAGTCAAAGCGGACGAAGTCCTGCCCGCGCAGAACTCGGGCGCAGGCGTGACGCTGACGGCGGCGCGCGGCGAGTTCGAGCCGTTCGTGCTGGTGCTCCGCAGCGAGGTGCCCTTGCGCAAGGTCACGGTGGTGGCCGGGGACCTGCGCACCGCGGATGGCGCCCAACTGAAGGCGGCCTCCATCACCGCGCAACGCATGGCCTACATCCATGTGGATGAACCCAGCGGTTCGCGCATCAAGCAGGCGATGCCCTATGAAACCGGCGTCGGTGACTTCCCGGACCCCTTGCTCAAGGATGGCGGCGATGCGCGGCCGGGGCACAATCTGCAGTTTCTGGTGACCGTGCAGGTGCCGCGCGAGACCAAGCCCGGCCGCTACACGGGCGTCGTGAAACTTCAGTATCAGCGCGAGAACTGGATGCCTGCGGGCAAGGATGTGGAGGACGCCATCCCGCTCACCGTGATGGTGCGGTCGTTCGCGCTGCCCGAGGTATCGCCCCTGCTCAACACGTGCGTCGCCTCGCCGCAGCACCTGACCGCCTGGCTGCAGAAGCCGGACGTGCTCGCGGAACTGCATCGCAATTTTGCCGCGCACGGCCAGACGCCCGACCCGCTGCCCTCGCCCGTGGTGAAGCTCTCCAAGGAGGGCGCGCTCACCGTGGATTCCGCCGCCTGGGAAAAAGCGGCGGCGGAACTGCTGGACAAAAAGCACGCGGCGCATCTGTTCCTGCCGGTCTGGAGCCATCGGAAAACCGGCGAGATGCAGGGCGTCTATTTCCTCTGGCATTATCCCGCCATCACGAAGCAACGCTGGTTTGGCACGGTGATCTGCGACGAACAGGGCGCGCTCACGGCTGAGTTCCAGAGCCACTTCGGCGCCTACCTCAAGCACATGCACACGGTGCTCCAACGGCACGGCTGGCTGGACCGCGTCTTCATCACCACCATGGACGAACCCTACACCTATCACACAGGCGAACGCGCGCTGGACACGCCGGCGAACAACTACCGCGTCATCGGCAACTATGTCCGCTTCGTCCGCGCCACCGCGCCCGGCCTGCGCACGTTCGTCACCGCGGACCCCACCCCAGAGCTGAACGGGCTGATCGACCACTGGTGCCTCCGCAACCTGGACCACGCCGCCGCCGCCCGCGAACGCGCGGAAAAGCACGGCGAGCTCGTCACCTTCTGCGACAACTACCGCACCTTCATCGACTATCCCGCCGTCAGCGCGCGCAGCCTCGGCTGGCTCGCGTGGAAGCTCGGCGCGCGCGGCTGGCTCACCTACGAGACGCTCGGCTCCTTCACCGATGCGTGGGAGGGCCCGGCGTTCGTCTATCCGCACTTCAGCGGCGGCACCGTTTGGGGCATGGGCCAGCTCTTCTATCCCGCCCCCAGCGGCTCCGGCTATGTCGCGTCCAGCCTCCGCTGGGAAATGATGCGCGAGGGTTGCGACGACTATGCTTATCTGTGGCTGCTGCGCGAGCGCCTGCGCGGGCTGACGCCGGAGCAGCGCACAAACCCCGCGGCACAGGCAGTGCAAACGCTGCTGGACACCGCGGCGGACGCCGTCGTCGGCAGCAGCGAAGATCCCGAAGTGAAGTCCGGCCCTCGCAAGGCGAACGCCCAAAGCAACCTGACCGTGCACCAGTTGCGCGAGCGCATGGGTGACTTGCTCGAAAAACTCGAACCCCAGGCGAAGTGACCCATGAAAATATTTACCCGAACATTTCGAGTCTTGAGGATGCCGGCCAAAGCTACTCTCGCCGGGTCGGTGACCCGGCCTACAACAGAAAAGGCGTTGGCAAGTTCGTTGTTTTGTAGGCCGCGTGACCTCACGCGGCGTCTGCCTGGTTTTTTGTCATTATCGTCAACCATCGCTTTCGCTTGTTGCGCACCGCTGCTCGTGGGCGCATGGGGCGAGCCGCACAAGGCGATCACGCAGGCGGCGCTTGCGGCGCTGACTGACGCCGAGCGTGCGCAACTCGGTGCCGAGCTCGGTCCGCTCGGCACACAGCACTGCCTGATCCCCGACCGGGTCTATGAAGGCAAGGAAGTCGCCAAGTACGCGATGATGGACAGCCACCCCGGCGTCACCTATCTGGTCAAGCTGCATCTGCCTGCGCTGCAGCCGGAAAACTACGAAACCTTGCGCTTCTTCATGGGCAGGTCGGTCGCCGCATTCCAGGCGGGCAACCTCGGCGACGCAGCACGCTACGCCGGGACGGTCGCACACGCGCTCGAGGACTGGAGCTGTCCGGCGCACGTCGTGCCCGGCGACAACATGTTCACCCTGTTCCAGCAGTTTCTTCCGCCACCGGACGCCCTACGCAACAAGCTGCTGCACAGCCCGATCGAGGGCGGCAAGTTCGACGTCACCATCGGCGACTTCAAGCCGACCCTGCTCGGCGCCACGGTGGACGAGGCGGCCTTCAATCTGCTCCAGCGCCTGAACGCGGCGACGATCCTCGCGCGCGCCCAGACCATCCCGATCATCCAGGCGCTCTACGCCGGCGACACCAACGCGGTCACCGCCGCGCAGCTCAAGGCCGCGACCAAGGGCGCCACCGTCGTCGCCGACGCACTCCACACGCTGCTGTGTCTGGGCGCGCAGCAGCTCGACGCCGGCGCACTCGCACAACTCAACACGGTGGACCTATCGAAGTGCTGCCCGCTGGAAGCGACCAATCTGTTCTTTGCGCAGGCGACGTTCTTCAGCAAGCCCTACTGGGGTCACGCGCATGTGGGCGGCGTGCTGGAGGGCGGCAGCAATGCCGTGCCGATCAAGTTGCGTGTGACGGAAAACGGCGGCGTGGTGGTGAAGGACTTTGCTTCGGGCATCGGCACCGGCACGCGCAGCGCGCTGACCTATCTCGTACCAACGGGCGTCTACCGGCAGTTCACCGTGCTCGCCGGACTGCATCCCGAACTCGGCGCGAAGGGCGGCGTGGAATTCGTGATCTTCGGCAACGACAAGAAACTCGCCAGCGTTGCGCTCACCGGCGACCAGCCCGCGCATCGCTTCGACTGCGCCCTCGCGGGCGTCACCAACCTCCAACTCGTCGCCACCGCCAAGGGCGGCGACCCGAAAGCCAACTACGCCATCTGGGCCGAGCCGCGGCTCGTGAAATAAGCAGCCTTTGTCCTCGACTGTTCCCCCGCAGCATTTAAGCTCCGGCTCATGGAACGGCCTGATCCTGTATTAAAGAAGCAATTCACCCTCCGGACTATGGCGACTTTCCTGCTGGGCCCCGCCATGCTCCTGCCGATGAGCTTCATCGTGGCCGGGCTCATCGGCGGCGTGCTCTACACGCCACCGGAGATGACGGGCAAATTGGAACACATGCTGTTCTTCCAAGGCAGCACCGACCTGGGCGGCGGCTGTCTTTTTGCGGGCACGATGGCGCTCTACATCTATTTTGGTTTCACTGCCGCGCTTTATCTGGCCCTGCGCCTTTCCGAAGCCCCTCAGGGCCCAACCTTCGGCGCGGATGTGCGGCGCGCCCTGTGGTTGCTGAAGCTTCATATCGCGGCCTTTCTGATCGGAGGCCTGGGGGACATCGGCTATGACAGCAGGGTGACCCCGAATGACTTCAGGGACATGTTCCTCTTTGTCAGCGCGCTCTATTCTGGAAGTATTTTCCTGATTGTCGGGCTGAACCGCACTACGAAGAAACTGGCCACGCGCTTGGTCTTGGCGCCCACGCTCATCATCCTCTGGCTGATCGTCGGCGCCGACGGCAACACGTCCCGTGCCGGCCAGTTGGTGCAGTCCGGCCAGGACCCGCAGCCCATCGTGCGCGGCATCCGGCATGGCCTCATGTTGGCGTGGCACCACGGGTGCGACAGGCTCCTCGGCGATGTCAGTTACGCCACGGAAGCCCGTTACCTCGCCGCCGCCCAATACCTGCCTGACCTAGTCCTGCTCGGCCTGGTGCTCTTTGGGTTGCACGCGCTGGGCAAGTTCCTCGCCCGGAAAGGTGTCATGCGCCTGAAACACTTCTGGACCACGCTGGTCCTGTTGACGCTGGCAGCCTTACTGGGCACGGGCACGCTCCGCTACGCGCAATACGACAAAGAACGGCGGTTGATCTTGCCCATTCTGGCACAGGTGTCGGGCAACGTGACCAACGCCGACGCAGAAGCCCTACGCGCCGACCCCGCCATGCGCACCAGGGAAACCGATCTTCTGAAAGCCAACCTGTTAAGCCAACCCGTCAGGGAGCGCATCAACAGGATGCTCCGCCCGGAGTTTGTCACCAACCGGGTGGAGGCGGTGATTTTGATCCCGTTGCCAGACGATTATTTCTTTTTTCTCTGGCAGAACTCCTCGTTTAGATATGCCGATGTGCGGAAGATAAAAACCGAACACACATCCAGCAAACACGGTGACGAGTTTCAGCGCATGCTGCTGGAAAAACGAGCCTATACGACCTCGTTCCCGGCTTACTGGGCCTGGCGCGAACCGATGTCCAGCCGGTTCCTGGCCGGCAACGTGATTCTCGACGCATCCAACCAGGTGAGCGCGCTGGTAATCGTGAACAGGTAGCGGTAGCCACCCGCGACGCTGCATGGTGGTAGGGCGAACCCTCAGGGTGAGCCGAAACCAGCGCGGCCCGACCAGAAGCCAGACCCCGCCTACTACACGCACGCTACGGACACGGCTCGGCTGGACGGTTCGACCCTTCGACAAGCTCAGGGCAGGCATACTCACCGCAGGGGCCTCGCCCTACCCTGCTATTTCACGGACAGGTCGATGCCAGGGCGGCATCAGTCCAGCGGCGCCTTCTCGAAATCGGAGTCGTTGACCCAGCCGGCGCGGGGCTTCTCGCCCTTCAGGTAGCGGTCGTAGAAGCCGCGCTCGCGCTCGTTGGCGTAGGGATAGTTATCGAACTGGGCGCCTTGGCCAAACAGGCGCGGGTCGGCCTGCTGCTTGAGTTCGTCAAAGAGCTGCTGCTTCATGGCCGCTTGCCGCGTGGCGTGCTCCGTCTGGCCGGCGAGGTTCGCGACGCAATCGGGGTCGTGCCGGAGGTCATAGAGTTCCTCCTGCGGGCGCTTGCCAAAGCAGGTGTCCCAGAAATGTTTTTGATCCGGCACGAGCCGCGCCTTGAGCACCTCGGTCTTGGTCGGGCCGCCGTCGCTGTCGAGGTAGCCGGTCTCGGGATTGCCGCCGGGCCAGCGCGCGGGCTCGAAGTTGTGCAGGTAGAGCCAATCGCCCTTGATGATGCCGCGCACCGGATAGGCCTGGTCGTGCGGCCGGCCCACATCGTTGCGCTCGCGGCCAATCAGGACGTGGTCGCGCACAGCGACCACTCGGCCGGATTGCTCCGTCGCAAAATATTCCGCCAGGCTGCGCCCGGTGATCGCCGCCATGCCGGTCTGCTCCGGCTTCAAGCCTGCGAGCTCGATGAACGTCGGCGCGAAATCGATGAAGCTGACGTAGTCCTCCACGGTGCGGCCCGGCTTGCGGATGCCGCGCGGCCACATCACCGCCAGCGGCAGATGGTCGGAATCGTGGTAGGCGTTGCCCTTGTCGTGAGGGAACGGCATGCCATTGTCGGCGGACACGACCACCAGCGTGTTCTCCAGCAACCCGCGCTTCTCCAGTTCCGCGAGCATTCTCCCGAGGTGACGGTCGAAATGCTCGACCTCAAACGCATAGTCGAGCAGGTCGTTGCGCACCGTCACATTGTCCGGCCAGCAGGCGGGAACGCGGTCCACGTCGGAAATTTTCTTGCCGCCCTTGGCGGCGCCGGAGCCGAACTCATAGCCGCGGTGCGGCTCGACGCTGCCGTACCAGAAGCTCCACGGCTGGCCCGCGGGCGCGGCGTCCAGGAAATCCGCGAAGTTGGCGGCGTAATCGTTGTGGCTGATCTCCGGCGTCGGCGGCGGCGCAGTCCGCTTGTTGAACGGCCGCCCGGTCATCTGCCGCGGCTTCCCGTCGGCATCCTTCGCAATGCCCGGCGCATAGCCCTTCAGCGTCATGCCGGCGAAATAGCCGTGCTCGCCAAGCACCTCGAACACCGACTTGAACTCAGGCGGGAAAAACGGGACATGGTTGGCCGCCGCCTTGAGCTGCCACGGATTGCGGCCCGTGATGATGCACGCGCGCGACGGCGCGCACTTGCCGTCCGGCGTGTAGGCCCGCGTGAACAGGAGGCCATCCTTCGCCACACGGTCGAACGCCGGCGTCTTGACCCAGCGGCAGCCGTAGGCACCCGCATGGCCGAAGCTCCAGTCGTCCGCCAGCGCGAACAGGATGTTGGGCCGGCCCTGACCGGTGACTGAAGCGGCCGGACCGGCACCTTGTCCCGGTCGGGGAAAACCCAGTACCGCGGCGGCCGCGCCACTACCAGCCAGCTTCAAAAATGATCTGCGCAGCATGTTATGTTCTCCTCAGCGGACGGATCGGACCGATCCGTTCGCTGATTTTTCCGGACCTAGAAAACGAACCCAGCGTTTTTTCCAAACCTTGGAAAATCAACGGGCGGGTCAGTGCCGATAACGCAGCACGGCGCGGTTTGTTGTCGCTCGCTGCGCGCCGTTGCGATGTTGGGTGCGCCGGGTCGGAGACCCTTTTCCGGCGCGGGAGGGCGAGCGTCCTCGCGAGCCGGGCACTGTTAAAACAACCTGCCATCAGAGGGAATTGGGGGTTATTAACGCTCAGTTCTTTTCCGTTATCACGAAATAAATGAACCAGGCGGCGGGACGCCGCCTGCACCGGCACGCGGGACGCATGCCCCCACAAACTCGCGTGTTCCATCCAGCTGGGAGCGGCGGCACTCCCGGCTTCGTGCGCAACGACAGGTTGCGGCTGAGGGCGAGGATGTCATGGCCGCGCCGCGCGAAAAGCGCTCGACTCCGTGCGGCGCGGCGGCTTAGGCTGCGGACATGCATATGAACCGCCGGACCTTCCTGCAAACCACCGCCGGCCTGGCTGCCGCGGGCTGCTGCGCAGCACCCGCCCCACTGCGGCCGGCGCAGATCATCGACACGCATGTGCACTTCTTCGACCCCACGCGGCCGCAGGGCGTGCCGTGGCCGCCGAAGGATAACGCGCTGCTCTACCGCACCACACTGCCGCAGCACTACCGCGCACTGCCGGTGCCGCAGCGGGTGGACGGCGCCATCGTGGTCGAAGCCAGCACATGGGTGGAGGACAACCAGTGGATCCTCGACCTGGCGGCGCGTGAGCCCTTTATCGTCGGGCTGGTCGGCAACCTGCCGCTCGGCACACCAGAGTGTGCGGGCCACCTGAAGCGCTTTGCCGCCAACCCGCTCTTTAGGGGCGTCCGCATCCGCGATGGTAACTTTGAAAAACTGCTGGGCGAGCCGGCCTTCATCAAGGACCTGCGGGATGTGGCGGAACGCGGATTAGTTTTCGATGTCCACTCGACGCCGGCGTGGGTCGGACAAGCCGACCGCCTGGCGCGACTGGTGCCGGGTCTCCGCCTCATCATCAATCATGTCGCCAACGCCCAGGTGAACGGCAAGCCACCGCCGGAGGCCTGGCGGCGGATGATGGAGGGGTTGGCGGCGCACCCTCAAATCTTCATGAAGGTCTCCGGCCTGGTCGAGGGTACCCATTGCCGCAACGCCGATGCACCAGCCCAGGCGGAAACCTATCAACCTGTGCTGGAGACGCTCTGGAACTTGTTCGGTGTTGACCGCCTGCTCTACGGCAGCAACTGGCCGGTGTGCGGACACAACGCGCCGCTCGGCCGCGTCCAACAGGTCGCGCTGGATTACTTCACCGGCAAGGGGCAACCGGCGCTCGACAAGGTCTTCTGGAAAAATGCCCGCGTGGCCTATGGATTGAAGGCATGAAAACGACCTATCCGATCTCTGTGACTTCCCGGCGTGAGTTCATACGGAGCTCCTCCGCACTGGCCGGATGCCTGCTGCTAGGTCGCCCGGCATGGGGCGCGGCGGATGTGCCGCCGCGTACGATCCATCCCTATCCGAACAAAGTCGTCTGGGGGGTTGGTTCGCAGAAGATCAGCCGGCGCCTGCGGCTCGCAGTCGGAGGAGGCACCGCGCAGGGCGAACTCGCGATGCTGCAGGAAACTTGGCGGCAGTTCACCGCGGGCGCGGTGAAGCTCGACGTCGTGCCCGATGCCGCCGTAGGAGCGCATCAGTTTGTGCTGGGGACCACGCCACCACCGGAGTTGGAGGCGAAGTCCACCTATGCGCTGCGGTCGGATGCCAGGGGCGCCGCAGTCGCCGCGGTGGATGCTGCCAGCCTGCGCCATGCGTGGTTCACGTTCCTGCAACTGCTGCAGGCCGACGATACAGCCGACGGCCTCAGCTTCGTCGTGCCGCAGGTCGAGATCCAGGACTGGCCGGCGCTGAAATTCCGCGGCCTGCACCTGTGCATTTTCCACGAGACCACACCCCTGATGATCGAGAAGGCGCTCCGGCTGGCGGCGTTCCTCAAGTTCAGTCACGTCGTGCTGGAGTTCTGGGGCATGCTGCGGCTCGATGCGATGAAGGAGCTCGCATGGCCGGACGCGTGGGGCAAGGCCGATGCACACAAGCTCATTGACGTTGCCCGGGGCATGGGTCTGGAAATCATCCCTATGTTCAACTGCTGGGGGCACGCCAGCGCGAGCCGCATCAAGAACGGCCGCCACGTGGTGCTCGACCAGAATCCACAGCTCGCACCGCTGTTCGAGCCGGACGGCTGGACCTGGTGCCTGACCAATCCGCACACGCAGGCCTTGCTGCGGAAGATATGCGACGAGCTGATCGGATTCGCCGGGCCGGGCCAGTACTTCCACATCGGCTGTGACGAGGCCTATTCGCACGCCACCTGCGACCGTTGCCGGCAGGGCGACCGCGTAAAACTCTTCGCCGACCATGTCAATGTAATGGCTGAATATCTGGAGCAGCGCGGCCGGCGCGCGATCATGTGGGGCGACCCCCTGCTGGAGCGGGGAAAGTGGCCCGCCGGATTCGAGGCGAACGGCACGCCCGACCTTCCGACGCACCTCGCCTTGGACCGGATCTCGACGAAGATCGTCATTGCCGACTGGCACTACGGCGTCACCAAAGGCGAGGTACCGACCCTCGCCCTCTTCCGCGCCAAAGGGTTTGAGACCTTGGCGTGCCCATGGAACTCGCTGGGCAATATCCGCACGCTCGCCAAAGCCGCCGCCGCCAGCCAGAGCGGGCTGCTGATGACGACCTGGCATCACCTCGCACAGAGCATCCCGGAGCTGCCCTACGTCGCCGCCTGCGCGTGGTCACAGGACCAGGCGGCGCTCAACCTGCGGCAGATGGAGGGCTCCCTCTCGCGCGCCGCGACGGCCACGCTCCTGCGCAAGCTGGTGCCGGCGGAAGGCCGGTTCGAGCGCGCCGGCTGGACCCCGTTCGAACAACCGCTGGAGCCTGACTAACCCTCTTCACCCTGGGCACCATGCAGACAGGACTTGTTTTCAACATCCAGAAGTTCTCGGTCAGCGATGGCCCGGGCATCCGCACGACCGTCTTCCTCAAGGGCTGTCCGCTCTGCTGCTCGTGGTGCCACAATCCCGAAGGCCTTGCGCCACATGCAGAATTGATTGTGGCCGAGAATCGCTGTGCGGTTTGTGGGGCGTGCCGCGAGGCGTGTCCGTTCGGAAAGGCCATCGCGGGCAGCGGCGTGCTGCCCACACGCAACCAGGCGTGCGACCTCTGCGAGCGCTGCGTGGAGGCGTGTCCGACCGGCGCACGGCAGTTGGTCGGGCGCGAGATGAGCGTGGCCGAGGTCATGGCCGAAATTCTGAAGGACAAGATTTTCTACGACGAGTCCGGCGGCGGCGCGACCTTCTCCGGCGGCGAGCCGCTGACGCAGGCGGCGTTCGTGCTGACGCTGCTCACGGAATGCAAGGCGCATGGCATCCGCACCGCGCTCGACACGTGCGGCTTCGGCTGCACCGAGGATTTGCTGGTGCTGGGAAAACTCGCCGACATGGTGCTGTTCGATGTGAAGCTGATGGACGAGGCGCGCCACCGGCAACACTGCGGCGTGCCGAACGGCCCGATCCTCGCGAACCTGCGCGCACTCGCGGCGGTCCACGAGCAGCTCTGGCTGCGCGTACCGGTCATTCCGGGCGTCAATGACGACGCGGAAAATCTCACGGCGATTGCGCAGCTGGCCGCTTCGCTGCCGCACGTGCGGCAAGTGACGCTGCTGCCCTATCACAACACCGGACTTTCCAAACACGCGCGGGTTGGGCATAAGTACGCTCACGCCGACTTGAAATCGCCCACCAGCGAGCAGATGATGGCGGCGAAAAATTACTTCCGCGCTTGCGGAGTGGATGTGAAACCATGAACGACCGCACCAGCCGGTTACGCAGCCAGAGCCTCAACACGCGCCCGGGCATCTCGCCGGAACGCGCGGCGCTGATGACCGCCTTCTACCGGGAAAACGCCGGCCGCTATGCCACACCGGTGATGCGCGCGCAGGCCTTCCTGCACCTCTGCCAGAAGAAAACCATCTACATCGGCGCCGACGAACTCATCGTCGGCGAGCGCGGCCCGCGCCCGAAGTGCGTGCCGACGTTCCCGGAGCTGACCTGCCACAGCGTCGAGGATCTCGAAATCCTCAACGCGCGTCCGCTGACGCACTACGATGTGGACGCCGAATGCCTGCGGGTCTATCGCGAGCAGGTCATTCCCTATTGGCGCGGCCGCTCGATGCGCGACCGGTTGTTCGCCGCGCTGCCGGCCGAGTGGCACGACACCTATGGCGCCGGGCTGTTCACCGAGTTCATGGAGCAGCGCGCTCCGGGCCACACCGTGCTTGATGACAAGATCTACCGGAAGGGCCTGCTCGACTTCAAGCGCGACATCGCCGAGGCGCTCGCCAAGCTCGACTTCCTGAACGACCCGCTCGCGCTCGACCAGCGCGATGCGCTCGAGTCGTTCGCCATCGCGTGCGACGCCGCGATCGTTTTCGCCGGGCGCCACGCCGCGCTGGCGCGCGAGCTGGCCGGCACGGAAACCGATCCGCAGCGCCGGGCGGAACTGGACAAGATCGCCGCGACCTGCGAACACGTGCCGGCCCACGCGCCGCGCGATTTCCAGGAGGCGCTCCAGTATTACTGGTTCTGCCACCTCGCCGTCATCACCGAGCTCAACGGCTGGGACTCGTTCAACCCCGGCCACCTCGACCAACACCTGCTGCCCTTCTACGAGCGCGGCCTCGCCGACGGCACCCTCACGCGTGACAGCGCAAAAGAAATGCTCGAATGTTTCTTCATCAAGTTCAACAACCACCCGGCTCCGCCGAAGGTCGGCGTCACCGCCGCCGAGAGCGGCACCTACACCGACTTCGCCAACATCAACATCGGTGGTCTGCTGCGCGACGGCTCCGATGGCTCGAACGCGGTCTCGCACATCCTGCTGGATATCGTGGACGAGATGCACCTGCTCCAGCCGAGCACCAACCTCCAGCTTTCGCGCCAGACGCCCGACGAACTCCTGCACCACGCCCTGCGCGTCGTCAGCAAAGGCTACGGGTTCCCCTCGATCTTCAACACCGACGCCGTCGTGAAGGAGCAGCTCCGGATGGGTAAAAGCATGGAGGATGCGCGCGCCGGTGGCTGCAGCGGCTGCGTCGAGGTCGGCGCGTTCGGCAAGGAAGCGTTCATTCTGACCGGCTACTTCAACATGCCCAAGTGCCTCGAGCTCGCGCTACACAACGGCGTGGACCCGCACACCGGCAAGCAGCTCGGCCCGCGCACCGGCGACCCTGCGAGCTTCCGCACGTTCGACGACCTCTTCGCCGCCTACCGCGCGCAGTTCCACCACGTTCTCGAAATCAAGCTGCGCGGCAACCAGCTCATCGAGCGCATGTACGCCACGCAGATGCCCGCGCCGTTTTTGAGCGTGCTGATCGATGACTGCATTGCCCGCGGCCGCGACTACAACGCCGGCGGCGCGCGCTACAACAACACCTATGTCCAGTTCGTCGGCCTCGGCACGCTCGCCGATAGCTTCAGCGCGCTCCAGCAGCTGTGCCTCGACGGCGCAATGGGCTTCAGTGAATTCGTGTGCGCGCTGGATGCCGACTTCGCCGGCCACGAGGCGTTGCGCCAGCGGCTGCTCAACAAGACGCGCAAGTACGGCAACGACGATGACGCCGCCGATGAGATTGTGGTACGCATCTTCAACACCTGCATCGAGGAGCTCGATGGCCGGCCCGACACCAAGGGCGGCCACTACCGCGTCGAGATGCTGCCCACCACCTGCCACGTCTATTTCGGCAGCGTCCTCGGCGCCAGCCCCGACGGCCGCCGCGCCGGCCGCCCGGTCAGCGAGGGCATCAGCCCCGTGCAGGGGGCCGACCGCCGCGGGCCGACCGCCGTCATCAAGAGCGCCGCGAAGATGGACCAGCTCAAGGCGGGCGGCACGCTGCTGAACATGAAGTTCACGCCCGCGCTGATCGCCGCCGAGCACGGCGTCGAGAATTGGGGACACCTTGTCCGCAGCTATTTCAAGCTGGACGGCCACCACGTCCAGTTCAACATCGTCCGCGCCGACACCCTGCGCCAGGCCCAGGCCGCCCCCGCCGAGCACCGCGACCTCATCGTCCGCGTCGCCGGCTACAGCGACTACTTCTGCGACCTCTGCAAGGAACTCCAGGAAGAAATCATCGAGCGCACCGAGCACGCCGGGTTCTGATGGGAAGAAGGCCGGGGTCGCCGACCCCGGCTACAGGACGATGCTTTTCTCTGTAGCCGGGATCGGTGATCCCGGCGCATCACTGCGTGTAAAAGCAACGGGGAAGAAATCCGGCCATGCGGCCATGTATAGCTTGCTGGGGTTCGCAGGGCTGGAAGCCCCGCCCACAGCAGAACCGCCGCTGAAGGGCGCGGCGTCGCCGCGCCGTTTCCAAGCCTTGGGAGCTTTACTTGCGATGCGCGGACGCCGGGCCTGCCGGGCGCGCCCAGCCTAGGCGAGGCGTTCAGCTGTTTCGCGTTGCGCGGAACGTCGCGGCATGATTCCGCTGCGGTACAGCAACACCGGCAACAGCATCACGGCCAACTGGAACCACAGGTGCAAATCCATGATCTCGTTGCGCCAGAAATTCCTTGGCAGCCATTCAGGTTTCAGCAGCACGCCGACAGCGCCCGCCAGCAGAGCCGGCAGACCACGGCCCGTCACGAGGAGCGTACCCGAACCGGGACCCTGCAGAGGCGGAACCAGATCCATCTGCCATGTGGTGGAGCAGAGCGTCAGCGTGAGGGCAGAAATCCAGAATAGTTTCCACCCGCCCGGCATGCGCCTGGCCAGCCACAACAGCCAGACGCTAGAAGGAAGAAAACACCCGGAAATTTGCTTACCCACGGATCGCGCCGATCACACGGACGCCGAGTAATCCGCACGATCCGCGCACGCTCCCCACGGCACTCCAATACTACATTCGCTTACCGGCTGCGGCGCATCAGCTCTTCAATCTCGTCGGCTTCGATGGGAATGTCGGCCATCAGGTCGATGGTTGCGTCGCTGGTGACGAGGATGTCGTTTTCCAGGCGGATGCCGAAGCCTTCGTCGGGGAGGTAAAGGCCGGGCTCGACGGTCAGGACCCAGCCGGGCGCGAACGTCTGCACGGCCGGGGCGACGTCGTGGACGTCGAGGCCAAGCGAATGACCCAGGCCGTGGTTGAAGTATTTCCGGCAGGCGGGTTTGTCGGGATCCTGCTTCTTTACGTCGCGCGGCTTGAGCACGCCGAGCCCGAGCAGTTCCTCGGTCATCAGCGCCTCGGCTTCCTTCTGCCAGTCGCGGTGCAGCTTGCCGGGCACAGCGGCCTTCGTCTGCGCGCGCACCACGCGGAGCACGGCGTTGTAGACCTGCCGCTGGCGGCGCGTGAAGCGGCCGCTGACGGGGATCGTGCGCGTCAGGTCGGCGTTGTAGTTGGCGTAGCTGGCGGCGACATCGAGCAGCAGCACCTCGCCCTTGCGGCAGGGCTGGTCGTTCTGGTTGTAGTGCAGGATGCAGGAGTTGGCGCCGCTGGCGATGATCGGCGTGTAGGCAAACGCGCCGCGGCGGCGGATGAATTCGCGCGCGAACTCGGCCTCGATCTCGGCCTCGTTGACGCCCGGCTTCACGACGCGCAGCACGCGGCGGAAACCGTCGCGCGTGATCGCGCACGCCTGCCGGATCAGGTCCTGCTCCGCGGCGGATTTCACGGCGCGCAGCTGGTGTAGCAGCGGCGCGAGCCGCTGGTAGTGGTGCAGCGGATAGCGGGCCTGGCAGTCGCGCACGAAGCGGTCGTCGCGCGTCCCGGTCTCCGCCGACGCGCGGCCGTGCTCGTTGCGGTTGAGATAGACCTGCTCCAGCTCGCACATGAGCAGATGCAGCACGCCGCGGAATTCCGAGAGCCATTTGACCTGCTGGATGCCGCTGATTTTCTGCGCCTGTTCCTTGGAGAGCTTGTGGCCCTCCCAGACCTTGAGGTGTTCGTTCGGCTCGCGCAGGAACAGGATCTCGCGCAGCTTCTCGTTGAACGCGCCCGGCGCCAGCAGCAGGATGCTCTCCTCCTGCTCGATGCCGGTGAGGTAGAACAGGTCGCTGTTCGGCTGCATCCGCAGCGAGCCGTCGGCGTTGGTCGGCAGGATGTCGTTGGCGTTGAGGACCGCCAGCGACTTCGGTTGCAGCAGCTGCGCCAGCCGCGCGCGGTTCTCGACGAACAGCTTGGACGGAATGGATGCGTGTCTCATGGCGGCAATATAAATGAACCGCCGGGCAAGTCACGTAAAACCCACCCAGCCGGATACGCCATCCTGCCGGCTTTCGTCCACCAGACGGCCGCACAGCCCGCAGCACAGCACAACCCCGTGGCTCTCGCGGACACCTCGGATACCGAGATATCACGCGGGGAACACCCCAGAGCGGTCACGGCGCAGCCGCGTGCTGGGACAGGACAAGTGCCGCTGCCACAATCAGGCATGCAACGGGAGGGGTACCTCGGTATCCGAGGTATCGGGGCTTGCGTTGCGGGCGGCGGCAGAGGATGGCGCGTGCCGGCTGCCGGCGGTGGCGGAGCCTTCCAAGGGTCTGGAAAACCTCAAGGCTTTAGGCCAAGGGGAGGCGACGTAAAGAAGGCCATCATAATTTGCGACAGGATCTGCTCTCCGAACTCGTTGGCGTGAACACGGTCGCGGTAGAAAATGTGCGGATGGACCTTGGCGCTGTTCAGGTACTCGGCCCAGGGCGTGGTCATGTCGAGGTAGGCGCAATGTTCATCGCCGGCGAGTTTCTTCAGGGCCGCGCCGTAGGGCGCGCTGCCGGAATGATGGGCCTTCGCCAGTTCCTCAGGGATGCGCGGGTCGGCGTTGCTGCCGAATGCGCCGCTGGCGAGCAGGATTTCCACGTTCGGCAAGCCGGCCCGCAGTTGATGGATGCAATCGCGGATCGCCTCCACGTCGCGCTGGCTGATGCCGCCGATGAAGACCAGGTCCGGCTTGCGAGGGACGATGTTCTTGGCGATGCGCCCTTCGTCCTTGTAGTGCTGGCAACCGCCCCCACCCCGGACGTAGACCGTGCCCCGGATCTGCGCCTTCGGATAGGCCTCGGCCAGCTTTCCCACCCACCCCGAGCGCATGGTGTCGGCCACGATGCTGTCGCCGAACGCGAGGATATGCAGGTCGCCGCCCCCGGTCAGCGTCTTGCGCGTGCGCGGCAGCCACTGCCAGTCCGGCGGCGGTGAGGTAAACGTGCCCTTGACCATCCCGGCGCGGATTTTCTCGATTTGGGCGAGCGAACGCTGCGGCGTGCCGAAGATCGAATAATCCTTCTCCGGCGTCTCCTGCGGCGTCTTCATGTCCGGTGGATTCTGGGAGGGCAACGCGCCCTTGTCGGGGAATTTCACCGGCGAATCTTTCATCATGTCGGCCCGCGCCGCAGGCGCACAGAACATAAGAGCAGCCGCGAGACCGGCACAGCGGCGGATGGTTTTCCTGATCATCGACGTTCCTTGTCGGTGATGGGTCACTCCTCCAGCGCTTCCTGGACCTTACCTTGGGCTTGATCGAAAGCTTCGCGCGCGCGGTCGGCAGCTTCCTTGACCTGACCCTCCTTTTCGTCGAGCGCCTGCACCTGCTGATTGAGCCGGGCCGTATGGTTGACGAGCGTCTGTTTCTCGAGCGCCAGTTGCTGCTGCGTCCGCCGGCCGTCGCGCACCTTGGCGCGCGCGGCCTCCAAGTCAGCCAACTTGATCTGCTTCCCGGACTCGCGGATGGCGCTCTGCAACTCCTCCTTGCGCTCCAGCCAGCCGGCCTCGTCATCGGCCTCATCCACAAGCTGGTCGAAGCGCAGCGCCTGGAGATTCCACAGCGCCTCGGCCTCGGTCACCGCGGACTGGTTCCCGGCAAGTTGCGCCGCAGCCTGCCGCAGCGAAAGACCGTCGAGCCCGCACAGCACTTCGTCGAGTTGTTTGCCGAAGTCCGTCCTGGCCAGCACCGTACGCTCCTCGAGCAGCTTGCGCCGCGCCACCCGCTTGCCGGTGAGGTCGCCGGAGCGGTCGATCGTCCACTGTGCGAGGCCGGCGAGGTTCTTGGCAAAGTCCGCCGCCTTGCCCAGGCTCTCCGACTCCGCGTCCGCCGCGGCCACGACCTGCTTCAGCGCGGCGAGCCGTGCGCGGGCCCCGGCGGCCGCGGTCGACAGCGCCGCCGCGTCCGGGCCCTTGGGGTCGCACGCGACCGCGCCTAGGTCCTTCTCGATTTTTTCCAGCGTGATCGCGGCCCACGCCAGGTTACGTTCCGCCCCGGTGTTCTGCTCCGCCGCCACGGCCGCAGCGGCCAGCGCCCAGCCCGCGAACATCAACTTCAACAGTGCCTTCATAGTGTCATCCCTTTCTGGAAACGCGGGCAGGTTGCGCACCATGCAGCGCGGTGTCAAATCTCTTTTCGCCCAATCTCTTTTCGCCCGTCCGAGCTCCCGGCATGGCCGAAGCCCCGCTCCGTCGCCCCGAGCTTTACTTGGGCGCGGCCCAGGCGGCCGGGCCGGGGGCCCACGCGGGGTCAATCCAGCCGCTTGCGGAACTTGAGTGTGGCGAGGCCGAGGATGCCGAGACCCCAGAGCAGCAGGATCAGCGCGTCGCGCCAGAGCACGTCGAGGCCGACGCCTTTGAGGAAGATGCCTCGAACTATGGTGAGATAGTATTTCAGCGGAATGACCTGGGCTACGTACTGGATGAACGGGGGCATGTTCTCCACGGGGAAGATGAAGCCGCTCAGCAGCACGAAAGGCAGCATCACAAAGAACACGGCGATGAGCATGGCTTGTTGCTGCGTGTGGACCAGCGTCGAGATGAACACGCCCAGCCCGAGCGTCGTCAGCAGGAAGATGCCGGAACAGAGGTAGAGCAACGGCACGCTACCCCGCAGCGGCACGCCGAAAACCAGCCGCATCACCGGCAACGACAGGGTCACCACCACAAACCCGATGAAAACGAACGGCAGCAGCTTACCCACGATCATCTCCAGCGGGCGCAGCGGCGTGACGATAAGCTGCTCCATCGTGCCCTCCTCGCGCTCCTTGACCAGCGCCATGCTGGAAACGATCATGGTCGTCACCAGCAAGAGCACCCCCATCAGCGCGGGCACCATGTACCAGCGCGAGAGCAGGTCCGGGTTGTACCAGATGCGCGTCTCGGCGACGACCTGCGGCAGCGGCGGCGTGGCGCCCGGCCCGGCGGTGCTGGTCACCACGCGCACCTGCCGTTCGGAGAAGAGCCGCGCGGCGCGCTGGAGATAGGCCACGCCCTGCACCGCGAAGTTGCTGTCCGCGCCATCCACCAGCGCCTGCACGCTGGCCGGCGCGCCGCGCGTCAGCTGCTGCCCGAAACCGGCGGGGATGACGGCCACCAGGCCCACCCGGCCGGCCACGAGCTGTGCCGCGTCGGCGGCGGCTGGCCCGCTGAGCGGCGTGACGCGGAACCAGCCGCTGGCGCCGAGGGTGCGGGTGAACTCGCGGCTGGACAGCGAATGGTCGTTATCGCGCACGCCGAGCGTGATCTCGCGCACGTCCACGTTCGCGGCAAAGCCCAGCACCAGCAACTGGACCACCGGCACGACCATCAGGATGCCCAGCAGCCGGGGATCCCGCCGGATCTGCGTCAGCTCCTTCACCAGCAGATATCGGATGCGTTTCATGAAGGTTTCACCACAGAGGTCACGGAGGTAAGAGGAGGTTCACAGAGTTTCAGTTGATTTTCCTTGCGATGCCGTCACGCAGATGCTCGGTGTGGAAGTTGATCAGCAGGCCCAGCTTCTTCCCCGCGAGACGGAGATAGCTGAGGAGTTGGGCATGGTGAATCGGCGCCAATGTCTCAAGCGCCTTTAACTCTACAATCACGGATTCCTCCACAAGCAGGTCAATCCGGTAGCCGCACTCCAGCTGTATCTCTTCGTAGATGATGGGCAGTGGTTTTTGCCGTTCCACTTTCAAGCCCATCTTTATCAACTCATATTCCAGACAGGCTTCGTAGGCCGACTCCAGCAAACCCGGACCCAGCGCCGTGTGCACCTTCATGGCTGCCTGGATGATTTTCCCCGTCAGATCATTATCTTGCATTATGACCTCTCCTCTCCGTCCTCTGTGACCTCGCCTTGCCTCTGTGTCCTCTGTGGTTAAAGACTTTTCCGCGTTTTGTGCGCCGCGAGCAGGTTGTAGAACAGGCCGAGCACGGCCAGGGCGGCGAGGTTGGGCCAGATGGCGGCCAGCGGCGCATCCTTCAGCATGATGCTGCGCAAGGCGTCCACAAAATATCGCGGGATGACGATCAGCGAGATCGCCTGGATCGGCAGCGGCATGTTCCGGATCGGAAAGATGAAGCCGGAAAGGATCAGCGCCGGCAACAGCGTGGTGATGGTCGCGATCAGAAAGGCCATAAGCTGGGAGCGCGTGACGGAGGAAATCAACACACCCATGCCCAGGGCTGCAAACAGGAACAGCAGGCTGGTTACGGCCAGCAGCAGCCACGAGCCGCGCACCACCACACCGAAGAGCAGCCAGCCCAGAAACAGTATCAACGCCATGGTCAGCACGCCGATCGCCACGTAGGGCAGCGTCTTGCCCAGCACCAGCTCCTCGGGGCGCAGCGGCGAGACGAGCAGCTGTTCGATCGTCTCGCGCTCCTTCTCGCGCACGATGGAGAGCGAGGTGGCGATGACGGCGCTCAGCATCATCAGCAGGCCGATCAGGCCCGGCACCAGGAAGGGCGCGCTCTCCAGTTCCGGATTGAACCAGACGCGCGGCTCCGGCGTGACCAGCGGCAGGGCCATCGGCCGGCCGGCGCGCTGCAACACCTCCAGCCGCGTCTGCCGCGTCACGCGGTCGGCCATCGCCTCGAAGTAGCCGACCGCCGTCGCCGCCGTGTTGCCGTCGGCGCCATCCACGAGCACCTGGATGCGCGCCACCGCCCCGCGCGCGAGGTTCCCGGCATAGTCCTGCGGGATGATCAGGACGGCGCGCGCGCGGCCGCCGGCGAGGATGGCGTCGGCCTCGGCGCGCCGCGCCAGCGTCCCCACCGGGGCGAAATAGGGGTTGCCGAAGAGCGCGTCGAGCAGCCGCCGGCTTTCCGGCGTGCGGCTCTCGTCGAGCACCGCCACGCGGATGTGCTTCACGTCGAACGAGAGCGCGTAGCCATACAGCACCAGCAGCAGGGCCGGGATGAAGATCAGCACGCCCAGCGAAAGCGGGTCGCGCCCGATCTGCCGCAGTTCCTTTTTAAAGATGGCCCAAAAACGTTTCATACCCTTAATCTCTTAACCACTGAGGTCACAGAGGTCGGAAGAGGTTCACAGAGGATTCCAAGGGATTGAAATAAGCGCATATGTCTTTTTCAATGCTTGGAACCTTCCGTCTCTGTGTCCTCTTTTTTCCTCTGTGACCTCTGTGGTTAATCTTTTTTCTGCGCCAGGCGCACAAAGACATCTTCCAGCGTCGGCGCGACACGCTTCACCTCGCGCACGACGACACCGTGCGCGGCCAGCGCCGCCGCCAGCGTCTCTTCCGTGAACGCGCCGGGCCGGCAGAAGAGGTGCAGGCGCGTGCCAAAGTAGGCGCAGGCGGCGACGCCCTCGATGGCAGCGGCTTTATCCGCCGCGCCGTGCAGCGTCCGCGGATCGGCCTCGAACAGTTCCTCCGCCACCGCGCCACGCTTGAGCGCCGCGGGCGAGTCGAGCGCGATCAGCCGGCCGGCGTTGATGAAGCCGATGCGCGAGCAGAACTCGGCCTCATCCATGAAGTGCGTCGTGACCAGCACCGTCACGCCGCGCCCGCTCAAGTCGTGGATCAGGGCCCAGAACATGCGGCGCGCGATCGGATCCACGCCGCTGGTCGGCTCGTCGAGGAACAAAATCGCCGGCTCGTGCAGGATCGCGCAGGCGAGCGCGAGGCGCTGCTGCAGCGCGCCGGAGAGCGTGCCGGCGAGCTGTTTTTCCACGCCCCCGAGGCCCGTCAGCGCCACCACCGCCGCGGCGCGCTCTTTGAGCGGCGCACCATCCAACCCATACATACCCCCGAAAAAAGTGAGGTTTTCCGTCGCGGTCAGGTCCTTGTAGAGGCTGAAGCGCTGCGACATATAACCGAGTTGCTGCCGCACCTGCTCCGGCTCGCGGTTGATGTCGAAGCCGCCGACGCGCGCCGTGCCCGCGCTCGAGCCGAGCAGGCCGCAGAGCATGCGGATGGTCGTGCTCTTGCCCGCGCCGTTCGGGCCGAGAAAGCCGAAGATCTCGCCGCGCCGGACGGCGAACGACACCGCGTCCACCGCGGTGAACTTGCCGAACCGCTTGGTCAGGCTCTCGACTTCGATGACGTTGTCCTCATTCATACGCGGATTAACCACAGAGGACACAGAGGAAACCGGAGGTCACAGAGTCCTCAGCCTCTGCGAACCTCTTCTTACCTCTGTGACCTCTGTGGTTCATTTCCCGAAATCTTCCAGCTTTGTGCCCGGCTCGTGGTAGCGCCGATACCAGTGCGTCAAGGTGGTCCAGGCGAACAGGCGGTTGAACAGCGGCACGCGGATGAGCCACCAGAAGCCGGCGTAGGCGACGGCCAGCGCGAGCAGCTGCAGGCTATAGCGCGTCCAAAAGAGCGTCCACGGGCCGGTCGGGGCCGCGAGGCCCGTGACCTGGGTAAACGCGCCGCACAGCCACGCGGCGAAGGGCAGGTGTGCGATAAAGAACAGCGCGATACCCCACGAGTGGCCGGCCTCGACCGCGCGCTCGGGACAGAAATTCATGCAGCGCATGCAGCTCTCGCAAGCCCAGGTCCAGTACGGGCGCGGCGGCGTGCCGCGCATCTTCAGGACGCCGAACGGGCAGCTGCGCGCGCAGAGGCCGCAACCGGTGCAGCGCTCCGTGGCAAAGAACAGCCGCGCCAGATAGAAGCGGCCCATCAGCAGATAGCCCAGCGACACCGGCGCCAGCAGCACGCCGAGCGTCAATGCGATGCAGCTGCCCGGCCCGAAGCGCAGACGCCCATCGAGGAGCGCGCCGAAGAACCGGTCCGCCTTGGGCTGCGCCTTGCCGATGATGTCGGCGACCGCCGCCGGGCCGAACCCCGGATGACAGGCCGTCCAGTTCGAGGGCATATCCAACCCCAGCACGCCGCGGACGCGCCAACCCTTGAGCGCGAGCAGCAGGGCGACGAGATAGAGCCCCGTGCCCTCCAGCCCCGGCAGGTTCACGCGGCCAAACTTCGTCCCCGCGCGCGTCGCCAGGACAAACGCGGGCGCACCGCGCCCGAACGGCGCACGCAGCACAAAGCGGAGTACCGGCCAGGGCGCGGTGAACGCATGCGTCGGCATCAGCACGCCCAGCAGGTCGCCGCGCTCCGGCCGCGCCAAGGGCGCAACGCGCGCGGTCTCCACATCGTGCACCTCGGCGGTCAGCCCCCGCGCCCGCGCCTGCGCCGCAAGCCACTGCGCCACGCGCAGCGTGTTGCCCGTGCCGGACATGTAGAACAAAATTGTGCGTTGAACGTTCATGTTCAGATTAACCACAGAGGCCGCAGAGGAAGCCGGAGGTCACAGAGCCCATAGCCTCTGCGAACCTCTTTCTTGCCTCTGTGACCTCTGTGGTTCATTTTCCAGACCCCAGTTGCCCAACCGCGTGCTCCAGTGCGGCGCGCGCCAGCTCGACGTCGGCGCGGGCGGCGACGACCTGGAACTCGGCAGCGGTCAGCTGCGCGTGCGCATCGAGCAGGTCCACGTGCCGCGTCAGACCATTCTTCCACAAGTCGTCGGCAGCCTTGAGACTGCGGGTGGCGCTCTCGACCGTGCGGCGGGCGACGGTCAGCCGCTCCAGGGCGTTCGCCAGGTTCACACGCCCGGCGCGGACTTCCAGGGCGATCTGGTCGGCGGTCTGCTGCTGGCGCTGCCGCGCCTGGTCGCGGCGAACGGCGGCTTCGGCGACCTTCGCGCGCGTCAGGCCGGAATCGAAGAGGTTCCATGAGGCGGTGATGCCGATGAATGCGTCGTAGTTCCATTCGTCGGCCGGGGGAATGTCGAGCTGGTTCGGCCGCATCTGCTCGTAGCGCGCGGTCGCCGCGAGCTGCGGGCGGCGGTCGGCGCGCGCCGCTTCCATCTGTTCCTCGGCGGCACGGACCTCGAACCGGCGGGCGGCGGTCTCGGCGCGGTTCGTCCGCGCCAGGCCCAGCAGCGTCGCTTCATCCGCGGTCGTCTCCGGCGCAACCGCCGTGACCGAGAACGGCTGCGCGACCGACGGCAACTCGCGTCCCATCAGGTAGGCCAGTTGGGCGCGCGCGGTCTCGACGTGGCGCCCGGCCTCGGACAGTTCCAAACGCGTATTTTCCAGCTGCACCGTCGTCGCCAGCGCATCGCTCTCGGTGACCAGCCCGGCCTTGTGGCCGTTCTGCATGTCGGCGTTGTGCTGCTCCACGCGCCGGACCGCGGCCTGAAAGCTGGCGACCGCGTTCAAGGCCTTGGACCAATCCCAGTAGGCCGACAAGGCGGCCAAGGTGAGATCGGCGGCGGCGCTGCGCTGCGCATGACCGGCGGCCGTGTGTGCGAAATCCGCCGCGGCGCGCTGGCGGGTGACCCGGCCGCCGGTGTAGAGCGGCTGCGTCGCCTGGATACCCGCGCCGTAGCGGTCCGGGATGCCGGGGATGACGATCTGCGGGCCGAGCTGCTGGTCGCTCAAGCCCCAGTAGTGCGCCGCGCGGGCGTCGGCAGAGAGGTTGAACCGGCCGGCGGCGCGGGCCTGGTCCATGCGCGCGGCCGTGGCGCGCGATTCGCCCTCCGCCAGCTGCAAGGCCGGGCTGTGCGCGAGCGTCGCTTGCACCACCTGCTCCGGCTTGACGATGTCCTGGGCCAAAGCGGGAGAATTTAACCACAGAGGACACAGAGGCAAAACGAGGGCGCAGAGAAGATTTCCAAGCCTTGGAAAAGTCGCGGCCTGTTTTTTCCAAGCCTTGGAAAATCTAACAGCTCCACTTTCCAAGCCTTGGAAGCTTCTCTGTGAACCTCCCAGACCTCCGTGACCTCTGTGGTTAAATCTTTGCTTTCTCATCGCTGGCTCCTTCCGCGCCGAGCAGGCCGATAAAGACATCTTCGAGCGTGGGTGTGATTTCCTGAAAGCGGGCCGGGCCGAGGCCGGCGGTGTCGAGCTGTGCAACGGCGGCGCGGGCCTCCGCCTCGGCGCCGGTGGGACTCCACAGGTGCAGCCGGTCGCCATAAAGCACGAGCTGCTCCACCGGCCGGCCCGCGGCGAGCACGCGATAGGCGGCGGGCAGCGACGGGGCCTCGAGGCGGTAGAGGCGGCCCGGCAACCCGGCGCGAATCTCGGCTGGCGTCCCGGCGCGCATCACGCGGCCGCGGTACAACAGCGCCACGCGGTGGCAGCGCTCCGCCTCGTCGAGGTAGGGCGTGGTCATCAGGATCGTCACGCCCTGCGCGAGGATGCCGGAGAGGATGCTCCAGAATTCGCCGCGCGAGACCGGGTCCACGCCGGTCGAGGGCTCGTCGAGGAAGATCAACTCCGGCGTGTGGACCAGCGTGCAGGCGAGCGCGAGTTTTTTCTTCATGCCGCCGGAGAGCGCGCCCGCAAGGCGGCGGCGGAACGGGGTCAGCCGTGTGAAGGCGAGCAGTTCGTCGCGCCGCGCCTGCCAGCCGCCGACGCCATGCAGCTCGGCGAAGAACTCGATGTTCTCGTCGATCGTCAGGTCGCCGTAGAGGGTGAAGTTCTGCGAGAGGTAGCCGATGCGCCGCTTGACCTCCGCGCTCGCGCCCAGCAGGTCGAAGCCGAGCACGCGCGCCGCGCCGTCATCGGGCTTGAGCAGGCCGCAGAGCAGGCGGATCACGGTGCTCTTGCCCGCGCCGTCCGGACCGACCAGCCCGAACATCTCGCCGCGCCGCACGTCGAGATCCAGCCCGGCTACCGCGGTGTTCGCGCCAAAGCGCTTGACCAGCCCGTGCGCTGCGATCGCCAACGCTGGAGTTGTTTCGTTCATTAAGTCGTCCGTCGAATATCAGGCATCTTGCCGGACACTTTCGCCGGGTCGGTGACCCGGCCTACAGCAGCAGGCTGCCACCCCACCCTGTAGGCCGCGGCTCTGACGCGGCATCTTGAAATCGGCTTCATACCTCAAATCGGCTCGGCGCTTCGCCGTTGGCTTCAATTGGAAATCTGCAATCTTCAATTCTCGAGGAACCCGTCCGCCGGCAGGCCCGGCTTGAACAGGCCGTCGGGGTTCTTCAAGGTGATCTTGACGCGATAGACAAGCTTCGCGCGTTCGTCGGGGGTCTGCGCATTCTTCGGCGTGAACTCCGCCTCCGGCGCGATGAAGGTGACGACGCCGGTGTAGCGCTTGTCGTCGCCATCCAGCTTGACGGAAGCCTTCTGCTGCAGCTTGACGCGGCCCAGCCGGTCCTCCGGGAGGTAGATCGCCAGCCAGACCTCGTCGAGCCGCGACAACGTGACCAGCGGCGCGCCCGGCGTCACCCACTCCCCCGGCTCGCGGCTGCGCGTGGTCACCACGCCGTCCATCGGCGCGAGGATCGTGCAGTCGCTGACGGCCTTCTCCGCCTGCGCGAGCCGGACCGTGGCCAGGGCGACCTGCGCCTCGGCGATACGGATATCCTCCGGCCGGTTGCCGTGCTCGAACCGCGCCAGGCCCTGTTCCGCCCCACCGAGCGCGGCAGAGGTGCGCTCGGCTGCGGCGCGGGCGTCATCGAGCTGTTTCTGTGTCGCGCTCCCCTGCGCAAAGACGTCCTCGATGCGTTTCTTATCGGCCGCCGCGGCAGTCGTGGCGGCACGCGCCTCCCGCACCGCCTCGCGGGCCCGCTCGATATCCTCGGTCCGCGCGCCGGCCTTCATCAGGTCGAGCTGAGCCTGTGCGCTGGCCAGTGCGGCGCGAGCCTCGTCGCGCTTGAGTTCATGGTCGCGCGCGTCCAGCCGCGCCACGAGCGCGCCCTTCTTCAGCGCGTCGCCTTCCTGTGGCGGCAGCTCCAGCACCCGGCCGGAAATCTGCGACGAGACCTGCACCTGCGTGCAGTCCATCGTGCCGGAGCCGTCGGGCTTCGGGCCCTGCCAGCGGCAGCCGGCGGCCAAGACACACATAAACAAAAGGCCCACAAATTGACCTCTGTAGCGGCGGCCTGCTTGTCCCGGCGCAGTACCTTGACGCAGCCGGATGACCGCCGACGGCGGCCACAGGCCGCCGCTACAGCCAGCCAGAAGCCGCTGCTCAAGAGTAGTATTGGATAGAGTTTTAGCTTTCATTTTTCGGGTCTCCCTTGGCCGGCCGGACCAGCCCGTTCAACAGCAGTTCCAATATCTGCGCGCGCCGCGACGGCAGATCCATCGGCGGCAGGGGCAAGCCCCGGGGGTGCAGATGCGGCAGCGCCGGATTCAATAGCAGGCTGAAAAGGCACAGCCCCATGATGCTCCACCACATCGTCATCGGGTGCGTCTTCCGCAGTTCACCGCACCCGATGCCTTCCGCGAGCACCTCGATCGGCACGAGCGTCTGCCCCGGCAGGAAGCCCGAGAGCGTCTTGCCGAACAGCTCGGGATGCAGGCTCAAGGCGATGGCCATCAGGCGCATCCGCTCCGGGTGGGCGGTGTAGTAGCCGAAGAGCTGCTCGATCAGCCAGTCCAGCCGGTCGCGCGCTCCGACGAACGGACGCCGCGCCGCGCCCATCCGTTCCAGCAGCCCGCCGAGCACGAAGCCGATGGCCTCGGCGAAGAGCGTGTCCTTGTTCTCGAAATAGTAGTAGATCAGCGCGCTGTTGACGCCCGCCCGCCGGCCGACCATCCGTGTCGTCGCGCCGCGCCGGCCGTGCTGGGCGAAGGCCGCCACCGCCGCCTCGAGGATCTTCCGCCGCTGCTCTGATGCCGACCGCGCCATGAGTTAAGCCCTTGTTTTAATCGCTTGATTAACTACACCCGCACGGCCATCGCGTCAATTTAATTGTGGGGAGAACGGGGCGGATCGTGGAAGCGGCCTCCGGTCGCTTTTTCCGAGCGCGGCCGGCCTGTTCCGCGACGCGCTCGAACAAAGCGGGGAGGCCACATCTACGACCTGGCCGAAGCCGCTACATCATTTCAGGATACGCTCCAGGCAGAGGAAGCCCTCGTCGGGTCGGCAACCACGGCAGGGGCGCAACGGAGGCCGCCAACCGACCGCGGTTCAGTCTAGGGAGGGCTTACTCGCCCACTTTTTTCTCGGCGGGGCAGGCGTAGATCGTGATGGCGGGTGCGCCCGCGAGGAAGTCCTTGAGCTGCGCGCCGAAGGCCTTGAAGTGCGGCGTGGCGAAGTGCTCGTCGATCGCCTTCTGGCTCTTCCACTCCTCGAAGAAGAAGAACGTCGTCTTGTCGTAGGCGTCCTGCAGAAGCGTATAGCTGATGTTGCCGGGTTCGGCGCGAGAGGCGGCGATGACCGCCTTGGCGGCGGCGACGAATTCGTCCGCCTTCTCGGCCTTCACCTGCAGTTTGGCGCCGATGATCTTTTTGCCGCTGTCGGCCTGGGTCGCTGTGGTTTCTTTGGGTTGCATGTTGGTCTCCGTCTTGACTTGAACGTCGCAGGAAGTGACGAGCAAAGGCAGCAGCGCGAGGGACAGGAAGCGTTTCATTGTTTTTTCTCCAAGCGATCCGGGCCGCGGCCGCTGCCCGGCACACGCCGCGCATCGCGACCGCCTTCATCCGGCCCGCAGCCAAACAAACCGCGCCCCCCGAGTCAAGCCTCGCCTTGACGCCGCAGGAAGCTTCCCGTCTAATGCACGCCATGCTGCGCGAGGAAACATGAATGCGCCACTGACTCCGCAGAACAGTGGTCTGGCGATTGCGAGCCTGGTGTTGGGCATCGTCGGCTTGCTCACCTTTGCCGTGTGTATAGGCGGGGTGCCCGCTTTGATGGCGGTTATTTTTGGCCATATGGCTCTGGCTCGAATCAAAACAACTTCTGGCACCGTCAAGGGTCGTGGTCTGGCCCTCGCCGGCCTGGTCACAGGCTATGCAGCCCTCGTGGGCCTGGTCCTGTTGATCATTTGCACCCCTTGGATGGGCACCCCATCACAAGCGGGCAAGATGACCGGAACGCTCAGTAATGGCCGGCAAATATTTATCGCACATTTTGGCCGCGTACTGGACACGCCAACAAATGACCTCAGCGGAGGATGGCCGCAGTCGGGCGAGTTCTCGACCTCCACGGCGTTCTTCACCAACCTGGTCGCCAGCGGTGGGATGAAGGTGGACTTTTCATTTTTCGCGGCGGATGGCCTCCCGGCCTGCAAAAGCACAAACGCGGCACAGTTCAAAGCCGGGAACAATGCGTGGTGCGTGGTCGCAGACCTCAAAGACTCCGATCCCGACCAGACCCCTTTTCTGTTCACCCGGAACCTGCGCATCAACAGCCTGGCCGAGTTTAAGGGACCAGACCAGGTGAGTGCCGAACCACCCTTTGGACGGGCTGGCGTGCTGGTCATCTTCAAGGGTGGTAGCGTGATGAAATTCAAACCGGATCAGTTGGCCAGTAACTTCAACTGTTGCGGTGCTACCAACCGCGTCCTGCGCCCGTGAGCGGCCGCCGTGTCGAAATCACGCCGCTCCTCCGCAGCACCCTCAGCGGACCTGCGCGTTGAGTTCCCAAAAGGCGCGCGGCGTCACGATGCGGGCCGTTTTATAGGCCTTGATGACCAACAGGTCTTTATCTCCCGTGATGATCGCCCCGGCACCGCTGACCTCGACCAGGCCCAACAGCATCAAATCATCGGGGTCACGACAGAGCGCCTTCTCGACCTTGGTCGGCTCAAGCACCTCCGCATGATCACGCAGGATTTTCAGAAATTCCGCTGCGATCCGTGGCGAAACCTTGAGCTTGCGGGTGAGTTTCTCTTCGATTTCCGCCAGGAGGCCCTCACACATGACAAGCGCATGACGTTCGAGGCAGAGTTCGACCACCGCTTCGCAAAGGCCCCGTGCGGCCACCGAGGCGATGGCCACGTTGGCGTCCAGAATGACCTTCATGACAAGGCCCGAAAAATATCCTCGTCGGTCAACAGTCCCCGCGCCTCGGCAAAGGGCAGGATTTTTTCACGGACAGCACGGAATTTTTCGAGGGCCACATAGCGCCGCAGCGATTCACGGACGATATCGCTGACGGCCTTGTTCGCCCCGCGGCTGATTTCATCCAGCTCCGTCTTCAACTCTTCCGGCAAACGGATCGTCAAGGTTGTCATGGTTTCGGCTCCTGCACGACAACGTAGTGCATCCTTCGGCCCGCGTCAATATGGGGCTTCTTTCGTGTTGCTTCCGTCCTTGACGGCGCCGGCGGGGTCGCGTTTCATCAGCCCATGAAACTCTTGCTGCCGCTGCTGCTGCTGGCGGGTGTGGCCCGTGCCGGCGACTGGCCCCAGTTCCACGGGCCCAACCGCGACAACCACTCGACCGAGACCAACCTGCTGGCGCGCTGGCCGGCGGGCGGCCCCCCGCTGCTCTGGCGCGCCGCGGGGCTGGGCGAAGGCTATGCCAGCGCCGCGATCAGCGCCGGCCGGATCTACACCGCCGGCAACATCTCGTCGAACACGATCCTCACCGCGCTCGACCTTGCGGGCCAGCCGCTTTGGCAGGCGACCAACGGCCCGGCCTATCGTCGCGCGCAGCCCGGCGCGCGCTCGACACCGACGGTGGTCGGCGACAAGCTCTATCACCTCAACTCCGAAGGCGACATCGCCTGCCTCGACACGGCGACCGGCCGCACGCTCTGGACCCTGAATATGCTGGAAAAATTCGGCGGACGGAATATCCAGTGGGGCCTGAGCGAAGCGCTGCTCATCGACGGCGACCGCGTCATCGCCTGCCCCGGCGGCTCGAATGTCATGATGGTCGCGCTTGATCGCCACACCGGAAAAACCATCTGGCAGACACCCGGCACCGGCGACAAGCCCGGCTACACCGCACCGCAACTGATCACCGTCGCCGGCCAGCGGCAGATCGTCACGATGACCTCCGGCTCCGCGATCGGCGTCGCACCCGAGAGCGGAAAATTACTCTGGCGTTTCGAGATGCCTGCGCCCTACGAGGTCAACGCGAGCCATCCGGTCTATCACGACGGCCAGCTCGCCATCTTCGGCACGTGGGGGCGCGGCGCGTACCTGCTGCGGCTCAAGCCCGATGGCGACCGCTGCACCGTCGAACAGGTCTGGCATACGACCGAGCTCGACAACGAGCACGGCAGCGTGGTGCTGGTCAACGGCGCGCTGTTCGGCCATGCCGACGGCAACCACAAACACCGCCATTGGGCGTGCCTCGACTGGGCGACCGGTCGTACGCTCTGGACCAGCGACGAGCTGCCGGGTCCGCGCTCCGGCGCGCTGACCACCGCCGCCGGCATGCTCTACCTGCTGACCGAGAAGCGGCAGGTGGCGCTCGCGCCCGCCGATCCGCAGAAGCTGGACATCGTCAGCCAGTTCGAGCTGCCCGCCGAGGGCCAGGGCCCCTCGTGGGCGCACCCGGTGATCTGCAACGGCCGCCTCTATGTCCGCTACAGCCAGTACCTCTACGCTTTCGATATCGCCGCGCAGCACTGAGCGATCCACCTGCGCCGGCCCGGGATGCGGGCGCCTTGGCCCCCTTCATCGCACAGTTGTACAACTGTGCGATGAAGGCTGACAGCGCAGATGACGGTCTGGCCAAGACGAAAGCTGACAACCCACCCGTCCGCCGTTAAGCTCGCGCCGCACTTATGAAAATCTATCTAACCTTGACCCTCGGGCTCGCGCTGCTGGCCGGCGCTGCGATCGGAGCCGAAACGCTGCCGCCGCATCCGCGCCTGCTCCTGGATGCCCGTGGCATCGCGCAACTCAAGCAACGCGTCCAGCAGGAGCCTTGGGCGGCGCAGTGGAACGCCTTCCGCAAGAGCTTCGACAAGACCCTCAACGCGCCCATCGAACTGCCGCCGCGCGGAGGCAACTGGTTCCACTGGTACGTGTGCCCGACGCACGGTGCGCGTCTGACCCAGGGCAAACAGCTCGGTCCGTGGCAGTGGGAACACATCTGCCCGGTGGACAAGGAGGTCCTGCACGGCGATCCGACCAAGCCCGACCGCGACTTCGACGGCGTGGCGATCAACCATCCCCACAGCAACTATGCGACGGCCATCCGCAACGCCGGAATCCTGTTCCAGGTGACCGGCGAGGCGCGCTATGCCCAGCGCGGGCGGGCGCTCCTGCTGGCGTACGCCGAACGCTACCTGTCCTATCCGCTCCACACCACCAAGGGCGCGGCCAAGATCGGCGGCGGGCGCGTCGGGCCGCAGACGCTCGACGAGGCGATGTGGCTGATCCCCGTAGCGCAAGGCGCAGACCTGCTCTGGAACACGCTCCCCGCAGCCGACCGCCAGTTGCTGGCCGACAAGCTCTTCCTGCCGGCGGCGCGGGACGTGATCCTGGCGCACAAGATGGGTGTGCACAACATCCAGTGCTGGAAAAACAGCGCCGTCGGCGTGGTGGGCTTCCTGCTCGGCGATGCGGCCCTGATCAACGCGGCCATCGAGGACCCGATCCGCGGCTACCGCACGCAGATGGCCAAGGGCGTGCAGCCGGACGGCGTCTGGTACGAGGGCGCGTGGGGCTACCACTTCTTCACGCTCGGCGCGCTCTGGCCGCTGACCGAGGCCGCGCGCAACTGCCGGATCGACCTCTATGGCGAGCCGCTGAAGAAGATGTTCGAGGCACCGGTCAACCTCGCGATGCCGAACCTGACCCTGCCGGCCTTCAACGACAGCGGCGAGGTCAACATCCGCAGCAGCGTGTTCGAGCTGGCCTACGCCCGCTACCGCGACCCGGTGTATCTCGTGGCGCTGGCCGACTCCAAGCGCCGCGACGAGATGGCGCTCTGGTTCGGCCTGCCGCAGCTGCCCGCCGCGCAGTCCGCGGCCCTGCCCAGCCGCAACGCGCAGGCCTCCGGCTACGCCATCCTCCAGCGCGGCGCCGGCGATAAAGCCACGTGGCTCTGCCTGAAGTACGGCCCGCACGGCGGCGGCCACGGGCATCCCGACAAAAACAGTTTTGTGCTCTACTCACGCGGCCGCGTGCTCTGCCCCGACCCCGGCACGCGCCCCTACGGCTCGCCGCTGCACGGCCAGTGGGACAAGGTCACGCTCGCCCACAGCACGCTCGTGGTGGACGAAACCAATCAAGCCGAGGCCACCGGCCAATGCCTCGCCTTTGGCACCGACCACGGCTGCGACTTTGCGATGACCGACGCCGGCCCGATCGCCAAGGGCGTCCGGTTTGTCCGCACGGCGACCATGCTGAACGAGAACCTGATCGTCTTTGTGGATCAGCTCTCCGCCGACAAGCCCCATACATTCGACCTGGTGACGCACTGCAACGGCCAGTGGCTGCAACCGCCGTCGGGCAGCGCGTTCGCGCTTCCCGCCAACAACGGCTATCAGCATCTCAAGACCGCCACCCTCTGCCGGACCAACGCCGACATCGCGCAGGCCTTCAGCCTGGCGCCCGACTGGCGCGGCGTCATCGCGCTCGCCGCCGGCGAGCCGACCGAGGTCATCACCGCCACCGGGGTCGGCAAGAGCACCGCGGACCGGATTCCCATGACCATCTACCGGCGCACGACCGCGCAGACCACGTTTGTCTGGGCGCTCGCGCTCGATGGCACCGCACCGACCCTGCAAGCGGTACCGCCGCAAAACCCGCGGCTCGACCCGACCGTCACGGTGCGGGTCACCAGCGCCGCCAGCGCGTGGCATCTGGCCGTGAACTCCACCAAGCCCACCGTCCGCATCACGCCGCTCACCGCCGCACCGAAAGGCCCGTGAGTTTTCAAAGCCTCCTGAAAACCGCATTTGGCCAGAGCACCTACAGCCGGCAGCGGCTTTCCACCCGCGTAGGCACCGGTGGTTGCCTTATGGTGCAACCTGCACTGTTTCGTGCGCCGCGCGACCCGACAGGACTTGCCCGGAGCGGCGGCACTCCTGCCGCCGTGGATAGAACGCCATGCGCAGGCCTTGCGCTGGTTGCGCGTGCAAGTTCGTAGAGGATTGGGGCTGCTTCGGCGGCAGGAGTGCCGCCGCCCCGAAGCAACCAGGCCAGCGACCCAGCTGCGGTTTTCAGGAGGCTTGGAAACTGGAACCCCTCTGCCCCCAAACATTAGAAGCTTTTGTTGCGGTGTGGGTGGGCCGCACTCTCACGAGTGCGGCTACAGCAAAAACGTACGCGGCATCCGATGGTTGTAGCCGCGTTCGTCAGTACGCGGCCAGCCGCGGCGTACCCCCACCGAACACCCGCCCTTTCCTTTGTGGCAGAATTTCCATCCCTTGGAAAGTCAGCGCGTGGTGCGTTGCAGCGGACCTGAAAGATTCCGATTCCGACCAGATGCCCTTGCTCTTCACTCGTAATTTGAGGATCAACTCGCTGGCTGAATTCAAAGGTGTCGAGCAGTTGAGCGATGATCCGCCGTTTGGGCGCAGAAGTGTGCTGGTAGTCTTCAACAACGGCGTGGCCCAAAAATTCACGCCCGACATGTTGGCAAGCAACTTCAACGTGAGCCATGCCACCAACCGCGTACTGCGGCCGTGAGCCATGCGGTCCATGGCCAATAACAGATCACAACTGACCACTGACAACTGACGACCTTCCGCCATTCACCATTTGCCATCTTCCGTTTCGCTTCCAGCATCGCGTCTTCTCCGCTATGCTGGCGTCATGCTTATGAAAATCTGCACCACCTTGGCGATCGGGCTCGCGCTGCTGGCGGCGGCGCGGGCGGAAGAGTTCGTCTTCGAGACCGCGACGGCCCGGTTTGCGCTTGATGACCGCGGCTCCTGCTCGAGCCTGCGCGACAAAGCTGACGGCGCAGAATGGCTCGCCGGCAAACCGGCGGCCTTCTTTTCCATCAAGAAAAACGGCGCCACCTTCGCCGCCACCGCGCTGGCGCGCGCCGGCGAAAACTATCACGCCGAGTTCGGCACCTCGTGCGTGTCGGCCGATTTGAAAATTTCTGCGCAGCCGGATTTCATCAAGCTTCAGCTCGTGAAGCTGAGCGATGCCGAGGTGGACTCGCTGGAGCTGGCGCACGTGAACCTGAAGCCGCTCAAGCGCAACGGCAGCTGGCTCGGCGCGCTCTGGGACGAGCGGTTCGCCGTCGCCCTGCTCAGCCTCTCCGACTGCGTCCATGTGGTGGCCGGCGGCAACCGGATCACGGCCACGCTCCATCGCGAGTTTGGGCTCGAGGGCCAGGGCGTCGCCTTGGTGGCCACGCCCCCGGCGCGGTTGCTGGCGCAGGTCCAGGCGGTCGAGAAAGCCTGTGGCCTGCCCTCGCCGCAGCTTTCCGGCGCGTGGGCCAAGCAATCGCAGGATGTGCGTACGGGCTATTTCTTCTCCGATCTGACCGAGACGAACGCTGACGAGACGATCCGCTACGCCAAGCTCGGCGGCTTCGGCTATATCGTGACCTACTCCGGCACGTGGTCGCTCTCGCTAGGCTCCTATCCGATCAACACCAACAAATTCCCGCGCGGCGAGGAGAGCCTGAAGGCCGTCATCGACAAGTGCCACGCCGCCGGGCTCAAGGTGGGCATGCACATGCTGACCAGCTTCGTCAGCAAGACCGATCCGCTCGTGCGGCCCAAGCCGGACCCGCGCCTGCTCAAGGACGACCACGCGACGCTCGCCGCCGACCTGGACGCCAAGGAGAAGGAAATCGCCGCGACCGCGCCGCTGGCCAGCTTCCCCACCGAGGGAGCGTACTATGGCGACCGCAAGGCCGGCTTCGACATCCAGATCGATGACGAGCTGATCCAATACCGCGCCATCGGCGGCGCGGGGACGAACACCTTTCTCAAATGCCTCCGCGGCTTCGCGGGCACCAAGGCCGCGCCGCACAAGGCCGGCGCGCCCATCCACCACCTCGTCGAGCGCTACGGCTCCTATCTCGTGGACCTGCGCACGACGCTCAAGACCGAAGTTAGCGAGCGGATCGCGGGCGTCATCAACCGCTGCGGCTTCGATATGATCTATTTCGACGGCGGCGAGTGCAACAGCGCGAACGGCCCCTCCTGGTACTGGGTCAGCCAGCAGCAGCGCGACATCTGCGAGCGGGTGCGGCGGCCGCTGCTCGTGCAGGGCTCCGGCGGCACGCCGTGGACCTGGCACTGGTTCGCGCGCGGCGAGTGCGACGACTTCGCCGCCGTCGCGCCCAAGCAATATCTCGACTGGCACAAGATCGCCGACTCGTGGCGCTCCTACCACAACAGCTTCATGCCCGCCGACCTCGGCTGGTGGGGCTTCCTCGCCTGGGCGCCGCACCAGCCCGCGACGACGCCGGACGAGGTCGAGTTCTATGCCATCCGCATGCTCGCGCTCGACTCCTCGGTCGCACTTGAAACCCACCTGACCGCGCTCAAACAGAACGGTCGCACGGAAGAGATGTTGCAACTGCTCGGCAGCTACGAACGCCTGCGCCTGGGTACCGGCGTATCGGCTGCGGTGCGCGAACAGCTCACCACCGGCGAATGGCACCGCGTCGGCAACGCCTTCCTGCCGATCCGTTACGACACCGCGCGCATCGCCGCCGGCGGCGACTGCACCAGCACCAATGCCTTCGCCGCTCAGCCGCTCCAGTTCCGCCTGCAGTGTGTGCCTGCGCTCGCCCCGCCGGGCGCGGCGACCAACCGCGTCCTGCTGCACGCCGCGACACCCTTGCAGCTGCCGCCACCGGACAAGCGCGCTGCGATGCCCGGCGCGCTCGCCGCGCGCATCGAGTTCACCAAGCCCGTCGGCGACCAGTTCAGCGTCTTCATGGTCGGCCAGACCGCGCCCGCCGCGACCGGCACCGCGGGCCAACCGCTCGACCTGCTGCACCACCGCGCGCTCTCCGTACGCCTGAATGTGACGAGCGTGCCGCCTGCCGGCCAGCCGCCGCCCGTGCTCAATCTCCAGCTCGAGGTCGGCGGAAAGGTCTACCGCGACTACTACGTTGACCTCGACTTCGTCGGCGAACGCACGGTCATCATTCCCGAGCCGACCACCGGGCGGATGCTACCGGAGTTCCGGCCGGCACCGGCCAACTATGCCTTCAAGGCGGCGATGTACGGGTTCAACTATCGCGGCATCGTCGCGCTCAACCTGCGCTGGATGCGCGGCGGCGGCGCGTGCGCCATCGCACAGGTCGAAGCGTTGGCCGAACTGGACGCGCCGCTCAAGCAGCCGGTGCTGGAAATCGGCACGGAAAAAATGACGCTACCGGTGGATCTGGGCACGGATGATTACGCCGAATTCCGCGACGGCGGCGACCTCCGCGTCTTCGACAAGCAAGGCCAGCTGCTCCAGTCCATCCGCCCCGCCGGCCGCGTGCCGCACTTACCCAACGGGGCCAGCCGGGTCGACCTCCGCGCCGCGGAAGGTGGCGCCGCCAAGCTGACGGTCATCACCCTCGGCGCGCCGCTGAAATTCTGATCCGGCGGGTATGTTCCGAGGCTTGGATAATGCACCAAGAATGGAAGCCGGTATCGTGTGGGTGCCAGTCGGTGTCCATCCTATGCTCATCGCCAAACGAGGCGGTTGGCTGCCGGATTGTCTGACTAACCGGGAGGGGCGGTGTCCTCACCGCCCCTCAGAGTGGAATCGCCAGGCCATGGCCGCAGACCCGTGTGCAACACCCTCGCCCGACGCCTCCTCTGCAGCGGTCCCGCCGCGGCGGGACCGCCGCTCCCAGCTAGGTGTCTGCGCGAAGCACCTCGTTTTTTCGACGAACAACCGTGGAGCGTACGCGCAGCTTCCCGTCAGGCACTCCGCCCCCGTTCTTAGCGCAATATCAAGCCTTGGAAAAATATCAGCTGCTTTCTAAACTGCCGCAGCGGGAGTGCTGGGTACAAGGGAAGGAACTTCACATGAATCGATCCGTTTGGGTGACGATGCTGGTGCTGGGTGGAATCTGTCGCGCGGGCACCGCCACCGAAACCAAGGCGCTGGCTTTTACCGGCGCCGGGCGACCGGAGGTGGTGGCAGAGCTGTCGCCCGGCAAGGTGCTCAAGCGCACGGCGGCGGGCCCGCACGAGATGACCTATCACGTCTATGTGCCCACGACCTTCACCACAGCGAAGCCGCCGCCCATCGTGATCGTCTTCAGCCCCGGCGGCTCCGGCAGCGGCCTGCTGGGTTCGGTGAAGGCCTCGGCCGAAAAGGCCGGCTGGCTGGCGGTGGGCTGCGACAAGCTGAAGAACAGCATGGAGAAGGACGGCATCAAGATGAAGGAGCAGAATGCCATGGAGGACGAGGTCCTCCATGACATCCTGCTGTCGATCCCCTGCCAGACCAATCGCATCTATCTTGGCGGCATGTCGGGCGGGGCCGAGCGCGCCTACGACATCAGCTCGCGCCGGAAAGAAACGTTCGCGGGCATCCTGGCCTTCGGCGGCTGGCTGGGCGGACGGGAGAACCAGAACAAGAAATATTGCAAAGGCATGGCCGTCGCCATGCTGAACGGCGACAACGACAAGAACGCCAACGAGTGGCTCGCCGGCGACAGCGCCGCCCTGCGCCGCCGCAACTGCCGGACCAAGATCTTCCACTTCCCCGGCGGCCACATCGTGGCCCCGCCGGACAGCATCGACAAGGCCCTCACCTGGTTCGAGGAAGATTGGACCAAGACCGGCTCGAAGCACAAATAGGCCGCTTTCCAGCCCCGCGAACCGCAGCAGAACAACCATCCACAGATTTCACAGATTACACGGATTACCGGAGCCGGATACGCCCGGTCAGGTGACCGGGCCTACAACCAAGCCGCCTGTTGTAGGCCGCGTGACCTCACGCGGCGAACAAGACGCTGCCCACCATGGAAAGCTGGCGCGAAAAAACCCGCCCGCCCACAGTTACGGCTGTCGATCCGGACTTGCCGCTAATTGCGCGGGACGACCTTGACGGTGCCGTCCTGCCGCACTTTGTTTTTCCATTCGTCGCCGGCGACCAGCTGCTGCAGGGTGTGATGAAGTTCTGTGGCCACACGGTTCAAACCCGGCTGCCAGTCGGGCGACACCTGCTGGTGGATCGCCTGTTCCTTCGCATAGAGGTCAAAGTGAATGCCGTCGGGCGCAAAGAACCGGTCGCATTCCGGCCCGGCCAACAGCTGCGCCAGGTCCAGCAAGGTCACGTGCTGCTGCCGCGCCGCATCCCGCGTTAGGTCCACATAGCGGTCGTGCATCTGTTCGGCCTCGGCCATGGACCGGGCATAGGCCTTGTCGAACAGCTCCGGCTTTTGAGCCCGGCGCGGAGCGGTGATGAGCACGGGCACGGCCCCCGCTGCACGCACAGCGGCGACCAGCTCGCCGAGCGTCTCGCGGTAGGCGTCCGGCGGCACCCGCGGCGCGCGGTTATCGGGCCCCGGCTTCCACCGCTGGGACGGCTTCGCCAGGGTGGAGAGAAACGTGAAAATGCGCTTGGTCTGCCACGGACTGTACAGCCGGCCCAGCCACGGGCTCATGTGGACCGCCAGCTGCGAGCGATCCGATTGGAAGGACAGCCAATGATCGTTCCACCCGAAGAAGATGGTGACCACGTCCGGCTTGAGCAGCGGCTGCATGCGCTGGAACAGCCGCAGCCCTTGCAGCGAGGAATAGCCGTGCACCCCAAGGTTCAGGGCCTCCCAGCGCTCCGCTGTGGGTGGCGCGGCCTGCAACCTTTCGTGGAGATACTGCGGATAGCCCGGCAGGCCCTGCGCGGTGACCGAACAACCGAGGCAGAGCACCCGCCGCGTGCCGGGCGCCTTGGCCGGCTCCACTTCGCGATCCCGAAAGCCCAGCCGGTTGACGGGCGCGCCTTGGAACGTGCCGCCCGGCATAAAGCGCCAGAGCAGCTCCGGGTCCGGGAGGGTCTCCACAATGATCTTGCGGTTATACTCATCTTTTCCCTGGAAGATGACCGGCGGCAGGTTCGGCTTGACGCCTGCGAGCGCCAGGACGGTCTCGAAGGCCGCGATGAAGAAAAAGACCGAGCCCAGCGCCAGGATGATTTTCTGGAAGCCGGGCCGCTCCAGCAGGCCCCGCGCGGCCGCGCGCCGTTGCCGGAGCCAGAACCGCAGCAGCAACAGGAGGCCCAACACGCACGCCATCTGTTTCCAGCCCACGGGCTCGGTGAGATGCAGCCAGGCACCAGGCAAGCCGAGCAGGGCCGCAAAAAACAGGACATCCAGCACCACCGCCAGCGCGGCCGTGCGCGCCGCCGGCGCAGGGTCAGGCGGCGTTCCGGGTGCGTTCTTCGTTTGTCGGTCGTTCATGGCGTCAGTTGTTTATGAAAAGTGAAGGCCTGCTGTAGCGGCGGTCTGTGACCGCCGTCGGCGGCGGCTTTCCACCATAGCAGCAATGCTCAGGTCCTGCCTGGCATCAAGATCCTACGCACAAAACCCGCCTCCTCAGATCGCATACGCGGCGCGCATCGGGCGCGTGAGCATGGCGTTGGCGGCCGGGTCGTTGACCACCTTTTCGGCGGCGGGATCCCACGCGATGCGCTCGCGGCCGAGGCGGATCGCGATGTTCGCCAGATGGCCGACAGTGATCGAGCGGTGCGAGACTTCCGCTGGCGTGATCGTCGGCTTGCCGTCGTAGATGCAGTCCACAAAATTCCGCTCGTGGAGCTTGCTCTTGTAGAGATGGACCTCGTTGTCGCGGATCTTTTCCTTGCGCAGGTCGGCCGGATTCATCTCCAGCTTCTCGCGGCTGACGAAGAGCGTGCGACCGTTCTCGCCTTCGAACAGCAGCCCGTTCGGATGCGCGTTGGAGACGTTCGCGCGGATGCCGCTGGCATAGACGATGTCGAAAGTGTAGTCCGTCGGCGTGTTGTAGAGGTCGGACTGCGGCGGCAGCGTGGCCCGGATGTTCTCGATGGCCACCGGCCCGCTGGCATCCATGCCGAGCGCCCACTGCATGATGTCCACATGGTGCGCGCCCCAGTCGGTGATCATCCCGCCGGAGAAGTCCCAGTTGTGCCGCCAGTTGAGCTGGAGCAGCGCGGGAATGTAGGGCCGTTCCGGCGCGGGGCCGAGCCAGAGGTCGTAGTTCAGCTCCTTGGGCGGCGTCTCCGGCTTGTTGCGCTTCGCGAGCTGCGACCAGTCGCTGTGCCCGCCGGGCAGCCCGATCTTGATGCCCTGAATCTTCCCGAGGCGCCCGTTGCGGACGAACTCCGCCGCGGTGCGGAAATATTCCGCGCTGCGCTGCTGGCTGCCGGTCTGCCACGTCACGCCGGCGCGCACGGTCTCGTCGCTGATGCGCCGCCCCTCGCCCACCGTCAGCGCGAGCGGCTTCTGGCCGTAGATGTGCTTGCCCTTGCGCGCCGCATAGACCGCCACGGCGCAGTGCCAGTGGTCGGGCGTCGAGATGTTGATCGCATCCACATCCTCGCGCGCGAGCAGCTCGCGGAAATCCTCGTAGACGCGGCAGCCCTTGAACTTCCCGGCCGCGGTCTGCTGCGCGTAGTGCGCCTCGACGATCTTCTGGCCGACGAGCCGGCCGCCGCGCAGTTCGCCCGCGTAGCTGTAGTTCGGCAGGTCGGAGACCGGGTCGGCGATCGCCACGATCTGGACGCGGTCGTCGCTGAGGAAATTCGGTGTCGTTGAATGGGCGATGGTGCCGAAGCCGATGATCGCCAGGTTGATGCGCTGCGACGGCGGCGGACGCCGGGCGCGGCCGGGCGTGGAACAGGAGACCAGCGACGGCAACGCCAACCCCGCGGCCACCGCCGCGGACGACTTCAGAAAACTGCGCCGATTCAGCGAGACATGATTCATGGCCGGATCCTTTGGTTGCGGTGGAGTAAAAGCATTCTCCCCCGCCGCGTCAAGCGCGGCCTGCACCCGCGGCACACCGGCCATTGACAGCACCCCCCGCCTCTGGCATAGACCTGCGCAGGGATCGGGAGCAGGAGGCTGATATCAACCGCGACGCTACAACGAAGAACGCAGGCCATGACCGAAGCTGAAGTCATCCGGGAAATGCGTGAACACTTGGAGGAGCAATTCCCCAAGGTCTGCGCCCATTGCGCCCGCCGTTTCGCCACGCTCCGGGCCTACCTGCTGGCCACAAAGCCGCTGGGCTCAGCCATGCCCTACGACGCGGATCGGGGCGACTGGACCCCGGCCAAGCCCCTCGGCACGATGACGTTCGCCAATTGCCCCTGCGGCAACACGCTGGCCCTCACCTCCGATGACATGCCGCTGCTCCAGCTCTGGTCGTTGCTGAACTGGGCCCGCAGCGAGACGAAAAAGCGGCGCATGACGCCGCAGGAACTGCTCAATTACCTGCGCGACGCGATCACCAAACAGGTTCTGGCCGAGCCCGACCCCGACGCACTTTGAACAGCGAACCGCCAAGACCCGCCTGAGGCTGGCCAGCGCAGGGCACGCCCTGACTGGAAAAGCAGCAGCGATTCATCCACAGCTTTCACCGATGATTCAGATTTTCGGAGGGTGAATACGGAGGCAGGAACGGAGCGGCGACGCGAGAGAAGGACCGCCCCGACTCAACCGCCCTCTGCTGACCGACGACCGAAATAAACCAGCAGCACGATTAAAATATCCAACCACTTTTCTACAAGGCCCGGAAGAGCTCCTCGACAGTCAACAAGCCTTGCGCCTTGGCAAACGGGAGAATTTTCTTACGAATGGCCTGCAACTTTTTGCTGACCACGGGACGGCCTGGCTTCCGGTTCAGACGCCGCGCCTTGGCGAGATCGAGATGCCGGGAGACATCGCCACCGGCGTCGAATTTCCGATCCAATGTTTTGGCTTTCACGGGTCTAATTCCTTCAGACCGTCAGTTTCGCCGCGACGATGTAGCGTATCCCTTACGTGGCGTCAACACGTACACGGCGCGAGAAGGACCGCCTCGACATGGCCGCGCTCCAGCACCTGCAAGGCGAAGAAAAAGCCTGACCGCGCCGCCACCGAACCTCGCTGCGGCGCAACCCACAAGAAACGGCCCGCTGCCACAGGGTGACAGCGGGCCGTCGGGGGATGCGGCCGGTGAGGAGGCAGGCCGGCCGCGTCGCGGACTCACATCATGGAGCGACCTTCTGGGCCGGGTTGCTGAACGGGCCATTGCCGAGCGGACCGAACGCGCAGACGCGGACCCAATACTGCGTCCCCGTCGTCAGCCCCGTCAGCGTGCAGGAGCTGCGCGTGGAGAGGGCCGCCTGCTTCCAACTGGTGGCCACGTCGGCGGTCGTCGTGCTTTGCAGGATATAACCCCGCGCGCCGCGCACGGCGTCCCATTGCGCATCCACTTCCTGGGGATGGTCGCCCTCCGAAAGCGTGAAGTTGGCCGGCGCGGGCAAATCGCCCACGGCCCCCGCGCCGCCGCGGATATAGACCTGGAGGCCGAGCGCCTCGATCTGCGCCTGGGTGACCGCGGGCAGATGCTCGATGCCCGTCAGGGTCAATTCCAGCTTCGTGTCCCAGGCCTCTTCCTTGGCGTTTTGGACTTCCACGAGGCTCTTGGTCGCGTTCGCGGAGTTGAGGGCCGCCGTATTGGCCGCCTCCAACTCGGTCGCGGCGGTGGTCAGCGCCGTGATATCGGCGGCGATGCCCGTAAGGGCGGCCACTCCGGTGGCGCCGGCCGCAATGGACTGGCTCAGGGTGAGCTTGTCCGCGATCGGCGTTGACTTTCCACTGCGCAGGATTTTCATGGGTCTCCTTGTGGGTTGTGGGTTGGTTCCTGCTGCCTGATAGCACACGCTACCGTACGTAAATTGGCCCCATTGCGGCATACAGATTCCTTGTGCTGAAGCGCTCCTTGCATCGAAAACTTGGCGGCCTCCCAGCCGCTGGCCTCCCGGCCCCCATCCTTACGGTGCGGGATTTATCACCCCGCATCTGTCGGCGCAAGAAAATATTTTCGGCTCGGCACAGGCTGCAAAACGCTACGGCGTTGACGCTTTCCTGCAACCTACCTACACTCCGCGCGAAATGGCCGACATCGTGTCAAAAGAGAAACGGTCGCGAATGATGGCCGCCATTCGCGGGCGAGGGAACAAGACGACCGAACTAAGGTTGGTCAGTTTGTTGCGGAGCCACGGTTGCTGGGGATGGCGGAGGCACCTAAACCTTCCCGGAAGACCTGATTTTGTTTTTCGATCGGAGAGGGTTGCCGTCTTCGTTGATGGCTGTTTCTGGCATGGGTGCCCGCGGCACGCAGATAGGCCAAGGAGTAACGCTGCGTATTGGCGAAATAAAATGATGAGAAACAAGCAACGGGATCGCCAGATTACCCGTGAGTTAGAGCAGGCGAACTGGAACGTGATCCGTATTTGGGAGCATGCGCTCGTGGAACCTGAAAAAGTTATGATGCGCCTGAAAAAAGCTTTGCAAAGGATTTGAAGTAAAGATGAGCTACGCCGAACAGATCAATACGATGCTACGACCGCCAGCAAGACGGGACCCATTAGTTCTCGATCTTTTTGCTGGCTGCGGCGGCCTTGCACTAGGATTTGAAGCGCGCGGATTCGAAACCGCTGGATTTGAAATGCTCGAGGATGCCTGCGAAACATATCGCATGAATTTAAAAGGCACTTGCGAGTGCACGATGCTGACAAAAGCGACTGAACTACCAAAAGTTCCGGTCATTATTGGAGGGCCACCATGCCAACCATTCAGCGTTGGTGGCCACCAAATGGGCCTGAAAGATTCCCGTGACGGTTTCCCGATTTTTATTTCTGCTGTGCAGCGCATCCAGCCGGAAATCTGGATGTTCGAAAATGTTCGTGGCATTCTCTACAGCAATCGCTGGTATTTCGACCAGGTTCTGGCTTCTCTGGCAGCCTTAAATTATATCGTTGAAGTGCGACTTCTTAACGCCGTGAATTTCGGAGTGCCACAGAATCGTGAGCGCGTCATTGTCGTGGGGCATCGCGGAGAATTTAAATTCCCGTCCGAAATATCTACTCATGTCACCGCTGGTGAAGCTCTCGGCGAAATGTTTCGAGAAACGCCTGAAGATTCAAAGTTTCTGACGGCGAGCATGGATCAATATGTCGCTAAATATGAGCGCGCTTCGTTTTGCGTCCGGCCACGTGACCTACACCCCGAACTGCCCGCTCGCACTCTGACTTGCCGCAATCTTGCCGGCGCTACCGGCGATATGCAGCGCATCCGGCTCCCTGATGGCCGTCGGCGCAGGTTGACCCTTCGAGAAGCCGCCCGCTTGCAGAGCTTTCCAGATTGGTTCGAGTTCTGTGGCGGCGAGACAAGCAAGTACAACCAGTGCGGCAACGCCGTGCCACCTCTGCTTTCGTGGCACCTCGCTGGTTCCGTGCGCGATTACCTTCAAAGCGAAAAACGACTGAGATCAAGCGAAATTCTTTACCGAAATCTGCCCGACCAATTCATGCTGCCGCTCGTTTTCAAGGAGCCCGATGAGATGAATGTCCCAAGCTTTATCGTCAGCAAAGACAAAACGCCCAAACAGCTCAAACTCATGAACGAGGCTCTGCTGATTCTCTCCAAACTTGGACTCCCCCTAGAGGACCTGAAGCAGCGTGAACTTGAAAAGATGGCCATGGTTTTCCTTGTGGTTGCGGACGTCAAACGCAGCGCGGATTGGCTCGCGGCTCACGTGCGAGAGGGTAAGGAAACCCTGAAGTCCCGCGACATTATCAAGCTCCTTAATGAGCAATTTGGCGAGAACATCTCCCAGGGCTCCTACGATGATATTCGGCGAAAGGATCTCAAGCTTCCAGTTGTAGCTGGAATTATCATCGCCAGTGCGAACAAACCAACCGCCGCAAGGAATGACCCTACGCGTGGATATTCCTTGTCTCCCGAATACGTTGAAATCATTCGGGGGTTTGGCCAGGACGGCTGGGAGGAGGAAGTCGAAGAATTTATGAGCGAGCGCCCGACGCTGGCGGAACGTTTGGAAGCCGCGCGGCAATTAAATATTGTTCCCATCAAATTGCCGACAGGGAAGCTTTTACAATTCAGTCCAGGTGAACACAACCTTCTTCAGAAGGCGATCATTGAGCAATTCTTGCCGCGCTATGGTCACGGGTCGGATGTCTTGTATGTGGGTGACACCGCAAAGAAATATCTCGTTCGCGAAGAAGCGAAGCTAAAGGAATTGAAGTTTTTCAAATTGGAACACGGCGAATTGCCGGACATTGTCGCTTATTCGGCCGACAAGAATTGGCTTTTTCTAATCGAAGCCGTCCACAGTTCGGGTCCCATCTCACCCATGCGCCTAATGCAGCTCAAAGAGCTCGCGCAGGAATGCACGGCCGACCTCGTATTTGTAACAGCCTTTCTTGATCGAGACGTTTTCAGGAAATTCGCGCCCGAGATTGCATGGGAAACCGAGGTATGGATCGCTGATGCACCCGACCATCTTATTCATTTCGATGGCGATAAATTCCTAGGCCCATACAAGGGATAGCTGCTACGCGGTATTTGAGCTCTTGCAGTTCCGAAGAGCGCTAAACAGCGGCTATCAAAAAGATGCCCGCCGTTTGGCCAGCGAAGACCCATCTTCCGAAGGCGCACTTGCGACTGAAATTGGTTCCACTGCCTTTTGTGGGTCCTAGCCCTAGAAACTTCCCCATAGCGCTGAAATATAGGCGAGTTCTGCGTTCAGCGTGGCATTCATGTGGGCTATCGGCACCGTTGGTGAGATGAGCTTACTGTTTCTAATATCCAGGATGGACATCGTTGTGCCGGGCGGGACTTTCGCGCCGAGTTGGACCGCCATGAGGTGCGTGACGATGTCCACGCGGTTTTTTGTCAAAGGATCCGCTTTAAAATAGAGCTTGATGAGGTGCCGTTTGCCATTCACCTCAAGACCGAGTTCCGGATTCACGGAGACATCGATTCCGTGTTGCGTGAAGAGGCCGTTTGGCGGTTCAAACCAGGTAAGATTCTTTTTGCCCCACCACTTCTGATAGCCAGCGACGATGCAGGGGTACGCCGTGTTTTTCTTGGGGTCAGTCACGGTCGCAATAATATCAATTAACTTTGTTTTCGGCCGGCCATTCTCGTGCGTTTCAATTATATGTTCGCGGAGTGCCTTGTAGAAATCGAAAGCAGGGTGATAAGCGGGACGATTTTTAATTTCTGCGACCTTCGTCGCCTTCGGTGTCCCGCTTCTCGATACGACATCGACGAAATCGGTCAGTGATAATTGCGGCATTTTGTTTTTTCCTCTTTTGTGTTTTTCTTCTTTCACCGCCGCAGCGCGGTGATCAATTCGTTCAGTTTATCCACGACCGCCTGTAGCTCGCTCTGGGTCGGCGAGTCGCTGACCGTGAGGGTGAGGTTGGTGACGGTGGCGGGGTTTTGCGCACAGTCGGCGATGGCGCTGGCGAGGGCGGCGGCGGTCACTTCGCCGGCGGGGCCTTGCGGGCCCTGCGGCCCTGGCGCACCGTCATTGCCGGTGTTGCCCTGCGGGCCATTGGCCACGGTAAAGGGACCGTAGCTGGCGCCATCGCTCATCTGGATCACGGCATGGCCCAAGCCATCGTCGCTGACGCCAACGACGGAGCGGCCGGTCGGGCCTGGCGGGCCGATGAGCGAGAGCGGCAACCAGCGGGTATCGATATCGGGCGTCGGATAGCCGCTCAAGTTGACCGGGCAGAGGTAGGCCTGGGCGAGATAGGTGACCACGTCGCCGGGTTGATAGAGCACATCGAGGCCGAAGCTGCCGCGGTAGTTAAGGCCCCAAGTCGCGACGCCGGCCGGGCCTTGCGGGCCGGGCGCGCCGTCATTGCCGGGGTCGCCTTTGGGGCCGACCGGGACGGTGTCGATCAAGCCCTTGAGGGCGTTGAACTGGTTGCGAAGCAGGTCGGCATCGGCCACCTGTCCATTCTGCGGATTCAGCGGATCGAACGTACTCATGGGGACCTCCTTTTCCTTGGACCATCCGCCTTTTAATACCGCCTCCGCGGGAAATCAAGTCTTTGCTGGCTGGCCGGTCGCGCATCCGGACTTTGCTCCTCAGAATTGCGAAAACAGCGCTATTCCTTAGCATTTCAGCTTCTTTTCCACCTCCGATAGGGGTCAAAAGCTGTTTCAATTCGTCAAATTCAACGTTAAACACGACGAATTTAAGGAGGGTTTTATCAAGTCGCGTGTGGGTTCCATCGCGTTCAACAAGACTCACGTTGTGTTCCATCACGCCCGCGTCGAGTTCAACAGCGCCGGCCTCGTGTTCATCACGAATCGCACGCGTTTCATGAGGCACTCGGCGCAGGTCATGAGCGTTGGCCCAAGTTTCAGGAGGGCTGCGCCAGATTCCGTACGCGCTACGTTGTCATTCGTGAGCGCGCCGTCGTGTTCAGTCGTATTTTCTCCGCGTTCGAACAGCTCCCGGCGCTGGCCGTCCAAGGTCTGGAAAAAATGGCGTTTTAGTTTCCAAGCCTTGGACGGCTCAGAAGAAGGCCAACTGGTTCTGGTTGGCGCCGGCTTTGCCTTTGCGGGGGCGGGCGAGCTTGGGCTGGCCCTGGTCGCCGAACTCGCCCTCTTCGAGGTTCGCCAGGATTTCCTTCGCGCGGCCGATGACGCCGTCGGGCAGGCCGGCGAGGCGCGCGACGTGGATGCCGTAGCTCTTGTCGGCGGCGCCGGGGACGATGCGACGCAGGAAGGCGATGCGGTCGCCGCTCTCGCGGACGAGGACGTTGTAGTTCTTCACACCGGGCAGCGTCAGCGCCAGATCGGTCAGCTCGTGGTAGTGCGTGGCGAACAGGGTCTTGGCCTTCACCAGGTTGTGCAGGTGCTCGGCGACGGCCCACGCGATGGAGATGCCGTCGAAGGTGCTCGTGCCGCGGCCGATCTCGTCGAGGACGATCAAACTCTGCGCGGTGGCGTTGTGCAGGATGTTGGCGGTCTCCTGCATCTCGACCATGAAGGTGCTGCGGCCGCGGGCGAGGTCGTCGCTCGCGCCGACGCGCGTGAAGACGCGGTCCACCACCCCGATCTCGGCCTCCGCCGCCGGGATGAATGCGCCCATCTGCGCCATGACCACGAGCAGAGCGACCTGCCGGATATACGTCGATTTACCGGCCATGTTCGGGCCGGTGATGATCATCAACTGGTTGACCGTACCGTCGAGCAAGACGTCGTTCGGCACGAACCGCTCGGCCTCGGCGAGCTGCTCAACCACCGGGTGGCGGCCGTCGCGGATGCGGAGGCCGTCGCCCTCCGTGATCTGCGGCCGGATGTAGCCCAGCACGAGCGCGCGCTCGGCGAGCGCGCCGAGCACGTCGAGCTGCGCGATCGCGGCGGCGCTGCGCTGGATCGCGGCGGTCTGCTGGACCGCGGCGTCGCGGACCTGCAAAAACAATTCGTATTCCAGCGCCGTGGCGCGGTCCTGCGCGCCGACGATCTTGTTCTCGTATTCCTTGAGCTCCGGCGTGATGAACCGCTCGGCGTTGACCACCGTCTGCTTGCGGATGTAGTCCGTGGGCGCGGCGGCGAGGTTGCTCTTGGTGATCTCGATGTAGTAGCCGAAGACGTTGTTGTGCCGGACCTTGAGGCTCTTGATGCCGGTCCGCTCCTGTTCGCGCGCCTGGAAGTCGGCGAGCCACTGGCGGCCCGCGGTGGCAAGCGTCAGGAGTTCATCCAATTCCGGGTGGTAGCCGCGGCGGATCATGCCGCCTTCTTTAATGGCGAGGGGCGGCTCATCCACGAGCGCGCGGCCGATGAGGTCCACCAGCTCCGGCAGTGGCGTGATCGCGCCTGCGTTTTCCGCCAGCAGCCCGCCGGCGGGCTGGCCGCCGAGCGCCGCGCGCAGCGCCGGCAGCGCGGCGAGCGACCGCGCCCGCGCCGGCAGCGC
>CAITZM010000155.1 GCA_903896925.1 uncultured Lentisphaerota bacterium | reverse complement strand
GCAATCACGGGCTTTGACTCCGTCTGCTTTTCCGCTACCGTCTTCGCCATGGCCGTCTCTCCTGTGGTTTGGTTGTTTCCCTAACCACCAACTACCGGGAGAGCGGCCATCTGGAAAGTGCGAAAAATAGGATACGTTATCGCGCGCCCCGCCCCGCTTCGTTGCCTTCGACACCTTCTGTGCAACTCGTTTACGGCTGTAGCCTGACAAACGGCCGGGATAAAGAGGTGCGTCGCTGGTGCTGGTTCCGTTGAGGTCTGGACCGCTGCCGGCCCGCGCAGTGCCGGCCGGGAAGCCGGCTTGGATTCCGGTTCGTTTATCTGGCGGCGCGCTGGTCCTGCACCCCTACCTTCCGAGACACCTGTGGTTTGCCAGCATCACACCAAGCATCTGGCCGAAACGGAGGTTACAGCGCGCCGCCGGTGTGGCACTCTGAACATTTCGCGTCGCCGATGTCGCCACCGGGATGCTCGAACGCTTTCCCCAAGGGATTCCATTGCCGGCTCTGCTCTCCGCGACCTTGGGCCAGAATGACATGACAAGCCGTGCAATCGTTGGCCTTGATGCTTTGCTGGCCGTCGGCCGTCTTGTGCTCGCCATCGTGGCACCGGAAACAACCCGGCCATTCCTTGTGTCCGAGATTGTTGGGATGGGTCTTCCAGTCGGTCTTCATCTCCGGGAAGAAATTATCCCGGTAGATTTCCTGCACCGCCGCGATCAACTTGCTGCAGCGGGGATCCTTGGCATAGACGGCATTGATGCCCGTGGCAATCTTCTGACGAGCCTCCTCGGCGGAGGCATACGGTTTGGTCAAAATCTCCACCGCCGTTTTCTTCACGCTGGGGATCGCCGTGTCAATTTTCCCGAGCATCATCGACAAATCCACGGCCTCACTCGGATTCTGGAAGATATGGGCCGGACGGTTATGGCAGTCCATGCAATCCATGGTGTGGACGACATCCTTGGCGGGATCCGGTTTGAATTTAGGTGTCCGATATTCCGTGACGACCCCTTGCCGATCAATCATACGCACCCACGGGATGACCTGCCGGCGGTCATCGGAAGCGATATACTCGATCCGGTTGGCCACGTTCATGTGCCAATGGATGCCCCCGACAGGCCCGTGCGTGGGATCGCTGCCGCCGACTTTCAACGCCAGCCGGACGGTGAAGGGTGTGTTGCTGGCGTCGGACAGGTAATGGGTGTAGAGCCGGTCCAAGTCGCCGGTAAACTTCTCGGGCCAGTGACACTGCTCGCAGGTTTCCTGCGCCGGCCGCAGGTTCTTGATCGGCGTTTTGATCGGGCGTTCAAATTTATTAAAGGTGACGGCGTACACCTGGCGCAAGCCGCTGATTTTCGCCTTCACGTACCAGCCGGCGCCGGGCCCGATATGGCAGGCCGAACAGGAGATGCGCGCGTGGGCGCTGTGGGGATAGGCGGTGAACTCGGGCTGCATCGGCACGTGACAGGCCTGACCGCAGAACTGGACCGACTCGCTGAAATGATAGCTGCGGTAACTGGCCACAGCCACAAACAACAGGAACAGCGCCCCGCCCCCCATGAGCAATACCAGCCGCCGGCGCGCCCGCGGTTGCGTCAAATCCAACATCAGGAGAGGCGGCGGTTGCCCGCCGGCATGCTTGACGACCCATCGTCGGCGCACAATCATCCCCACAATGAGCAACCCCAAACCGACCATCAGAAAAAGCGGAACCACCAGATAGGCCAGGATGCCAAGATACGGATTGTTGCTGGGCGCCAGCACATCGAGCGCCAAGAGCAGCAGGAACGAAAAAATGCTGCCCAAGGCGATGGTGAGACCTGCCACCCTGGCGCGGTTGCGATAAGCCGGTTGCGAGGTCGGCGCCGGTGTTCCGTCAGCAGCCATAATAGCGACTCCTGTTTGTCGCGGTTAAAAGATAAGCGGCCTTCATAGATCGTGCGGCTCCGACACCTTCTCGCGCCACGGTTTGAACAGATACACCAGCACGCTCAGGATGATAAAAGGCAGGATGAGCAGAGCCACCGCCATCAGCAACCCTTCGCTGCCGATCAAGTCCAACTTATACGTGGTGAACCCGCGCAAGCTCTTCGAAAACAACTGCCCGCCAATGACCACGTTCCACCGCATGGCAAATACACCGATCACCACCAGCAGACAGCTGATAAAGCCCAAGGTCCGCCGCACGCTGTCCTTCAACCGGTTGCCCGCGCTGACCGCGACCGCCAGCAGTACCAGGGGCACCACGGTGCCCAGCAGCACCTGCACCAGCAAGAAGGAATAGAACAACTTACCAGCGGCCAGCAGCACCAGCACGTCCAAGGATTCCTCGGCCTCGTACAGCCGGTGCACCCAGTCCAGCGTTTCAATGGAAGCATCCACGATCAGCATAAAGAACAGGCTCTTGTTGATCGCGTCCACGCAATTGATGCTGATCGAAACGCGCCGCAGCTTCGAGACCACCTGATAGAGAAACCCCATCAGCGCAATGCCGGAGACCATCGCCGAGAAAATGAAAATGATGGGCATCAACACGGTGCCCCACCAAGGGTTCGCCTTGATGGAGCCAAAGATGAAGCCCACATACCCGTGGAGCAAAAACGCCGAAGGGATGCCCACGACGGTGATGATCTGGCCGAGTTTATGGTCAAGCCGCAAAGCCCGTTCGGAAACATCCATGACGCCGAGCGTCATGATGCGGTAGATCAGACGCTTCAGCGGGTTGGGGTCGCTGACGGACCACTCGACGAAATCCTGGCGGTAGTCGAACCACAGTTCCAACAGCAGCACCGCCATCAGATACCAGGCGTACACAAAGCCAAAGACGGCCATCGGCGAACTCAGGTGGGGGGTCATGAGCACTTCATAACACCGTTCCGGATGCCCCAAGTGCACCAGCAACGGCAACGGGGCGACCAACAGGAACGCCATCGCCACCAGCAAGGAGAAGCGATAGGTGGGCTCCAAGGCCTGCACATGGAACACGCGCACCAGCGACGCCAAAATGAAGGCGCCGGCGACCAAGCCGGTGATATAAGGGTAGACCACGATCACCACGCTCCACCACAGATTAAAGTCGTTAGGGTAGATGAAACCCTGGACCTGCCGCGCGGCCTCCGCCAAAGATTCGCCCGCTTCCAAGGACATGTTATCGTACCTCTTTATCCAGCCCGGCGTAGTAGAGCTTGGGATTGGTTCCTAGATGGGGCTTCAACACTTGCACCTTTTTCTCTTTCAAAAAGCGGCGCACAGGATTGTCGGGAGCGGTGTTCTGCAGGTCGCCGAAGATGCGCGCGCCGGTGGGGCACACTTCGACACAGGCCGGCCGCAACCCCTTAGTGATCCGGTGGTAGCAGAGCGTGCATTTATCGGCGCAGCGCGTTGTCGGATTCAGAAAACGGCAGCCATACGGGCACGACTGGATGCAGAAGCCACACCCGATGCAATAGGTTTTATCCACCAAGTTCACGCCGTCCGGAGTTTCGAAAGCCGCCCCCACAGGACACGCCTTCGTACAGGGTGAATCCGCGCACTCGTTGCATAGTTTGGGCACGTAGAAAGACTTCAGCACCTGCGCCACGGGAACGGCGCTGGGCGGGAAGCCATCGATCGCTCCGTTCGGGGAATCGACCAGCGTTTCGCCGCGCATTTCCATCGTCCCTGGGGGCGCCGCTTTGATGACATAACGCTCGACCCAGGTGCGGTAATAGTAGGGTTCGGGCGGAACCTTGTTTTCCTTCTTGCAGGCTTTCGCGCACAAGCCACACCCGATACATTTTTCGATATCGACCACCATCCGCCATTGATGCGCCAAAGGATCAATGGCTGCGGCCGCCGCTTTGTCGCGGGTGGGCGCCCCAGGAGCTCCTGCCACCGCGGTCTCTCCCGTCTTACCGATGGCAGCGTGCAGAGGTTTGAGCACCAAGGAAAACCCGATGCCCAGCGAGGCCAGACCGCTTATCTTAAGAAAATCGCGCCGGGTATTCATTTCGCTGGGGCCTCCGTGGGCGTATGCGCTTTATGACATGAACGACACGTGTCTTTCCCGGCATGTTCAACGGCATCCACCTGCGGGAACTTCTCCGGCTTGCTGAAGTCTTTGGCATGACACCGCAGGCAGAAGCGCGGGTCCTCGATCTTGCTGGTGGCCGTGTTCGGATCCTCGGCATGCACTGCATTGGCGCCATGGCAGGCCTCGCAGCCCAAGCCCTTGTGCTTGCCAGCCGCCTTGACCTTGACCACCTCTTCATGACACCCCTCGCAGGTGGCGCGCCCTGCAAATGCGATCGAAGCGGCCGCAACCTCTTTCATCGCGTTGCCCCGATACCAGCCATACTGCCCGAAGGAGGCGGGCACAAGCAGCGCTTTGGCTCCGAGAAAAAGAGAAACAATGACGACCGTGAGCAACAAGAGCCTGGAGATCTGCGGTGGAAGCTTAGCGCTCACAAAAACCGCCATTCTTTCGAGATTCGGTTATACGGGACATACACATCGCACACTCGACCGCGCTTCGTGAGAGATAGAGGGATAAAGCAAGCGGAGGATCGTCCTGCCGGCCAGGGCGATCCTCCGCAACAGCGCTAGTTCACTTTTTGGCCAGCGTACGAACGTAGGCGGCGACCGCCTTGATTTCCTCAGCGCTGAGGATGGTGTCATAGGCCTTCATTTTGACCTTGTCATCGACCTTCTTGCCTTCCTTGAGCGTCTTGAGCATCTGCTCGTCGGTGAAGGTGGCCTGATATTTCGCGTCGGTCAGATCTTTGATGCCATTCTTCTCGCCCATCTTGGTCTGACCCTTGCCGTCCTTACCGTGGCAAATGGCGCACTTCGCACTGAAGATGGCCGCACCGTCTTCAGCCAACACAGACACCGAGGCAGCCCCGAGCAGAACAACGCACGAAATGATCATTTTCCGTATCATGATTACCTGCTTCCTTTAGTTTTATCTTTCTCTGTTTTCCAACCACGCCCACACGGGCCTGATCAAAACACAGCCCATGCTCAAACCGTTTGCAACGCCAGCATGTCACAGCCCATGCGCGTTGCAAACATATTGCGGATGCGATGATGCCTTTTATTTGGAAAACATCAACAGGACATTTCTACTATTATCAAGACAATCTTGGTGCGGCAACGAATCCGAGACCGGCTCACTGGGCAACGCTAACTACTGGGAACCCTTCGGCCCTCGGTTGAGGTCCCCGATACGGACCATGCTGCCTAGTGTTGCACTGCCAAGTCAACGCCAGCACGGCGGCTCACTTACTCGGTGGCTATGATCTTCCCTGTACCGGTGGTGCCCAAGGGTGCCGTTGCCCGTGTTGTTCCGTTGCTGTTCAGGTACCACACCGCGGCCTGGCCACTGGGGTCCTGCCAGATCAAGTCGGCAGTGCCATCCCCGTCCAGATCGCCTGTGGTTTTAAGATCCCACGGGCTCATGTTGCCCCGCACCTGTGCTTGATACTGGCTGTTGGTGCTCCACCACGCGGCGGCCACGCCGGTGCTATTCTGCCAGAAGAGATCCGCCCGGCCATCGCCGTTCACCTGACCGGACGCTTTCAGTTTCCAATCACTGGCCGAACCCAGCGGCCCCACCGCGCGCGTCGTTCCATTGCTGTTCATGAACCACACCGCAGCCAGACCGCCGGGTGCCTGCCAGACCACATCGGGGGTCCCATCGCCATCCAAGTCGCCCACCGTCTTGATCGTCCAGGGGCTCATGTTGCCCAAGACCTGCGCCTGGTAGGCATTGTTGGTGCTCCACCACACCGCGGCCAAGCCGTTGTTCATCTGCCAGAACAGCTCCGCCTTGCCATCGCGGTTCACATCCCCGGCTGCTTTCAGCTTCCAGTCGCCCATGTTGCCCAGCGAGCTAAACTGCTGCAGGGTGTCGAGGCTGTTGAGCACCCACACGCCGACAGAGCCCGCCGGATCCTGCACGTAGAACTTCAAGGCCAGGACAAAGGTGGCGGTCAGGTTGGTGCCCGTATCGCCCACGGGGAGGCTGCGGGACCGGTTGCGGTCGCCGTCGCTCCAGTTCGCGAAGCGCCAGCCCAGGTTCGGCAGGGCGGCAATGGTGGCGGACTGCCCCACCGTATGGATGCCACCGCCACTCACGCTGCCGCCACTGAGCGGGTTGGCCTGCAAGACGAAGTTCCCTTTCGGCGTGAAGTTGGCCGTGTAGGTGGCGCCGCCGAGCGGCACGACCACGCTACGCGAAGCGTTCGTCACGCTGTCGCTCCATCCCGTAAAGAGCCAGAGGTTGGAAGCCGTCGCTGTGATTTGCGCGTTGCTGTTCACGACGTAGGTTCCGCCACCGGTCACCGTGCCGCCGGGGCCGCCGGCGAGCACCGTGATCACGGCCGTCGTCACGAACTCCGACGACATGGCATAGAGGCCCGTGGCCCCGCCGAGATCAACGTTCGGTTCGAAGACATCCGGGAACGGGGTGTCCCCGTTGCCGGCGACCGTGAACAACATGGACTCGCCATGGTAGAGGGGCGTCGCAGGCACCTGGCCGCCGCCGCTGGTCACACCTTCCCAGGCGCGGATAAAGTATTTCGAGCCGTTGGTGAGGGTGTTGTTGTATTCGGAACCGACAAACTTGCCCGAACCCCAGTTGGCGCTGTCGAAGTAGGCCCACGCGACGGCAACGTCGTCACCGCTGACGCCAAAACCGCTGCCCGTGGCCTTGTCGATCAAGCCATTGCCGCCGGCCGAGACCAGTTGCACCAGCCAGCCTGAGCTCCCATTGGCGCCGGCTTGCATCAAGGCACCGGTGTGGTCTAACCAATTGCTGACGCTGGTGCCCCACTGGATCTGATTGTCGGCCTTCGTCGCGAAGTTCAGGCCCAACAGCAGCGCTGCGGCCCCGCACCAAAATTTCACTTTATTCATGTTTGCATACTCCCATGATTCACGCACGTCGCGACCACTACCATTCAGAACGTTCCCGCCAGCATTGCCACGTTTCGCCGATTACACCGGGCTTCAAGGCCAGTTGTACGGCTTGGCTTCGATCCACTTGAAGGGCCCGGTGCCACGGCGACGGTACCAGAAACCATCGCCCGGATTGATGACGTTGGTCGCCAGCACGCGCTGCTGGCCCTGCATATAGCACCATTTCCAGAACAGGTTGGCATCCGGTCCGCTCGCGTCGTTCAGAAACAGCGTCACATAATTCGTCCCGCTCCAAAGGATCAGCTGATCGGCCGCGTTGGGCGAGGAATGGGCAAACGCCCCGTCGTTGGTCGTGATCAGCGCCTGGACGTTGGTCGCCACCGGATAGGGATAGGCGATCATCTGCAGGCCCGCGCTGATCTGGTTGGTGCCCAAGCCGGCGCTGGGCACTTCACCCAAGAGCAGGAGCGTGGTGTTCGCACCGCGATTCCGGACCCAACCGCCCCGGCCGGGATAAACAGTAAAGGCAGCGTTCGTGGCACACAGGGCCAGGTTGGCGCCATTCATGTAGCACCATTTGGCCAGGGTGTTGGTGCTGGCACCGCCGTTGTTGAGGAAGGCGGTCAGATAATTGGTCTGGGCCGCATTCCAAAGCAGCACCTGGTCGGCATTGGTTACCGACGCGCCGGCGTGCAGGTTGGTGCCGATCACCTGGTCGAGCGTGAAGCTACCCCCGTTGGTGCCGGCACCCACAGGGACATAGGGAACGGCGATCATGGCCAGTTTGCTCTGCCCTACCGGGGCCGTGTTGGTGCCGGGCAGGACCAACTTGATATAGCCGACGGCATTGGGACTGACCGAGGTGGAGTCCGGCACACCCTGCGCCAACAGCGTGAAGCCAACCAGGATCGAAACCGGCAGAATTCTTTTCATCAGCATGTCCTCCGAAACCAACCTGGGAAGTATTTCCGAATCGAATTAAATATTTTCATGGTTTCGCTTCACATTACGGCTTGTGGCAATCGTAGCAGTTGGCCCGGTCGCCAAAGCGGTTGTGCATCGGGGGCCAGAAGCTCTGGTGCAGGAGGATATTCCCCGCGCCCTGATGACACCGGCCGCAATCATCCTTGGCGGGCGCGCCCGCATGGCAGGAGAAGCAATGCCGTTTCCGCCACCCGGCGGAATGCGGATCCGGATGGGCGCCGAGCAGATCCTTGCCGTGACAGAGCGTGCACTGCTCCGCATCACGCGAACCCGGATGGCATGAATTGCAGTGCTGGCTGCGGTAGCCGCCCGGGTGCGGGTTCGGATGCTGACCGATGCTGTCCCCGCCATGGCAAACCTTGCACTGTTCCGCATCGCGCGAACCGGCATGACAGGTGCCGCAGTGCTGGCTGCGGAACCCGGCCGGATGTGGGTTCGGATGGGAACTGATGTTCGTCTCATGGCACAACGTGCAGCCCGTGCCCTTGGAAGCGCTGGGATGACAACCGAAGCAATGATTCTGTTTCCACCCGGCGTTGTGGGACTGCGGCTGAGTTACGGCATGGCAGGCGACGCAGGAATCCTGTTCGTGACAGACCATGCAGCGCGCGCGATCCCACGCGGCCCGGATACCGTGGGTCTTCAAACGCCACAGGTTGTTGTGCGATTCAGGCCTGGTGACCTGATGGCACTCCCGGCAAGTTTCGGCACGATGGCATACACCGCACACCTTGTCGCTCTGCGAACCGAGCACGCCATGACGCCGCGTCCAGTTCTGGGCGTGGTTGGCCGGCGTTGTTTGCGGGGTCAGATCCAGATGGCAGGCTTTGCAGTCCATGCTCCAGCCATGGGCCTGCTCGCGAATGCGCACCTTCACGCTGTGCGTCATTTCCGGAACATTCTTGAGCTTTTTGTCCATGAGTTGCCCGTGGCAATCGTTGCAGCGATTGCTCAGGGCGACGGTATGTACAAATACGCTGGGGACCACGCTGACGGCTTTGGCGGGCGCCTTGACCTTCAGGGCTTGCAGATCTTTCACCTTATGGCACATGCCGCAGGTCTTCGGGCCGATGACCTTGGTATCGATCCAATCGCCGTGACAGTCGGTGCAGGCTTTGTGCCCCGGGACCGTAAAACGACCCTGCACGGCCTGACCGTGGCAGTCCTTGCACGCCATCCCGTTTTCTTTGACGTGGAGGTTGTGGCCGAAGGCCAGCGTGTAACCATCCTTGTCGCAACCGGAAAGCAGGACGAGGCCCGCCAGCAGGACCAAAGCCGTGCCCATCCAACGCCGTGTCGTCATGTTGATGCCAATCACAGCTTCACCTCGATCGACATCCGACCCCAGTAAGCCAAATCCGAGGTCGTGCTGTCATTTTCGATGTCGCCCTGAGCCCGCAGCGTCAGATACTTGTTGATGTTCCATTTGGCCCGGAGAAAATAGGAGTAGCAGTCGGGCGTTTCCTGGGCGACGGTGCCGTCCTGGGTGAAATAGGTCTGGCCGCCGTTGACGGAATACGAAATATCAGAATATGTGTTGTAGGTGTATTTGGTATAGGAAGATCCGGCGCTCAGTTCCCAGAGCTTGTTGTAGCGGTAGCGGATGTCTCCGCTGACGCCAAAGAAGCCATCGCCCCCATCCATGTCCCAATAGTCGACTGACAGGGAGGCACTAACAGCGCGGATGGGTTCGTAGGTCAACGTCAGATCGTAGTCCCGGTAGTCCCGGTTCGCATAGCCCGTAGTGTCACCATCGTTGATCCGGAAGCTCACCCCGGGCGAAATGGTCACGTGGGAGAACAGCACCTGCGTCATCCGCGCGTAGCCATAGCTGTAGGGATCCTGTGCACCCATCACTTGATAGAGGGGCGAATAGAACCGCGTCCGGGCGTCGAAATCGCCCCACCGGCTGCCGCCAACATAAAAGTCCGTCTCGCCGTTGGGCGCAAAGAAATAACAGTCGAGGCTGCCCATGCGAAACTTCTCGTTGAGCACGGAAAGCTGGCCGCGCACCCGCAGCGCCTCGGTGAGTTCCTGCTGCACATCAACGAAATAGTTGGCGTCGTTTCCGCCGGGACTGTCGTACTGGGTATAGGTGAGGCGCGAGCGGTTGCCCGTCCAGGGACGGCCGACCAAGGACAGGCCCCACGCGTTGTCATCCGACACCGGTGTATAGAAGCTGACGGGCTTGCCCCAGAAGGCGCGCCCACCCAAGCTGTCGTTATCGAACAACATCGCTTGCACGCCGTCGAAATGAAGGTAATCGGCGATCTCGATGTACTGGCGGCCGGCAATCAGGCGCGCTTTTTCATCCCGGTCGTGGATATCCGCGTAAAACTGCAACAGGCGGTTATCCGAGACACCGCCGACATCCTCCAAGCCCAGGAAGCTGTCGTCGGCCAGCGAGGTCGTAGCGGGCTTGTCGAGATCCTTGTGCATCCAGCCGGAGGCATAGATATCGACGCGTCCGTTCCCCATGTCGCGGCCGCTGCCAGACCAGTAGCCGTAGAGGTCTGAATCTTTTTCGGACCCCTGCTTGCGGTAATCGTACTCCAGCCGCACCCGGGCATCGTAGCGCGCGTCCACCGCGGGCGGCTTCGCAAGCACGTCGTCGGCGCGACCAGGCTGGGGAACCAGGCCGAGACCAAGGAGCGCGAACGCCGACCCGAGGGCCAGCGGGCGCACTCCGCTGCGACGGCCCTGTCGGGCAGCCGTCACAACGTCCACTGCTTCTTCATGAGTCTGCTTCAGCATACTGATCATTCTGCCTGCGGGTCTTGGTGCGGGCCCGGCGGAACAAGTTAGCGGGGATCAACTTGTTCCGGCGGACCCGCCGACCGTCAGGGCGTCGAGACGCGGAAGGACTGTTGCTTCGAGCCACGGGGCGTGACCAACTGGTACACCATGTTGGTGGTGCTGCTGACGAAACCGGAACCGATATTGGTCCAAGTACCGCCCACCAAGGTGTCGATGGCTTGGAAATGCATCGGGACACCGTTCGTGATCGGCAGATATCCCAGTTCGATCGCGGGCAGGATCGTCACCATGTTCAACATAGGCGTGGAGCTGGACTTGAGCGGATCGGAGCCGCTCTGCAGTTCGGTGGCATCCGAGTAGCCATCGCCGTCGGTATCCAGCATGGTGGGATTCAGGCCGAGCTGGTAGTTCTGCAGGTTCGTCAAGCCCTTGTGGATCGGATCCGCACCGGGGGCTGCATTGGCATTCGTGAACGAGCCATAATACTGGGTTTGCCACGCATCCGGCAGACCGTCGCGGTTGACATCAATGCCGCCGCTGCTCAGGTCGTCGAGGGAGGCCTGCAGGATGGCCGCCGCATACTTGGGATTGTGCACGCCGAGGCTGCGATCCTCCCAGACGTACAGGTAGTTCCAAGCCGCCCGCCGCTGGCTCAGGGTCCAGGACGCTGAAGGACTGGGTTTGTTCGTCGAGCCGTACGGGGGCAGCAGCTTGGCGATCGAGTTCATCAGGCCTTGGATTTCGGCCTGGACACCTTCGACCACACCGTTGCGGTTGTAGTCTTCGCCACCGAAGTTGAAGTTGGTGATCGCGCCATGGCAGGTAACGCACGTGGTCGTCACATTCACGTTCGAGCCGTTCACCGGGTCGGTCCACGAGAGACTGAACGAATGCCCGCCCACGTGGTAGGTCGCGTTGGTGGGGGTGGTCGGGGTGGTTTGCATGTGACAGCCGACGCAGGAGTCCTCCACCACGCTGAGATGCTTGGAGCGCGGCATCACCATGCCGTATTCGATGGCATTGACACCCACCAGCATGTCGCCCTGCGTGCCGTGGTGCGGAGCCTGCCGTGCGTTGGTGAGAACATTGGACTCGGCCGGATAGCGGTCATGATGGCACTGCATGCAAAGCAGGCCCTTCCCGCCCAAGGTGGTGACCACGCCGTTGGTGAAGGTGACGGACGGGAAGGAACGCAGCTGGTTTTCGCCCGAGCCCACGCTGTGCGGGTCGTGGCAGGTGACGCAGGAGATGCCCTCGTTGTACGTGCCGCGCGGCAGGTTGTTGGTCGGATCGTAGTCGGAATCCTTGTAGGCGATGAACATTTTCGCGCCGTGGCACTGGCCGCAGGACCCGGACCGGAAGACTTCGCCGGTGGAATGATAGGACTGCTTCCACTCATAGTTGATGTAGTGCTTGGTCATCGAGTCATGGCACTGGCCGCAGTTGGCAGCACTCAAGGAAACACCGATCGAGTTGGTGATATTTGCCCCCAAAGCGAAAACGGTCTGAATATGCCGGCCCGCCGGACCGTGGCAGTTTTCGCACTGAACGTTGGCTTTGTCTTGCAGCGCAGCCGGCATGGCCGCCCATTGCCCGGGGACCGAACCGGTCGGAGCGATCCAAGCCGGAATCTGGGTGCGCGCGATATCATCGAAGCCTTGATTGTTCGCCAGGGCATTCGTGTCGTAGCCCAACACGTGGCAGCTGTAGCAGTTCTGCTTGAAACCGGTACCGACGCTGACGCCATTGAAGGCCAGGCCCCCATCGATCTTGCGGGAGAAGGCCGTGGCGTGGGCGGTCGCGCCAAACGCATTCGTCTTGGCGCTGTGGCAGTTCCCGCACACATGGATGCCCACGTAGTTCGCGCAGGTGAAGAGGTTGGTGACCGTGACGGTGGCGTTGCTGCTCGCCGTGATCTTCACGTTGAGCTGCACGCTGACCACATAGTCATTCCATTTATCGTCGTTCGCATACGGATTCACCTCTTCGCTGATCACATCCGGCACCAGCATCATGCGGCTGCCCACATCGAAGGTCTTCTGGTCGCCGTAGTCGGCTGCGAGCAGGCTGTTGGTCAGCGGGCTGGCCTGGAGCGTGGCCGCCGAGGTGGAGGGCTTGGTGAGCAAAGTCCAAGTGGCGCTGTTCACCACCGTACTCTTGGTCACGAGCGCTTCCAGATAGAGCGGCTGGCCGACGCCGACGTTCGGCAAACCCGAGGCGAGCCGCGTGCCGGTAGGGCATGATTTCGCTTCGCCCGGAGTGAGGGGCCGCGGGACGAGCCTTACGGTAGGCAAGGCGCCCCAAGCGCTCCCGCCCACGAACACCACGACGAGCGCCATGACCGCGCCCCACAACCCAAACGAGCCTGCACTTCGCTTCGTCATACTCTTAGCCCTGCCTTTCGAATGATTAGTCATCGGCGCGACGGCGGACGCATACGCCCCAGCTTGTTGATCAAAAGTCATATGTTGCGCCTTTCTTTATCCTGCAAACTGCATTGCACCCATGGTTTTGTCGTACACATCTGCCCAGATGAGTCCAACTCGACGGTTTCCTTTTAGCACGTTCGAGGCCAACCGGCTTTTTTCGTTGCAGAAAGATCAGATCGTAAGCACATAATTATATAACACTATTTATTCATAATAAATGAATTATAAAATATTCCAAATTCTTTTTACAATTTTAGAAACAGCCGGATCCTTGCCCCGTACCGGCTTGCTGAACTGTCACGCCAACGAGACATATAACCGCAACAAACCAGGGTAAACGTGTGCCGTACTTGCCCCCGCTTCGAATTACCGCCCAACAAGGGGTGTCACATTTACATGACAGATTCGATTCATCCCGTCACACGCAAGTGACACTTCCGCGCCAGACAGCGACTAGCTTCCGCTCTCCACGACCTCGCCGCGGCGAAAATCGGAGGGGTTCAAATCATACTTCTTGAGCAGCCGGTAGAACGTGCCGCGTGGCAACTGGGCCTCACGCGCGGCGAGGGAAACATCGCCCTGACAGCTGGTCAGAATATGGGTCAAATAATCCGTGTCGAAGCGGGCCATCTGGCGCTCGCGTAAACGGAAAAAGCCCTTCCCGTCACTGACCGAGACATCGCCGGCCTGCAGGACGACCTGGTCGGGCAGGTCGTTCAAGGAGATGACCGAGCCCGAAATCATCGCCAGCGTGCGTTTCAGGACATTCTGCAACTCACGCACGTTGCCCGGCCAGGCATAGCCGGAGAGCACTTCAAGGGCCTCCGGGCTGATTTCAACCGGATCCCGTTTCATTTCCTCGGCATAGTGGGTCACAAAATGTCGGGCGAGCAGCGCGATATCTGCGCCCCGCTCGCGCAGCGGGGGCAGTTCAATGCGCACCACGTGAATGCGGTGATAGAGATCCAACCGGAAGCGCCCCTTGGAGACCTCCGTCTCCAGGTTGAGCGCGGTGGCGGCTACGATCCGCACATTCAGGCTGACTTCCTTCGTGCCGCCGACCCGCCGGATCCGGCGTTCCTGCAAGGCGCGCAACAGCTTGGCCTGCAGGCGCAAGGGCAACTGGCCGATTTCATCGAGAAAGAAGGTCCCGTTGTTGGCAAACTCCAGCAGGCCCAGATTGCGCGAATGCGCGCCGGTGAACGCGCCGCGTTCATGGCCGAAAAACTCGCTTTCCATCAATTCCTCGGGAATCGCGCCGCAATCCACCGGCACAAAGGGCTGTTCCTTGCGCGGGCTGAGCTCGTGGATGGAGCGGGCGACCAGGTCCTTGCCGGTACCGGTTTCGCCGAAGATCATCACATCCACATCCGTGCCCGCCACCTTGGCTACGAGTTCCCGGACCTTCTGGATTTCCGCGCTCCGGCCCAACAGTTGCCCGGAGATATAGGAACGCTCCACCTGGCGGCGCAACAAGGTGTTTTCTTCGCGCAACCGCTCGCTCTCCAGCAACCGCCGGACCGTCGCCCGCAGGTCGTCCGGCAGAAACGGCTTCACAATGTAATCGGTCGCGCCCAGCTTCATGGTTTCAACGGCGGACTCCACGGTCGGATAGGCCGTAAGCACCAGCACGCAGATTTCGGGGTTGTGCTGGCGGGCCAGCCGCAACAGGTCCACCCCGGTCAAGCCCGGCATGCGGACATCGGTGATCAGGAGGTCAAAGGTTTCCGCCGCGAGCCGCTCGGCCGCCCGGCGGCTTTGGCCTTCCACGACCAGCTCCACATCGGGCAGTTTGCTCAAGGTGTCCGCACACACCTCCAGCATGCCCTCCTCGTCGTCCACAATCAGAATCCTTGCCTTAGCCACGTGGCTCCTTCCCCGGCATCCCGGCGGGCGCTGACGGTAGCTTGACGATGAACCGTGCGCCACGGCCCGGTTCGCTTTCCACTTCGATCTCGCCACCATGACTGCGCACCAGCCCCTGGCAGATCGACAACCCCAGGCCCGTGCCGTGCCCCACCTGTTTGGTGGAAAAAAACGGCTCGAAGATTTTCGCGCGGATCTCTTCGGGAATCCCCGCGCCCGTGTCCTGCACGCTCAGCGCGGCCGCGGGCGAGCCGTCGCGCAAGGTTTGCCCGGCCGGGGCCGAGACGTGCAACGTGCCGCCGCCGGGCATCGCGTCCAAGGCATTCAGCAGCAGGTTCAAGAACACCTGTTCCAGTTCGCCGGCACTGGCCAGCACCAGGGGCGGGACGTCGTCGAGTTGCGTCTCGACGCGCACGCCCGCTTTCTGGGCGCGCGGCTCAATCATGGCCAAGGCCTTGCGAACCGGTCCGCGCGCATCCAGCAGCGCCCGCGCGCCGGAGGCCGGCCGGCAATAGGAGAGCAGGCCTTGTGCGATGCGCGCGATGCGGTCGGCCGTATCGGTGATCTTGCCCAGCTCCTGCTGCACCTTCGGCGACATTTCGCCCGGATGATCCGACAGGAGCAGCCGGGCCTTGGCGCTGATGATGGCGATGGGGTTGTTGACCTCGTGCGCCACCTGCCCGGCCAACTCGCCGACCGCGGCCAGTTTCCCCGCCCAGATCATCTGGTCCTGCATCTGTTTTTCGTGGGTGATCTCCCGGGAAAGTTCGACGATCTGCGTAATGGCGCCCTTGTCATCCAGCAAGGGCGCCGTGATCACACGGAACACCCGCGTACTGGACCCGCGCATACCCGGACCGGAGGCGCAGTCAACTTGTGCGCACACCACCTCGGTCTCGCGGATCTGCCGGTCGGACAGCGTCTGGCTGGCGGGGGCATTCCCCTGATTCAAACGGGAGAGACCTTCGCGGGCCTGCTCGGGCGTACAACCAAACCACTCGGTCCAACGCCGGTTGGCCCAAGCGGGCTGCAGGTCGCGGTTGAGCACACGGAGCGCCGAACCGGTGGTCTCCAGCGACCGCTCCAGCAGTTGGCGCTCGGCCAAAGCCTGTTCGTTCATCTTCTCGATCTGCCGGCGCGCATCGCGCATCCGCTCGACCAGCGTGGTCACGAAGTAGGCGACGAGCAAAAACACCACCCCTTGGATCACGACCAGACTGAGCACATAGACCGAATGATGGGCGGGATGCCGGAAGTGCACACCGTCCCCCTCGTGCGGAAAGAGCCGCAAGGTATAGTGCGCGACCACATCCGCCCATTCAGCCCAGGCCAGCAAGGCAAACAGGGCGATCGCGGCCAGCGCGATGGCGTACGCCTGCCGGCGCGACAGGACCAACCCTCCGATGATGACATGAAACAGCAGCATCAACGAGAGCGGGTTCTCGATGCCCCCGGAAAAATGCAGCAAGACCACCAGGATGACCAGGTCGGCATAGGCCTGGACCTGGAGCAACAGCGGCACCCGCCATTCCCGCCGCAGCAACGAGGCGTAGAGGAAATTCAGCCCCGCCAGCGTGACCACGGTGAGCATCAGCGGCCACCAGACGTCCGTCGGCAGCCAGGCCAGCACCCAAATGCTGATGAACACGAGGAGCCCCGACAGCAGCACCGCAATCCAGCGCATCGCCACAAACCACTCCGCAAAAATGCCCGGCCACTTGGCATCGGCAAGCCGCAGATTGTCCGACCACTCCACCTTGGTCTCAGAAAGCGCCGGAAAGGCCCGCGCATTTTTGACAATCAGCCACCCTGCCACCGCCGCCACCACCACGGCGAACAGGACGTGTCCGATCAGGGACTCAAGTTGAAGCAGGCGCCGGTCTGCATGGACAAGCCAGCGATTCACCAGCAGATCATGCAGCAGGAACATCAGGAGGCTCACCAGCAGCACGTACAAAAAAGCCCGCAGGAGGGGCATCTGCCGCTTGGGAGCGGGGCCTTGCGCTGGCTCCGCAGACTGACTGGCTGGTTGATCGATGCTCATCACCAAGGGCCGCGTACTCTTTGTTTTAAACGACAGTTCCCATCTCGCAGAGGCCTCGCGACGGCCGCGGGCCATCCCACCTGCTGCCGAGCATAGTAGCATCTCCCACCCTGCTGACAAGCCGCTTGGGGGACCGCCGGGACGCCTGACCAAGCCACCCCACACGACAGACGGCAGCCCATCCCTGGCAGGCAGCGCGGACCGGTCGACAACGAGAAAAAACAGACTGCACGAAGTGACAACAGACTGCGCGGCGTCCATGGAACGCGCAGAGGGTCAGGCAGAACGAGCCTCAGTTGCTGCGCACGGTGGCGCCGGTGGGCGCAATGTCGAGCTGGAACGGCGTAATCCCGCAGCTTCCCCGCACATCAACCGTGACGGGGCCGGACACCGATACACCCAGCTTGATGACGTTCCCATCGCCCGGCTTTCCTTGAAAGATGGCGAACTTGCCGTCGCGCAACACCCGCTGCCTGCTGTGCGCCATCGGAGTCGCCCCCACGGACTTCAGATCGAGAATTTTAACGGCGGTTGTTGGGGGCACTTCGACGGCCAGAAACAAATCGCCCAGCGGGCCGGTCTTGGTGGGCTTGAACTGCAGGGTGGCGAGCAATCCGCCGGAAATCGGCGTCACCTCCGCCCCCCCCCACACCAGCTGCTTGGGTTCCGGGGCACTGGGCGGGAGTGGCGTTGCCGGGACAGCCAGGGCCGCTGTCTTGCCACGCACGGCCGCCATGGAAACCAGGCGTTCATCAACCTCGGCCCTGGTCTGCTGTAGAGTCAGCTGGAGCGTCTGGTTTTGTTCCGCCAGCCGTCCGTAATCCTGCTTGAGCTGCATGAGCTGGGACCGTTGGTGCCACAGGGCCACCAGCAGCACCCCACTGACCACGAGGGTTGTGAGCAACAACAACCGCGCATTAGGCTGGGTCAACATGGGCGCAAAATCCTTTCGTTAACAACGTAAACAGCACCGGGCCTTTGTCCGCCTCACTCCGCCTGCACAGGACCCTGCGGCCTTGCTCCGCGGCCAGGCCAGCCTCTGCACAACGCGGCAACATGCCGGCCGACGACCACCGCTATTTCTGCACGGATGCCTTTTCGAGCAGCGCGGAGTACTGATAGCCCCCGCCAAAGTCCTGGTCGATCACCAGCGTGCCGCGCATCGTGACGATCTCGCCGACGGCGGACAGGTCGGTGGTCGTGACGGTCAGGTCGTTGTTGCCGGCGGTGCCGGTGCCGTCGCGGAGGTGCATCCAGTTGCGCCCCATGATGCCGGTCGTGAATTTCACGACCCGACCCTTGATGGTCAGCGGCTGCCCGGCGAGCTGCTGGCGTTGCGCAAAAACTTCGGCCACGGTCTTGCAGCCGGCCGGTTGCGCCACCTGCACATCCGGTCCCGTCAACGCGGCCTTCCCCGGAACCTGTGGATGTCCGGGGGGCAGAGCGGGATTGCCGCCGGCCGCGGCCGGGGACTGGGCCCCGCTGCGCTGGCTGAGGTTGTCGATGTGATCTACAAAAAGGATTTCATCGAACGTCCGGTTGAGCGAGGCGCTGCGGAAGTGCTGCATCACTTCGCCCTTGGGCAAACTGACGTTATCGCCGACCTGCACATTGCCAGGCGTGGATGCGGCCCAGAGCGTTTTCTGCGGACCTTGCACGCGAACAAAGGCATACCCGCCACTGTTCGTCGTCTCGAGGACCTTGCCGGAAAGGCTCTCTTCGCCGCCGTGGGGGGCCATCTGCATGTTGTTGATATTCGGATGGCCCGCCGGCATCGCCGCGGCCGCCTGCGGCTTGCCGTCAATGGTGATGCCGCCGACGAACCGGATCTCCGGAAACGACCGCTTGAGCGTCGGGCTGACGAAGTTTTTCATCGCCACCCCCGCAGGCACTTCCACCTTGCTGCCGACCTTGACCGCAACGAGGGTGGTGGCCACCCACTGTTTGGACTGGCCATCATCGACGAGCAGATAGGTGTAGCCGCCGCTGTTCATCGTTTCGGCGACCGCGCCGGAGAGCACTCCCGGTGCGCCTGCAGCGGGCGCTGCGGGCTGGCCGTGAGCCAGCAACAGGACGGCGGCCAGCGCGACGGTGGTTTTGAACAACCCGTTCATGATGGTTTTCTTTTGCATACAGTTTTCCTTGCTCGAGTTAGCGCGGTCCGTGGCCGCGCCGAGCCGCACGACCACGCCCAACTTTTACTTCCAGACAAATACTGCTGACCACGCGGGCCTTACGACGCGTAGCTGTGCAGGCCCTTCATCAGGTAGTTGACCCCGACGTAGGTGATCAACACCGAGATGAAACCGATGATCGCAATCCAAGCCATGCGCCGGCCCTGCCAGCCGCGCATATACCGACCGTGCAGAAAGACGGCATAGATCAACGCCGTGATCAGCGACCACGTTTCCTTAGGATCCCACGACCAGTAGGTGCCCCAGGCCACATTGGCCCAAACCGCACCCATGGCAATGCCCACGACCAGGAAGAGAAAACCGAAGGAGGCGGTCCTGGACATGACCGCTTCGAGCAGATCCTGCGTCTCGCGGCTGATCTTGCTGCCCGCCCGGCTGGCAACGAGAAAACCGATGGCGGCGATAAAGGTCACCGCGAAGGAGCCGTAGCCGATGAGGCAGGCCATGACGTGAAAGGCCAGCCAGTTGCTGCGCAGCGCCGGCATCAGGGGTTTGATTTCCGACGAGAGGAAGGCGCTGGCATAGACCAGCAAGAGGGCCGCCAAAAGGGCGGTGGGCGGCGCCAGGACGGCGACCGTCTTGCCCCGCATCCGCAGCGCGAGATACACCAAGGGGATTGTCCAGGCAAACAGCACCAGCGATTCGAACATGTTGCTGAACGGCGCACGCCCCGCCTCGACCCAACGCAAACCCATATAGCCCGTCAAGGCCAGCACACTACAGGTGAGCCCCACCAAGGCCAGCACATCCAGCCAGCGGCGCGGAACGAACCAGTTCACGGCAGACAGCAGCAAGGCCAGAATATTGGCCACCAGCGCGATATCAAACAGATCGGTTAACATTTGGCCTCCTCTTTCACTTTTTCCGTCCGACAGTAGGCCGTCAGAAACGCCCCGATGCCCATCAGGATAAAACCAAGATAAACCACCGGCACGCTGGGATCGCGCACCACCCGCAGGGCCGTCCAGGAGGGATCGTCCTCGTTGTAGCCCGACTGGTAGAAGGCATAGCCCTGATAGTTCAACGGCGCATTGACCTCGATCAGCTGCTCCCGCTCCACACGCCCGCCCTGAAGCACCCGCAAGGTGCTTTTAAAGGATTTGACCTGCTGTTTCTCCTGATCGCTGGCGGCGATGAAGTAACTCATATTGAAGGGCAACGGAGGACTCTCCTGGCCCGGCTGAGCATTCATGTCGAAGTCGGGGAACCGTGCCAGCAACCAGCGTTCGCTCGCCACCCCACCCTCCATCACCCGCACCAGAATGGCCGGGTTGAGCAGGCGGTCGGAACGGCTGCGCACTTCCTTGGTCGTCGCATCCATGGAGAAATCGGGAACACGCCGGAGAATGGTCACACGCAAGACCCGGTTGGTACCAGCAGCCGGCGCCTTGACGACCACTTCCCGCTCCACCCCCAAGGCCATCGGCCAATCCGTTACGTCCGTCTCCCCGGGCAGCTGCAGGCTCAACGCTTCCGACGGGAAATCTCCAGCCCCGCCTTTTCCCGCATGGGGCGCGGCATACCGTTCGATCTCGAACTTCATCAGCTGCAGCGTGAACGGCAAGGGCACCTGCTGCTGGTCCTCCGTGACAAAGGAGGCCGCCTGTTCGCCTTCCCGGAATTGAATGACGCCCTGCTCGGCGAAAAAGATCCGGATCGCGCCCCCGATCAGCGTCAGCAGCAGACCGGCGTGGACCAACAGCGTGCCCACCATGCGCGCGCGCTCCAGCGGGGACAGCCGCGCGCCTTTGAGGATGATTTTGGTGCGCCGGCTGATGCAAGCGACCAGACTCACCCCCAAAACCGACAACAAGGCAATGAACCACCACGACGAGAACACGTTGGTCAGGCCTACAGCGGCCAGGCGCTTCAGCCAGCGGCCCGCGTCGGGGTTGCGCTGCACATACCCCGCCACCTCGGAGCCCTGCGGCAGCACCGTGGCCACCACGCAAGCCACCGTGATGGCACAGACCAGCCACAAGGCGAAACGCATCGACGTCAGCACGCCCATCAGCCCCGAAGACGGCGGCGGCGCATCCTGTTGGCGCGGCTCCTGAACCTGCGGCCCTGTATCTTCCGGCTCGCTCATATGCTGCTGTTCCTTGCTGCCTGTGTGTTTACATGCGGATTATGGTCGCCGTCCCGGGCGGAAGCTGCGGGCGGTCGGGCTTCGTTGCCCCGGATGTCCTGCACCAGCCGGTCGTAGAATTCCTGATGCGCGTGGATGGTCTGCCGAGCCGTATCGAAGAGGCCGTTGAGATCCACCAGTTCGCGATGGTACCAGTGCTTGAGGTCGTCAAGGTCCAGCACGCGCAGGTTATCGCCCAAGGTCTTCAATTCAGGGGCCACGTTGCGCGGCAGGCCCAGGTCCATCACCACGACCCCGCGCTCCAAGTCGAAGAAGGGCGCGTGGCCCTGATGCAAGACGTGTCCGCCGCTGGACATGGCGCTAAAGACGAAGCGCGCCTGGCGCAGATGCTCGCGCAGGTCGTTGAGGCTGATGACCTGGACCTTCCCCTTCAGGGACGGCGGCAGGACAGGCTCATTGACATGATAACACCATTGGCACTGCATGCCGGCGGCCACGCACCGCCGGATCATCTCCGCGCCGACCATGCCCGTGCCGAGCACCAGCGCCTGCGCACCCGCCAGCGTCTCGCCCTGCGCGCGCAGGTACTGCAGGCACAGGTCCTCGGTCTCGTAGGCCGTGAGGCGTGGCCCGACGGCTTCCCGGATATGCTTGGAAACATGCAGGGTCGCACCCATCCAGCAGTCCATCAGGCTGACCGACCAGCCGGCCGCGGTGGCCTGCTGGAAGGCTTCTTTGACCTGGGCCACGATGTGGTTCTCGCCGGGCGTTTGCGACAGCAGCCCGGAGGTCAGCAGCGCAAAATGTTCGAATGCCGCCACGCCGCGCTTGAGGTAGTAGCTTTCCGACGGCAAGGCATCGAAACGCAACACCCGCCGGATCAACTCTTCCGTATCGTCACGATGCGCGGCGACCCCGATAAACTCAATGCGGTTGCAGGTATTGAGAAGCAAAAACTCATGGACGCCCCAGATTTGCATCAGCAGCCGGCCAGCCTCTTCCAGGCGCCGCCCGGTCAGGTGATAGGGCTCCCGCTGCTCCAGCGGCAGTTGTTCGTGGCTGGTGCCGATGATCATGAGATCGGCCGCACCGGTCATCTCCAGGTGGCGCGCGATGTTGTCCCTGACCAACCGGGCTTGCCGGCAGGAATGCCCGCCCGTGGTCACCGAGACGATCAGCTTGTCGCGCCGGTGGCTGGCGGGGGTGATGAGGTCGCCCTCCGGCCACAACTCGTCCACCACGCCGCACAGCACGCGCTCCGCGCGGCAGGCGGTCAACACCTGGCGGTTCACCTTGGTGAAGCTGGTGGCGGCAAAGGCCGCAAAGAAACCGTGCGCGTCCGAGTCCTGAAAATCGCGCAGCTGCAGCCGGACCTTGCCGGCATCCACCCAGCCGCGGATTTCCTCGGTTATTTCCGGAGCCACCACGGTGACGTCGGCCGCGGCGTCGAGCAGGAGCTTGACCTTGCGGCCCGCAATCTTGCTGCCGCCGACCACCAGGCACGGCCGGCCCGACAGCATCAGGCCCACGGGAAAAACGTTCATCTCAGTGGTAGCGTGTTTCACGGCCGCGGATGGTAGGTGCGATGGATTCAAAATTCAACAGCCTTTCCACATCGGATCCAAATAAGCTCTGCAGACCGTCCTGAACACTTGCACCGCGCAGGACAGCCTGCCCGGCCACGTAGTACACACAGGCGCGTGGTTTCCCACGCGACCACGCTCAAGGGTTGTTCAGACAAGGCCGATCTCCTCATCGGTTAGATAACACGCCGGGTCCGG
>CAITZM010000154.1 GCA_903896925.1 uncultured Lentisphaerota bacterium | reverse complement strand
TGCTCGAAGTGCCACTTGCCGAAGAAACTCCTGCTCCCGCTGATGCGAAGCACAAGCTGATATACGCGGGAGCAGGAGCTCCCGCCCACAAGAAGTTCCGTGGCTCGTGGCTGCGCCCCCGGCGGGCTGGCCCCGCCGAAGCGGAAGTTCTGCTTCCAGCACGTCAGCCTAGCCACAGAACTTTTTCACCTGCCGGGCAAGCCGGCAGGGGTCACTTTGCAGCGGAGGTTGTGAATGAAACGGTCTAAGCTGGTCGCCGCCGCCGTTGGGCTCGCCTGCCTGGCGAGTGGTTTGTGTTTTGCGTTGGTGATGACAGAAGAAAAAGGAACGTGGCCGGCTTCCTGGCCGAAGGAGTTGGAGGGGTTGCGCGCGCGGGCCAGGACGGTTTGCGTGGCGCATGGCATCCAGGAAAATGTGTATGAAATTCCTTTTGCGGACCGCGCTGAATTTGAGCAGGCGTGGCCGCACCTGCTGAAGCTGAAAAGCAAGGGTGCGCCGATCATCCTGGAGCGCAGCCCGTCCACCTATGGCGTCAGCGGGTCAACGCTGACGACGGGCGTCCGCATTTTATGGCCGTCGGGCGGCACTACCAGCCGGCCCGGTGGCGCGAAACTCGAAGCCGGGGCGCCGTGGCCCGCGTACCTCACCTCTGCTACAGGCGAGCTGCCGGAGTATGTGACGGTCGAAAATGACAAATGGGTGCCGGCGACGGCGGACGAGCGCAAGGGGTTCCTGCACCGGGCGCGCGTGGATATCGCGCTCGTCACCGATGGGCGCGTGATTGATCTCAATCGCATCGAACTGCCCGCAGGAACGCCTTTCGTTGACCATCGCTTTGCGCAGGATGGCAAGGGTGCTGCCGTGCGGTGAGTGGCTGACAAACTTTTTACAAATTATTTGCGGACGGATGACGAAAAACTTGGCGTGGTGTGTTCCACTGCGCGCGTGAACTGAAAGCGGAGGAAACATGAAAAAGTTACTGATGGGCTTGATGGTGATGTTGGCGGCGGCGAGCGCATTTGGCATGGGGCGGCCGCCGGTGGCGGGGCCGGGCATCGTGATCTCCGAACTCGACCTGCGCGGCAGCATCGAGGGCGAGAACGTGAGCTTTGTGCTCAATCTCCAGGCCGATGTGCCCGACCGCAGCCGCCTGACGCTGGTCGAGGGCGACGTGACGTGCCTGACCTCCTCCGTCCCGCGCGGCGTGGAACTGGTGCGCGAGGGCAAGGGCTATGTGCTGGTCTTCGAGCGCGCCGTGAAGGGCCCGTTGAGCCTGACGTTCGCGAGCCTGCCGGCGAAGGAAGGCGACTGGCGCGCGACGCAGTTTGCGCTGCCGGGCGCGACGGTCCGCCATGTGTCCATGCTGTGCGACCGTCCCGACCTGCAGGTGGAATTTCCCGGCGCGCTCGGCGTCGAGCGGAAGAAGACGGCGGAAGGCCGCACGGCCATCGCGGCGAGCCTTGGCGTCATCCGCAGCTTCACCGTGCGCTGGAAACCGGAGGTCAAGGCGCTGACCGGCGAACTGGCGGCGACGTGCGACGCGCACACGATCTATTCCGCGAGCGTCGGCGTGCTGCGGCTGGACAGCCTGCTGACCTACCGCGTCATCCAGGGCGCGCTGGAGAAGATTGCCATCGCGCTGCCGGCGGAGCTGAACGTGACGCAGGTGCGCGGGCAGGACATCCGCGAGTGGACGGTGGAGGCGGCGACGAAAACAAACGCCGAACGGCGGCTGCTGGTGACGCTGAGCCGGCCACAGGAAAAAAGCTACCAGCTCGGGCTCGAGGCGGAGCGCGTGCTCGCTGCGTTTCCGTGCAAGTTCGACCTGCCGCTGCCGGTGCCGCAAAATGTGCTGCGGACGAGCGGGTTCCTGCTCATCGGCACCGACAGCGCGGTGAAGCTGCTGGTGAACAAGTCGCTCGCGCTGACGCAGATCGACCAGGCGGCGTTCCCCGCGGTGCAGGCGGCGGACGCGCGCGCGCGGCTCGCCCCGACCCGCGCGGCCTACGCCTACCAGTATGCGAACCTGCCGGCGCGCGCGGAGCTGGGCGCCGACGACATCGTGACGACGCTGCACGCGGAGGAGCGGTTGACGCTGTCGTTGAGCGACAACGATCTTGCGCTCGACGCCGTGGTGGAGCTCGACGTGCGCGACGCGCCGGCGCGCGAGGCCGCACTGCAGGTGGACCCGACGTGGAGCGTGGTGAACGTGGCGGGCGCGAACCTCGCCGACTACGAGGTGCGCGACCAGGCGGGTGCGCGGCAGATCAAATTGTTCTTCAAGACGGCGGTGAGCGGCCGCGCGCTGGTCGAGGTGCGGCTGGAAAAAACGCTGGCGGACAACCAGTCGGAGTTCACCGCGCCGCTGTTCCGGGTGGCGGAAGCGCGCACGGAGCGTGGTCACCTCGTGCTGCGCGCCGAGAAAGGCGTGCGTTTCAAGCCTTCCGTTGTCACCAACCTGACGGAAGTGCATCTGGCCTCGCTGCCGGTCCGCGTGCCGGATGCGCAGCAGGCGTTCCGTTTCAAGGACGGCGGGTGGACGCTCGGCGCGCAGATCGAGAAGACGACGCCGGCGATCTATGCCGAGCTGTTCCAACTCGTCTCGGCGGGCGAGTCGGCGCTCTACGGCAGCTGTTCGATCACCTACCACATCGGCGGCGCGCCGGTGCGGCAGCTGCGCGTGCGCATCCCGGCGGCGTGCCAGAACGTCGAGTTCACCGGCCACGACATCCGCTCGCGCGAGAAGACCCCCGGCAGCACGAACGAGGAATGGCAGGTCACGTTCCAGGAGAAGATTCTCGGCGATTACACCCTGCTGGTGACCTATGACCAGCCGTTCGCGTTCGAGGGCGGCAGCGTGGCGCTCGGCGGGCTGGAGACGCTCGGCACGGAGAACGAGTCGGGCTACCTCGTGCTCGCGGGCGCGGCGAGCCTGCAGTTCCAGAGCCTGACCCGGGCCGACCCCGCGCTGATCAAGCTCGATCGCGCGGAAATTCCGCCGGCCTACGCGCTGCTGATCAACGACCCCGTGCTCGCGGCGTTCAAGTTTGTGGGCAGCCCGCACCTTGCGGGGCTGAAGGTGCAGCGCTATGCGACGCAGCAGCTGCTCGCGCAGGTGGCCGACCACATCAGCTACTCGACGCGGTTGAGCAAGGAAGGCGAGAGCGTGACGACCGCGACCTATGACGTGAAGAATTCGTCGCAGCAATATTTCGGCCTCATGCTGCCGGAGGGCGCGCGGCTCTGGAGCGCGAAGGTGGATGGCGCCGCCGTGCAGGCGCTCTCGGTGCCGCAGCAGCCGGGCAAGGTGCTCGTGCCGCTGCGCCGCCTGCGCGACCCGAACCAGCCGCTGCGCGTCGAGGTGGAATACGCGGAGACGAAGAGCGCGTGCCGCTGGTGGTGGCCGCGGACTCTCTGCTGGGCCGCGCCGGTGATGGACGCGCAGTCGGTCTTCGCCAAGTGGACGCTGCGGGCGCCGGAGCACTACACGCTCGGCGCGGCGGGCGGCAACCTCGCGCCGGCGACGGCGTCGCTCGCGGGGCTGCTGCGGCTTGCGTCGAACTTCGGCGCGCTCCTCGGCGGCGTCGTGCAGCACGCCTTCTTCTGGCTCGTGTTCGTCAAACTCGTCTGCCTCGGCCTCATCGTCGAGGCCTATCGCCGTGCGCGCGGCCTCAGGGGCCCGGCGTTCTACATGGTGGCCGCCGTGCTGCTCACGGGTGCGCTGCTGCTCGCGCTGGTGGGCGAGGGCACGCGCGGCGTGCGCGTGGCGTTCAAGGAAACCGATCTGGGCAGCGTCGCGCCGGCGCAGGAGTCGTTTACGCGGCCGGTCAGCCCGGCGGGCAGCGCCCTCGAATTGAGCGCGATGATCCAGCCGGCGTGGCTCGGGCAGGAAGGCTCGCTGACCTATTTCGTCATCGGCACGCTCGTCGGTCTCGGGCTGCTCGCCGGCGCGCGACGCGGCGGCCGGACGCGGCCCGGCCGCGCGGCGCTCGGCCTGACGCTGCTGACGTGGGGCCTCTCGGCGGCGCAGGTCGTCCAGCCGTGGCTGTGTGGCGCGTTGCTGCTGCTGTTGCCTGCGCTCGTTACCGTGGCGCTCGCGCGCTGGGCGGCGCAGCTGGGCCGGCGCGCGGCGGCGCGCGATGCCGAGAAGCTGGCGCGGCTCGCGGCGGTGCCGCCGCCGATGCCGGAAGAGCCGGCGACAGCGACGGGCGGGTTTGTCCGCACGGGCATGGTGTTTACGCTCGCGGCGCTGGCGCTCTGCGGCGGTTTGCTCGCGGCCGGCGCGAAGTCGATCTCGGTCAAGGACGTCGCGCCCAACGCGGGCAGTTCGAAGCCGATCGTGTTCACGGGCGGCGCCACCGCAGTGGCAGCGCCGGAACTGATGATGAAGAACATCACGCTCACGGTCGATGGGCCGGGCCTTGAAAAGAACGCCGAGCGCATGGCGCGCGTGGTGGCCGTGCTGGACTTTCATGCGGACAAACCCGGCAAGCTCAACGCGCTGCCGCCGCCGCACGTGCTCACCTCGTTCAAGCTCGACAGCCACAACCTGCGGCTCGCGAGCGAGCCCAACGGCTACCTGGTCGACATCGCCGCCGCGGGCGATTACCGTGTCGAGCTGCATTTCCTCGCGCCGGTCCGCGAGGCGGACGGCGTATGGCGCCTGGACCTGCCGCTGCTGCCGCACATCCGCAACTCGGCGAAGCTGGCGCTGCCCGTCGGCGAGCTCGATGTGAAGTCGGACAGCGCGGTGCAGATCAGGTCCACCGAGCAGAAGAACCGCACCGAGGTGGAACTGGTGTTCGGCCCGGTGCCGACGGCGCAGATCACGTGGCGTCCGCGCGAGCGCAAGACCGGGCTGGAGAAGGCCGTCGTCTTCACCGAGGTGAACACGCTGGCGACGTTCGAGACCGGTGTCATCAATTTGCAGAACGCGATCCGCTATCAGATTGCCCAGGGCGAAATCCAGGCGCTGACGCTGCGCATCCCGGCGGAGATGAGCGTGACGGCGGTCGGCGCACCGGGACTTTCGACATGGCGCTATGACCCGGAAAAACATCTCCTCGAGGCGCTGCTGGAGAAGCCGGTGAGCGCCGACTTCACCCTGCGCGTGGTGACGCAGGTGGCGCAGGAGAGCCTGCCCTACGATGTGACGCTCGGCGTGCTGGTGGTGGAAAACTGCGCGCGGCAGCGCGGCGCGATCGCGCTGGCGGCGTCGGAGGCGGTCCAGCTGCACGTGGACGAGCAGGCGAGCACCGGGCTGGCCGTGATGAGCGTCGGCGACTTCGCCGGGCCGGGCGGCACGGTGCGCGCCGCCGCGCTCAAGCGCGCGTTCCGCTATCACCAGCCGCCGGCGACGCTCAAGGCGCATGCCGAGCGCGTGCTGCCGGAAGTCCGCGTGGTCGAGGATGCGCGCGTGGATGTCTCCGACGAGCGCGCGGTGCTGTCGAGCAAGCTGGACGTGGCCGTCGCGAAGAGCGGCATTTTCGACCTGCGCATCGCGCTGCCCGCCGGCTATGACATCGAGAGCCTGACCGGCCCGGATGTGAGCCACTGGGACGAGCTCAAGGACGGCGCGCGCGCCGTGATGGTGCACTTCAACAAGCAGGTGCTCGGCGCGCAGACGCTCAACGTGATCTGCGCGCGCCCGCTGCACGGCATCGGTGCGACGCTGGAGGTGCCGCGCCTGACCGTGCAGGACGCGCTCAAGCACACGGGCACGCTGCTGATCAGCGGCGAGCGCGGCATCCACTTCACCACCGCGCGCCGCGAGGGCGTCAGCGAAATCAACCCGAGCGAGCTGGGCATCCGGCAGCAGGGTTACGTGGCGTTCCGCCTGCTGCGGCCCGACTGGGCGGTGCAGCTCAAAGCCGAGGCGCTCGCGCCGGTCGTGCGCGTCGAGGCGCTGCAGATCGTCGCGGTCGCCGACGGCCTCCTGCAGGGCCGCGTGCGGCTGAACTACAAGATCGAAAACGCCGGCGTGAAGAGCTTTACGCTGCAGGCACCGCAGCCCGGCCTGGCGCTGACGGTGCTTGGCCGCAACATCGCCCGCGCGCTCGAGACCGACAAACAGCGCGGCTTCTGGCAGATCGACCTGCACGGCAAGGTGGAGAACGACTACGCGCTCGACGTGGCCTACCAGCAGCCGCTCGACGTCAAGGCGCAGGATGCCACGCTCGCGCCGCTGCTGACCGCCGGCACCGAGCAGCAGAAGGGCTGGCTCGTGGTGATGAGCAGCGCGCGCCTGAAGATCGCGCCGAAGACCGTGCCTGCGGGCTTCAAGGAGGAGGATGCGCGCAGCATACCGGCGCAGTTCAACGCCGGCGACCTCTCCGACGCGATCCTCTGCTACCGCGTGACGAAGCCCGACGCGGCGCTCGGCCTGACGATCGTCCGCCACGGCGCGGCCGACGCGCTCCCCGCCACGGTGCAGAGCGTGCGCCTCGAGTCCGCGCTCTCCAGCGATGACAGCCTCGTGACGCGCGCGCAGCTCCAGGTGACGGTGGGCGACATGCGCTTCCTGCGCACGACGCTGCCGGAGGCGAGCGACGTCTGGTGCGTGTTCGTCAATGGCCGGCCCGTCCCGCCGCTGCGCGAGGGCAAGGACTATCTCATCCCGCTCGACCGCGCCGCCGCGCTCGGCCAGACGAGCATCGAGTTCATCTACAGCGGCCGCGGCCGGTCCGGCCTGCTCTCCCGCACGCACCGCTTCGAGGGCCCGCGCTTCGACCTGCCGCTCTCCGACATCGCGTGGACGCTCTACGCGCCCGCGAACCGCGGCTACTACGGCTTCGACGGCACGCTGAATTATCGCATGACCGAAGACCGGCCGGACCTGGTCGAGTTCGACGACAAGGCCTACACCGCCAACAACGCCGGCATTCTCTCGCTCAACCTGAAGAACGCCGAGGTCGCGCTGAAGCGGGGCGAGGAGTATGCGCGCAAGGGCCAGCAGCAGGAGGCGCGGCAGGCGTTCGAGTCCGCGCTCTACTACTCGCAGGGCAAGGCCGACTACAACGAGGACGTCCGCCTGCAGTACCGCAACCTCGCCAAGCAGCAGGCCGTCGTCGGCCTCATCAACCGCCGCGACGAGCTGAAGGCGGGCAACAATATTTCACTGGGCGAGCAGCAGGGCCAGACGCTGCCGTCGAATGGCCTGAACACCTACGGCAACGGGACGATCGTGAACAACGGCACCTTGCAGCTCAACAGCGCCAACAATTACACGCCCAACTGGACCTCGGAACAGGCCGCGCAGGTGACGCAGACCTTGAGCGCGAAGGACAACACCAGCCTCAACGTCGTCGCCGAAAAAATCCTCGACCAGCAGGCCGCCGCGGCGGGCGTCGCCACCGCGCTGCGCGTGACGATGCCGATCGAGGGGCGCGTCCTGGAATTCACGCGGCCGCTCCAGATCACGCCGAACGCAGAGCTGTCGGTCAGCTTCAAGACCACCGGCGGCGGCTGGCTGCACACGCTGCTCACCCTCGCCGCCTTCGCCGGCGCCTGGCTCCTCTTCCGCGTCCTCTGCGGCTTCGCCGCGCGGACCGCGAAGGCGACCTGAAAAAGTGACAAGAGACGAGTGTCGGGGGGCGGGTGATCGCAAAGCGTGGTGCGGCTCGAGTGGCGAACGCAAAACATCGGACGGATCGGTCCGATCCGTCCGATGAACGGTGAGTCAGCGGGGACTTTCCCAGGCCATGGAATCGGACCCTGGCCTTTTCCAAGGCCTGGGGAAAATACGGTTTCTGCATCCAAGGTTTGGAAAAGGCGCGGGAAATTGTAGAATGGGGCATGAGCAAGAACGTAAAAAAGCTGGACGAGGCGCAGAAGACGCGGCTGCTGGCGGAGCTGCACCGCGATGTGGCGCAGCGGCAGCGGGGCTACCGCGAGCGCGCGCTCAAGCTGTTCCCGCCGCTGTGCGCGCGGTGTGCCCGCGAATTCGCCGGCCTGCGGCTCAAGGAGCTGACGGTCCATCACAAGGACCACAATCACGACAACAATCCGCCCGACGGCAGCAACTGGGAGCTGCTCTGCGTCTATTGCCACGATCACGAGCACGAGAAGATGTTCCTCGGCCAGCACCTGTCCGGCAGCCGCGCCGAAGAGGCCACGCCGGTCGCCACCTTCCAGCCGTTTGCCGGCCTGGATGATTTGTTTAAGAAGAAGTGACGAGGGGCGAGGGTCGAGGGACGAGAGGCGGAGGTCGTGGGCTGGGGTGGATCCGTCCGATAGGTCCGATCAGTCGGATGTTTTGTGTGGCCACGTAGGATCCGAAACCCTGGACACGAGACCCGGGACCCGAGACCCGAGACCCGAGACCCGAGACCCGAGACGTGAAACTCGCGGCCTTTTCACCGGCCTTGGAAAACGCCGCGCGCTCTGCTAGCGTCCGCATATGGACTTGAATGCCTATCTGGCCGTGCGCCGCCAAGAGGTGGATGCCGCCCTGGAGCGGTTCCTGCCGCCCGCCGATGAGCGGCCGGCGCGCCTGCACGCGGCGATGCGCTACAGCCTGTTGGCCGGCGGCAAGCGGCTGCGCCCGATCCTGTGCCTGGCCAGCGCCGAGGCGGTCGGTGGCCAGCGCCCGGCGGCCTTGCTGCCGGCGGTGGCGCTGGAATGCCTGCACACCTACACGCTCATCCACGACGATCTCCCGGTGATGGACAACGACGATCTGCGCCGCGGTCTCCCCACCTGCCACAAGAAATTCGACGAGGCGACCGCCCTGCTGGCGGGCGATGCGCTGCTGACGCTCGCCTTCGAGCTGCTCGCGCGCGGCGCCACGCCCGTCACGGCGGAGGTGACCGCGCAGCTCGTGCGGGAGCTGGCCGAGGCGGCGGGCAGCCGCGGTGTCGTCGGCGGGCAGGCCGAGGACCTCGCCGCGGAAGGCTGCGAGCCGGAGGCGGAGCTGTTGGAGTTCATCCACACCAACAAGACCGGCAAGCTGTTGCGCGCCGCCTGCCGCATGGGGGCGCTCACCGCCGGCGCGGATGCGCTGCAGCTCGCGGCGCTGACGACCTACGCGGCCAAGATCGGGCTGGCGTTCCAGATCGCCGACGATGTGCTTAATGTGACCAGCACCGCGCAGCAACTGGGCAAGGCGGTCGGCAGCGATGCGGCACGCAAGAAGATGACCTACGTCGCGCTGTACGGGCTGGCCACCGCACGCGCCAAGGCCACCGCGTTGATCACCGAGGCGCAGGCTGCGCTGGCACCGCTCGGCGCGCGTGCCGAACCGCTGGCGGCGCTCGCGGAATTCACCATCAAACGTTCCTCCTGACCTCACGCATCCACCATTTCTCATCCACCATGAAGAAGCGAATCCTGATCAGCAACGACGACGGTATCTACGCGCCGGGCATCCAGGCCATGTACGAGGCTGTCAAAGACCTGGGCGAGGTCACCGTGGTCGCGCCGGCCGGCGAGCAGAGCGCGGTGGGGCATGCGATCACCCTCAGCGACCCGATCAAGGCGAAGCCCATCAGCCGGCCGGACGGCTTCCGCGGCTACGCGGTCGGGGGCACGCCGGCGGACTGCGTCAAGCTCGCGGTCTGCGCCTTGCTGCCGAAGCCGCCGGACCTGGTCTTGAGTGGCATCAACCTGGGCCCGAACACCGGTATCAGCGTGATCTACTCCGGCACGGTTTCTGCTGCTACCGAGGGCGTGATCTTGGGCATCCCGAGCGTCGCGATCTCGCTCGGCAGCTATCAGAAGCCGCGCTGGGACGTGGCGGCGCGGGTGGCGCGGCAGATCGCGCAGCATGTGCTGCGGGTCGGGTTGCCGCCGGACACGCTGTTGAACGTCAACGTGCCGAATCTGCCGGCGAAGCAGATCCGCGGCTATCGGACGACGCTGATGGGCCGGTCGCGGTTCGTCGAGAAATTTGACCGCCGCACCGATCCGCAGGGCAACGTCTATTACTGGATGGACGGCGAACTGGAACTGCTGGGGGACGAGGGCGAGACGGACATCATCGCGGTGCGCGAAGGGTTCGTCTCGCTGACGCCCATCTGGTTCGACCTGACGCACCGGGCGGCCTTGCCGGCCGTGCAGGCGTGGAAGCTGAAGTGGCGCGGCCGGTGAAGGCTGGGTGGCGCGGACGCAGGAACCGCTGCGGCGCACGGTGCCGGGAGGGGTGCTCCCGGGTTGGCAAGCGGCCGGGTGGCGGTTTCAGGGATGGCGGACCGCGGGACACTTTTTACGCGGTCTTGAAAATGCGGCTTTGATTTTTCAGGGCGTGGGCTTAAGCTCGCGGGCGCTGAACACATCGGAATTCGAAGGTGAACCTTGACGGCGAATGACGACTATATTTTGGAAATCCTGCAGAGCGTCGGGCTGATCAGCACCGAGCAGGCCTCGCTGGCCCGCAAGGAGGCCCGCGAGCAGGACAAGGCGGTCATCGACGTGCTCGCCGGCGGCGGCACGGTGAGCAAGCTCGACATCCTCAAGGCCCTGGCCAACCAGTTTGGCATGGACACGATCCGGCTGGAGGGGATGAACATCGAGGCGGAGGTCATCGACATGGTGCCGCCGGAGGTGGCCCGCCGCTACAAGATCGTGCCCGTCTACAAGAGCGAAAACACCCTGACCGTGGCGCTCAGCGATCCGCTGGACGTGGAGACGCTCGACGGTCTGCGCTACATCCTGAAGATGAACGTCGAGGGCGTGGTCGCCCTGTCGGAGGAGATCGACGTCGCGCTGCACAAGTATTACGCGGCACGCGGGGCGACGGTCGAATCCATGCTGCAGGACATGACGCAGAGCGAGGTGGACAAGCCCGGCAGCATGCAGTCGCTGCTGGTGAACGAGGCCGAGTCCACCGAGACCGACGCGCCGATCATCAAGCTGGTCAGCTTGATCATCATGGAGGCGTTCCGCAGCCGCGCCTCGGATATTCACCTGGAGCCGATGGCGAAGAAGTTCCGCGTCCGCTACCGCATCGACGGCGTGCTGCACGAGGTGGAAAGCCCCCCGAAGCGGCTGCAGTCGGCCATCCTGTCGCGCCTGAAGATCATGGCGAACATCAGCATCGCGGAGAAGCGCGTGCCGCAGGACGGCCGCATCCGCATCAACGTGACGGGCCGCGACCTGGATTTGCGCGTCTCGACCGTGCCCTCCAGCCACGGCGAGAGCATCGTCATGCGTATTCTCGACAAGCAGAGCCTGGCGCTGGGCCTGCCGCAGCTCGGTTTCTTCTCCGACGACCAGCAGACGTTCGAGCGGATGATCGCCCTCTCCGACGGCATCCTGCTGGTGACGGGGCCGACCGGCTCGGGCAAGACGACGACGCTCTATGCCTGCCTGAACTACATCAACCGGCCCGACCGCAAGATCATCACCGTGGAAGACCCGGTGGAATATCAGATGGGCGGCATCAACCAGGTGCAGGTGCGCACGGACATCGGCATGTCCTTCGCGGCCGCGCTGCGCGCGATCCTGCGCCAGGCTCCGAACATCATCATGATCGGCGAAATCCGCGACTTGGAGACGGCCGAAATTGCGGTCAACGCCTCGCTGACGGGCCATCTGGTGTTCAGCACGCTGCACACCAACGATGCGCCGAGCGCCGTCGTCCGCATGATCGATATCGGGGTGAAGCCGTTCCTGGTGGCCTCCAGCACGCGCGCCATCATGGCCCAGCGCCTTGTGCGCAAGATTTGCGAAAAGTGCAAGGAACCCTACACGCCGACCGACGCCGAGCTGCGGCTGCTGGGGCCGGCGGCGGCGCAGCTGGAGCAGGCGAACCTCTTCCGCGGCAAGGGCTGCAGCGACTGCCGCTTCACGGGCTGCCGCGGCCGGCTGGGCCTGTTCGAGATTTTCGTGCTCAACGACGAGGTCCGCAACATGATCTTCAACAACGTGGGCGCCATGGATCTGCGCCACATGGCGCGCCAGCTGGGCATGCGCACGTTGCGCGAGGATGGTCTGCGCAAGGTCGTGGCCGGCGTGACCACGCTGACCGAGGTGTTGCGCGTGACGATGGGAGACCAGTCATGACCATGAAGTGCGCGGATATCGCCGTCAGCGATCTGCTGCAGCTGGTCGTGGACGAGGGCGCGTCGGACCTGCACCTGGCGGTGGGCGTGCCGCCGATTTTGCGCATGCACGGCAGCCTGCAGCCGTTGGACTCCGAGCCGCTGCGCCCGGAGGATACCGAGCGGTTCATGAAGAGCATCACGTCCGAGGAGCACCAGCAGAAGATCCGCGAGATCGGCGGCACGGACTTCGGGTTCGGCTTCGGCAGCGTGGCGCGCTTCCGCGTCAGCGTGCTGCGGCAGAAGGGCGCGCTCGGCATGGTGCTGCGCCTGATTCCCTCGAAGATGTTGACGCTGGCGGAGATCGGCCTGCCGCCGGAGATCAAGGACCTGCTCTACCGGCCGCGCGGCATCATCCTCGTCACCGGCCCCACCGGGTCGGGCAAGACCACGACGCTGGCGAGCATGATCAACATCATCAACATCGAGCGCGACTGCCACATCATCACGGTCGAGGATCCGATCGAGTATTACCACGCGCACAAGAAGAGCATCGTCACCCAGCGCGAGATCGGCGTGGACGTGCCGAACTTCAAGGAGGCGCTGCGCCGCGGCCTGCGCCAGGACCCGGATGTCATCCTCGTGGGCGAAATGCGCGACCTGGAGACGATGGAAGCGGCGATCACCGCGGCCGAAACCGGCCACTTGGTGTTCGCCACGCTGCACACCACCGGCGCGGCGCGCACGGTGGACCGGATCGTGGACGCGTTCCCGACCGACCAGCAGGAGCAGGTCCGCACGCAGCTCTCCTCGACGATCCAGGCGGTCATCTCGCAGCTGCTGCTGCCGCGCGCCGACAAGCCCGGCCGCGTCGCCTCGTTCGAGATCATGATCGCCACGCCTTCGATCCGCGCGCTGATCCGCGACAGCAAGACGTTCCGCATCACCTCCGACATCCAGACCGGCGCGCGCTACGGCATGGTCACGATGGATGCCAGCCTGCTCAGCCTCTTCGAGCGCGGCCTGATCAGCTACGAGGAATTGATCACGAAATGCCAGGACCCGGAAGCGATCTCGCTCAAGCTGGCGGAATTGCAGAAGGGGAAGTGAGGACCCATGGCGGACACCGAAATCCATGACCCGCTGTTGCAGCAGCTCCGCGACGAGCGGCTGCTGACACCCCAGCAGATCGAGGACATCACCGACGAGCACGAACGCACCGGCAAGCCCGTGCGGCAGCTCCTGATCGACCTGGGGCTGCTGAACGAGGAGCAGATCCTGGGCGTCGTCGCCCGCGTGCTGGGCGTGCGCCAGGTGCGCCTGCGCGACCTCGACATCCTGCCGGACGTGATCCACTCCACGCCGGTCAGCGTCGTGCGCATGTACAACATGGTGCCCGTCGAGGTCGGCCCCAATTCGATCGTGCTGGCCACCAGCGACCTGCCCAGCACGGAGGCGACCGACGAGCTGCAGTTCGTGCTCACCCGGGACGTCAGCTTCGTCATCATGGGCGAAGAGGACATCAAGACGCAGATCAACCGGTTCTATGGCGAGGAAAGCGAATCGGTCACGGACATGCTGTCCGCGCTGGAGTCCGACCTCGAGAACGCCGGCGACGAGATCGACATCAAGGGCGGCGACGACATCAGTTCGCTCTCGCAGGCCGCCAACGCCACGCCGGTGGTGCGCTTCGTCAACCTCGTGCTCTACCAGGCCGTGCAGAACCGCGCCTCGGACGTCCACTTCGAGCCGTTCGAGACCGAGTTCAAGATCCGCTACCGCGTGGACGGCGCGCTCTACGAAATGGCGCCGCCGCCGAAGCACCTGGCGCTGCCGGTGACCTCGCGCATCAAGGTCATGAGCGGGCTGAACATCGCCGAGCGCCGCATCCCGCAGGACGGCCGCATCCAGATGCCCGTCGGCGGCCGCATGATCGACTTCCGCGTGTCCACGCTGCCGACGCAGTTCGGCGAGAGCGTCGTGCTCCGCGTGCTCGACCGCAGCGTCGTGTCGCTGGACCTGGAAAACCTGGGCATTCCCGACGACGTCTACCAGTTCTTCTGCGAGGACATCGACAAGCCGAACGGCATCGTCGTCGTCACCGGCCCGACCGGCTCGGGCAAGACCACCACGCTCTATTCCGCCCTGCGCCGGCTCAACTCCATCGAGTACAAGCTGCTGACCGCCGAGGAGCCTGTCGAATACGACATCGAGGGCCTCGTGCAGGTGCCGGTCAACGCGGAGGTCGGCGCGACCTTCGGGAAATGCCTGCGCGCGTTCCTGCGCCAGGACCCGGACATCATCATGATCGGCGAAATCCGCGAC
>CAITZM010000153.1 GCA_903896925.1 uncultured Lentisphaerota bacterium | reverse complement strand
GGACGGGCGGGTGGGGGGCCGGCGTGGGAGCGCGGTGGCTGGGGATGCGGTCTGCGCAGGGGGCGGCATGAGCGCGCGCCTGAAGCTGCGCTCGCTGCTGTTGCTGGCACTGCTGGCGTTTCTCCTGCTCACAGTCGGCGTCTATACCGCGATCGCTTACCACGTTCGCAAGCACGACCTGATCCAGGATGCGAATATCAACCTGCTCACGGCGGGCCATTTTGCCCGCACGGTGGCTGGTCCGGGCTATCACGACCGGATTGTGGACAAGGCCTCGGTCCCGCCGGAGGAGTTTGCGCGGATCGTGGCGACCTACGACGAGCTGTGCCTCAAGTCAGGCTTGCAGTATCTCTGGAGCCTGATGGAGCTCGACGGCCGGATCGTCTTCACCACCGCGACCCACTCGGTCCTGACCAACAAGAACTCTGCGTGCGCCGGCTTCCTGGACGTGCACACCAACCCCGAGACCTATCGCCACGCGTTCGCCACGATGCAGCCGGAGTTCGCGACCTTCCACGATCAATGGGGCGCGGGGCGCATGGTGCTGCTTCCGGCGTGGGATCGTCAGCAGCGGAAATATCTGTTTGCGGCCAGCATTCAAATGGAGAGCCTGGACGCCATCTTGCGCCGGACGCTGGCTGAGTCCCTCCTGGTTGGCTTGACGGTGGCGGCAGGCTTCAGCCTGCTGGCTTGGCTGCTGGTCCGGCTGTTCACCCGGCCGCTCATGCGGCTGACCGCGGCGATCGAGCGGATGGGCAAAGGCGAGCTGGATGTCCCGATGGCTGTCGGCCAGGTGCTGGAGTTGAACGTGCTCGCCGATGCCTTTTTGGCCATGCGCCAGACGGTGCGGCAACAGATGGGGACGTTGCGCGAATCGGAGGAGCGCTATCGGAACCTGGTGGAAAACCTGGGCATCGGCGTGACGCTGCTCAGCCCCCAGCTGGAAGTCCTGGCCCGCAACCGCCAGATGCGCGAGTGGTGCCCGCAGGTGGAGGTGGAGGGGCGGCCCCTCTGCTATCGCTTGTTTAACGATCCGCCGGGCGAAGCCCCTTGCAGCTATTGTCCCGTGGTGCAAACGCTGCAGGATGGCGCGGTCCATGAGGCGATCACAGAATCGTCGCGGGGCGGTCGCATCGTCAACTACCGGATTGTCTCCTCGCCGCTCAAGGATGAAACGGGCCAGGTGCGCGCCGTGATCGAGATGGTTGAGGACATCACCGCGCGCAAGCAGCTGGAGGAAGGTTTGCGCGCGAGCGAGCAGCGTTTCCGTGAACTGGTGGAATTCGCATTTGACGCGATTGCTGTGCTCCGGGCGGATGGAACGATCCTCTACGCCAGTCCGGCCGTCGAGCGCATCAACGGCTATCCGCGCGAAGAGTTCCTGGGCGGCAGCGCCTTTGCTATTTTTCATCCCGATGAGCTCCCGCACGTGCAGCAGGAATTCCAGAAGATCCTGCAGCAACCCGACGCTGTCCTCCACCTGAATTGCCGCATCCAGCACCGGGACGGCACGTGGCGCTGGATCGAGGCCCATGCCTTGAATCAGTTGGCCAATCCGGCGATCGGCGGCATCGTGGTCAATTACCGGGATATCACCGCACGCAAACAGGCGGAGGACCAACTGCGGCAGTCGCAGTCCGCTCTGAACGCCATCATGGAAAGCACCCAGGATATCGTCTTCCTGCTGGACGCCCGGGATGGCCGGCTGCGGCATTTCAACTCCGCCTTCGCCCGCGAGGTGGAGCGCTCCTATGGTGTCCGTCCGCAGATTGGCATGACGGCGCAGGACATCCTGCCGGCGGAGCGGCTGCCGCGGTGGGCGGTCTTGTTTCAGCGGGTCCTGACGACATGTGAAACCTTCAGCACGGAATACCAGCGGGAGGACGATCAAAAGTATTTTGATGTGAGCTTTAACACCATCCGGTCGGAAAGTCAGTTGACCGGCATTTCCGTCTTTATCCGCGACATCACGGAGCGCAAGCGGGCCGAAGTGGCCCTGCGGTCCAGCGAGGCGAAGTTGCGGGTGCTGTTCAAGATCCTGCCGGTCGGTATTTCCCTGTTGGATGAGCATCAAAAGATCGTGAGCATGAACCCGGCCCTGGGCCGGATTCTGGGGCTTTCGGAGGCGGACATGCAAGGGGGGGGCTACCAGCGCCGACAGTATCTGCGCACGGACGGGACGCCCATGCCGGCGGAAGAGATCCCCAGCGCGCGCGCACTTCGGGAGAACCGCGAAATACACAACGCCGAGGTGGGCGTGGCCCTGGAGGATGGCCGGACCATCTGGATGGCGGTGAGTGCGGCGCCGCTGCCCGGCGTTGGCGTGGCCGTCGCGACGCGCGATATCACCGAGCGTAAACTGGACCAGGAGGCTCTGCGCGCCTCACAGGTGCAGTTGGCGGCGGTGCTGGAAAGCACGCAGGACATCATCTGGTCCGTCGACGCGCAGACCTATGCCGTGCTGGAGTTCAACTCCGCCTTTGCCGCCTTCATTCAACGCACGTTCGGCGTCACGCTGCGGAAGATGATGACGGCGCGCGAGATCCTGCCGGCCGATCGTTTCGAGTTTTGGGAGCAACGGCTGCGCCAGGCGGTCGCGCAGGGCGTGCATACGATGGAGTACCAGCTGCCCCACGATGCGTCTCAGCTGGAAGTGACCTTCAACCCCATCCGCGAGGCCGGCCGCGTGGTGGCGATTTCCATCTTCGGGCGGGATGTCACCGCGCGCAAGCGGGCAGAGGCCGCGTTGCGGGAAAGCGAGGCCAATTTCCGGGCCTTTTTCGAGACCATGACCGATATGATCATCGTGGGCACGCCGGCCGGACAGGTGCTCTTCACCAATGCCGCTGTCACGAAAACGCTGGGCTACACCGCGGACGATCTCCAAGGCATGCATCTGCTGGACTTGCATCCGGCGGACAAGCGCCAGGAGGCCGAAGCCATTTTCGCCGCCATGTTCAAAGGCGAGCGGGACAGTTGTCCGCTGCCGCTGGCCCGCCGAGACGGCACCCTGGTCCCGGTGGAGACCCGCGCCTGGTTCGGCCGGTGGAATGGCATGGACTGTATCTTTGGCCTCTCCAAGAACCTGACCGCCGAGCAGGAGGCGCAGCAGCGTTTCGAACGGCTCTTCCGCAACAACCCGGCGCCGATGGCGCTTTCCAGCCTGCCGGACCGGCGGTTCACCGATGTCAACGATGTCTATTTGAAACTGCTCGGCTATGCCAAGGAGGATCTCATCGGCCACACCACCGCCGAACTGGGGCTTATTCCTGACGAGGCCCAGCAGGCCGTCATAGCGCACCAGCTGCTGGCGGCAGGGCGCATCGCAGGTTTTGATGTCCAGGTCCGGCGCAAGGATGGGGTGCTGCTGGACGGCCTCTTCTCCGGCGAGGTGATCACCAACCAGGGGCGGCAGTATTTCCTGAGCGTGATGGTCGACATCACCGCGAGCAAACGGGCGGAGCAGGCCTTGCGCAAATCCCAGGCCCAACTGGCCGCGGTGCTGGAAAGCACGACCGACTTGATCTGGTCGGTGGACGCCCAGACCTTCGACCTGCTGGAGTTCAACGAGGCGTTTGTCGCCCACAATCAGCGCCAGTTCGGGGTCACCATCCAGCGGAACGGGAAGATGCGCGAGATCATGCCCTCCGAGCACTGCGACTTTTGGGCGGCCCTGTTGCAGCGCGCGCGCGACCATGGGCCGTTCACCCAAGAGTATCACCCACCCTCCTTGGATACGCAGTGGGAATTGACGCTCAACCCCATCCGTGAGGAAAACCTGGTGGTCGCCGTGTCCATTTTTGCCCGGGACATCACCGCACGCAAGCAGGCCGAAGCCGCGCTGGCCGCGAGCGAAGAGCGGCTGCGGTCCTTCCTGTCCAATAGCGCGGTCGTCGGCTGGTTGAAGGACGAGGCGGGTCGGTATGTGTTCTTCAGCGAGAATTTCCTGCATCGGTTCCAGGTGCGGCGTGAAGATCGGATCGGCAAGACGGATTTCGAATTGTGGCCGCGCCCCATTGCCGAAGAATTCCGCAGGAACGATCAGGCGGTCTTGGCCAGCGGCCAGCCGATCGAAGCCATCGAAGAGGCGCCCAATGCCGATGGCAGCACCTCCTGGTGGTTGAACAGCAAGTTTGCTTTCCAGGATGCCGCCGGCCACCGCTATGTCGGCGGCCTGGGCGTGGACATCACCGTGCGCAAGCAGGCCGAGCTGGCGCTGCAAGAAAGCGAAGCCGTGCTGCGCAGCTTCTTCGACAGTCCCGGAATCCATCGGGCCGTAGTCGAGATCGTGGGTGAGGACATTCTCTACGTGTCGGTCAACAAACCGGTCGCCGACCTGCTCGGATACAGCGTAACGGACCTGCAGGGGCAGAGCAGCAAACAGATCGGCGTGCCAACCGATTACGTAAAACAGTTTATCGAGCACTTCGAGGAAAGCCGCAGGACCGGGCAACCGGTGAGCTTTGAATATGAGCGCAGCTTTGCAGACGGGGTGCGTGCGTTTATTCATACGGTGAATTGTCTCGGTCCTGGACAACAGGGGCGGCTCCGCTATGCGTTCACTTCTTTGGATATCACGGCGCGCAGGCAGGCGGAACTGGCTTTGCGCGCCAGCGAGGCGAAGTTCACCCGCCTGGCCCTGCACATCGAAAACGTGCTCTACAGCATGGACGCGACGACCCGCGAGTTCCGCTACCTCAGCCCGGCTTTTGAAAAAATGTTCGGTTACACGCCGGAGGATATCCAGGCGCTGGGCGGGCGCCGTGCCTTTCTGGCCGCCGTGATCGAGGGCGGCCTGTTCCAGGCCCAGGACAACAACGTCGCGAACCTGCAGCAAGAACCTGCGTTCAACTCCTTCCGCACCGAAGCGTGGTGGCGCTGCAAGGACGGCACGCGGCGCTACGTGAGGGATCACTGGATGCCGGTCTATGAGCAGGGCCGGCTCATCAGCACCGAGGGCGTACTGACCGACATCACCCGGGAGAAGACGGCCGAAGACGAGCTCAAGGAGAATGCCGCCCAGCTCAAGGAAGCGCAACAGTTGGCCAAGCTGGGCAGTTGGACTTGGGATGTGGCGACCGATGTGGTGGTCTGGTCGGATGAACTCTATGCGATCACGGGGCTGGATCGGAGTCAGCCGCCGCCTCTGGTGGCGCAACATGGACAGCTCTTCCCGCCGGAGGCCTGGCCGCGGGTTCAGGCTGTTTTCCAGCATGCTGCGCAGTCAGGCGAGGAGTTTGTGATGGAATCGGAGTTCCTGCGCCGCGACGGAACCCGCGGCCATCTGATCGCGCACGGGCTCGGCACCCGCGATGCAGTGGGGCGTGTCATCCGGCTGCATGGGACGGTGCAGGATGTCACCGAGCGCAAACGGCTCGAGCAGCAGTTGCTGGAGATCAGCGAGCGCGAGCAGCGCCGGATCGGCCAGGATCTGCATGACAGCGTCGGGCAGCAGCTCGCCGCGATGCGCTTCCAGAGCAGCACGCTGCTGCAGAAACTGGCCGGACGGAAAAAAGTGAGCCTCACGGAAGTCGAACGGCTGGACGGCTTGCTCGAGGAGACGCTGCGGCAGGTGCGCAACCTGTCGCGTGGCCTGCACCCGGTCAGCTTGGATAGCCAGGGCCTGATGCAGGGCTTGCGCGAGCTGGCGCGGCAAAGCCTGACGCTGTTCGGGGTGCCCTGTGCGTTGGAGTGTGCGGGTGTCGTGGAGGTCTCTGACCAGCGCGCCGCCTTGAATCTCTATCGCATCGCGCAGGAAGCCGTACGCAATGCCGCGATCCACGGCGCGCCCAGGCAGATCTTGATCCGGTTGACCCGGGCCGATGGGCTCGTCAGCCTGGCTATCAAGGACGATGGGCACGGGCTGCCGCCCGACGTCAAGGCCACCCGTGGCCTAGGCATGGAAATCATGCGCTACCGGGCGGCCTCCATCGGGGCCACCTGCGATATTCGGAGCCAACCCGGTGCAGGGGTCGCCATCCTGTGCCAGTGGTGCACGACAGCTTGAGGAGGACGAACCATGGCCCAAAACCAAAAAAGTAAGACGGCGTCGGCAGTCAAAAGAATCCTGTTGGTGGACGATCACCCCATGCTTCGGCAGGGGCTGCAGCAGTATCTACAGGAGGATGCCAACCTGACCATTTGTGGACAGGCCGGCAGTGCGGCGGAGGCGTTGCGCATGCTGGCGGCACTGCATCCGGACCTGATCGTGGTGGACATCGGTCTGCCCGGCCGGGATGGTCTGGATCTCATCAAGGATATCCGCGCCTATGACACCAAGTGCGGCATCCTCGTCTTCTCCATGTTCGACGAAGACATCTATGCCGAACGCGCCCTGCGGGCCGGAGCCCAGGGGTACGTCATGAAGCACGAATCGCCGCTGAAGCTGATCCAGGCCATCCGCAGCGTGCTGCAGGGCGAACTGGTCACCGGCGAGGGCGTGCTGCAGCGCGTCCTCCGGCGCACGATCGAAAATCATGGCCGGCCGGCACCCACACCGTTGTCCATGTTGAGCAACCGCGAACTGGAAATTTTCCGGCTGATCGGGTCGGGCATGGCGCGGGCCGATATTGCCCAGCAACTGCATCTGAGCGTGAAGACCTTCGAGGCGCATCGCGCGCGGATCCGCCAGAAAATGGGGCTTAAGAACGCGGCCGAACTGTTTGTCCATGCCAGCCGTTATCTCCACGACGGCAACCATGTACCTGCCAGCACGCCGCCGCCCCTGGTCTGAGCCGTCCGTGGCCATGCAGAGGGAAAACTCAGGGTGGGGCCGGACCGCGTCAGGTGCCTGTCCGCGCATTCGCTGGGTGGCTCAACCGGCCCGTGTGCGGTCTTCCATGCTCAATAGATGCCGCCGGACAGCCAGCGGAGGTAGACGAACGTGAGTTCCTTGCCGCCCAGGATCCACAACACCGCCGCGCCAGCCAGGTAGGGGCCGAACGGGATCCGGCTGCGCCAGCGCCGGCTGCGCTTGATGATCAGATAGATGCCGACGAAGGAGCCGAAGAACGACGCGGCTACGATGATGAACAGCACCGCCTGCCAGCCGAGCAGCGCGCCCAGACCGCCGAGCAGCTTCACATCGCCGAGCCCCATCGCGTCCTTCCGGAAGATCAGGCGGCCGATCACGCTGACGGCCAGCAGCAGTCCGCCCCCGACGGCGAGCCCGATGACCGCTGCCTGAAAGCCCGCCCAAGCGGTGAGCTGGCCGTGCAGCTCCGGGATGAGCGGGCTGAAGAGCAGACCGGCGACCCAGGCGCCGAACGTGACGCGGTCGGGGATGATCAGGTGGTCGCAGTCGATGAAGCTGCCGAGGATCAGCCCGAAGACCAGCAGGCCGTAGACCGGCGTCAGCAGGCTGAGTCCGTATTTCAACCAGACGAGCGAGAAGAGCACCGCGGTCAGCAGCTCCACGATGAAGTAGCGCGCGGAAATCTTGGTGCCGCAGTGCCGGCAGCGCGCGTTGAGGACCAGGTAGCTGACCAGCGGGAGGTTGTCGTACCAGGCGATCAGGTTGTTGCACTTGGGGCAGTGCGAACGCGGCTTGACCACCGACTCCTCGCGCGGGATGCGCCAGATGCAGACGTTCAGGAAGCTGCCCCAGCATGCGCCGAAGAGGAAGACGATGAAGGTGAGATAGCCGTAGAAGAATGCAGGGCTCATGATGGTTTCCTGGCCGTTTCAGCTGACCGGTTGCACGAAGCTGAGGAGGTAGTCCAGCAGCTCCTGATACTCCTGGGAGTTCACTTCGTTGGTCATCAGGCTGAAGCCGAGTGCGGTGTCGGTCGACAGCCGCACCATGCCGCGCGTGATGAATTTGAACTGGCCTTCCGGCAGTTTGCTCTGGTTGACGAACGCCGCATCGGTCAGCACCGTGTAGAACCCATAGCGCCCGCGGTGATTGATCGCGTGCAACTGCACCGTCTTCTCCACGCAGCCGGGCAGGTATTTCTGCGCCGACTGCTCGACCGCCCGTTTCATTTTTTCGGCGCTGTCGAAGTTGCCGAGGTCGGCGGTGTCGCATTTGAAGTAGAGCATCAAGCTGAAGGCCGTGCCGGTCTTTGGCGTCACCCGGACGTCGGCGTGCCGCAGCGTCAGGAAGCGTTCGACCTTGACGGCCCGGGTCCTGGTCTCGGCGACGGTGAACGTGTCGTCCACGCTCATTCTCAGTTGGTACTGCTTGAAGCCGGCGGCGCCTGCCGTCAGCGCCAGCAGGCACATCGCTGTGAGCAGCCGGTGGGGGCTTCTGTTCATCCTGCTTGCGCCAGCTTTCGCGCGGCGAGTTCCGCCTCAAGCGCGGCGCGCATCGCGGCTACCGGCGCCGCCTGCTTGGTCCAGATTTCGAACGCCCGCGCGCCCTGGTGCAGGAGCATGCCGAGACCGTTCGCGACCGTTGCGCCGCCGGCCTGTGCCACGGCCATGTGGACCGTTTCCGGGAACCAGTAGATCAGGTCCAGCAGCCGCTGGCCGGCGCGGAAGGCCTCCGGCGTGAGCAGTGCCGCGTCGCCCGCCTTCATGCCGACCGGGGTGGCCTGCACGATCAGGTCGGCGGTGCGCACTGCCGCGGGCCAGGCCGCGGCGTCCGGGGCCACCTGCACCGCGCAGGCGGGGAAGGCGGCGTGGATTTCGGCCGCGACCCTGTGGCTGCGTTCGAGGTCCACGTCGCCCAGCGTCACGGCGTGTGCGCCGGCTTCGCCGCACATCAGCGCGACGGCCCGGCCCGCGCCGCCGGAGCCGAGCACGAAAACGTTCGAGCCCGCCACGCCGCAGCCGAAGGCCTCTTCGTGGGCGCGCAGGAAGCCGTAGCCATCGGTGTTGTAGCCCACCGGACCCTCGGCGCTGAACTCGACCGTGTTGACGGCGCCGAGCCGCCGGGCGGAGGCGTCGAGGTGGGGCAGGCCGCGGAACGCGACCTCTTTGAGGGGCACGGTCAGATTGACGCCGCCGAGGCCCATCGCGCGCATCGCCGGGAGGACGCCCAGCAGGTTGTCCGGGGCCACGTCGAACGCGCAGTAGAGCGCGTCGAGGCCCAGCGCCGCGAACGCGGCGTTGTGCATCGCCGGCGAAAAGGTATGGCCGATGGGGTGTCCCAGCACTGCGAACACTTTGGTTTTGCTGCCGATCTTCATTCTGGCTCCCGCTTGTAGCGTAATCCCGCCTCGTAATCTTAAGCGCGCGTTTTCAAGCCTTGGAAAACCGCGGACAGAGTTTTCCAAGGTTTGGAAGCATACGCCAGCTTTTTCCTTGCGCCACCGCCGGCCGGTGCTAGAATTTGGCCGTCGGGCGGTTGCACCGCCCGCGGAGACAGAACCATGAACCAGAACATGCGTTGGTTGGCACTGGCCGGGCTGCTCGCCCTCGTGGCCGGTTGTGTGCCGTCGCTGCAGCCGCTCTTCACGCCGGACACCATCACCTTCGATCCCGCGCTGCTCGGCGCGTGGGGCCAGACCAACAAGGAGGACCGCTGGGCGTTCACCAAGGCCGGCGATGACCACTACAAGCTGACGCATACCGACAAGGAAAAACACACGGGTGAATTCACCGCCTACCTCGTCAAGGTCAAGGACCAGCGGTTCCTCGATATCTATCCCGAGGACTGCGATGCCAAGCTGAACGAGTTGTTCGCCATGCACCTGGTCGCCGCCCACACCTTCATCTGGGTGCCCAAGTGCGGCGCCACCTTGGACCTGGCGCTGATGAGCCCCGATGCCGTGAAAAAAATCCTCGCGGAAAAACCGGCCGCGCTCAAGCACGAGAAGATCAAGGACGGCTTCCTGCTGACCGCCCAGCCCAAAGACTTGCAGGCGTTTCTGGCCGCCAGTTCGTTGCAGGAGCTTTTTGGCGAGCCCTGTGCGCTGGTGAAACTGCCGGCGAAGAAGGAATGATGCGGGCTGGTCCAGCGAAGCCGCGTGACGCGCAGCGTGGAAGCGGCGTCCCGCCGCTTCCGCTGCGCCGGCTCGCAGCAGCCAAGGTTTGCGCTGTTTACAGGCTGTTTGTTGTGGGCTTTGCTGTGATGGCGCTGTCTGGCTGCGTAGCGATGGGGGAGAAGCACATGGACTCAACCTATGTGGTGAAGCGCGCGCCGGAGCGGCCCGCGCTCGACGGCAACTGGGACGCGCCCGCCTGGCGCGGTGCAACGGTCCTGCGTGTGGACCGTTTCATGGCCGCGCCCAAGGCGAGCGACCATCGGCCTGAAGTGCAGGCCAAAGTCATCTGCGCCGCAGACGGGCTGTTCATCTTCTTCAAGGTCAACGACCGGTACGTCGTCTGTCGAAACACCGGGTTCCAGTCGCAGGTCTACAAGGATTCCTGCGCGGAGTTTTTTGTCCAGCCGAAGGCGGGCCGGGGTTATTTCAACTTCGAGATGAACTGCGGCGGCGCGCTGCTCGTCACCTACATCGAGGACCCGACGCGCACAGCGACCGGGTTCGTGAAATACATCAAGCTGCCGCCGGAGATGGATGCGCTCATCCCGCGCTATCATTCCTTCTCCCCCGGCATGCGTTTGTCCGCCGGAGCGCCGCGCGAAGGCGGGTCCCCCGAGATTCCCGGCCCGCTCGAGTGGCGGCTGGAGTATTTCATCCCGTTCAGTTTCTTCGAGCGCTACGTGGGACCGCTGGGCCAGGTGGCGGGCCAGACATGGCGGGCGAACTTCTTCAAGTGCGCCGATGACTCCAGCCATCCGCATTGGGCCACCTGGGCGCCGCTCGATCCCGGCTTCGCCGGCGGCTTCCACCGCCCCGACAAATTCGGCGTCCTGCGGTTCGAGTGAGAGCGCACTTGATCCTGATGCACCCCGTGATATTTCCCGGAAACTCACCGCGCTTCGCTTGGCTTCCTGACACCCTTGGGACGCGAGTCTCCAGGTGCAGACAGGACGGCGAAGTGCGTTCCCTGATATTGTTCGACAAGAGAGGCACATGTTTACAACGGTCCTGCACCATCTGAAGAGTCCCGAGAACGCGGGCATCATCGTGCGCACCCACGTCGCGTTCGGAGGCCGGCAGCTTGTTGTCGTGGGACCAGAACCGTGGCGCTTTAAGAAACGTGCTCAGGCCTTCTCAAGACACTTCGAACAACTGTGCGAAGTTGTTCGCTTGGTCACCGACGACGAGTTCTTCGCTTGGTGTGCCCGGCAAGGCTGCACGCCCATAGCCGTCGAGATTTCGGAAACATCGCAACTCCTCCCCGACTTCGCCTTTCCAAGCCATCCGGCGCTGATCGTTGGGAATGAGGGGACAGGTTTGCCCCCGGAGTTTCTTTCCCGCTGCGCGCACACGGTGATGATTCCCCAGTTCGGGCCGGTTGCCTGCCTCAATGCGGCAGTGTCCTGTGGCATGGCCATCTACGAATTTAACCGAAAGCGGCCAACCGACCGGAAGGCAGAGGGAAGCAAGTTCCACCTAAGCGACACGGAGAAGAGGCCGACCAAGGCCCTTGCTGCTGCTAGATAATCCGCACCGGCGCGCCTCGGTTTACGGCTTGGTTTTGCCGACGATCTGCCGGAAACCCTCGCGCAGGAGGGCGAGGTCGGAGCCCATGGCCAGCCACCGGTAACCCAAGGCCTGGACCGCCTGCAGATCGGCGGCGCTGCGCACCAGGATGCCGCACGCCTTGCCGGCTTCGGCCGCAGCCGCGGCCACGCGTTGCAGGCAGCCTTCATAGGTGTGCACCGCCAGCGCGGGACGCGCCTGCAAGTCGAAGTTCAAATCGGCGGGGCCGACAAACAAGACATCGATGCCGTCCGCCCGGGCGATCGCGGGTGCCTGTTCGACGCCCTCGATGGTTTCGATCTGGGCCATGAGCAGCGGCGCCGGGAGGGCGGTGGGATCTGCGGGCCAGCGCAAGCCATAGCCGTAGGCGCGGGCGGAGCGCGAGACCCCGCGCCGGCCGCGGGGCGGATAATGGGCGGCCTGCACGCACGCCTCGGCCTCAGCCGGCGAGGAGACGTGCGGTACCATGATGCCGTCGGCGCCCCAGTCGAGCGCGCGCAGGATGAGGTCCGGGTGCGGCGCGCCGACCCGCACGATGGCCGCCGTTCCGGCATTGCGGATGGCCTGCAGTTGCGGAAACAGCGCAGCCTCGGAACCGCAGCCGTGTTCGAGATCGATCAGCAGCCAGTCGAGACCGACTTCCGCCGCGAGTTCGGCGATCACCGGCGAGCCGATGGTAAGCCAGGTGCCAAGGTGCGTCTTCGGTTCCCGCAGTTGGGCGTGCTCAGTCATGTTCATAGGGTCTCAAGCTCCCGGTTGTCGTGCAATCCCTTTAGTGCGGCGGTCAGCCGCTGGCGGGTGAAGGTTTTCAGGTCCGCACCGTTGGCGCCGGAACCGATCAAAAAGAACTGGTCCGTCCGGTCGAAGTAGCCGGCACCCACGCGGATGACGGCCTTGACGAGCATGTTGCGCAGGAGGTGCAGCCAGAACCGGCGCCGGTGTTCGGGCGGCAGCGGGCGGACGCTCGCGTAGCCCTGCAGCGCGCGCGCCAGCACGGCGCCATCGTAGAAACAGCCGAGCAGGGAGAGGTCGTCCATCGGGTCGCCGCAGATCGCGTCGTCCCAGTCAATGAACGCGGCGATATCCTTCTCGGTGCCGAGGATGTTCCAGAGCGCGAGGTCCTTGTGGACCAGGCAGCCTTGCTCCAGCGCAAGCAGTCCGCGTTGACGTCCGATCTCCGCCTGCATTTCGTCGGCCTCGCCGGCGATCAGGAAAGCGTGCTCGACAAGAAACTGCAGGTGGCGGTCGAGGTGGAGGAAGAAATAATCTGCGTAGCGCCGGTGGAAACCTGCGAGCCGGTTTTCGCGCCGCAGGCTGTCCGGATCGAACGGGCCAAAGCCAGGCGGCTGGATCGCCTGCCAGCGCGCGACGGCCGCGCCGATGTCGCCGGCCACCCGCGCCATGTCGAGCCGGCCTGCCTTGTGGAGCTGGTTCAAATCGGGACACGGAATGTTTTCCAGCAGCTGCCAGGCGAACGGCACCTGTTTCCGGCTCGCGTCGACGCCGAAGACGCGCGGTGCAGGAAGGCCGAGCGCCCGCACGTTCTCCAGCACGCGCGATTCCACCTCGAGATAGTCGTCGCGCTCCGGGCCGTCCTCGAGGCGCACGAATAGTTCCGTGCCCGCCACCGTCGCCAGCCAGGTGATGTGATTGCCCTGGCCCGCCGCAGGGCGTAACGCGACGGCCTGGTCCGGAAATCTGCCGCGCAGCAGGTCCAGCAATTGGCCCTCGCTCGCGCTGCGCCGGAAGTTTTCGTCCGTGCCGTGGAAAGCGGCGGGCCGATCGCACTTCCAATAATAAATCGAGCTGCGCGGGTTCATGGCTTGGTCTGCGGGCCGGGGCTGAGCGCATCCATCTGGTCGGACGTGATCGGGTCGCGCACCAGCGCGAAGTAGGCGATGGCCGAAAGCGTGCCGATTACCGCGGCCACAGTGAGGGCCAATGCGAAGGAGCCCGTCCGCTGGACGATCAGCCCGGTCACCGTGGGCGCGAGCGAGCCGCCGAGGTAGCCGCCGAAATTCTGCATCGCGCCGATGGAGGCGGTGCAATTCGCCGGCACCGCGACGGAGGTCAGCGCCCACGCGCAGGTGGAGGCGAACTGGCTCAGGTACATCGCCAGCGAAATGAAGATGACCGCGAGCACATTGCTGGGCACCCAGGCCGCCAGCAGCGTGAACAGCGCCGTGCCGAGCAACGCCACGCCGGCCGGTAGTCTCCGGCTCTTGATGAGCCCGACGCCGCGCCGGTGCAGCCAGTCCACGAACCACCCCCCGGTGAGCCCTCCCAGCACGCCACAGGCAAACGGGATCGCGGCGGCGTAGCCGGTCTGTTTGACGCTCATGTGCCGTTCCATCTCCAGATAGCCGGGGAGCCAGGCGGCATAGACCCATAGGAGATAGATGGTCCCGATGAAGCCCAGGATCATGCCCCATGCCGTACGGAAACGGAACAGCAGCTTCCATTCGCGCCATGTCAGCCGCGCGTGCCGGCTGGGGGGATCGTCCTCGACAAGATGCTGGCGCTCCCCGGGCGTCAGCGCGACGTTGGCCGGATCGCGGTAGACGAGCGCCCAGACGCCGGCCACCAACAGGCCGGCCACGCCCATGATCACAAACATCGCCCGCCAGCCGCAGGTGAGCATCAAATAGGTCAGCAACGGCACGGCGATGGCCGTGCCGAGTGTCGAGGAGCAATTGAAGATGCCGGTGGCGAGTCCGCGGTGGCGCGCGCTGAACCAGTCGCGCACCACCCGCGCGCAGGTCGGGAACTGCGGCGCCTCGCCGAGGCCCAGCAGGACCCGCGCGCCGAAGAAGCTCCAAAAGCCGCGCACCAAGCCGCCCAGCATCTGCGCGAGCGACCACAGCGAAAGGCCGAGGCCCAGCAACAGGCGCGGCCCCGCCTTGTCCACCAGCGCGCCGACCGGCAGTTGCGCGAGCGCGTAAGCAACCAGAAATGCCGAGAGCAGATAACCCATCTGCGCGATGGAGAGGCCGAGCTCCTCGCGGATCATCGGGTTGGCCACCGCCAACGTCGCGCGGTCGATGTAGTTGATGACCCCGGCGACGACCAGGAGCGTCAGCGCTGTGCCTTGAATGAATTTGAGCCGCGGAGTGGCTGGTGTGTTCAACTGTTGTTCCTCTGGGTGTCGCTCATCGGTCCATGACCCCCTTATACTCCGGTCCGCCCGCGCCCACATAGCCGTGGCTGGCGCCGTTCTTGTCATCGGTGACCCAGAACGAGTAGAGCGAGCCGTTGGTCAGCGTGAACCGCAGCTTCACGTTTTTCTCCTTCGCGCGGCCGATGTTCTCGGCGCCGTTCCACGTCACGCGCTGGCGCGTGCTGTCGCCGCGGAGCGGGACGCACTTGGCCGCGGAGTAGCCGCCGTAGGTCTTGTCCTCCAGCGTCAGCACTTCGACGCGCAACTCGCCCTGCGGCGCGGCGAAATTGACGAACAGGTTTTCGCCTTTGAACCGGAGCGGGCGCGTCGTGAGCGTGCAGGTTTTCGCGCCGGCATCCATCGAGGCGAAGCCGTCGCGGCGCAGCGTGGCCAGGCCGATGGCGCCGCCCGTGTACATGCCGTGCTTGCCGCCGGGCGCCGTGCCGGAGGTGCCCGTGTAGGGGAACACAAGCTGGTCATCGAGCACGACGAAGACGCCGGCGGTGCTGTGCAGATAGGCGCGGTCCCATGCGCCTTCCGTGCGTGCCCCGGCGATGAACGCGCGCCGGTCGGGGCGCTGCCAGTGGAAGCCGTCGCGGCTGAAGCCGAGCTCGAGATCAATGAGCTTGGGAAATTTGCCCTTGTCGCAAAGCTCGTTTTTCGGGCCGCGGTGGATGTAGTGCATGCCGACCATGAGGCTCTCGTAGGCGACGGCGTTGAGGCTGTAGAGCTGCGGCGTTTCGCCCGCGCCGGGATAGCGGCCTTCGGGTTCCGGCTTGTCGAGCTTGTCGGCGTTCGTCCAATACACGGCCTTGGACCAGTTCGTGCCCTTCATGAAATCATCGCTCTCGAGATAGTAACGGCTCCGGCCGCGCGCGGTGCCGCGTTTGATGCTGAAGCACCACTTCTGGCGGAACGGGTTGAAGAAAAAGGAGCAGTAGTCGTCCGATGCCGTGTCCGTCGGCATGGCGTCGGACCAGGTCCTGCCGTCGCCGCTGACCTGCAGCGAGTGGTTGAAGCCGGGCGGCCGCTGGGCCTTCGGCACGTGCATCCAGCAGGTGAGATATTTGATGCGTTCGGCGGGATCTTTAGCGTTGAGGTCGAGCCAGACACAGTTGTCGGAGCCGCCCGTGACCAGCTGCGGTCCCGCCCAGCGCAGGCCTTCGCCCAGCAGCGCGCCCTGGCGGGTCCAGTGCTTCAGGTCGGTGCTTGTCGCGAGCGAAAGCGGTCCGCGCCAGCCACCGACGTAGAACATCTTGAAAAGTTTGTCCGCCGGATCCCAGAACACGCCGCCCTGACCGAGGAAGACGGTGGCTTCCTCACCGCGCTCGCCTTCCTTCGAGGGGCCGAGTTCGCGCGGCGTCTCCGCCTTGAAGACCGGATTGCCCTCGAACTTCTGGGCCTGGTGGAACGTCCGCTTCAGGTCGGTCTTTTCGATCAGGAAGTCATCCACGAACAGCTGCCGGCCGACATCCACCGGAAGCGTCTTCGGAAGCTTGTGCAGATACGGCACCGGCATCGGGTCGGTGGAGTTGGGGTCGAGGTGCCGCGGCGGCCACTCGTAGGGCAGCTCGAGGCCGTTGTAGAGGGTCGGCTTCGGCCCGGTCGCCTTGTTGGCAAGCATCAGCAGCTTCGCATCTTTCGAGACGAGCTTGCTGGCGAGCACATCTTCCTCGCGGAATTTAGCCAGCAGAATCTCCGCGTCGGAGTGCCGGTTCCAGTCGTAGAGGATGTGGATCAGCCCGTCCGGTGCCTGGAAGCCGTCGGGATAGGAAACCGACGAACGTTCATCGAGCAGCAAGCCGCCTTTCCACGTCTGGCCGTCATCATCGGAGAGATAGGCCGACATGTGTGAGCGCTTCGCGATACGCTCCGTCGGCGGGCCGTTCTTCACGAGCAGGATGTTGCCCGACGCCAGCCGCCGCAGGAAGAAGCGCGCATTGATGTTCTTCACGGTTGCGGCCTGCTTCGGCTCGCTCCACGTCACACCCTTGTCGGAGGAGAAACTCTCATACGGATTCCCGCCCGTCCGCGCCAGCATCCAGAGGCGGCCATCGCGCAGCTCGATCATCATGTGTTCATCGAAATTCCAGTCGGGGAACACGGTGTGACCGCGCGGCTGCCACGACTTGCCCTGATCGGTCGAGGCATAGACCCAGGCGGTTTTTTCCGCCCACTTCGAGACCGGCAGCAGCCAGTCGCCGTTCTTGAGGATGGTGGGCTTGTTGAGCGTATCACCCTCCTCGGCGATGCGCACCGGCGTCGACCAGACCGGCGCCTCCGCGTCGGGCTGGTCGCAGCGGATATACCAGTCGCTCCGCGGGCCGGGCACGCCGACCACCGCCTGGTCGAAGAACAGCCACAGGCGGCCGAGCGGATCGGTCCACAGGTTGCCGACGAGCGCGCCGCGCTGCCGCCGGCCGGAGGGATCGAGCGCGCCGACGACGAGCCGCGGCTTGGACCAGGTGACGCCATCGTCCTCGCTCGTGGCGAGGATGAAGTAGCTGTCGGGTTTGTCGCCCGTGCCCGTCCAGCAGCCCCAGATGCGACCCTTCGGCGTCCGGTCCATGCCGATGATCATCGCGCCGGGGCGCACCGCGTCCTGAAACTCCGCGCCGGGCGCCGTGATGATGACGGGTGGTCCCGGCTCTGTGCGCGGGGGTGGGGCGGGGGGCTCCGCCGCGAGGGCCACCCACGCGGTCATTACGATGCCGGTCAAGTGTGCGAGCATTGGTTTCATGCGCGGGAGCTTTGCACCGGGGCCGGGGGTTGACAAAACTATTGTCATGTTATGATAACATCATGACGTTAACCAAGCCCACGACGTTGCAGTCCGTCGCCCGCCAGGCCGGTGTCTCTGCCATGACCGTATCGCGCGTGATGCGCAACTCCCCGCGCGTCAGCGAGGCCACGAGCCGCCGGGTCAGGGCTGCCGTGGTGGCACTGCACTACCGCCCGGACCCGCAGCTCATGCGGATGATGACGCTGGTGCGCAGCCGCAAGCGGTCGGGCGCGGGTGCCGTGCTGGCTGTCGTCCGGGAGGACTTGCCGCGGGATGAACTGCACCATCCCGCCTACCAATACGTCGCGCTCGCAGACATCCGCCGGCGTGCCGAGCAGCACGGTTATCATGCGGAAGAGTTCTGGCTGGGGCGTGACGGGCTCAGCCCCGAACGTTTGGGCCATGTGCTGCAGGCGCGCGGCATCGAGGGAGTCATCGTGTCGCCGCAGTCCTCGCAGATGCTGTGCACGCGGCTGGACTACGCGCCGTTCGCGGCGGCGACCTTCGGCTACGGGCTGCGGCAGCCGTCCCTGCATCGCGCGGCGGGCAACATGACCCTGGGCATCCACCTGGCGGCGCGGCAGCTGTCTGCGCGCGGTTACCAGCGCATCGGGCTGGCGATCACACGATGGGTGGATGACCGCGCCGAGGGCGCCTACAGCGGCGCTCTGCTGCATTTCCAGCAAAGCCTGCCGCGCCGTCAGCGCGTGCCGCTGTTGTTGTTGCCGCACAACGATCTGGGCCGGTGCGCCGGCGTCTTCAAGGAATGGATGAAGGCCCAGCGCCCGGATGCGTTGATCTCGTTCGACACCTACGTGCCCGACTGGCTGGCACAACTGGGCCTCCGGGTGCCGGAGGATGTCGGTTTGCTCGTTCACGACTGGACACAGCGGATGAAGGGCTGCGCCGGCATCCATCAACGCCGGGACCACGTCGCCAGTGCAGCGGTCGACCTGGTGGCCACCCAGTTGATGCAAAATGAGCGCGGGGTGCCGGAGGTGCCCCATCAGATTCTGATCCCGCCCTCCTGGGTCGAGGGCGCCAGCATCCGCGCGCTGCCCAAGACGACCTCCTCGCGGGCTCGTGCAGCCCAAGCGGCAGGCACCCTTTAGCTGGTCTTCTTCATGATCTCCGCGGCGGGGCGGCCGGCCTGGACGAGGCGGGCCATCGCGTCCATTTTGGGCGTGGCGTGTTGGACGAAAAGCTTGAGCCGGCGGATCAGTAAAGCAAAGAGTCAAGGAACTGGCGCGGGGTGAGAATGGCCGTACGTTCGCAACGCTTTAATTTCAACAGGTGCTTGTCGCCGGAAATCAGATAGTCAGCAAGCCCCGTCACTGCGCAGGCTAGAATTTTAATGTCATCAGGATCATCGCAAGGGCGGGCAGCAGATGGTGGTGGATCCAGCCGTGTCGCCTGCGTGGCGAGCACGCCGAGTATGCTTGAAATATCCACACCCTGGAAACGTGCTGCCAGCTCTGCGCCCACCCTCTGATATTCGAGCAGAATGGCCGGGGAGAGCAATAATTGAAACCGGCCGGCTTGCCACGCTTCCAATATTTTCCCGGGTGGCCCCGAAAAGAAAATTCCAGATACGAGAACGTTCGTATCCAGGATGACTTTCATGCGCGGCTCCGGACGCTGGTAATGGCCTTGGCGATGTCTGCGCGCCTTATGCCAGCGGTGCGGGCGTGCAGGCGGGCCTGGGCCAGTAGCGGGCCGAACTGCTGCAGGGCGGGTGGCGCGATGGCCTTAAGAATCACCGCGTCATGCTTGCCGACGACGATGAATTGCGCCCCGGCTTGCAATCCCAGCCGGGTGCGGATGGCCTCGGGAATGACCACTTGACCCTTGGACGACATCCTGGTTGTTTCTACTGTCAGCATATTGCCCTCTTTCTTACGGGTAAGAATACACTTTTCTGAGGCTCCGTCAACGGGAAGGACCGATTCAAGCCTGTTTCGACTTCATGATCTCCGCGGCGGGGCGGCCGGCCTGGACGAGGCGGGCCATCGCGTCCATCTTCGGCGTGGCATGCTTGAAGAACAGCCGGAGGCCGGCGCAGAGGTAGCTCAGGCCGGGGTCGCCGGCGGGTGTGCGGGCGAAGCGGTGCTTCGGGCATTCGCCGTTGCAGGCGAACAGGAATTCGCACTGGCGGCAGTAGGGGGGCAGGAGCGCCTTCTTGTCGCGTCCGAACTGTTGCTGCTGCGCGCTCCACGCCAGCTCGGTCAGCGGTCGTTCTCGCAAATTTCCCAACAGGTATTGCGGATAGACGAAGTGGTCGCAGGCGTAGACCTCGCCGTTGTGCTCGAGGATGATCGCGTTGCCGCACTCCTCCGCGTAGACACAGATGGTGCCGCCCTGGCCGACCCACGCCGCGAGCATGGCGTCGAACAATTGGACGAACGTCTGGCCGACGTCGTGCCGCGCCCAGTCGTCGAAGATCGCGATCAGAAAACGTCCGTAATCCTCGGGCAGGACGCTCCAGTCCGTCACCGCGACATCCTCGGCGCCCGCCGCGCCGGGCGGCGTGGCCAGCGGCAGGCCGAGCGCCTGGGCGGCCGGGTTCGCCACGCGCTCGACGATCGGGATGAACTGCTGGAAGGTGCTGCCGACTTCCTTGAGAAACCGGTAGACCTTGAGCGGCTGCTTCGAGTTGGCGCGGTTGACCACGGTCAGCGTGTTGAACGGCGCGCCGTGCCGCTTGAGCCGCGCGACGGCGTCGACGACGGCGTCGAAGGTCGAGCGACCCTGCTTGTCGCGCCGGTAGGCGTCGTGCAATTCGCGCGGGCCGTCGAGGCTGACGCCGGTGAGGAACCCGTTCGCCGCGAGGAACGCGCACCACTCGTCGTCGAGCAGCGTGGCGTTGGTCTGGAAGGCGTTGGTGATCTTCCGTCCCGCCCCGTGCTGTTTTTGCAGCGCCACGACCTTGCGGAAAAAATCCACGCCCATCAGCGTCGGCTCGCCGCCCTGCCAGGCGAAGTTGATCTCCGGCGCCTCCGGCAGCGCGGCGATGTACTGGCGCACGAAGCTTTCCAGCACTTCGTCGCTGATGCGTGGCGAGTTTTCGCCGGCGAACAGCCGCGCCTTCTCCAGATAGAAGCAATAGCGGCAGTCGAGGTTGCACGCCGGCCCGATCGGTTTCACCATCACGTGAAACGGCCGGCCCAGGGCTCTGATCTGAGGGGTGCTCATCGGGTCGGAGCTTACGCCAAAGGCATGCCGTTTTCCAAGGCTCGCGAACAATCCCGGCGATCTGCGCCTCGGGAAGGCCCGCTTCCCATGGCAAAGATGGATAAATGCATATGTGTACATATATGCACATATACGTGTCGACTGACGACAAATGGACCGTTTAACAATGCCAGGGGAGGCCCGGCTTTGTGAGCGGCACGCCACGAACTGTCCTGGGCACCAGTGTCCGGTTGTGTATACGGCGGACAGTTTGGTCGGCGTACCGCGGTGCCCTTGACTCCGGAGTCCTGTCCGGCGGGGCAGGGGCGGGACCATCCCGCCAGACCAATGCGGGCGGCTGGTGCGCTTCGACGGCGCTCCGGCCTAGCTGGCGAAGTTGCCTCCAGTAGGGGTGCTCTGGGTTGGCACCGGGGACGATTTCCAAGGCTGCGGGTTTCTAATCGGGGGAAACGTGGTAAGCTTCGCGGGCAACTTGATGAAGTCCTTACAAAATAATTTGCGGTGGCTCTGCAGCCTGCCCGCGGTCGGGGTGGCGGCGGGGGCCCGGCGCTGCTCGGTGTCGCTATCCAGCGGCGGCTTTGTAAGCGAGGTGTCTGTGCAGCCGCGCAACCTCCCAGGGCAGCCGTACCCATGAAACAGCGTCTCGATATCTTGCTCGTGCAGCGCGGGTTGGTGGAGAGCCGGGAGAAGGCGCAGCGCCTGATCCTGGCCGGGGAGGTGCGCGTGGCGGGGCAGGTCGCGACCAAGCAGGGCCACGAATATGCGGACGATGCCGAGCTGGCGGTCGACCAGCCGGAACGCTTCGTCAGCCGCGGCGGCGACAAGCTCGAAGGCGCGTTCGCGGCGTTCCCCCTCGATGTGACCGGGAAAATCTGCGTGGACATCGGGGCCTCGACGGGCGGCTTCACCGACTGCCTGCTGCAGCACGGCGCGGCGCGCGTCTATGCCGTGGACGTGGGCAAGGGGCAGCTCCACTGGAAACTGCGCACCGACCCGCGTGTCGTGATCCTGGACGGCATCAACGGCCGCTATCTGCGGCCCGGCCAGTTGGCGGAAGTGCCGGCCGTGGCGGTGATGGACGCATCCTTCATCTCCTTGACCCTGTTGCTGCCCGCTGCTAAAGAACTGCTCGCGCCGGGTGGCGAGCTCGTCACGCTCATCAAGCCGCAGTTTGAGGCCGGTCGTGCGGAGGTCGGCAAGGGCGGAGTGGTGCGCGATCCGCGCATCCGCCAGCAGGTGGTGGAGCGCGTCCGAGCCTTCGGCGTGAACGTGCTGGGCCTGACATGGATTGGCGTCTGCGAGTCGCCGTTGAAGGGTCCGGCGGGCAACGTGGAATTTCTCGCGTATTGGAAGAAGGCATGAAAACCATCGGCGCGATCGTCAACGTCCGCAAGCCGGAGGCCACCGACACGCTCAAGCGGCTGGTCGTGCAGGCCAAGGCGCTCGGCCTGCACCTGCTCGTCACCAGCGATGCCGCCGCACTGCTGCACCATCTCAAGCCGGTGAGCGAGGCTGAACTGTTCGAGAAGGCCGAGGCGCTCGTCGTGCTCGGCGGCGATGGCACCATGCTCGGCGCCGTCGGCTCGCTTGCGGGCCGCGATACGCCGCTGTTGGGTGTCAACATCGGCAGCCTGGGCTTCATGACCAGCGTGCCAGAGGAGGAGCTGGAGACCGCGCTCGCGGCGCTGGTCGCGGGACGCTGCGCCCTGGAGACGCGCAGCCTGATGGAGTGCCGGTTCCAGCCTGCCCACGGCCCGGCGGAGGTCTTCCATGTCCTCAACGAGGTGGCGCTGGGGTGGGGCACCTCGTCCAAGATGATCACGCTCGAACTCGCCCTGGATGACGAGCCGGTGACCGCCTACGCCTGCGACGGCCTGATCATTGCCACGCCGACCGGCAGCACCGGCCACTCGCTGTCCGCCGGCGGACCGCTGCTCCATCCGCAGGTCGCGGCGGTGGTCATCAACGTGATCTGCCCGCACACGCTCAGCACGCGACCGATGGTGGTGGCCGACAGCAGCCTCATCAGCGTCCGGGTCTCCCAGGCCCCGAAGCAGCTGCTCTTTTCGCTCGATGGCCAGGAGCATCCTCTGGGGCAGGGCGACCGCCTCGAGGTCCGGCGTAGCCCGCGCCGGGCGCGTTTTATCCATCTGCCCGGCTACAGCTACTTCGCGGTGCTGCGCCAGAAATTGCATTGGCGCGGTTCCAGCCTGCTCTGACCGCGCCTCCGGAGTCCAATTGAAACCTGTACATCATCAGCCGTCGTCGTCGTTTTCCAAGCCCTGGAAAAAACAGCACCCGTCTTTCCCATCCCCCGGAAAAGACAGAGATCAGAAGACAGAAGTAAGAGATCAGCGGCCGGCTGGCAGTGGGCTGGGGACTCAATACGCCGGGCGAACATCGAACATCGAACGTCCAACCTCGAACATCGAACGTGCTAAGGGCGAGCTGCGGAGCGGGCCGCGGGACGCGAGACCCGAGACGCGAGACCCGAGACGCGAGACCCGCGACCCCAGACCCGCAACCCGGGCCGTGGGACGCGGGACCTCCTCCATCGAGCTGCTGGCGCCGGGCGGCGACCGCGAGGCCGCGCTCGCGGCGCTGCACTACGGCGCCGACGCGCTCTACTGCGGTCTGCAGAAATTTTCGGCGCGCGCCGAGGCGACAAACTTCGAGCCGGACCAGCTCGGCGAGCTGGTCGCCTATGCGCACGCGCTGGCGCCGCGCCGGCGCGTGTTCGTCACGGTCAATACCGTCGTCCTCGAACGCGAGCGCGCGGCGCTGCTTGAAACGTTGGATGTGCTCGACCAGGTCGGCGTGGACGCAGCCATCGTGCAGGACCTCGGCGTGCTGCGGCTCGCGCGCCGTTTCTTTCCGCGGCTGGTGCTGCACGCCAGCACGCAGCTCGCCGTGCACAATCTCGCCGGCGCCGTGGAACTGCGGGCGCTGGGTTTCCAACGCGTCACCCTGGCGCGCGAGCTGACGCTGGACGAGATCCGCACCATCACGGCCTCGTGCGGGATCGAGACCGAGGTCTTCATCCACGGTGCGCTCTGCTATTGCTACAGCGGCCTCTGTCTCTTCTCCAGCCAGCTGCGCGGCGGCCGCAGCGGCAACCGCGGGCGCTGCGCGTATCCGTGCCGCGACATGTTCAAGGCGGCCGGCGATCTTCCTCCATCCTCCATCCACCATTCTCCATCTTCTTCCGGCTTTGCCTTCTCCATGAAGGACCTCGCGCTGCCGGAGCAGGTGGAAGCGTTGCGCACGGCGGGCGTGGCCAGCCTGAAGATCGAGGGCCGCAAGAAGACCGCGCTCTATGTGGGCGCCACGGTCGACTATTACCGGCGGCAGCTCGACGGCACGCTCGCGCCCGGCGAGGCGGCGGAACGGCAGGCCGACTTGCGGACGATCTTCGCGCGACCGTGGACCAACCTCTACCTCGGCGGCAACAGCCAGCGCGGCGCGGTGGATACCGAACTCGTCGGCCACCGCGGCGCGACGATCGGGCGTGTCGAGGCCGTGCTGGCCCACGGCCATGGCACGGCGCGCCTGCGCTTCAAGACCACGCGCACGCTGGAACGGCACGACGGCATCCAGGTCGACATTCCCGGGGGGGGCAAGCCGTTCGGTTTCCCTGTGGACGAGCTGCGGGTCGGCGGCAAGAGCGTGATCACCGCGCCGGCCGGCTCGCCCGTCGAAATCGAACTGCCGCGCGAGCATCCGCTGCTGCCGCTCGGCGCGCAGATCTATTGCTCGTCGTCGCAGGCCGTGAAACGCAGCTTCCCCTTCCTGCGGCCCAAGCCCGGCGCCTACAAGCGCCGTCAGCCGGTGTCCATCACCTGCACCCTGGCGCCGGACAAGGTCGCGGCGCGGGCGGAGCGGGTAGCGGCTCACCCGGAGGGTTCGCCCCACCGGGCGGACGAGGTCGGGGTCGAGCTGCCTGCGGTGCTGACCGCGGCCAAGGATGCGGCGCGGATGGAGGCGGCCGCGCGCGGCGCGTTCGAAAAGCTGGGCGACACGGAATTCGAACTGGCCTCGTTCACACTGCATAATCCGCAGGGCCTGTTCGCGCCCGTCTCTCTGCTCAATGAGCTCCGGCGCCGGCTGTGTGCCGACCTCGGCGCTGCGCTGGCTGCGCAGACGACCGCGCGCCTCGCGCGCCTGCGCCGCGAGGCCGATGACGAGCCCGCTCCGACCGTGGACGCGGGCGAGGAACGCTGGCTGCTCAAGATCGACAAACCCGGCTATCTCGACACCTTCGAGGCCGAGGACTGGCACGAGGTCGAGGAGGTCTGCGTGGCGGCCGAGGTCGAGCCGCTGCCGCAACTGCTCGCCGGGCTGGAGCGGCTGGCGGGCGCGGTGGGCCGTGAAAAGATCCGCCTCGCGCTGCCGGTCATCACCCGCCGCTGGGAGGAACAGGACCTCCTCGCGCGCATCACCGCGCTCCGCGCGGCCGGATGGCAGAAGTGGGAGGCGGCGAACGTGTCGGCGTGGGCGCTGCTGGGCTCCTCCGAGAACCAGGACCTCACCGCGGACTGGCCGCTCTATACGCTCAACAGCGCGGCGGCAGCGCAACTGCTGGCGCTGGGCGCCCGGCGCGTGACGCTCTCTCCGGAGGACGGGCTCGACAACCTGCGCGAACTGCTGCCGAAACTTGGCGCGCGCGCGGCGGTGATCGTCTTCCAGGATACGCCGCTGTATATCGCCGAGACCTGTCCCGTCGCCAGCCTGACCGGGCAATGCCCCGGTCCGGGCCGGTGCGAATTCAAGGAGTTGGAATTGGTCTCCGATGCGGGCGAACAGGTGCTCGCCATCAACCGGCGCTGCCGGACCTATACCATCAACCGTCTGCCCTACTGCCTGGCCCCGCGGCTCGGGGCGCTGCGGGCCGCCGGTGCGCGCCGGCTGCGCGCGGACTTCATTTACCGCCCGTACACGGCCGACGAGGTGCGCCGCCTCTGGCGCGAATTGCGCTCCGGCCGCACGATACCCGGCACGCATCTCGGAAGCTTCGACCGCGGTTTGCTCTGAGTCCCGGCCGGTGGTCACCTGCCCGAGGCCGTCGGTCTGGGCGTGCGCCCGCCGCGGCGGGCGCACCTCGGGAAAAGGGGTATAACACCGGGCGCGCCGTGGCCGGATCTGGCGCCGCGCGGCGGCGGCGGGGGGCGCGGACCGCCGCCGCACCGGAAAACCGCGCGGATAATTTCTTGCGCGTGGAAAACGCACCTTGCGGATGACGGGCGATTCGTGTAAGAGAATCGGCCTTGCCGGCCACCGGCAAGAGGCGAACGAAACACCGGAGAGACGATAATGAAGGACATTCCGATTACGGATGTGCGCAATTTCGTGCTGCTCGGACATACGGGCAGTGGTAAAACGCAGTTGCTCGATGCGATCCTGTTCAAGTTGGGGGTGAACGACCGGCTCGGCGTGACGGCCGAAGGGTCGAGCATGTCCGACTACACCGACGAGGAAAAAGAAAAGAAGATTTCGCTCTGGGCCAAGCCGTTTGCGGCCACCTATAAGAGCGCCGGCCGGAATGTCCGGCTGGTCATGCTGGACACGCCCGGCTATGCGGATTTCTACGGGCAGGTGATCGGCGCGAGCGCCATCGCCGACGCGGCCCTGATTGCGGTGGACGCGCACGCCGGCCTGCAGGTCGGCACGACGCGCGTCTGGCGCCGTTGCGAGCAGCTCGGAACTCCCTGCGGCATTGTACTCACCGGCATGGACCGGGAAAACACGGACTACCACAAGGCCTTGGCCCACATCCAGGCGGTCTGGGGCGCGAAGTGCGTGCCGGTCGTGCTGCCGGCTTTGGACGGCAAGAGCGTGACCGACGTGCTGGCGGACAACGTGCCGGCGGAACTGGCCGCGGCCGTGGAAAAAGCCAAGACCGCCCTCATCGAGGCGGCGGCGGAGACGAGCGACGTGCTGACCGAGAAATATCTCGGCGGCGATATGCTGACGACCGAGGAGATCGCCGGCGGCCTGCGCGTCGCGGTCGCACAGCGCAAGCTGATCCCCGTGTTTGTGACGGTTTCGAAGGCGGACCTCGGCGTCAAGGAACTGCTCGACGGCATCGTGCGCTTTTTCCCTGCGCCGTCGGAACGCATCTGGAAGGATCACGCGGGCCACGTCATCGAGACCAAGGCCGACGCGCCCTTCTGCGCCCAGGTCTGGCGCACGGTCAACGATCCCTTCATCGGTCACCTGGTGTTTCTGCGGGTGTTCGGCGGCACGCTCAAGGCGGATAGCGAAATCTACAACTCGACCAAGCAGGTCAAGGAACGCATCGGCACGCTGCAGACGTTCAACGGCCGCAAGCCGGAGATGCTGGCGGAGGCCGAGGCGGGCGACATCATCGCGCTGGCCAAGCTCAAGGGCACGGGCCTGAACGACACGCTCTGCGCCGCGCACAAGACGATCGAGTTCGCGCCGATCAAGTTCCCCAACCCGGTCCTCTCGTATGCCGTCGCGGCCAAGTCGCAGGCGGACGAGGACAAGGTCGGCACCGGGCTGCATCGCATCGCCGAGGAAGACCCGACGATCAAGCTCGAGCGCAACCCGGAGACGCACGAGCAGATCCTCTCCGGCATGGGTGACATCCAGGTCGACGTGGCGCTCAAGCGCATGAAGGCGCGCAGCAACGTCGAGGTCCTGCTGACCACCCCGAAGGTGCCCTACAAGGAGACGATCACCTCGCGCGGCGAAGGCCACTACAAGCACAAGAAGCAGTCCGGCGGCCGCGGCCAGTACGGCGAGGTCTACCTGCGCATCGAGCCGCTCAAGGCGGGCGACGAGGAATGGTTCGTGGACGATGTCGTCGGCGGCGCCATCCCGAGCAACTTCATCCCGGCCGTGCGCAAGGGTCTCGAGGAAGCGCTGCTGACGGGCGTGCTCGCGCACTGCCCGGTGGTCAACGCCAAGGTTTCCGTCTATGACGGCACCTACCACGATGTGGACTCGTCGGAAATCGCCTTCAAGATCTCCGCGCGGCGCGCGTTCAGCGACGGCATGGCCAAGGCCCGGCCCGTGCTGCTCGAGCCGATCATGAAGATCAGCGTGATGTTCCCCGACCAGTTCATGGGCGACATCACCGGCGACCTGAACCACAAGCGCGGGCGGATCCTGGGCATGGGCGCCGAGGATGGCATGCAGGTCATCACGGCCGAGGCGCCGCAGGCGGAGCTGTTCAAGTACGCTTCCGAACTGCGCAGCATCACCGGCGGCCGCGGCTCGTTTGAAATGGAATTTCTCCGCTACGACATCGTGCCGTCGAACATCGCACAGAAGGTCGTCGCCGAGGCGCAGAAGAACAAGAAACAGGAAGAAGAATAACTAGCGGTCAGTGATCAGACGGTCCTGATGGCTTTCAACACAGAAGGTGAAGTATGAGCGGACATAGTGCATGGGCAAATATCAAGCATAAGAAACAGGCCAACGATGCCAAGCGCGGCAAGATCTTCAGCAAGATCGCCAAGGAAATGATGATTTCCGTGCGCTCCAACGGCAAGGATCCGATCACGAATCTGACCTTGCGCACGCTGCTGCAGAAGGCGCGCGCCTCCAACATGCCCTCGACCAACATCGAGCGGGCCATCCAGCGCGGCGCCGGCGAGGTCGAAGGCGAAATTTTCGAGGAAGTCATGTACGAAGGGTACGCCCCCGGCGGCATCGGTGTGATTGTGCAGGTGCTCACCAGCAACCGCAACCGTGCGGCGGCCGAAGTGCGCCACACCTTCACCCGGTTTAGCGGCAACCTGGGTGCGCAGAACAGCGTCATGCGGAGCTTCCAGCGCAAGGGCGTCATCCTGGTGGATGATGCGACCGTCACCGAGGAAAAGTTGATGGAAGTCGCGCTCGAAGCCGGCGCCAGCGATATGGTGCACGATGCCGACGCCAAGCAATTCGAGATCACCACCGACCCCGCGGCGTTCGGCCCGGTGGTGGAAGCCCTGGCCAAGGCCAATATCGCGACCGTGAGCGCGGAGCTCTCGCTCGTCGCCGACCTGATGGTGCCGCTTACCGAAGCCGGCCCGGTCAAAAAGATCGTGGATTTCATGGAAGCGCTGGAAGATATCGATGACGTGCAGAACGTCTACAGCAACGCCGACTTTGACCCGAAACTGGTTGAAGGCTGAGCCGTCACTGGTCAGTGGTCATCTGTCATTGGTCACTGGTCGGTAGTCAATCGCCGGCGGTTGCGTACGCAATACGAAACCGCCGGCGAACTTTTTACAGGCAGCCAGCTTTCCGCCCGGAGCAGCTTTATGCGGGCCTGACGCTTGATGATATTCTTGGGATGTCTGTTCTTCACACAACGGACCACTGACCAATGACCACTGACCATCCCCTGCGCATCATCGGCTTGGATGTCAGCCTGCGCTGCACCGGCCTCGGCGTGTTGGAGCGGCGCGCCGGGCGCCTGCTGGCCGTCGAATACAGCCTCGTCCGCAACAAGCCGGCCGTGCCCCATACCGCCTGCCTGCTCACGCTCCAGCGCGACCTCGCCGCCATGCTGGAGCGGACCCGGCCCGACGCCGCGGCCATCGAGGGCGGCTTCTTCTTCAAGAACGCCAAGACCGCGATGATCCTCGGCGAAGCGCGAGGCGTCGTCATCGCCACCTGCGCCGCCGCCGGCGTGCCGGTCTACGAATACGCGCCGCGCCGCGTCAAGCAAAGCCTGACCGGCTTTGGCGCCGCGGAAAAAGAACAGGTGGCCAAGATGGTCGTGACCATTCTCGGCCTGCGCGAGACGCCGGCGGAGGACGCCGCCGACGCCCTCGCCCTCGCCATCTGCCACGCGCAGCATCTGACCGGCATCGCCGAGCTGCGTCCGGAGCCGATCTGAGGCGGCGCTAACACAATCCTAATTTGCCCCCGGCCGGTTCTGCGTTAGAGTCTCCGCATGAAATACCTGTTGCTGCCGTGTACCGCCCTCGTTGCTCTCGGTTTGTTGTCCGGCTGTTCCACACCGGCGCTCGTCAAGGCCTATCCCGGCGAGTCGCGCCCGGCTGACCAGATCGCGACGGTCGTCGTGCCCGCGAGCGTCGAAGTCCGCAGCATCAACGGCGCCCCGCAGCCGAACATAACCGGCACGTTGTTCAAGTCCACCTATACCCTCGCCACGTTGCCTGGCGCGCAGGACTGGAACGTGCGCTATCATGCCCCGCTCGCCGGCGGTTACTACGAGCAGCGCGATACGGTGACCGAGACGCCTTGGCGGAGCTTCCAGTTCACGGCCGTAGCCGGCGGCGTCTATCGCTTCGCGGTGGATCTGCCTCGCAAGCAGGCCACTCAGCGCGACGGTGCGGAACTAGTCCGCTTCAGCATCGTCAAGGCAGGCCAAGCGGAAGCGCTACCGCCCGCGACGCCCACGCCGGTGGTCGCTGCTGCACCCCTGGTTCCACCCGCGCCTTTGGCCTTCGTGCCCGCTGCACCTGCGCCGCCGCCTCCTGCCCAGGCAACGGCCCAACCCGCCGCCCCGCAGACCTTGGAAAGCGCCGCCTTCGAGCAGCTCAAGCGGTGGTGGACCGCCTCCGGCCCGCACGAGCGCCAGTCGTTCCGCGACTGGCTCAAGACCCAGCCCTGATGTGCCGCTCTCCTCAGACTCGCTGGCAACCGGCCGAGCAGTAGAGGGTTGTGTGTGTCAAGTTGGCGTATGTCCTGCGCCATAAATCGCGATGATCCCCCGTAGAGACGTCCTCCGGTCATTTGGCTGCGAGGCTCCATGCTGGCCCTGCGGTGTCCACTCGGCGCGGCGCGCAGACTGGCACCTCACTATGATGGTCGGGCTGTCAGCCGGGCGGTGGGTGCCCTCAAAAGAAAACCGCCAACAGCGGGGGCGCTGTTGGCGGTGCGTCGGGCGCGCTGGGCGCCGCTTAGATGGAGACGACTTTCTTCTCGCGGTGGAAGAGCAGGACGAACGGCGTGGCGACGTAGACCGTCGAGTAGACGCCGGTGGTCATGCCGATCAGCAGGCACAAGGTCAGGTCGCGCAGCGAGCCGCCGCCGAAGAGGAACAAGGCCAGCACGCTGAGCATGGTGACGGAGGTGGTCAGGATCGTCCGGCCCAGCGAGAGGTTGATGGACTCGTTGGCGATCTCGCGGTAGCTCTTGCCGCGGGCGAGCTTGACGTTTTCACGGATACGGTCGAAGACGACGATGGTGTCGTTGATCGAGTAGCCGATGATCGTCAGCACGGCCGCGACGATGTTGAGGCTGAGCTGCTCGCCGAGGGCGCAGTAGAGGCCCACCGCGACCAGGACATCGTGCAGCAGCGAGGCGATGGCGCCGATGGCATAGGGGAACTCGAACCGGATGCCGATGTAGACGGACATCAGCAGCAGGGCGACGCCGATGGCGAAGATGGAACGCTGGGCCAGCTCATAGCTCATCTTCGGGCCGATGCTGTCGCGCTTGACGAGCTTGAGGCCGTCCTTCGCGAAGGTCTTCTCGAGGTTGCTGATGATCTTGTCGCTCTCCTCGACGCCGCAGTTGACCTGCAGGTACTCGCTGACGGCGCCGCTGCTCTTGGCGGTGACGTCCTGCTGGTAGCGCGGGACGGCATCCTTGACGCCGGTGGATTGGATGGCGGCATCGATCTGGGCGACGGGCACCTTCTGCGCGAACTGGAAGGTGAGCGAGGAGCCGCCGGTGAACTCAACGCCGAGCACGGCCTTGCCGCGGTGGATCGTCATGGCCCAGCTGCCGAGGATGACGACGGTGGAGACGACCGCGCAGATCTTCCAGGCCCCGATGAAGTTGATGTGCGGGACGTTCTTGAAGAGCTCCAGCATGCGGATGGTCTTGAGGCTGGTGTGCTCCTGGATGAGGTTGAAGACCATCCGGGTGACGACCAGCGAGGTGTAGAGGCTCAAGGCGATGCCGGCGGCGAGGGTGACGGCAAAACCGCGGACGGTGCCGGAGCCGAGCCAGAAGAGGATGAACGCGGAGACGATGGTCGTTACGTGGGAGTCGAAGATGGCGCTGAACGCCTTGTGATAGCCGGCGGTCAGCACACTCTTGAGATCCTTGCCCAGGTGCTGTTCCTCCCGGATGCGTTCATAAATCAGCACGTTGGCATCCACGGCCATGCCGATGGTCAGCACAATGCCGGCGATACCGGGCAGGGTGAGCGTTGGCAAACTGACGGCGCTGCCGGTCGCGCTGGGGTCGAGCATGCTCAGGAGCGCGCCGACGATGAGCAGGGTCACCGGCAGCAGCAGGACGTTCCAGATGAGGGCGAAGTTGGCGACCATGCCGGCAAGGAAGTAGTAGCCGGCCATGAAGATGACGACGGCGAGGCAGCCGATGATCGTGGCGCGCTTGCCGGCGGCGATGGAGTCGGCGCCAAGCGCGGGATCCACCACGCGCTCCTGCATGACCTTGACCGGGGCGGGCAGCGCGCCGGAACGCAGCACGAGCGAAAGATCCTGCACCTGGGCGAAGGTGAAGTCGCCGCGGATGATCGCCTGGCCGTTCGGGATCTCGTCCTCGAGGTGCGGGGCGGAAATGACGTTGTCATCGAGCACGATGGCGAGGTAGCGCCGGACGTTCGGGTTCTCGTTTTCGCTGCCGCGCGCGGAGTAGCGCTTGGTCAGGTTCCAGAACTTGGTCTTGGCCGAGCTGTCGAGCTGCAACGTCACATAGGGCCGGTTCAGCTGGTCGTACTCGTAACCCGCGCCGCTCAGGTTGTCGCCTTTGAGCTCGGGCGTGGACTTGATGAAGTACGGCCGGTAGTAGACCTGGTTGTTGACGGCATGGCGCACGAGCATCATCGCGTGGCCGGGGGGCGCGTGGAAGGTGGCGATGCCCTCGCGGACCGCTTCCTCGGTGGTGCCGGGCGCGTCCTTGGTGGTGTCGCGGCGGTAGTACTCGCTGTGCCGGAAGCCGCCGTCGCCGCTGGGCTCCTCGATGCTGACGAGCGCGAAGCCGTCGGGCACCTGCTTGCGGTCGTTGAGCTGGCGGATCAGCTCGTCGTTCTTCGGGTGGACCAGGCAGAACTTGAGGAAGGCGACGCCCTGGATGTTCTGGAGGGCGCGGTCGCGGTCCTTGGCCTGCAGGCCGGGCAGCTCGACGACGATGCGGTCGTTGCCTTCGGCCTGGATGGTGGGCTCCGCGACGCCCATGGAGTCGATGCGGTTGCGGATGACTTCGATGGCGCGGGACTGCGCGTCCTTGGCGGTGCGGCCTTCGAGCTTGGTCTGGTCAACTTCGAGCACGTAGCGCAGGCCGCCGGCGAGGTCGAGGCCGAGCGTGATCGACTTCTTGTCGGTCGGCAGCGGCTGGCGCATCTTGAGAACGTGCTCCGGCAGCACGATCCACAGCGAGAGCGCGGTCATCCCCAGCAGAATGAGCCATTTGATTTTTTCTTTGTTCGGCATGAATCCAGTCCTCCTGAAATGAGCGGTCGGGGTTATTTCTTCTCTTCGGCGGCGGGTTCCTCGTCCTTCGCCAGCACCTGCGAGACGGCGCCGCGGACGATCTCCACCTTGACGTTGTCGGCGATCCGCACCACGAGGAGCTTGTCCTTGACGTTGGTGACGATGCCGATGATGCCGCCGGAGAAGATCACGCGGTCACCGCTTTTGACGTTTTCGAGGAGGGCGCGGCGTTCCTTGGCCTGCCGCTGCTGCGGGCGGATCAGCATGAAATAGAAGATGCCGACCATCAACACCAGCCAGCCGATCATGAAACCGGGTGAGCCCTGTCCGCCGCCCGCGCCGCCCGGCGCGCCGGCCATCGCCAAGGTGATCAAGTTCATCGTCATACTTTCATTTCCTTATTTTGCTTGTTCCATCGCCTCGCTCGTCGGAATCACGCGGTCCGCGGTGCGGTGCTGGACGCGGAAGTCCGCGAACGTGCCCGCCCGGATCGCCGCGCGCATCTCGCCGACGAACTCCCCAAACCGAAACAGATTGTGCATGCTCAACAGGCGCAGCCCGAGCACCTCGTCGGCATTCAGCAGATGCCGCACATAGGCCCGCGAGAAGTGGCTGCAGGCATAGCAGCCGCAGCCCGCCTCGATCGGCCGCAGGTCGTCCTTGAACGCCCCGGCCTTGATGGCCACCCGCCCGGCCCGCGTGAAGGCCGTGCCATGCCGCGCGAGCCGCGTGGGCAGCACGCAATCGAACATGTCCACGCCGTGCGCCACGGCCTCTACGATCTGCCCGAGCAGGCCCACACCCATCAAGTAGCGCGGCTGCTCCCACGGCAGATGCGCCACGCTGTCGGCCACGCCTTGCGCGATCATCTCCGGGCCCTCGCCCACGCTCACCCCGCCGACGGCATACCCATCGAAGCCGATCTTCACCAGCTCCGTGGCGCATTGCTCGCGCAGGTCGCGGTGCACGCCGCCTTGCACAATTCCAAAGACCAGTTGCCCGTCGGCACGGGGCTGACGGGCACAAAAGGCCGCCCACGATAGGGTTCGACGCAGCGCTTGGCAAGCGTATTCGCGCTCGCACGGGAAGGGGGTGCATTCATCGAGCACCATGGCGATATCGGAGCCGAGCCGGCGCTGGATCTCCATCGCTTCCTGCGGCCCGAGGAACAACCGTGTGCCGTCGAGATGCGATTGGAATTCGACCCCGTCTTCCGTCACCTTGCGCAACTTGGCGAGGCTCATTACCTGGAACCCGCCGCTGTCGGTGAGGATGGCGCGGTCCCAGCCCATGAAGCGGTGCAGGCCGCCGGCCTTCTCGATCAGGTCCACGCCCGGCCGTACAAAGAGGTGGTAGGTGTTGCCGAGGATGATCTGGAAATCCAGGTCCACCAGTTCGGCGGGGGTCATCGCCTTGACGGTGGCCTGGGTGCCCACGGGCATGAACACGGGCGTCTCCACGGGGCCGTGCGCGGTCTGTAGTTGGCCGCAGCGCGCCTGGGTGGTGCTGTCGCGGGCCGTAATTTCAAATGTTTTCATCGTGATGGAACTAATAACCACTATTTGACTGCTTCTCTGTTGCAATCGGGGGGAAATACGCTAACCTATCCGTGAGGGCCGTCGCGTGCAACCTATGGGGTTCCTCACCCCGACCTCCTTGGCGCGCGACGCCCTCTTTTTTATTTTCATGTTTCACCAGCCGAACCAGCGGCGCGCACCCGGAAGGGGCCGCGCCGCGCGAGAGAACCGTTTTTTTTCCGACAGGGCAAGGCTTTTCGCTGCTGCATTCAAGTGCGGCGCCGTTTGTGAGCGATGTAGGCCGCGTCTCCGACGCGGCGTGCCCGGTCGTGCCAGCTCAAGAACCCATCCTCAAACCACAAGACGAACCGCAGCCTCTCGAGCGGGCTGCGGCGTCAGAGCTTTTCGCTCGTCACGGTCTGCACGGCGCCGTTCACTTTGATCTGCACGGGGTGGGGCGCGGCGGAGGCGATGCGGTAGCTGGTGACTTTGCCATCATTCCATGCCAGGTCCACGACGTAGCCGCCGCGGGCACGCAGGCCTTTGACGCTGCCGGCGGGCCACGAGGAGGGCAGCGCAGGCAGCAGATGCAGGAGGAATCCGCCTTCGTTGGTGCGGATGTGGCTCTGTAGCAACATTTCCGCGATGCCGGAGCACGCGCCGAAGTTGCCATCAATCTGGAACGGCGGGTGGGCGTCGAACATGTTCGGGTAGAGGCCGCCATTGCCTTTCTTGAGCCAGATGGGCGTGATCAGGTTCTTCAGGATGATCAGCGCGTGGTCCCCATCGAGGAAGCGCGCCCAGAAGTTCACCTTCCAGCCCATGCTCCAGCCGGTGGCTGCGTCGCCGCGGTAGAGCAGCGATTGGCGCGCGGCGGCGAAGAACTTCTGGTCCTGCCACGTAATGTCGTCGCCGGGATAGACGCCCCAGAGATGTGAGCAATGGCGATGCGTGTTCTTGGGGTTGTCTTTGTCTTCGGTCCATTCCTGGAGCTGGTCATATTGACCGACCTGATTGGGCGCGATGCGCTTGGCCTTGGCCGTCAGCTCTGCGGCAAAGCCGGCGTCGGCGCCGAGCAGTTGCGCGGCCTCGGCGGTCTGGCGGAAGAGCGTGCGGATGATCGCGTGGTCCATCGTCGGGCCCATCACGAGGCCGCCCTGCTCGGGCGAGTTGCTCGGGCCGCTGATGAGGCAGCCCGTCAGTGGATCCTCCACGAGGAAGTCGGCGTAGAACTGTGCCGCGCCCTTCATCAGGGGATAGGCGGTCTTGGCGAGGAACGCCTTGTCCTGCGTGAAGAGGAAATGCTCCCAGAGGTGCGTGGCCATCCAGCCGCTGCCGCTGACCCAGATGCCGTGGTTGGCGGCGTTGATCGGCGCCGCGCCGCGCCAGAGGTCGAAGTTGTGATGCACCACCCAGCCGCGCGCGCCGTAGTGCTCCTTCGCCACCTCGCGGCCGCTGTCGGAAAGCTCCGCGAGCGCGTCGAACAGCGGCAGCTGGCATTCGCCCAGGCCGGTCGGCTCGGCGGGCCAGTAGTTCATCTCGGTGTTGATGTTGCAGGTGTACTTGCTGTCCCACGGCGGGCGCATGCTGGCGTTCCAGACGCCCTGCAGGTTGGCGGGCTGGCCGCCGGGGCGGCTGCAGCCGATCAGGAGATACCGGCCGTATTGGAAGACGAGCGTGGCGAGCTGCGGATCGCTGCCGGTGGCGAAGCCCTTGATGCGCTCATCGGTGGGCAACTGCGCGGCTTCCGTGCGGCCGAGGTCGAGCGCGACGCGCTGGAACAGGCCCTGATGGTCGGCGACGTGGGCCTGCTGCAACTGCGCCCACGATTTGCCCGCGGAGCTTTTCAACAGCGCCGCGACACACGCGGCGGGGTCGCCGGTGATGTCGCGGAAGTTTTTGAAGTTCGTCGCGGCGACGAGCCGGATGACGAGCGCGCTGGCGCCCGTGACATGCAGGCCGTCGTCCTCGGCCTTGATGCTGCCGCCCTCGGTGGCGAGCACGGCGCGGCTCTCGAACTTGATGCCGTCGGCCTCGACCAGCCCGCGCAGCACGAGCGTGTCGCCGCCCTCGACGGCGGTCTGTGCTTCCTTGTGCGGGCTGCTCAAGCGGGCGACGCAGTCGAGCTTGCCGGGGCCGTGGGCCGTGAGGCGTACGACGACGGCGCGGTCGGGATGCGAGGCGAAGACCTCGCGGCGGAACGAGGTGTCACCGGCCTTGTATTCGGTGGTGGCGATGCCGGTATCGAGATCGAGCCACCGGCGGAAATCCGACACGTTGTCCTGGCCGGCGCAGTCAATCCAGAGGTCGCCGCACGGCTGGTACATCTTCTGGTGCAGCGGCTCGCTCATGAATTCCTGCATGCCGAGCTTGTCGGCCGCGCTCTGCTTCTCGCGTGCGAGTTTCAGCTTTTCCTTCGCGGGTTTGCTCTCGCCCTTCGGGTCGAGCTTGAACGCCTCGCGCTCGGCGACGCGCATTTCCTGGAGCAGCGCGCGCATCTGCGGCAGCGCCCGGACGGCATTGGTGTGCGCGTAGGAATGGGGCTGCCCGGTCCAGACGGTGTGCTCGTTGAACTGGATGTGCTCGGTCGGCGCGCCGCCATAGACCATCGCGCCCATGATGCCGTTGCCCACCGGCAAGGCTTCCTCCCAGGTCTTCGCCGGGGCGCGATACCAGAGGCACAGCGGCGCCGCCGGCGCCTGCGCGGCGCCGGAGATTTCCGCGCTGCGGCCCGCCAGCGCGCCCCAATCGCGGCCGGCGAGCGTCAGGGCGAGCGCGCCGGCGACCGGCTTGATCTCGCGCGCCGGTGCGGCCTCGAATTTCCAGTCGCCGAGCACGCCGGGGAGCGCCGCGGCTTGCGGTGCGCCTGCGCTGCAACGCTGCGCAATTTCTGCCGCCGTCAGCGCGCGGCCATAGACCGCGGCGCGCGCGATCCGGCCGCGGAAGCGACTGTCGCCGCGCGGGTCGCTGCCGATGCGCAGCGGATTTTTCGTGACGATCATCGGCTTGAGCTCGCCGTCGCGGTGGGCCACCAGGTGTCCGTCGAGAAAAAGCTGCATCGTTTTCTTCGGCACGCTGAAGACGCCGACGACATGGCTCCACTTGTTGGCCGGAAGCTTGGCATTGAAGCGGCACGTGCCGCCCATGGTGAGGAAGCGCAGCGAGTTGCCCGGATGCGTGTCGAGCATGTAGCCCTCGGAGGTGCCCGACGTCGACTTGTCCATGATGCGGCCGCCGGCGCCATCCATCTTGTCGGCCTGCACCCAGGCTTCGAGCGTGAGCTCGTCGGTCAGGTCGAGCGCCTTGCACGGCGCGACCTCGAAGAGCGCGCCGTCGTTCTTGAGCGCGAACCCCTCCGCGCGGGCGGACCCCGTCGCGGCTGCGATCAAACCCAGGCCGATGGCGAATAGTTTTACCGTCATGGACGTTCCTTTCGTAAAGCGCGGCGCACTTTTCCAAGGATTGGAAACCACCGCAAGCTATTTCTCTGCGCTTGGAGCCGGCGGGCGCCCCGGGCCAGCCCGGCACGGTTGCGGTTGCCAAGCGGGCGCGGGTTGCCTATCATCCTCGGTGCGGCCGGCACGGCGCATCTTTATCGGAGGAGGCAGGCATGAAGGCAGGACGAGCGGAGGAGGCAGGAGCGCAGCGGTCAGGCGGCGAGGCGCCGGAGACGGCGCTCCCGCAACAGCAGCAGCTGCAGCAGATTCTGGATAACACCCGCGACGCGATCTTTCAAATCGATCTCCAGGGCGGTTTCCTGTTTGCCAATGCGGCGGCGGAACGCTTGAGCGGCTACACGCCGGAGGAATTGCTCAGCCTGAACCTGTGGGCGCTGGTGGTGCAGGATTACCACGCGCTGGTGCGCGACCGGTTGCAGCAGCGGGCCGCGGGCGCCGTGGCGGACAGCAGCCTGGAGGTGGAGATCTGGCGCAAGGACCGCCGCCGGGTCTGGCTGGAGTTGAGCCTGGGCAGCGTGGCGGACGCTGCGGGGCAGCTGGTCGCGGTGCAGGGCGTGGCGCGCGACATCACCCAGCGCAAGCGCGCCGAGGTCGCGCTGTATGCGTCCAAGCGCTACCTGCAGCACATCATCGACAACGCGCGGGAAATCATTTTCCAGATCGACCTGCAGGGCCACTTCATCTTCGTCAACGCGACGGCGGAAAAATTCAGCGGGTATGCGCCGGGGCAGCTGTTGCAGATGGGCATGCTGGACGTGGTGGCGCCGGAGTATCACGCGCTGGTGCTGGGCCGGCTGCGCCAGCGCCTCGCCGGCAACATCGCCGAGAGCAGCGTCGAGTTCGAGATCAAGCACAAGGATGGCCACCGGGTCTGGGGGGAGCTGACCACGAGCGGGGTGGTGGATGCGGCGGACCAGCTGGTCGCGGTGCAGGGGGTGGTGCGCGACATCAGCGCGCGCAAACGGGCGGAGATGGCGGTGCAGGCGTCCAAGCATTATCTACAGCGCATCATCGACAACACGCGCGAGATCATCTTCCAGATCGACCTGAAGGGGAACTTCATCTTTGCCAACGCGGCGGCGATGCGGCTGAGCGGCTATACGCCCGAGCAACTGGTGCACATGACCATCCTCGACGTGGTGGCGGCGGAGCATCATCCGCTCGTGCTGGGCCGTTTGCAGGACCGGGTCGCGGGCAACAGCGCCGAGAGCAGCGCGGAGTTCAAGATCCGGCACCAGTCCGGGCACACGGTGTGGACGGAGCTGACCACGAGCGGGGTGGTGGACGCGGACGGCAAGCTGGTCGCCGTGCAGGGGGTGGTGCGCGACATCAGCGAGCGCAAGCGGGCCGAGCAGGCCGTGCAGGGCTCGCAGCAGCACCTGCAGCGCATCATCGACAATACGCGCGAGGTGATCTTCCAGATCAACCTGCGCGGCGATTTCCTCTTCGCCAATGCGACGGCGGAGCGCTTGAGCGGCTACCCCCCGGAGCAGCTGTTGCGCATGAACGTGCTGGACGTGGTGGCGCCGGAATACCACGCGCTGGTGCTCGGCCGGTTGCGCCAGCGCATCGCCGGCAACGTCGCCGCGAGCAGCGTGGAGTTCGAGATCCGCCGCCAGGATGGGAGCCGGGTCTGGGCGGAGTTGACCACGAACGGCATGGTGGATGCGGACGGCCGGCTGTTCGCGGTCCAGGGGGTGGTGCGCGACATCAGCGAACGCAAGCGGGCCGAGCTGGCGTTGCACGAAAGCGAGGAGCGCTACCGCCTGCTCTTCTTCCAGTCGCCGATGGGCATCTTTTTCTTCGACCCGCAGCTGCGCCTTACGGATTGCAACGATCTGCTGGCCGGCATGTTCCGCTCGACGCGGGAAGCGCTGACGGGCCTGGACCTGGCCGGGCTGGTGGACCAGCGCTTGCTGCCGGCCTTGCGCGAAGCCCTCGCCGGCCAGCGCGCGCGCTATGAAGGGGCGCTCGAGGCCACGGCGGGGGCGGCCACTTTTTTCGGCCAGATGCAGTTCGTGCCGCTGCTGGATGCGCAGGGCCGGGTCTGCGGCGGCATCGGCATGATCGAGGACATCACCGCCCGCAAGCTGGCGGAGGCTGCGCTCAAGGAAACGCGCGACCGGCTCCGGGCCAATCTGCGCGCCATCCCGCCCAGCGCCCATCCGCTGCGCATCCTGCATGTCGAGGACGATGCGACGCAGACCCAGTTGATCGCGGGGCTGCTGCAGAGCGCCATGCACGAGCCGTATGAACTGACCGCCGTGCCCCGGCTGGATGCCGCGCTGGACCGGCTGGCGCACAGCAATACGGACCTGGTGCTGCTGGATCTCGGGCTGCCGGACGGCCAGGGTCTGGATACGTTCCAGCGGGTGCATGCGCTGGCCCCGCATGTGGCGATCATCATCGTCAGCGGCATGGATGACGAGGCGCTGGCGCTGACCGCGGTGCAGGGCGGGGTACAGGATTACCTCGTCAAGGGCGACATTGACCACCGCCTGCTGGTCCGCGCCATCCGCTATGCGGTCGAGCGCAAAAAGGTGGAGAATGCGTTTGGCGACGAGCGCGACCTGCTGCAGGCCCTGATCGACAGCCTGCCGGACCATATCTTCATCAAGGATGTCACGGGCCATTTCGTGCGCACGAACAGCGCGCTGGCGCGGTTCCTCGGCGCGCCGGATTCGGCCGCGCTGGAAGGCAAGACGGACAACGATTATTTCCCGGGCGAGCTGGCCCGGCAGTTCATGGACGAGGAGGAACGCATCATCCAGTCGGAGCAGCCGCTGGTCAACCGCGAGGCGCTGGTGTGCGACCAGGGTGGGCAGCCGCACTGGGTGCTGAGCATCAAGGTGCCCCTGCGGGACTATGCCGGCAAGATCATGGGGACGGTGGGGATCAACCGCGATGTGACGTCGCTCAAGCAGGCGGAGGCGGAACTGCTCAGGACCCACGCGGAACTGGCCCGGAGCCACGCCGCACTGCAGACGGCGCTGAGCGACCTGCAGCGGGCGCACGGCGAACTGCGGGCGACGCAGATGCAGTTGATCGACATGGAGAAGATGCGGACGATCGGCCGGCTCGCGGCGGGCGTGGCCCACGAGGTGAAAAATCCGTTGTCCGTGATCCTGCGCGGCATCGGCTATCTGGCGGTGACGCTGGGTCCGCAGGATACCGTGGTGGCCACGGTGCTGGAGGATATGCGCGATGCGATCGCGCGTGCGGACGGCGTGATCCGGGGCATCCTCGAGTTCGCCGGGCCGAGCCAGCTGACCCTGAAGGCCGAGAGCTTGAACGGCGTGGTGTCGCAGGCCCTGCTGTTCATGAAGCATGAAATCCTGGATGGGCACGTCCGGGTGGTCAAGGAACTGCAGGCGGACTTACCGCTCTGCCCGCTCGACCGGCCCAAGATGGCCGAGGTGTTCATCAACCTCATCGAGAACGCCCTCCATGCCATGCCCCAGGGCGGTCTGTTGACGGTGCGGACCTACACCTCCGTGGTCGCCGGCGTGGGCACCAACCTGGGCGGGAGCAAGGCGGAACGCTTCCAGGTGGGAGAGCCCATCGTGGTCGCGGAGTTGGAGGACACCGGTTCCGGGATTCCGGCGGACAAGCTGGATAAAATCTTTGACCCGTTCTTTACGACCAAGCCCGCCGGACAGGGGACGGGGTTGGGGCTGTCGGTCTCGCGCACCATCGTGGAACTGCATGGCGGCCTGATCGAACTGGGCAACCGCAGCGAGGGGGGCGCCAAGGCGACCATCACCCTCAAGGCGTCGCCGGGCGCGTGAGGCGGACCGCCCGTTACGTCGCGAGATTCTGCTCGATGCACGCGATGAGGTCGGTGTCGCTGGCGAGCTTGCCCAGAAAGCGGTAGCCGGCGCGGGTGACGGGGCCGCCCAGCACTTCTTTCTCGCTGATCAGGGCGGTCAGGAAAATGATCGGGATGCTTTTGAGCGCCGGGTCGGATTGGATTTGCGCCGCCACATCGCCGCCGTCCATCTCGGGCATGACCACATCCAGCAGGATCAGGTCAGGGCGGAAATTGCGCGCGGTCGCGAGGGCCTGGGTCGCCTTGTTCTCGCCGATGACTTCGTAGCGCCCGCTCTTCTCCAGCACGAGTTTCATCATGCGGGTGAAAGCAGCCTCGTCATCCACAATCATGATTCGCTTTTTCATGGCGGCTCCTGTTTTATCCGTTCGCTTTTGCGGCGGAGGGCACCGCCCGCGCCGGCGGGCCAGCCTTTCCACCACGGAGTGATTATCCTCCCCGGGCGCGCGGCTGGCAAGCCTTTCGATGCGGCCGGCAAGGGACCCCGGTGGGGGGGGATGGAATATGAAACCTGCGAACCGGTGAACCGCCTGCCTTGAACTACCTTGAAGAGCACCGCACCCCGACCTCCATGACGCGCTTGTCTCGACGGGGGTGAGTATGCCGGAAGGGCGGCCGTCTGCCTATCAGACGGAGTCCTAATCAGGCATAGGACATAATCCTATCTGTTGGACAGGGCGCTTCACGCCGACTCCCGGACAAACTGGGAGGCGCGCAGCAGGAGCGCGCCGGCGCTGCTGAGGCCGAGCTTCCGGCGGATGTTGGCCCGGTGCGCCTCAAAGGTCTTGACGCTGATGTCCAGTTGCGCGGCGATGGCGGGCCGCCGCCGGCCGAGGCCGATCAGCCGGTAGACTTCCAGTTCGCGGTCGGTGAGCTCCTGCTCGGGCGCCAGCGCGTGGGCCTCCGGCGGGCGCAGGTTCCACTTGAGCGCGCGTTGCATGATGACCGTGCCGGCGACGAGGTTGCCGGCCAGCACCTGGCGGATGGCCGCAATCAAGGTCTCCGGCGGCTCGTGCTTCATGACGTAGCCCTGGGCGCCGGCGCGCAGCGCGCGTTCCCCGTAGAGCTCTTCCTCGAACATGGAGAGCACCAGGCACCGGCAGGCGGGCTGCAGCGCCTGCAGGTCTTTGATCAGTTCCAGCCCGTCGCGCCCCGGCAGGGCGATGTCCACGATGACGATGTCGGGCGGCGCCGCCTTGATGGCGCGGAGCGCCTCCTTGCTGTTGCTGGCGTGACCTGCCACCGTGAAGCCCGGTTCCTGTTGCAGGCATTGGGTCAGCCCCTCCAGCACCAGCGGGTGGTCATCGACCAGAAAGATCCGGGTGCGTTGGCGTTGTTTTCCTTTAGGCTTGGGCATCGTGACTCCCGATGTGGGTTGAGGTGCGCAAAGTGCAGGTGAGCCTGGTCCCGGCTTGGGCTGTGCTGTGCAGTTCGAAGGTGGCGCCAATGGAGGCCGCCCGGTATTTCATGATGTCCAGCCCGAGCCCCTTGCGCCCGTGCTGCGCGGGCGCGAGCCCGCGGCCGTCGTCTTGCACCACCAGCTGGACGCCGTCGTCGTGCGCCAGCAGGCGGATCCAGATGTGTTTCGGGCCGGCGTGCGCGGCGGCATTGCGCGTCGCTTCCTGCGCGATGCGGTAGAGATTGGAGGCCACCTGTCCGTCGGCCACCAGCACCGGCGCGGGGCATTCAAACAGGCAGGCGACGCCGAAGAGCTGCGTGACCTGCTGCGCCAGGGCCGCCAGACCGCTCATCAAGCCGTGGTGGTCGGCCGCCACCGGGAGCAGTCCGCGCGAAAGCTCGCGCACCTGGGTCAACGCCCCAGTCAGCAGCGCCTCGAAACGTGCGACCTGCAGGTGTTCCGCCATTTTCTTCTCCTCGAGCTGGCGCCGCAGCGCGGAACTCAAGAGCCGCAAGCCGGCGATCTGTTGGCCGACCCCGTCGTGCAGATCATGGCCGATCCGCCGCTGTTCGCGCTCGATGGCTTCCACCATCTGGAGGCCCACCCGTTTACGCTCGGTGATGTCCACAAAGGTCACCACGACCTGCTGCAGTTCCCTGGCGGCCGTGAATTCGGGGAAGGCGCTCACCAGCAACCAGACGCGGTCCTGCCGGGCGGGGCGATCCACGCCGACCACATAATCGCGCAGCGGCCGGTGCGTCGCGGCCACGCGCCGGACCGGGGTATCCTCGGGCGGCATGGGCCGCCCATCTTCATGTACGAAAGGCCGTGCCGGCCCGGCGGCGATCTTGTCCGGGCCGTCGTTGCCCGCCAAGCCCAGCAACCGGCAGGCCTCGGGGTTGGCCAGGAGGATGCGGCCGTCCGGCGCATGCACCACGACACCGGCGTACAACTGCCGCACCAGCAGGCGATGCTGCTCCTCGCTGGTCCGCAGCGCGGCCTCCGCCTGCTTGCGCTCGGTGACGTCAATGCCGCATCCAACGAGGAACATATCGTGGCCCAGTTCGATCCGCCGGCCGGTCAACAGATAGTGGCGCAGGGGGGCCTCGGGACGGAACGCGATTCGCACTTCGATCTCGCCCTGGCCGGTCCGCCAGGCCTTGGCCAGCTGCGCCCGGGCGGCGGGCCGGTCCTCCGCCTGCACGAGCGTCACGGCCTCGGTGGCGCGCAGCTGTTCGGCGGTCAAGCCGGCCAACTCCTGCTGGTTCTGATTCCAGCGGACGAAATATCCGCGTGCGTCGAGCACGTAGAACGTGCCCGGCATGCTGGCGATGATCGCATCGGTCAGTGCTTTCTCGTGCTGGAGCGCGGCCTCCGCCTGCTCCCGCTCATTGATCTGCCGGCGCAAGGAGACGATGGTTTCCACCAGTTCGATGGTCCGGCCCAGCACCTTGCTCTCTAGTTTGTCCTGGGTGTTCTGCAGCGCATACATGGCCTGCTTGCGCGCCGTGATGTCGCGCACGAGCGACCACATGCCGCAGGGCTGGTGCCGCTCATCCCGCAACAGGCAGGTCCGCAGCTCCGCCGGGAAAACCGAGCCGTCCTGGCGGCGATACTCCTTTTCATACACCTCGGAGTAGCCGCGCTCCAGCACCGGGCCCAGCAGCAGCGTGGTCTCCAGCGCGTGCCAGGCGGCGGGGGTCACGTCCTGCTGCGAGCGTTGCAGGAGTGCCTCCTCCGGATAGCCCAGCAGGCAGCGGAAGGGTTCGTTGAACTCCAGGATGCGCCCGTTGAGGTCGGTGCGCACATAGGCCTCGTGCATGCTGTCATAGAGTTGCCGGCACTTGTGCTCCTCGGCGCGCCGCGTCTCCTCCCCGCGCTTGCGGTCGGTGATATCCACCGCCACGGCCAGCAGCGCCGGCTGTCCTTGGAAGTCGATGACGGTCGTCCGGCAGTCGGCCCAGCGTATTTCGCCGGACTTGAGGATGTGCCGGAGCTCGAATTGCAAGGGCACGGCCTTGCCGCGCAACTGCTCCTCCGCCTGGGCGATCAGCCGCTCCCGGTGTTCCGGGTGCAGGAACCGTTCGCACGGCTGGCCCAACACCTCCTCGCGCGCATAGCCGCTCTCTCGCAGGTAGTGTTCATTCACCTGCACCACCTGCCCGTGCTGGAGCATCACGCAGAACGCTGGCGCGAGGTCCAGCAGCGACCGGGACAGCGGAGCGCCCAGCGCTGGCGGGCGCCCGGCACCGTGGGGGCTGCGTGGGCGCGGCGGGTTTCTTTTCATACGGCCGCCTCTACGCACACCACGGCCAACCGCCCGGGGTGGGGGGCGCGCTGGCGGGAACTGGTATGGGTTGCAGGGCGTCTCATCAGCGTTCCGCCGCCTGGCCTGTCGGCCCGCTTACCGCGCGAGCCAGCCGCCGTCCACGGCCAGGGTGTGGCCGTTCAGATAGTCCGACGCGGCCGAGGCGAGGAACACCACGGTGCCTTTCAAATCGTCCGGCGTGCCCCAGCGGCCTGCCGGGATGCGGTCGAGGATCGCCTGGTTGCGGGCGGCGTCGGCGCGCAGCGCGGTGGTGTTGTCGGTGGCCATGTAGCCGGGGGCGATCGCGTTCGCGCGGATGCCCTTCGGGCCCAGCTCGCAGGCCATCAGGCGCGTCAGGCCCATCACGGCGCTTTTTGACGAGGTGTAGGAAGGTACGCGGATGCCGCCCTGGAAGGAGAGCATCGAGGCGACGCTGATGATCTTGCCCTGGCCGCGCGGGACCATGATGCGCGCGGCGGCCTGGCTCAGCAGGAAGAGCGCCTTGATGTTCAAGTCCATCACGTCGTCCCAGTCCTGCTCGCTGAAGTCGAGGAAGTCCGCGCGGCGGATGATGCCGGCGTTGTTGACGAGGATGTCCACCGTGCCGAAGGCGGCGACGGCTTTCAACACGACTTCCGTGGGCGCGTCCGGCGCCGTGAGGTTGATGGTCAGCGTCTCGCACCGGCGGCCGAGCGCGCGGATTTTCTCCCGCGTCTCGCCCGCGTCGAGTACATCCACCGCCAGCACGTCCGCGCCGGCCTCGGCCAGCGCCAGCGCCATCGCCTGTCCCAGTCCACGCGCCGCGCCCGTCACGATCGCCGCTTTCCCGTCCAGTTTGAATCTATCCAATATGCCGCTCATGGTTTCCTCCGTACTATTTAATTGTTCGCTCTGCTGACTGTAAGGTTGCCGCTGCGGATGGGGCTTGCCGGGTGGGCGGGCCGCTTGCTCATTCTGTCCTCTTGAGGCTTGTGGCCCCGCCTGCCTTGTCCTGCCGGACGCCCACCTGGACGGGATACAGGCCCATCTTTTCAAACGGCAGGGGCTTGAAGCCGGGGATGCGCGTGAACACGACGGCCCCCGGCTTCAACCGGAAGTCGTGAGCGGCCTCATTCACGAAGCCGGGGTCGTCATTCGTGACATGGTTCACACCGTTCGTGTCCCAGCGCCCGCTCTTGAGTTCGCCGCAGCGCACGAGCAGGTTGCGGCGCGCGATGTTGTCTCGGACCGCGCCGGGCTGCGGGTTCATGAACCCGATCAGCTCCGGGTACCGGTTCGTGTAGGGGGCCCGCGTGATGTCGACCTCCTGCAGCAGCCGGGTTTGCCACAGCGGCGCCGCGATGAAATCCTTCCAGCGCTTGTCGTTCCAGGGCGCGGAGCCCAGCGCCCGCTTGCACTCGATGAAGATGTTGTTCTCGGCCAGGTTGCCGTGGCCGCCGTGCGAGAACACCGTGCCGAAGGCGCCTTTGCCCGGGTCGCCGCAGCGGTAGAAGACGTTGCCGAACACCGTGTCGCCGCCGTCGCCGTCGTCAAAGTAGACCGCCGCGTTGCCGTGCCCGCGCGGGCTGCCGATCGCGTACCAGTAGTTGTAGCGCAGCACGTTGCCGCGGCACGAGGGGTTGCGCCCCTTGTAGAACGCCGCCGCGTCGTCGGCGGAGACGCACACGTCGTGCACCACGTTGTACTCGAACACATGGTCGTTGCCGGACACGGTGACCGCCTGGTGCGGCGCGTCGTGGATGAGGTTGTGGCGCGCGCTGTTGCCCACGCCGGAGAGGTGCAGCGCGCTGGCGTAGGTGAGCTGGTGCACCGAAAAGTTCCAGATGTGCGTATTCTCCACCACGTGCCCCGCGGGCGTCAGCGTCTTGCGGTCGCCGCCTCCGAGGAAGATCCCGCCCGTGCCCGTATCGTGGATGTCGCAGGCGAAGATGCGGTTGCTCTCGCCGCCGTCCAGGTGGATCGCCAGCTTGCGGATGTTCCGCAGGCAGCAGCCTTCGATGCTCACATGCCGGCCATCCTTCACGCGCAGCGCGTCGCCCTGCGTTTCCTCGAAGGTCAACCCGCGCAGCACCAGGTGGGCCGCGCCCTCCACCACCAGCAGCGGTTCCTCGCGCGTCGCCAGCGTGAGGCGGGCCCCGGCGAGCGGTGCGGGCGGCCAGAAAAAGAGCCGGTTCGTTTCCCGGTCGATGAAATATTCGCCCGGCCGGTCGAGCTCGTCGAACACGTTGACCGCGCGCCAGCGGCGCGGCGAGGGGTTGCCCTTCCGCACGCCGTAGGTATGGGCGACCTTCAGCGCGATCTCGTGTTTCACCGGGTCGATGGAGGCCACGCGGATGACATCCTCGTACCAGTCGAAGCACCAGAAGCCATGCAGCCACAGTCCCTGCTCGGGTTTCCAGCGCGCCGGGCGGTCGCCCTCATAGGTGAACACGCCGCCCCGGTTATCCTTGGGGCGCGGCTTCTTCGGGTCGGCCGAGTCGGAGACCGAACCGTTGTTCCGCATGGTGCCCGGGTCCACGATGGTCTTGATGGTCGCCCAGCCCTCGTTGGGCCAGCACGCCAGCGTCATCCGGCGCCCGTTGCAGAACAGTTCCTGGACCGGGCAGGGCATTCGGAAGCTGTCGTTGAGCTGCGGACCTCTGGGCACGCCCAGAGCGTTCAAGTCCGCCCATAGCACGTTTTGCTGGGCGACGGGTTCCAAGCGCGCCCGCAGCGCGGCCTCGGCCAGCGGCTGGAAGGCCGAGCCCGGTAGCTCCAGCGCCCCCGTGATGGAAACCTCCGCCCCCGGTGCGGCCGTGTACACGACGGGCGCGCCGTCGAGCCCGGAGTCCGCGGCGGTGAGGACGAATTTCGGGCGCGGGCTATAACGGCCCGCGTGCAGCACCACTTCCGCGCCGCCGGTCAGTGGTCCTGCGGACTTGGCGGCACGCACGGCGTCGCGCGCCCGTTCGAGCGTGGCAAACGGCTGCGCCGCCGAACCCGGACCGGCGTCGTCGCCCGCGGGCTGCACGTGAAAGGTGACCCGCTCCGCGGCCGGCGCCGGACCCAGCAGGCCCGCGCAGCACGCCGCCAACCAAACACCTTGGTACATCCATCGCGCCATCGGTTTCTCCGTATTCATCGGGTATATAACCCCATTGCCGAAGCGAACATCGAACACCGAACATTCAACATCGAACATCGAAGGCCGGAATTATTCTGCAGGATCATGAGTTGTCCCGGCGCCGCCGTCCTCCTTCAGCATGTGCTTCATGGCCGTCCGGATGCTGGCCACAAAGATGCGAATCAACTCATCGGCTTCAGTGAGCAGGGGCGTGACGGTGGCGATATCAACCACCAGTGGCACGCGCTGCACCAGTAAAAGCGCCCGTTGTGTTTCGCGCAACTCCTTCAAGCAAAGCTTAAGTTTATGGGTGAAGTCGCGCGGCGATTCCGCCGCCTCGGCTTCGCCATGGTTGAACAACGGCGAGGTGCCCGCGCGGAGCAGTTGATCGGCCACATGCAGGCCTGCCTGCGTTTTGTGGCAGGCATCGCTCAGTTTGATGATGGCCACCGCAAAAGCCAGCAACCGCTCCTGCAGGTCGAACTTGCGTCCGGTCGCAGCGTCTTTTCGGTAGTCTACCGCCGGCACCTGCTCCATCGCCTCTTCCCTTCGATGTTCGATGTTGGATGTTCAGTGTTCGATGTTCGTTTGCTCCATCCACCCTTCACTTGAATTTCGTGAGGTCCACGGCGTCCATGTCGCCAAACACCTGGTTCTCGCCGCCCATCGCCCAGACGAAGCGGTACGCGCCGGCGCCGACGCCGCTGTGGATGGACCACGGCGGGGAGAGCACGACCTGCTTTTCGCGCACGACGACATGCCGGGTCTCGTCCGGCGTGCCCAGCAGGTGCAGCACGCAGCCGTTCGCCGGCAGGTCGAAGTAGCAATAGACCTCCGTGCGCCGGTCGTGCGTGTGCGGCGGGAAGGTGTTCCAGACGTTGCCCTCGTGCAGTTCCGTGAAGCCCATCACGAGCTGGCAGCTCGGCACGCGGCCGGGCAGGATGAACTGGTGGATCGTCCGCCGGTTCGCGTCCTTCGTGGCGCCGAGTTCGACGTGGTTCGCCTGCGCGAACGGGATGTGCGTCGTCGGGAACGCCGCGTGGGCGGGATAGGAGACGAGGTAGAACTGCGCCGGGGTCGCGGCCTCCGCACTCGCGAAGCTGACCGCGCGGCTGCCGCGGCCAAGGTAGAGGCATTCGCGCGGGGCCAGCGCGTAGGCCGTGCCGTCCACGGTCACCGTGCCGGCGGCGCCGAGGTTGATGATGCCCGCCTCGCGCCGCTCGCAGAAAAACTCGCAGGCCATCTCGCGCCCGCCCTCGAGCGTCAGCGGCGCGCCGGTCGGCACGATGCCGCCGACGACCGCGCGGTCCACGTCGGTGTAGACCAGTTCCAGTCGACCGGGCTGGAACAGATCTCCGACCAGGAACCGCTCGCGCAGTTCCGCCGTGGTCATCCGCCGATACGCCTGACTGTCCGCTGTCTGAATCGTCTTCATGATGAACTCCTTTATCCAGGCCGTGGAAGAACCCCTGCGGCCGGCTTCCAAGCCTTGGACCTTATTCGCTGACCGACTTGCCCGCGTCGCCGCCGTGCGGCAGGTGGATGGTGGTCTTCTTGCCGTCCACGGTGACGTTGATGTCCCATTCCTTGCCGAGCGGGTCGCTCACGGTGGCCTTCTTGCCGTCCCACACGAGCAGGCAGGGCAGGTCCACGCGCAGCACGTGGCCGTCCGGCACATTCAGCGAGCCCGCGGTCCAGAAAACCGCCGCGACGCGCTTGCGGTCCCAGTACACGGCCTGCTGGCTCGGCGTGTTGGCGAGAATCTGGAACACGGGCGCGGGCGCGGCGGCGGGCCGCACGGCGTAGGCGTAGCGCACTCCGGAGGGCTTCGTCCCGTGGTCGAACCACGCCGAGAACACGTCCAGCGTCACGTCGTCCGCCGGCGTCACCGCGTTCTTATAGACACCGCCCCAGTTGCCGGTCTGCGGCTGCGCGCCGGCGAAGAGCGTGGGCAGGTCGGGAAAATCGTAGCGCAGGCCGTCGTGCTCGAGCCACGCGACTTTCGGGAGGCTGTGCACGTTGCCGCTGAGCGGCGCGATCTTGCCCTCGCTCTGCATGCGCACGTCGCCGCGCTTGAGGCACTGGTTGATCGAGGTCAGCACCGGCGCGCCGCCGCCCTTGCCGGTGATGCCGGCGCCGAGGCAGATGACGCTGTCGCCGTCGAAGAACCACGCCTTGCGCGCGCTGACGCCGTCGCGCCGGAAGTCGAGCGCCGCGCAACCGCGCGCGCCGTCGGTGACGCCGCCGGTGAATTCGCCCGGCAGCTGTGCCGCCTTGCCGCCCGGCGTGAGGTTCGCGGCGCGCGTGCAGGTGGTGCCCGGCAGGCGGTGCCAGTCCCAGACGGGGAAGATGTCCTCGTATTCGTGGCCGTCGCGGTAGAAGTAGGTCGCGCCGTCGGCGAGGTGGAGTCCGGACAGGTTTTCGCTGTTGCACGTCTCGGTGCCGATGACACGCGGCGAGCAGGCCTTGACCGTCGCGCAGAAGTCCGGGCGGCGATAGACGCCGTAGTCGGAGCGCCAGAACCAGCGCAGGCCGAGGAGGTCGTTCGTCGCGCCGGGCTGGAGGCGCGCGGCGGCGGCGAGATATTGCGCCGCGAGCTCGTCATCCACCTCGGCCATCTGTTCGAGCGTGCGGATGGCGCCGCGGGCCTTGCCCGCCTGCGCGCCCGGCATCAGCTGGCGGCCCATCGAGCTGATGTCCATCATGCCGCGCCACGTGATCCACGCCTGGCCATCGAGCATGTAGCGGCGCATCGCTCTCATTTTTTTGGCGGGGATGCCGAGGTTCGTGTTGCGGAGCATCGCCCACCAGTGCTGGATGTCGCCGGCGAAGGCGAGGCCGTAGTTGCCGAACTGCTGCTGCGCGCCGTGCTGGTGAAAACTGGCGTCGGGCTGGATGCCCTCGTTCGTCGTCATCTTCACTTCATCCCAGATGGCGTCGGCGGCGCTGCGCACCATCGGTGTGCTCTGCATGAACAGTCCGAAGTTGAGGTTGTTGCCCGAAAGCCAGACGCGGTTCTGGCCGGTCAGGATTTGCTTGCCGCGTATCATGATGTTCTTGAGCAGGTACTGCACGTCGTCGGGATCGAGGTCGGTGCCCATCAGCAGCCCCGTCGCCGAGAGCGCTTGCGGCACGCCGATGATGTTGTACCACCAGTTCGGGCATTGCGGGTCGTGTTTGCGCCACCACTCCAGCGCCTTCAGGCACGCGGTCTTGAGCTGCGTGCGCTCCTCGGTGGCGATGCCGGGCTGATGCATGGCGATCGCCAGTTTCAGGATCCGGTCCGCATGCTTGGCGGTGGGCCACGCCGAGCGGCAGGGGTTCGCATAATCGATGTCCGCCCAGCTGCCGTCGGGCTTCAGCTCGCTCGCGTACCGCAACGCTTCTTTGATGTCGGCGGGCTTCTGCTCGGAGAACGGTTTGTTCAGGTCCAGGCCCAGCCAGTTCGCGCGCAACTGCAACGTCGCGCGCTGGAGGTCGCGCGGCGTCGCCGGCAGCACCACGTCGGCCTGCGCCGCCACCGCGGCGCAGAGCAAAACCAAACCGAGGATTTTTTTTGCAACCATGATGTATCTCGTGAGTGCCCTGCGTGATCGGTCAGATCGGCCGGATCCGACGGATCGCGCTCGTCACTTGATGTCGACGGCCAGCGGCGAAGCGAGGCGCGCGGCGAAGGCCTTGAGGTAGGCGAGCCATGCCGCCTCGTCGGGGAAGTCCGGGCCCTTGCTCCAGCCGGCGCCGGCAAAGTAGACGAGCGGTGTGCCGGCCTTGAGTTCGGTCAGCACGAGCGCGTGGCTCTCAGCCTGCTTGAACTGGCCGCCGCCGGTTGCGGGCCAGACCAGGCCTACGGGGACGAAGCCGGGGCCGTCGCCCTCGCTGAACTTCTCCCAGAGCCCGGCCCAGTTGGCTTCTTGCGTGAGCTTGCTGTCGGGGGAGTGGATGAACAGGCCGGCCGCCGCAGTGATCGGCTGGCCGCCGGTCTCGAAACGGCACTCGAAGCGGGAGAGGTTGGAGCCGAGGTCGAGCGTGATGTGGCGGACTTCGGATACCTTGACGCCGTTGGCCTCCCACGGTTCATAGCTCAGCTCGAACGCCGCGCGGATCGGTCCGGCGCTGATGAGCTTCCACGTCTGGTAACACTTTCCGGTCCACATCTTGTCGGCCGCCCAGATGGCCGAGCCGCCGCAGCCGCGGTTGGTGCCGGCACGGTAATTGTCGCCGCCGATGCCGTCGTCGTTGTGATAGTTGCCTGCCTTGCCCTTCGCGTTCTTGCTGCGCTCATACATATGATTGATGAACGGCTGGCGGGTGTGCTTGCACCACACGTCCACGCCGCTGCCGGTCTTCTTCACCCCGTCCTGTACCCAGAGCGCCGGGCCGTAGAGGCGGTGGGCGATACGGTCGTTTTCCCACGTGAAGTCGTCGGCGCGCTCCGGCACGAACCGCGCGAAGGTCGTCAGCGTCGGCGCGGGCAGTTGGGCGCGGTCCACGCCGGCGATGATGCGGAAGCTCTTGGTCTGGTTCGGCAGGAAGTCGGACTGGAACAGCAGCTTGCCGTCGAGCACCTGCGAGAGGATCCAGCGGCCGGCGAGGGCGTCCATCACCGCGACGGTTTCCGCCTTCGCACCGGGCAGCTTCGCCGCGAGCGCGGCGAGGTCCAGCTCGATGGTCTGCTGCGGACGGAACGCGTCGAGCGCGTTCGTCACCTGCACTGTGACGCCGGGCTTGTCGCCCACGAGGCGGAAGATTTCGCTGCCCGCGAGCAGGAACGCGCCGACGCCGTAGGTGTCGGTGTTGTCGGCCTTGAACGCATCCGGCGCCGCGCCGACCTGCTGGACGTGCGTCAGCTTGCCGTCATCCTGCACGAAGCCGCACAGCGCCTGCCAGGCCTTGAGCACCGCGGGCTCGAACTTCGCGCGGTCGAGCAGCCCCTGGTTGATGCCCCACGCCAGCGCATAGCAGAAGAAGCTGGTGCCGCTCGCCTCCGGCAGCTTGTGCGCGTCGGGATTCAGCAGGCTCGCGCGCCATGCGCCGTCGGCCGGCTGGATCGCGCGGATTTTTTCCGCCATCTCGCCGAACTGCCCCTCGAAGAATTTGCGGTCGGGATGGTCCGCCGGCAGCAGCTGCAGCACGCGCACGAGCCCGCCCATCACCCAGCCGTTGCCGCGGCTCCAGAACACCGGCTTGCCGTTGGCTTCCTGCTTCTTGAAGTAGGTGTTGTCGCGGAAATAGAGGTGCTCCTCCTTGTTGAAGAGATAGTCGCTGGTCGCCTTCCATTCCTGCACCATGAAGTCGAGATACTTCTTTTCGCCGGTGACGGCGTAGAGCCTCGTGAGGGCCGGCGGGCCCATGAAGAGCGCATCGCACCACCACCAGCGCATCGCCTTCGCCCCGTCCTTGCCCGCGTTCACCGGGCCTGCGATGGGGGCGGTGTCGGGATGTGCGAGGATGAAATCGAAGCGCTCGCGCAGCGGCGCGATCATCTGCGGCTCGCGGTAGAGCTGGAACATTTCGCAGTACATCTGGCCGACGGCGTGGTCGTCGGCGTGATAGACTTTTTTACCGCACTGCCACTGGTTGGTCTTGCCGACGTCCATCATCGCGTCGCGATATTTCGGGGTGGGGGCCAGGTCGCCGAGCGCCATCATGCCGGCATAGAGCGCCCCTTTTTCCCAGCACGTCGGCGGCTTGGGCGAAGGGTTGGCCAGTTGCCAGTCCGCCGCCTTCTGCATCACCGCGAGCACCGCGTCACCCGTCGGCTTGTCCGCCGCCTGCGCGCCGGAACCCACCGCACACGCCGCCAACACCAGCATCAGCCGTTTGCCGTTCATGTTTTCTCCCTCGCGTTCCGCGCGACGGCGGAAGCGCGCTCATCATTGCGGATTCCGCGCCGCCGGGGAAGCGGAAAAACAAGCGGGGTGCAGTTTGGCGGAACGCGGACGCGCCGGTAAGGCTCAGAGGTGCTGCTGCCACCACTGCACCAGCTCGGCGCCGGTGCCGGTCCAGGCGCTGCGGAGCTTGAGGTAGACGAGCGCGTCGCCGAAGTAGTGGCGCGTCCGGAACCGTTCGGAGCGCACGCCCTCGCGCGTCTTCTCGAACGTCGGCTGCGCCGCCATGATCAGGCTCGCATCGCGGACGACGTGCTTGAACACCTGCACGTGCTTGGCCAGCCCGTGCAGATGGTTGATGGTGGCCATGGCGAGGGCCGGCGAGGTCTTGAGCCCTTGCTTCTCCTGCTGGACCGCCAGGTGCTCGTGATAGGGCCCGAAGGCGACCGCCCAGGCGAGCGCTGGGTTGATGTCGTGGCCGTGACGCTTCCAGACGTCCATCTGGCGCAAGGCGTGGTAGATCCGCAGCTGTGCTGCCTCGCCCGCCTCGGTGTTGAGCCAGGCGCCCGCCTCCGGGAAGATCACGCTGAACAGGCCGGTGCGATGGAGGTGGCGGAAGATGGGCTCCGCCGCGCCGGAGTTGAAGAGCTTGAGCACTTCCTCGTACATCCGGCTGGGCGACGCGAGCGCCAGGTCGTTGCGGAGCGCGTGGATGGCGTGGTCGGCGTGCGGCTCGATCTGGAAATCCAACGTGCCGGCGAACCGGCACGCGCGCAGCATCCGCACCGGGTCCTCGCGGTAGCGGATGAGCGGTTCGCCGATGCTCCGCAGGAGGCGCCGGTCCAAGTCGGGCAGGCCGCCCACGTAGTCGATCACCTGGTGCGCCTCGGGGTCGTAGAAGAGCCCGTTGACCGTGAAATCACGCCGCCACGCATCCTGCTCGGCGGTGCCAAAGACATTGTCGCGCAGGATCATGCCGTCGCGTGCGCGGAACGCCTCCGGCGGCGCATCGCGGCCGGCCAGCGGGGTCTCCTGCTCGGTGTCGTCCTCGGCCACGACGGGCGAGCGGAAGGTGGCGACCTCGATGAACATCCCGCGGAACAGGATGTGCGCCAGCCGGAAACGGCGGCCGATCAGGCGGCAGTTGTGGAAGACGCGGCGGACCTCGTTGGGCTGCGCGCTGGTGGCGATGTCGAAATCCTTCGGGTGCCGGCCCAGCAGCAGGTCGCGCACGCCGCCGCCCGCCAGATAGGCCTGAAAGCCCTGGGCTTGCAGCCGTTGGATGACCTTGAGTGCTTCAAAACTTATTTTCTCGCGCCGTAAAGCTGGCGGCGCGGTGATGATCGTTGGCTCGGCCATAATGTGCCGCACAGCTTACCCGCTTTGCGCCGCCGCGAAAGCCTATTTTTTTCGCACGGCGAAATTCTTTCGGCCGCGCGCCCCGCCGCGCCGGCTTCCAGGGGGTACCGGCAGCGACCCGGGCCTGAATTCACGCCCATAAATAGTCGCAAGCTGGATTTTTTCGCGACGCCGTGCTACATCGCACGGCGTTTCTTTTATGCACACTGAACTGCACAACGAAAAGCGGCTGCTCTCCGGCGACGAGGCCGTGGCGCGCGGCGCCTGGGAGGCCGGGCTGAAGGTGGCCGCCGCCTATCCCGGCACGCCCTCCACGGAAATCCTGGAGACGCTCGCGACCTTCCCCGATGTGGACGCGCAGTGGTCGGTGAACGAGAAGGTCGCCTACGAGGTGGCCTACGGCGCGGCCATCGGCGGCGCGCGCGCGCTCACCGCCTGCAAACACGTCGGACTGAATGTGGCGATGGACCCTCTGATGACCTCGGCCTACACGGGCATCAACGCCGGCCTGGTCGTGGTGGTCGCCGACGATCCCGGCCTGCACTCCTCGCAGAACGAACAGGACACCCGCTGGGTCGGGCTCTACGGCAAGCTGCCGATCCTGGAGCCCAGCGACCCGGCCGAGGCGCTGGAGTTCACCAAGCTCGCCTTCGAGCTCAGCGAGCAGTTCGACACCCCCGTGCTTCTGCGCCTGACGACGCGCGTCGCGCATTCGAAGCAGGATGTCAGCGTCGGCGTGCGCGTGGCCGGTCCGCACAAGGCCTTCCGCGTCGAGGCGACCAAATACGTCATGGTGCCGCGCAACGCCGGCCCGCGCCACGCGGTGGTCGAGGCGCGGCTGCTGAAGCTGCGCGAATGCGCCGAACAGTCGCCGCTCAACCGCGTCGAGCTGCGCGACCGCCGGCTGGGGTTCGTCACCTCCGGCGTTTCCTACCTCTATGTCCGCGAGATGTTCCCGGAAGCCTCCGTGCTCAAGCTCGGGTTCTCGTATCCGTTCTGCGACGAAAAGATCCGCGCGTTCGCCGCGCAGGTGCAGGAGTTGGTCGTGGTCGAGGAGCTGGACCCCTTCATCGAGACGCATCTGCTGGCGCTCGGCCTGAAGCTGCGCGCGAAGCACCCGTCGTTCCAGATCGGCGAGCTGCGGCCGGAATTCATCCCGGCGATCGTGCGCGGCGAGGAGAAGCAGGCGAAGCCGTTCCCCGCGCGCAAGCCGGTGCTCTGCCCAGGCTGCGCGCACCGCGCCGTGTTCACCGTCCTGCGCGACCTCAAGCTCGTCGTCGCCGGCGACATCGGCTGCTACACGCTCGGCGCCGCGCCGCCGCTGGCCTCGGTCCACACCTGCCTCTGCATGGGCTCGGGCTTCACGATCCACGAGGGCTTCCGCCGCGCCCACGTACACGGCGACCGGGTCGTCGGCGTCGTTGGCGACTCGACCTTCGTCCACTCCGGCATCACCGGCCTGATCAACGCCGTCTACAACCGCGTCAAGGGCGTGCTGCTGATCCTCGACAACGGCACGACGGCGATGACCGGCGCGCAGCATCATCCTGCGACCGGCAAGACGATCCGCGAGGAGCCTACGCAGAAGCTGGTGCTTGAGGACCTCTGCCGCGCCTGCGGCGCCGACCACGTGGACGTGGTGGATGCGATGGACACCGGCGCGTTCCGCCGCACGCTGGAGCAGCGGCTGCAGGACGACGCCCTGAGCGTCATCATCGCCCGCAGCCCGTGCTGGCAGCTCGTCCGCACGCGCAACGCCCCGCCGGACTTCCGCCGCGAGCAGTGCCAGCAGTGCTACGAGTGCCTGGAGATCGACTGCCCCGCGCTGACGAAGGTCGAGGACGGCATGATCCAGATCGACCCCGCGCGCTGCACCGGCTGCAACCTCTGCGTGGACCGCTGCGCCTACGAGGCGCTGCTCCCCATCCGCGAGGAGCCCGATGCCGACAGCTGCCCCGGGACGTGCGGGTGACCATGGAAACCAGGACCCACAACATTCTCTTCTGCGGCGTCGGCGGGCAGGGGGTGCTCAAGGCCGCGGAAATCTGCGGCCTCGCCGCCTTGCGCGCCGGACTGCACGTCCGCAAGGCCGAGGTGCACGGCATGAGCCAGCGCGGCGGCTCGGTGGAAAGCCACCTGCGCTTCGGCGCGGAGGTCTTCGCGCCGCTGATCCCAGCGGGGCAGGTCGATTTCATCGTCAGCTTCGACCGCACCGAGGGCGAAAAGTTCCGCGACGTGCTCAAGCCCGGCGGCGTGCACTTCAACCGCTACCTGCCGCTGCTGCGCCGGCACGGCATCGACCCGCGCTTCGAAAACACCTTCCTCCTCGGCGTGCTGTCCCGCTTTCTGCCGCTGTCGCGCGAGATCTGGCTCGCGGCGCTCGCGCAAGGTTTCGTCCGCGCGCCTGAGGAGAACCGCCGCATCTTTTTGCTCGGCGCCGAAACCGACCTGGGAGACGGTACATGATCTATAACCAAGCCATGGAATGTTTGTCGCGCGACGAGGCGCGCCATCTGCAATCGGACCGCCTGCGCAAGCTGGTGGCCTACCTCCATGAACGCTCGCCGGTCTACCGCGCCAAGCTGGAAAAGGCCGGCCTCGCGCCCGCCGACATCCGCGGCGTCGAGGATCTCGAGCGGCTGCCCTTCACGACCAAGGACGACCTGCGCGACAACTATCCGTTCGGCCTTTTTTGCGTCCCGCAGTCCGAAATCCGCGAGGTCCATGTCTCCAGCGGCACCACCGGCAACCCGACCGTGGTCGGCTATACGCAGGCCGATCTCGAGCTCTGGGGCGAGGTTGTCGCCCGCAGCCTCTACTGCGCCGGCGCGCGCCCCGGCGACATGGTGCAGGTGGCCTACGGCTACGGCCTCTTCACCGGCGGCCTCGGCCTCCACTACGGCACGCTCAAGGCGGGCCTCACCGCGCTGCCGACCTCCTCCGGCCAGACCAAGCGCCAGCTCAAGCTGATGAACGACTTCCAGCCGCGCATCCTCGCCTGCACGCCCAGCTACGCGCTCTTCATGCTCGACGACGCCCGCGCCATGGGGCTCGACCCGCGCGCGAGCAGCTGGGAGGTCGGCCTCTTCGGCGCCGAGCCGTGGAGCGACTCCATGCGCAGCGAGATCGAGACCAACTGGAACATGCGCGCCACCGACATCTACGGCCTGTCGGAGATCATCGGCCCCGGCGTCGCGCAGGAGTGCGAGCACAAGAGCGGCCTGCACATCTTCCATGACGTCTTTCTGCCCGAGGTGCTCGATCCCAACACCGGCCAGGCCGTGCCCGAGGGGCAGTGGGGCGAGCTGGTCTTCACCACGCTGACCAAGCAGGGCCTGCCGCTGATCCGCTACCGCACCCGCGACATCACGAAGATCACCTACGCGACCTGCGCCTGCGGCCGCACCTGCCCGCGCGTCAGCAAATTCCATGGTCGCACCGACGACATGCTGATCATCCGCGGCATCAACGTTTTCCCCTCCCAGATCGAGCACGTCCTCCTCCAGATCGAGGGCGTCCAGCCGCACTACCAGCTCATCGTCGACCGCCGGGCCAACTGGCTCGACGACCTGGAGATCCAGGTGGAAGTGGACGAGCAGGTCTTTTCCGATGAGATCAAGGTCCTGCAGGCCCTCGAGGCCCGCATCCGGCGCGAGATGGAAGCCGTCCTTGGCATCGCCGCCAAGGTCAAGCTCGTCGAGCCCCGCACCATCCAGCGCAGCGAAGGCAAGGCCAAGCGCGTGATCGACAGAAGACAGATGTGAAGCGGGGAAAAAAATTGTGAATTGCGAATTGTGAATTTGGATGGCAAAGCACCGCTTGAAACCGGGCAATTTGCGGTCTGGGAAATAAGAAAATTGACTCGATACTAGGGACGCGGGATGAGAAACTGGAAACTTGGAACATGAAGTATTATGTCATTATCCACCGCGACCAATGACCAATGACCAATGACTACTGACCACTGACAGGTGAGGAGGTAATCTGTGAAAATTATTCAAATCTCCGTATTTCTCGAAAACAGAAAAGGCCGGCTCTACGAGGTCTGCCGCCTGCTCGGGCAGCACAACATCAGCATCCGCGCCCTGAACATCGCAGAGGCCACCGATTTCGGCGTGCTGCGCATGGTTGTGGACAAGCCCGACGCCGCCCAGAAAGTCCTGCGCGAGCATAACTTCGTCGCCAACCGCACCGACGTCGTCGCCGTCGAGGTCAGCGACCAGCCCGGTGGCCTGGCCGATATCCTCCAACTGCTGAGCAAGGACGACCTGAACGTCGAATATATGTATGCCTTCGTCGAGAAGCGCAGCGACAAGGCGCTGGTGGTTTTCCGGTTTGACGACACGGAGAAGGCCCTCGCCCTCCTCGCCGCCCACCACGTCAACGTCGTCCGCCAGACCGACCTCGCCGCGCTGTGAGCTCGGCGTAACCACAGAGGTCACCGAGGGCAGCAGAGGTTCGCAGAGTCGGCGGAGAGATCATCCGCAGATTTCACGGATTGCACAGATTCAGGAACAGTGCAGAGGGTAGGGCCGCCGCGCTTTACCCGCCTCAGGCGCGGCGCGGTGGCCGCCAGCTCAACCCATCACAACAGACATCGCGCAGAAATCAGGCTTCCAAGGCTTGGAAACCAAAACCCAACTTTTTCCGAACCTTGGAAAGGCTGCCGCGGGTGTGCTCGGGCGGTTTACGTGGAAGCGGCCTCCGGCCGCTTTTCCTGAGCGATGCACTTCCGTGAAACTGGAATGGGTGCGGCATTTCTATAGGTGTTGACGCGGAGCAGGACCTGCCCTCAAACCCAAGCCGGTTTTGTAGGGGCGCAGCTTGCTGCGCCCTCTGCCTGAGTGTGGTTGGGCGCGTGGGGTTTGAAAACCTCGCCCACAAAGCAGGGGTGACAGTCATGGCAGTGTGGGCACGCTCCACGTGAGGTTGCGGTAGCGGCGTGGCTGCGTCAGGCGCGCCGCATTCTCACGAACGCGGCTACAGGAACATGGGCGAGTGCTGTCCGTGTTTGAAATTGCCCAGGTATTTGGGACGAAATGCCTGCCGAGCAGTTGCGCGCGCGATTCCCGGTGGTTCAGCGATAAGAACGAGGTGCTTAGCGCAGGCACTAGCTGGGAGCGGCGGGACCGCTGCAGCGGAGCCGTCGGGCGTGGGCGCTGCACGCGGCTCTGCGGCCTTGGCACGGCGGTCACACTATGCGGGGCGGTGAGGACACCGCCCCTCCCAGCT